>NZ_WOYF01000003.1 GCF_009800925.1 Budvicia diplopodorum | reverse complement strand
AAATTACAAATGAATTACTGCTTGGTCACTCTTTAAGACTTGGTATAGTTTTTGCCACCGGAGTGGCTATGATACCGTCTTGTGAGTGCCCACACAGATTGTCTGATAAATTGTTAAAGAGCGGTGTTGCGGGGAAGAAACTTCCTGCAACACGGGCTGCGAATAATACGCTAACCCGCCGGAGAGTCAAGGATTAAATCTGAGATTTTTGCCTGAACGCCTCGTGCTGAACGGCGGTTTGCCGTGTCAGTGGAGGCGCATTATAGGATTATTCAAATGAATAGCAAGGGTTAAATAAAACTATTTTATTTAACCAATATATTGCATAAGCAGATTAGCCAAATACGCCAGACTTAATAACATTAGGCAATGCGGCCAGACTATCTAATACTTTGTCAGCTAAGGCTTCAGCTTCATCGGTTATCGGTTTTCCCGTTCTAACCAGAACCTTATGGCCTACGCCAGCATTAGACGCAGCTTGCATATCCTCTAGTTTGTCACCAACCATATAAGAAGCAGCCATATCAATATGTAAATCTTCTTTTGCTGACAAAAACATACCGGCTTTAGGCTTGCGGCACTCACATACTTGAGAAAAACCAGCTATGCTCCCTTCTGGATGATGAGGACAATAATAGATACCGTCTAAATCCACGCCGCGATCGGCTAAAGACCAGTCCATCCATTCAGTCAGCGTTGTAAACTGAGCTTCAGTAAATTTGCCACGAGCAATACCGGACTGATTCGTCACAAGCACCAAGGCAAAACCCATCGTTTTTAATTCAATACAGGCGTCAATGACGCCATCGATAAACTGGAACCGATCTATTTCATGAACATAGTCATGGTCGATATTAATGGTACCGTCCCGGTCGATAAAGATTGCTGGTATTAGATTCGCCACGTATTTACTCCTGATGGCTGCTGAATATTTCATAGTATCTCATCATTCTACCCATAGAGATAACGTTTCGATAGATCCAAAATCCGATTGACTTGGACGTCTAGACGCCTTAGCATCCATCCAATCACTTAGTATGTGCTAAGTTCTATTTATTGATATCAGCGATTATTTTCAATAGAAAGTTATCGTTATAAACGCAGTAGCATAAGAAAATAATGATTAAACTTCAGAATATTACAAAATTATTCCAGCAAAAGAACCAGATAATCACGGCGCTTTCTGACGTGACGCTCCATGTTCCTGCTGGACAAATTTACGGTGTTATCGGCGCTTCTGGTGCAGGAAAAAGTACGCTTATCCGCTGCGTAAACCTATTAGAGCGCCCAACCTCAGGGCAAGTTTTAGTCGATAACCAAGATTTAACCGCCCTTCCCGCTAATCAATTAACTCAGGCCCGTCGCCAGATGGGAATGATATTTCAACACTTCAATCTACTGTCTTGCCGTACCGTATTTGGCAACGTCGCGCTTCCATTAGAATTAGGCGGCGTAGCGCTTGAAGATAGAAATCGCCGTGTTAAAGAGTTACTCGAATTAGTCGGGCTAAGCGATAAGCATGATGCCTACCCGGCTAATTTGTCCGGAGGTCAAAAACAGCGAGTAGCTATTGCTCGTGCGTTGGCTAACAACCCAAAAGTTTTATTATGTGATGAAGCCACCAGCGCGTTAGACCCGGCAACAACGCGTTCAATTCTTGAGCTATTAAAGGATATCAACCGTCGTTTAGGATTAACCATTCTATTAATTACTCATGAGATGGATGTTGTAAAACGCATCTGCGATCAGGTTGCAGTGATAAGCAATGGAAAATTAATCGAGCAAGATAGCGTAAGTGCGATGTTTTCTCATCCTAAAACGCCGTTGGCCCAGCAGTTTATTCAGGCAACGCTTCATCTGGATATTCCTGAAGACTACTCCAATAGATTGGCCCCAGAACAGCAAGAGAATACTCATCCGCTTTTGCGCTTAGAATTCACCGGCCAGTCAGTCGATGCGCCTCTACTGTCTGAAGTATCTCGTCGTTACAACATTAATAACAACATTATCAGTGCCCAGATGGATTACGCCGGCGGCGTAAAATTTGGTGTCATGTTAACTGAAATCCACGGAACCCATGAAGAGACCGTTGCAGCTATTCAGTTTCTCCAAGAACACCATGTAAAAGTTGAGGTATTAGGTTATGTCTGAGGCAATGATTTGGCTGATGGTAAAAGGCACGTGGGAAACCATCGTAATGACCTTTGTATCCGGCTTTTTTGGTTTTGTAATCGGCCTTCCTGCCGGCGTGCTTCTTTATGTTACCAGACCGGGGCAAATCCTTGAAAATCCGGCCGCCTATCGGGGGTTATCTGCCGTTATTAATATTTTCAGGTCAATCCCCTTCATTATTTTGATTGTCTGGATGATACCTTTTACCCGAATGATCGTCGGTACATCTATTGGATTACAGGCTGCATTGGTTCCATTGAGTATCGGGGCAGCCCCATTTATTGCAAGAATGGTTGAAAATACCCTACTAGAAATTCCAACCGGGCTGGTTGAAGCCGCACGGGCTATGGGCGCAACGCCGATGCAAATTGTCTATAAAGTGTTACTACCAGAGTCTTTGCCTGGCTTAATCAACAGCGCAACGATTACGTTAATCACTCTGGTTGGCTATTCTGCAATGGGCGGTGCCGTTGGCGCAGGTGGCTTGGGTCAGCTAGGCTATCAATATGGCTATACCGGATATAACGCAACGGTAATGAATGCCGTACTTATACTGTTGGTCGTATTGGTTTATTTAATTCAGTTCTGTGGTGACCGTATCGTCAAATCCGTTACCCATAAATAACGGTTCTGATAATAATTAATAATGCTGCTTGCAGCTTACTGATAATAGAGAGAAATAATATGTCATTTAAGTTAAAAACGTTTGCCGCTGTCGGTGTTCTTATTGGTTCTCTCGCTCTGGCGGGCTGTGGTCAGGAAGAAAAAAAACCAAACCATATTAAAGTAGGCGTAATTGTCGGAGCTGAATTAAAAGTTGCCGAAGTCGCGAAACAGGTCGCTAAAGACAAATACGGTCTGGACGTTGAGCTCGTTTCATTTAATGACTATGTATTGCCTAATGAAGCCTTAAGCAAAGGTGATATCGACGTCAATGCATTCCAGCACAAACCATATTTAGATCAGCAAATCAAAGATCGTGGCTATAATCTGGCGGTTGTTGGCAATACTTTCGTTTATCCGATTGCTGCCTATTCAAAGAAGATTAAAAACCTAAATGAATTACAGGATGGCGCCCAAATCGCGCTGCCAAACGATCCAACCAACCTTGGTCGTTCGCTATTACTACTACAAAAACAAGGTTTGATTAAGCTAAAAGACGGCGTTGGCCTGATGCCTACCATTCTTGACGTCGTTGAAAATCCTAAGAAGCTGAAAATTATTGAACTGGAAGCCCCGCAGTTACCGCGTTCTTTAGATGACAATCAGGTGACATTAGCAATTATTAATACCGCTTACTCAAGCCAGATTGGCCTGACACCAACTAAAGACGGCATTTTCGTTGAAGATAAAGATTCTCCTTACGTAAATATCATCGTGGCCCGTGCAGATAATAAAGACTCTGAAAACGTGAAGAAGTTTGTTCAGGCATACCAGTCTGACGAAGTATTCAAAGCGGCAGACCAAGAGTTTAAAGGCGGCGCTGTTAAAGGCTGGTAATGCCTTACTGATAACGTAAGTGATTATTCCTCATTGACTCAAAAGGCAGATAGCAATTATCTGCCTTTTTCTACGGTTCTATTTATAGTTAACCCCTGCCATAATTTTTCTTTATACTTAAAAAATATTTTCGTTCAAAAAATTACGCTGCCAATTACGCGTCCACGCACAACACTATTTTATTAAAAGGTATACCATGCGAATCCTTAGCCTTTGTCTGTTTGCACTTTTTCTAGGTGGCTGCGCCCAATCGGGCACATCAGATTCTGAATTAGAATCAGTGAAGTTATATCGAACTGAAGCTGAACTTTCCGGTACAGCATTTAAAGAGTTAGGTCAGGTTTCCGGTGATTCTTGTCAGTTCAGCGCTCAGGACGCCCCACCGAGTATTCCTGCCGCAACGCTAAGCATGCAGAAACGCGCCGCATTTCAAAAGGCTAACGCCGTATTACTCAACCGCTGTGAGCTAATGACAAATGTACCTGGCTGCTATCGGGCGGCAATATGTGAAGGTACAGCACTAAACGTCACATTCTAAATGACAGCATTACACCTTGAACCGATTGGCATTATTCATTCTCCCTACAAAGAGAAATTTGCGGTTCCCCGCCAGCCGGGGCTAGTCGCTGACGGTGGCGGAGAATTACGCCTGTTACCACCTTATAACCAAGCGCAGGCCGTGCGTGGTTTGGAACAGTTTAGCCATATCTGGGTGGTGTTTGTTTTTCATCAAACCCAAAACGGCGGCTGGCGGCCCACGGTTCGCCCGCCGCGGTTAGGTGGAAATGCCCGAATGGGCGTATTTGCAACGCGCTCGACGTTTCGGCCTAACCCAATAGGTATGTCACTGATAGAGCTAAAAGGCATCCGACAGCAAGGGGCCGAAGTCATACTCGAATTAGGAAGTCTGGATTTAGTCGACGGAACCCCCGTTCTCGACATCAAACCTTACCTGCCCTTTGCCGAAAGCCTTCCTGACGCTCGTGCCGGTTTTGCACAAAATGCGCCATTAGCCGAGATGCCGGTTAACTTTTCTCCTGAAGCCGAATGCCAGTTACGTCAGTACGAGAAACAATATCCACGGCTGCGCCCGTTTATCACTCAGGTTTTAGCTCAGGATCCCCGCCCTGCCTACCGGAAAGGCGAGCAGCAAACCCGAGAATTTGCCGTTCACTTATCCGACTTTAACGTCCGCTGGCAGGTTGAAAATAGACAAACTTGCGTTATTGCTATCGATAAACGCTAGAAATTGCCGATCCTCTCTTTTGGCTTGGTGTTGTCGCTGATACACTAAGCCACTTTATAAAATTAGGCGTAACCCCCTTTTTTGGCCTTACCAGCGTTGATTCTATCCCGCTCGTCCGCCAATAGCGTGAAGCCACAGTTATCAGCAGTTAAAATGGAAGCTCCATATCATGCGTACTAGTCAATATTTGCTCTCAACTCTGAAAGAAACACCGGCCGATGCTGAAGTGATTAGCCACCAGCTAATGCTCCGTGCCGGTATGATCCGTAAACTGGCCTCAGGTTTGTATACCTGGTTACCGACCGGCCTGCGGGTTTTAAATAAAGTTGCTAAAATCGTCCGTGAAGAGATGGACAATGCCGGAGCAATGGAAGTGTCAATGCCGGTAGTTCAACCCGCTGATTTATGGGTAGAAAGTGGCCGTTGGGAACAATATGGCCCAGAGCTCTTACGCTTCATTGACCGTGGTGAGCGCCCTTTTGTTCTGGGTCCAACTCATGAAGAAGTGATCACTGATTTAGTTCGCAACGAAATTAGCTCCTATAAGCAGCTACCGCTGAACTTCTATCAGATTCAGACTAAATTCCGTGATGAAGTTCGCCCTCGTTTCGGCGTAATGCGCGCACGTGAATTCATCATGAAAGATGCCTACTCATTTCATACCAATCAAGAGTCTCTTCAACAAACTTACGATAAAATGTATGAAGCCTATAGCAAAATCTTTACTCGGATTGGCCTAGATTTCCGTCCAGTATTGGCCGACACCGGCTCTATCGGTGGCAGTTCTTCTCATGAGTTTCAAGCGCTGGCTGAGAGCGGTGAAGATGACATCGTATTCTCAACCGACTCTGACTATGCGGCTAACATCGAACTGGCTGAAGCTATGACATCAACCAAAGTACCCGCCGCTGCCGCTGAAGAGCTTCGACTAGTTGATACCCCTAACGCAAAAACCATTGCAGAGCTGGTCGAACAGTTTAATTTGCCAATTGAGAAGACCGTTAAAACTCTGCTAGTTCATGCCACAGAAGAAACGGGCCATAAGCTTATTGCACTGTTAATACGCGGCGATCATGAGCTGAACGAAGTTAAAGCTCAGAACTTACCGCAGATTGCCAGCCCGCTGACCTTCGCGACTGAAGAAGAAATTCGTGAAGCCATTGGCGCAGGGCCAGGTTCATTAGGTCCAGTTAATCTACAGGTTCCCGTGATAAGTGACCGCTCTGTGGCGGTTATGAGCGATTTTGGCGCCGGCGCTAACGTTGATAATAAGCACTACTTTGGCATTAACTGGGAACGCGATCTTCCTTTACCGTCAATAGCGGATATCCGTAACGTGGTTAAAGGCGATCCAAGCCCGGACGGCAAAGGTACTCTGCTCATTAAGCGTGGCATTGAAGTTGGTCATATTTTCCAGCTAGGGACTAAATACTCAGAAGCAATGAAAGCAACCGTTCAGGGCGAAGACGGCCGCAATCAGGTTATGACCATGGGCTGTTATGGAATTGGCGTTTCGCGCATAGTTGCTGCATCTATTGAGCAAAGCTACGACGATCGTGGAATTATTTGGCCTGATGCTATAGCGCCGTTCGAAGTGGTTATCGTACCAATGAACATGCACAAATCTTTCCGCGTTCAGGAAGTTGCCGAGCAACTTTATCAAACCTTGCGCTCAAAAGGCGTTGAGGTTTTGTTTGATGACCGCAAAGAACGCCCGGGTGTAATGTTTGCCGATATGGAACTAATTGGTATTCCGCATACGGTGGTGATCGGTGATCGTAATCTGGATAATGACGAAATGGAATACAAATATCGCCGTAATGCAGATAAAGAGATGATCAAAACCGATGAAATTGTCTCTTTCTTACTATCGCAGTTAGGCCGCGCGTAGAGCTAGTGCGCTTAATACAGAAAACCCTGCAATCGCGGGGTTTTCTATTTCAGGTATTGAGTATTCAAGCTCATTAGTAATTCACCTTTCCACGCAGAGTCTTCGTTTCGCCCCGCCGGTTTTTACTGTCCAGCCTCTTTCTCTTCGCATTTTTGCTCGGCGCAGTCGCTTTGCGCGCTTTTTGGAAACGAGTGGCATCCTGAATTAGTGCGACTAGTCGTGCAAGCGCGGCTTCACGGTTAAGCTCCTGGCTTCGGTATTCCTGCGCTTTTATAATAACCACCCCATCACTGGTAATCAGATGATGATTAAAAGCTAACAACCGTTGTTGATAAAACTCAGGCAGGCTTGACGCCCGAATATCAAACCTCAGGTGAATAGCCGTCGATGATTTATTCACATGTTGCCCGCCAGCGCCCTGAGCTCGGATAGCCGTTAAAATAATTTCATCGTCTGGAATCGAAACTCCGGCTGAAACAGCTAGCATAATTGATTACTCACCGACGGTTTTCCACGATTCAAACGTCAGTTCTATGTTGGTTTGATTATCGGATAGCCAGATAATCCCATCTTGAATAGTCGCCTGAAGTTGCATATTACGGGCACTCATCGCGGCAAGCCTTTTCAACTGAGCATCATCGAGAAACAGGACGGTTAAATTTTTATGCCCGTCTAGCTTCTCTTTATTTTGCTGCCACCAGACTTTACCGGCCCGCTCGCTGTAGCTGTACAAAAACACTTGTTTAGACTGATGGCAGGCTTTTCTTAACCGTTTTTCATCGGGTAGACCCAGCTCAATCCAAAGCTCAATACCATTATGATCGTTATGCCGCCAAATTTCTGGCTCATCATCGGCACTCAACCCTTTAGTAAAAACTAAGCGGTCATCCGCATGACAAATCCATGCCAGCAGACGTAGCATCATCCGCTGTTCCGTTTCCGATGGGTGCTGTGCCACGGTGAGTACGGTATCTGAAAAAACCTGTCGGTCCATATCGGCAACATTTACCGTTGCTTTAAGTATTGTTGCTTTTAGCGCCATCGCGAGTTTGCCAACATAATGAGAAGTTACGTGAACGATAGTGTACCGAATTCAGCGAGCTAGCGCGATGGCAACCCGAACCCTAGCTTTCTCTAAATGACGCCAAGTAGCTGATATAAAAAATAACAACTATGCTATAGTCAGCACGGTAATTTAATGTAGAGTAGCTTAGGCATTAATGAAAACGTTGCTTAATAAAGCCTCGTGAATATGAGATTAGCTGCAAAGGAGGATAGAATGCAAAAATACTGCGAACCTGTTCGACGTAAATATGCGGAAATAGCCAGCGGCGATCTTGGATATGTCTCTGATGCATTAGGGTGTGTATTAAAAACACTAGATGAGATTGCGGCCAACGAAACGCTATCGTCTGCCGTTAGGGAACAAGCGGCTTATGCTGCTGCTAATTTATTGGTGAGTGATTATGGTGATGACTGAAAAAGAGTACCAACCCATAAACTGTGATGACTATGATAATTTAGAGCTCGCCTGCCAACACCATTTAGTTCTGGCCATTAAGCTTAGAGGTGGTGAGAAGTTAGAGGCTAAAGCTTGTGACTTATTGTTAAGAAAGCAAGTTGAGTACCTGATTGTTGAAATTGACGGCGCGCAACAAGAGCTACGGCTCGATAATATTGCTTATTTTAGCCATCCAACAATTGGTAAAATCGAAATTAGTCTTGCTGACTAATGCTCTTGATACGGGCAGATTTTCCTGCCCGTATACTTTATCTTCATGCTTATCTCGAACCAATCCCGCCTTGATTACTCTTTAGTACCTAAACTGGCATAATAAGCGGCTAAATCGGCAATATCCTGATCGGATAGTTTCTGCACGTAAGCATTCATAATGCTAGCCATATTACCGGTACGCTCTCCGTTCTTATAGGCATGCATCGAGTAATCAAGGTAAACCTCATTTTGCCCCGCTAAGTGAGGATAGGTAGGAATAGAAACCTTACCGTTCATTCCATGGCAAGCTACGCATTTAGCCGACTTACTTTTACCAGCTTCAATATTACCGGCGGCCTGAACTGAAAAGTTAATCAGCAGCGCTCCGGATAATAGTAATAACGCCTTTTTCATTATTGTCTCACTCCTGTCACAACATTGATTCATCGTTCATTACGATGAATATAATATTCAGCCCGTTCAATCCTTCCAGCCAATACGCCAGACCGGTTGGCCTTTTTTCGGTTGGCCTTCAACGGTAACAAAAAGACCAACGGCAGCAATCAGCGTTTCTCCATAAAAAAGCAACGGAATTCTCTGGCGCTGCCATGGCGGAACCGATAATTCCTGCCATATTTTTTTGAGCGGTCTGGAATGCCGGTGGCCCACAACATGCACAGAATAGCTTCCCCGGGCGGTAAAACGAACGGTTACGCTACCAAGATCGTCCGGTGGCAATACGGCAATACCTTCATCAGACGGTATTAACTGACCAAGGTTATCAGGAAGGACTAACGGGCCCAGCCCATCCCACGTCAAAATAGCAGATTCAATATCTGGCATTACCGGTAACAAATAAAGCCACTGGCGATAGCGGCGAATCTGATAGTCACCCAGTAATATCAAAGGCTCAGCGTCTGGCCGGCTTAATGCAACCTCGAACCATAGCCTCTCCAGTTGGCTGCGGGAAGGCATACTGACCTGATGATAGTGAAACCAACGGCGTAATAGTGCCCCTCGCTGAATATCGGAGACATCGGCCAGAGCGGCTATATGAATAGCGCCGTCGGGTTGAATCATTTCTCGCAATATCGGTGCCAAGAGGTCATCTAGCAGAGTTTCTTGCTGCGCGCACAGTTCAGCGCTACGGGAAACCATCGCGGCAAACTGTGGCCATCGCTGCTGAATTTCAGGCAATATCCGTAATCTTAAGAAGTTACGATCAAAGCGATCGTTCTGATTACTCTCATCCTCGATCCAGCGAAGATTATTGTGCCGCGCGTAATCTTCTATTTGATGACGGGAAATATTTAGCAGAGGCCGAACCTGATGATAATCCATAAAACCGATGCGCTCTGGCATAGCAGACAGCCCAGCGGGGCCACTTCCTCGCTTGAGGGCAAGCAGAAAGGTTTCACACTGGTCATCCAGATGCTGGGCAGTAACTAAGACCTCTCCCATCGTTAACAATGAACCGATTGCCTGATAACGTGCCTCTCTGGCGGCAGCTTCTACGCTGGCAGCGCTGGAGTCAACCTGAACATAAACAACGTGAAATTCAACCTGCCATCGTTGGCATTGAGCTTGGCAATGCTCTGCCCAATCATCGGCAAAATGGCTTAGCCCATGATGAACATAAACTGCACGCACTTCTAACTCCGGGCGGGAGTTATCGCGGATACCGATTAATGCATGCAGCAAAACCGATGAGTCAACTCCGCCGCTAAAAGCCACTAATACGCGCGAGTCATACCTGAGCTTTTCTGCTATCTGGCTGATTATCACATTACTGCTACTGCTCATTATTTTTCACTCGCAACACACCATTTAATCACTGAGTTCATAGAGTTCGAGCGGTAGTCCATCAGGATCGCTGAAAAAAGTAAACCGTTTTCCGGTATAAGGGTCAACCCTTATTGCCTCACAGACAACGCCATATTGATTTAGCTCAGCAATCGCGCTATCCAAATCTTGAACGCTAAAAGCTAAATGCCTTAATCCACAGGCTTCTGGCTGACTGACTCGTTGAGGTGGGTGAGCAAATGAGAACAGTTCAATCGCATATTGGCCGTTCAGTGCTAAATCAGCTTTCCACGAACCTCGTTCTGCCCGGTAGTACTCGGCTAATAAAGAAAACCCTAATATATGACAATAGAAATGCTTACTTATCGAATAGTTGGAGCTAATTACTGCCACATGGTGGATTTTCTCAATTTTTAGCATTCCAGCCTCATCCTATTCGAATTGAAACGGTTCAAAAAACAAAACGCCCGCAATTAACACTGCGGGCGTTGTTGAATATCAAACAAGAAACAATCTATCAGCAATAACCGTAGTTCATCAGTCTCTGATAACGACGGTCGAGCAATGCTGCCAAATCTAACTCATCCAACTCATTAAGATCGGAAATTAGCTTAGCTTTGAGTGAAGCTGCCATTTCTACCGGATTACGATGCGCACCACCCAAAGGCTCTGGGATAACAGAATCGATTAGCTTCAGCTCTTTTAGACGTGGAGCAATAATGCCCATCGCATCAGCCGCTATTGGGGCCTTATCTGCACTTTTCCATAAAATAGAGGCGCAGCCTTCAGGGGAGATAACCGAGTAGGTACTGTATTGCAGCATATTAACTTTATCGCCTACGCCGATGGCTAATGCACCGCCGGAACCGCCTTCACCCACAACGGTACAGATAGTCGGCACTTTCAGCCGTGACATTTCACGCAGATTACGGGCAATAGCTTCTGACTGGCCGCGCTCTTCTGCACCAACGCCAGGATAAGCGCCTGGGGTATCAATAAAGGTAATAATTGGCATATTAAAGCGCTCAGCCATTTCCATTAGGCGCAAGGCCTTACGGTAACCTTCTGGGGCAGGCATGCCAAAGTTGCGACGAATTTTCTCTTTGGTTTCCCGACCTTTCTGATGACCAATAATCATCACCGGGCGGCCATCAAGACGCGCAATGCCGCCGACAATGGCTTTATCGTCCGCATAGGCACGATCGCCAGCCAGCTCATTGAAATCAGTGAAAATATGCTCAATGTAGTCCAGAGTGTATGGTCTACGGGGATGGCGTGCAAGCTGCGCAATTTGCCACGCCCCTAACTCAGAGAAGATTTTGTTTGTCAGCTCAAGGCTTTTCTCTCGCAGACGCTTAACCTCTTCATCGAGGTTAATATCCAATTTTTCGTCTTGAAGACTGATTGCAGTTAGCGAATCAATCTTCGCTTCTAATTCAGCAATCGGCTGTTCAAAATCAAGAAAATTCAGACTCATAGCATTCCTATTTTAGTCAAATTCCAGTTCTACCTGTGCGTTACCAACAAGCTTACGCAGGTCAATCAGCAAACTATCGGTTGGCGTCACGCGCCATGCTGCACCGAATCTTAGCCGTACCCGAGCGTCTTCCCGTTGATAATACAGGTTTACTGGAATCGTCCCCGACCGATGGGGTTCCAACGATTCACGAAGACGGTTTAAAAGCTGGTCATCAATTTGCCTATCGGTTAACGATATGGCAAGCCCACGGGCATACTTTTCCCGAGCTTCACTGATGTCCATTAATTCGCGGACCATCATTTTAAGTCCGCCAGTAAAATCATCAAAGCTAACCTGTCCGGTCGCGATCAGGATTCGATCCTTTTCCAACAGGTGCTGATACTTATCAAGTGCCTCAGAGAATAGCATGACTTCAAGGCGACCGGAACGGTCATCCAGCGTACAGATGCCAATTCTGTTGCCGCGCTTAGTCGTCATTATTTTGGCAGCTACCACTAAGCCTACGCCAATAATGGTTTTCCCACGCTCTGTCGGATGCATGTCTTTAAGACGCAGACCACCGGTATAGCGTTCCAGCTCTTTCAAATATTGGGTAATCGGATGGCCGGTAAGATACAGACCCAGCGTTTCACGCTCACCGTCTAAAATAACCTGCTCCGGCCACGGCGCTACATTAGCATAGGCTTTCTCAACATGCTCAGGTTCTTCTGCCAATACGCCAAACATGTCTGCCTGACCCAGCGCTTCTGCCTTCGCATGCTGATCGGCGGCTTTCATTGCTTCAGCCAAAGAGCTCATCAATGCGGCCCTATGTGGGCCCAGCCGGTCGAACGCACCGGCCATAATCAGCTTTTCGAGCACGCGTTTATTTAAACGTTTGGTATCTGAGCGGGAGCATAGCTCAAACAGCTCTTTAAAATACCCACCCTGATTACGCGCTTCAATTATAGCTTCTATTGGGCCTTCACCAACCCCTTTAATTGCACCAATACCGTAAACGATTTCACCATCATCGTTTACGTGAAAATGATAAAGCCCGCTATTGATATCCGGCGGCAAGACTTTTAGTCCCATACGCAGGCACTCGTCGACCAGGCCAACCACCTTCTCGGTGTTATCCATATCGGCAGTCATAACCGCCGCCATAAATTCAGCCGGATAGTGCGCTTTGAGCCACAGAGTTTGGTATGAAACTAAAGCATAAGCCGCAGAGTGAGATTTGTTAAAACCGTAACCGGCAAATTTTTCCACCAGATCGAAGATCTTCATCGACAGTTCGCCGTCGATTCCCATCCGCTCTGCACCTTCTTTAAATACAGAACGCTGCTTGGCCATCTCTTCGGGCTGTTTCTTACCCATTGCCCGGCGCAGCATATCTGCACCGCCCAGCGTATAGCCAGCCAAAACCTGAGCAATCTGCATAACCTGTTCTTGGTATAAAATAATACCGTAGGTAGGTTCAAGCACCGGCTTCAGGGTTTCATGCTGCCATTGAATATCAGGATAAGATAGCTCTTCTCGCCCGTGCTTACGGTCGATAAAGTTATCTACCATGCCCGATTGCAAAGGCCCCGGGCGAAATAGCGCAACCAGAGCGATCATATCTTCAAAACAGTCAGGCTTCAGACGTTTTATCAGATCTTTCATACCGCGGGATTCAAGCTGGAATACCGCAGTCGTCTCTGAGCGCTGAAGCATATCGAAGCTTTTTTTATCTTCCAGCGGAATCGCCGCAATATTGATCGGCTCAAGCCCGGTTTTAGCGCGACGAGCATTGATCATGCCCAATGCCCAGTCAATGATGGTTAATGTCCGCAGACCGAGAAAGTCAAACTTCACCAAACCGGCATATTCAACGTCATTCTTATCAAACTGAGTAACCGGGAATTGCCCCTCAGGGTCGCAATATAGCGGTGCAAAATCGGTGATTTTAGTCGGCGAGATAACCACGCCACCGGCATGTTTACCCGCATTCCGAGTTACGCCTTCCAGCTGGCGAGCCATGTCGATCAGCGCTTTAACTTCCTCGTCGGCTTCGTATAGCTCAGGAAGCTGAGGCTCAGCGGCAAACGCTTTATCTAGCGTCATCCCCGGATCCATTGGAATCAGCTTGGATATCCGATCGACGAATCCGTAAGGATGGCCAAGTACTCGACCCACATCGCGGATTACCGCTTTTGCAGCCATGGTACCGAAAGTAATAATCTGAGATACCGCATCTCGCCCGTACATGTCAGAAACGTGTTCAATTACCCGATCGCGTTTCTCCATGCAAAAGTCAACGTCAAAGTCGGGCATAGAGACACGTTCTGGGTTTAAGAAACGTTCAAACAGCAGGTCAAATTCTAGCGGGTCAAGATCGGTAATTCCCAGCGCGTAAGCAACCAATGAACCCGCACCAGAGCCTCGCCCCGGCCCCACAGGCACATCATTATCCTTCGACCACTGGATAAATTCCATAACGATCAAGAAGTAGCCCGGAAATCCCATTTGGTTAATTACGCCAAGTTCGATATCCAGACGTTCATCATATTCCGGGCGTTTATTGACTCGCTCATCCGCATCGGGAAATAAAAACTCAAGCCGTCTTTCTAAGCCCTCTTTGGAACGGGCAACCAGAAAGTCCTCAGTGGTCATATCACCGGTAGGAAATTGCGGCAGGAAGTATTCACCCAAACGTATGGTGACGTTACAGCGTTTAGCAATCTCTACGCTATTGATTAGCGCTTCAGGAATGTCCGCAAATAACTCGCACATTTCTTGTTCGCTGCGCAGATATTGCTGAGCGCTATATTTCTTCGGTCGTTTAGGGTCGTCTAGCGTAAAACCGTCATGGATCGCCACCCGAATTTCATGGGCATCAAAGTCTGACTGACTGATGAATTTGACGTCGTTAGTTGCGACTACGGGCAGGTGTTCACGAGTGGCAAACTCTACGGCGGCATGAAGGTAAATCTCTTCCTCGTCTCGCCCGGTTCGAACCAACTCCAGATAATAATTATCGGTAAAATGCTCGCGATAAAACTGCAGGCACTCATCAACGAGGGGCTGATTACCGCGCATCAGTGATTGACCTAAGTCGCCGAACCGGCCGCCTGAAAGCAGAATAATGCCGTTCTTATGCTCAACCAACCATTCACGGTCAATAACCGGGCCGCCCTGTACATATCCCCGCTGATAGGCGCGGGAAATAAGCAAAGTCAGATTTTGGTAACCTTCATTATTTGCCGCCAGTACGGTTATTTCGGTTAGCTCATCCCCCATGGTTTCGCTCTGCATGCGAAAATCGGCGCCGATGATTGGCTTAACGCCAACGCCGTGCGCAGAACCGTAAAATTTCACCAGCCCGCAAAGATTGGTAAAATCACAGATCGCCATGGCCGGCATACCGAGTGCAGCCACTTTTTTCACCAACGCACCCGTTTTGGCCAGCCCATCAATCATGGAATAGTCACTGTGGGTACGCAGATGAATAAAACGAGGTTCAGCCATATAAAATACCAGCAATCAGATTGTTAAGGTTGTGATTCAAATAAACGCCGGACAATAAACTTTCGGCAATCGTTATTCTAATCCCAGCTCGCGCCGGACCGGAGCAAAACTTTTACGGTAATGTTCAATTACCCCGAACTCGGCTAATTTCGCTAAATGAAAAGCCGTAGGATAACCTTTATGTTGGGCAAAGCCATACTGAGGAAACAGCAAATCCAGTTCGGCCATTTCACGATCTCGGGAAACCTTAGCCAGAATGGATGCAGCACTGATTTCAGCAACCCGATCGTCCCCTTTTACCACGGCCAATGACTTCATTGGTAATGTCGGGCAACGGTTACCATCAATTAAAACAAAATCAGGCTGGATACTCAGCCCATTAACCGCCCTCTGCATGGCTAACATAGTGGCATGCAAAATATTGAGCCGATCGATTTCTTCTGGCTCAGCCCGGCCCAGACTCCAGCAAAGCGCTTTTTCTTTTATTTCATCAAACAGCGCGAGGCGCTTCTTTTCACTTAGCTTTTTTGAGTCAGCCAGACCAATAATGGGGTTTGCCGGATCTAAAATCACAGCGGCGGTCACCACTGCGCCAACTAACGGGCCTCTGCCCACTTCATCAACGCCTGCAATAAGGTTTGCAACAGGGTATACAAAAGGTTCCATCTCGGTACTTTTCATCACATGATACCCGTTAGGATTATTTATTGGGGTTGGAACGCATATCCGGCTAGTTCAAGAACCGCCTGTGCTGCCTGTTTATCTGCGTCACAACGAATGCTTTGGTGCAATTCATTGAACGTCTGCTTTAGTTCCTTTGTATGGTCGTTTTCATTATTCAATAAAGGTTTTAAAGCGTTTGCCAGATTGTCAGGCAAGCAATCGTCCTGAAGCAGTTCGGTGACTAATTCACGCCCAGCTAACAGGTTAGGTAATGAGACATATGGGGTTTTAATTAAGCGCTTAGCCAGCCAGAAGGTAAAAGGCTTCATTCGGTAACCAACTACCATAGGACATTTTGCTAACATGCACTCAAGCGCCGCCGTGCCGGATGCCAGTAAGGCAGCATCGCTGGCAATCATGGCGTTTCGCGCCTGACCGTCCAGCAGATGAACGTGCAAATCTGGCGCTACTTCGGCTTTAATACGTTCGAACTGTTCACGCCGCTTCGCGTTAACTAACGGAACCAAAATTTCAAGTTCAGGATAAGTCTGGCGCAGCAACGTCGCGGTCTTTAGAAAGTCTGCGCTCAGCATTTCAACTTCGGAGTGACGGCTTCCTGGCAATAAAGCCAGACAATGGACATTTTCAGCAATACCTAACGCCCGCCTTGCGGCTGAGCGGTCAGGTACTAACGGCATCGAGTCGGCCATCGTATGACCAATAAAGCGGCAATTCACGCCAAAGCGGTCGTAGAATGCTTTCTCAAAAGGCAGAAAAGCAAGTACCAGATCGGTCGAACGACCGATTTTGAATACCCGATTTTGACGCCAGGCCCAAACGGACGGGCTAACATAGTGAATAGTTTTGATGCCGTGAGCCTTCAGCCTACCTTCAAGAGTAATGTTAAAGTCAGGGGCGTCAATGCCGACAAAAACGTCTGGTTTCAATTCACTAAAGCGGCGGGTAAGTTCACGACGAACTTTTAATAATCGAGGAAGCCGCCCAAGAACTTCAACCACGCCCATCACGGCCAGCTCTTCCATTTCAAACCAGGCTTCACAGCCTTCGGCCTGCATTAATGGACCAGCAACGCCGACAAAGCGGGCATCAGGAAATTGAGCCTTGAGGGCGCGGATCAATCCGGCACCAAGAATATCACCGGAGGTTTCTCCGGCAACGAGACCAATCGTCAGGGGACGCTGTTGCATGGCTTAACGAATAATGCCACGCGTGGAGCGATTGAAGAAATCAACGAACGGCTGAACGGCCGGCTGCTCTTTCGCCAGAGCTTCAATTTCTGGCTTAGCTTCTTCCAGCGTTTTACCGCTACGATAAAGCAATTTATAAGCGTTACGAATAGCGTGCAGGGCATCTTTCTCGAAACCACGACGCTTCAGCCCTTCAATGTTAATTCCAAACGGCGTTGCGTGATTACCCTGCGCGATAACATACGGAGGCACATCCTGTGCTACACCGGAACAGCCACCAACCATCACATGCGCACTAATGATGCAAAACTGATGAACGGCGGTCATGCCGCCAATGATAACAAAATCATCAATCTCAACGTGCCCGGCTAAGGTCGCGTTATTTGCCAGAATACAACGGTTACCAATCTGACAGTCGTGGGCAATATGTGCATTGACCATCAGCAGGTTATCATTACCAATTTTTGTTAAGCCACCGCCTTGTACTGTACCACGATGGATTGTGACGCTTTCGCGAATGCGATTACGGTCGCCAATCTCAACGCGGGTCGGTTCTCCGGCATATTTCAAATCCTGATTCACTTCGCCGATAGAGGCAAACTGATAGATTTGATTATCAGAGCCAATCTTAGTCATGCCGTTTACGACAATATGAGACTTAAGCACTGAGCCTGAACCGATCTCAACTTGAGAACCAATCCAGCAAAATGGGCCAATATGCACATTGGCTCCAATGATTGCACCCTCTTCAACAATTGCTGTAGGGTGAATAACGGCGGTGTTATCTATCACAATATTAAGACTCCCGGCGTCGAGCACACATCATGTCGGCTTCACACGCAATCTCGCCGTCAACTTTGGCAACACCACGGAAACGGGCAACACCACGACGCTCTTTGATAAATTCGACCTCAAGAATCAGCTGATCCCCGGGCAACACAGGTCGTTTAAAGCGGGCATTATCTACAGCCGCAAAATAATAAAGCTCGCCCGGCTCTAACTGACCGAGGCTTTTAAACGCCAGAATTCCCGTGGCTTGCGCCATGGCTTCTAGAATTAATACGCCAGGGAAAATAGGCTTACCTGGGAAATGCCCCTGAAAGAAAGGTTCATTAAACGAAACGTTCTTAACCGCCCGTAAAAATTTCCCTTTATCAAAATCCAAAACCCGATCCACGAGCAAAAATGGATAACGATGAGGTAATAAACTCAGTATCTCTTCAATATCCAGAGTACGATTGTCAGTAGTCAAAATACTCTTCCTGTCTTCTAAACTAAACTGATGAAGCAACAACGCGGCCTGCTCCAAATCTCTACAGACTATGAAAGCAGGCCGCGAATAAAATAGCAAAACTCAATGGGTTAATGACTATTTGTTATACAATTATGTCAAGCTACTTCCCATCAACTTTCCGTTCGACGGCTTTGAGTCGTTTGCTCATGTCGTTAATATTCAACACAAGAGCAGCCGTTTTGCGCCAGTCTTTATTTGGCTGAAGAGGAATACCGGAAGAATAAACTCCAGGTTCAGTGATCGGTCTCATCACCATTCCCATTCCAGTTATAACGGCTTTATCGCAAATTTCCATATGACCATTAATAACGCTTGCACCGCCAATCTGGCAATACTTGCCGACTTTCAGGCTACCGGCCATAACAACACCACCAGCTATTGCCGTATTGTCGCCAATTGTCACGTTATGCGCAATCTGGCATTGGTTATCAATGATCACACCATTGCCGATAATCGTATCATCAAGTGCACCACGATCTATGGTAGTACAGGCACCGATTTCAACTTTATCGCCAATTATTACCGTTCCCAGTTGAGGGATTTTAATCCAGTTTCCACGCTCATTAGCATAGCCAAAACCGTCGGCACCGATAACGCTGCCGGACTGAATAAGGCATTGAGCGCCAATAACAACTCGATGATAAATAGTTACGTTAGCCCACAAACGGGTACCAGCGCCGATACAAGCATCTTTACCAACAAAGCACCCGGCACCAATAACAACGTTATCACCCAATTTAACACCGGTCTCGATTACCGCATTGGAACCAATTGAGACGTTTTTTCCCAATTGAGCATTAGCCGCAATCACCGCTGTTGAAGCAATATTTTCCGCCGGCGATGGAGTTGAATCCAGAAGCTGAGCCATACGTGCATAGCTAATATAAGGGTCTTTAACTACTAAGGTAGGTAGATGCTGACAGAATGGAAGATTTTCCTCTGTTAACACGACTGCACTCGCTTTACAGGCTAAAAGCTGCTCCTGATAAAGGCTGTTGGACAAGAAAGTAATTTGCCCTTCTATTGCAGTACTCATAGAAGCAATACCGGTGATGGCAATATTGCCATCACCGTGTACTTCCGCACCCAAATGTTCTGCCAAATCAGCTAAACGAATGGAGTGCATGACTTATTTAACCTGAGCCAGTACTTTATCAGTGATATTGGTTTCAGCTGCTGCATAGAACGCCGCATCAGCTTTAATCACGACTGAATAGCCTTCTTTATCAGCTACAGTTTTCACCGCTGCTTGTACTTTAGCAACTAACTTGTTCATCTCTTCTGCTTCACGACGACGGCTGTCTTGAGTGAAGGCATTCGCTTTTTCCTGGAAGGCTTTAATTTCGCCCTCTAGTTTTGAGCGATCCGCAGCTTTCATTGAAGCACCGCTGGTTTGCAGTTTCTTCACTTTATCTTGCGCTGCTTTTTCTTCACTCTGTAGAGCTGTAGCACGAGCTTTAAACTCGGTGTCCAGTTGCTTAGCGATAACTTCACGCTCTGGCATTTTTTGCAAAATACTCATCACGTCAACAACGGCAACTTTATCAGCTGCCTGAACGCCCGCTGAAGCAACCATAGCTAAACCTAAACCTGCAGCACATAACCACTTTTTCAATTTGAACTCCTTACTATAATTGCTATTGAGTAAAACTCACTGTTTTTCACTACTAATTCACAACAGTTACCAGGTTGTACCAATGTTAAACTGGAACTGTTCTGACTTATCACCATCATACTTATCTAACGGGTTAGCGTAAGAGAAGACCAATGGGCCTAGTGGAGACATCCACTGAACTGCCACACCGGCTGATGTTCTAATATTGCTTGGATCGCTGTAATCGGGAATACCTGCAGCCTTAGTCGCAGCGGTATCTGTCCAGTTAGTATCCCAAACTGTACCTGCATCAAAGAATACTGATGTACGCAATGAGTTGGCATACTTATCACCAACAAACGGCGTAGGAATAATCAGCTCTGCACTCGCAACACCCATAGCATTACCACCAACGGCATCGCTGTCTTTTTCAAGATAGCAACCTGCGACAGTGTTAGGCGTTGAACAACCTCTGATGTATACGGCTTTAGGTCCAATATTGTTAGACTGGAAACCACGAACCGTACCAGAACCACCCGCGTAGAAGTTATCGTAGAACGGCATCTCTTTACCGCCCAGACCATCACCATAACCTGCACGTACACGCCCTAACAGAACCCAAGTTTCATTAGTATTAATTGGGTAGTAACTCGCACTATCAAAAGTAATTTTGTAGTATTCGTTATCTGAACCAGGAACAGTCACTTTACCGTTCAGGCCCGCACGGGTACCTGATGTCGGGAAGTATCCTCGGTTAAGACTGTTATAGCTCCAACCAGCGGTTGCAAAGAAATCTGTTGCAGTATAGTCAGCATCGCTATTTAAGCTAGGCTTTTCACCCACTGACTCAAGGTAACGATACATCGCAACCTGAGGTTGCATCTCCGTCAGATCGTTCTGAACAAAATCCAGACCAAACCGCAGCGAGTTATTCTCATTGATCGGGAAGCCCAGCGTAGTGCCTACACCGTAGCTGCTCTTACTATAGTCAGATAAATCGGCATCGTCCGCGCTGAACTTATCATAGAAAATTCGGCCGCTTAAGCTTACGCCGTCAACGGTGAAATATGGTTCAGTTATCGATAGTTCAACATAGGTACGATAGTCATTCTTGGTACCGCTGATACCGACACTCTTACCGGTACCCATCCAGTTTTCCTGTTGCAGGCCAACTTGGAAGCTCACCCCACTTTCAGTACCGTAGCCGACGCCAAAGTTAAAGGTACCTGTATTACGCTCTTTAACTTTATAGACTACATCAACCTGATCGGGCATGCCCGGGATGCGTTCAGTTGAAACGTCTACGGTTTCAAAATAGCCTAAGCGGTTCAGCCGTTCTTTACCTTTCTCAACTAAATCGTTACCCAGCCATGCGCCTTCCATCTGACGCATCTCACGACGAAGCACGGAGTCTTTACTGACATCGTTACCTTCAAAACGGATGCGACGAACGTAGAAACGGTTACCAGAGTCAACGTTGATATGCAGTTTAACGGTCTGATCTTGATCGTTAATTTCAGGCTGAGTTGCAACACGCGGGTAGGCATAACCATAGCGGCCTAACAGCTTTTTAATGCTGTCTTCAATACCGGTTACTTTACTACCGTTATACAATTCACCTGGAGTCACTTTCGCCAGTTCTTCAATCTCGGCTGCACGGCCAGCTAAATTACCTTTGACCTCAACGCCAGAAAGCTTGTACTGCTTACCTTCCGTTAGATTGATAGTGATATAGATGCTTTTCTTATCCGGCGTCAAGCTCACGTTAGTCGAATCAATATTGAACCGGGCATAGCCGCGATCCAAATAGAAACTACGCAGAGCTTCGAGATCTCCAGATAATTTTTGTTTTTGATATTGACGGTCGCCGACCAGATTCCACCACGGAACTTCATCTCGCAGCTGGAAGCGGCTAACTAACTCTTCGGTAGAAAACGCATTGTTGCCGACGATATTAATTTGTTGAATGCTGGCAGATACACCCTCAGCAAAAACTAATTTTAGGTCAACGCGATTACGCGGGAGTGGAGTTACAACGGCTTTTACCGAAGCGCTATACTTACCCACGCTGTAGTAAAAATCTTCTAAGCCTTTTTCCATTGAACTCAGAGTTGTTCTGTCTAGCGCTTCACCAACCCGAACGCCAGAAGACTCAAGGTTCTGTTTTAGCATATCGTCCTTAACCGCTTTATTACCGGAAAAGGTCACGCTTGCTATAGTTGGACGCTCTTTAACTTGAACGATAAGGGTACTTCCATCACGCATAACCCTTACATCTTCAAAGTTTCCAGAAGCGAATAAGGCACGGATAGTATTGCCAATGTCGCCATCGTCAATAGTATCACCAACACGGACAGGCATATTGAGTAATGCAGCCCCTGTGGCAACGCGCTGTAATCCTTCGAATTGGATGTCTTTTACGACAAATCCATCGGCACCGTATACGGTGGCGCTGCCAAACAGCAGCGACGCTAGAAACAACTTTTTCATCGCCATCGTTGTAATCTGTTCTTCCTAACCTGTTCTCTAGCCGTAAAAGCGTGAGAAATCATTGAAAAGTGCAAGTCCCATCAACATTACCAATAAGATTGCCCCAACGCGATAACTGTAGTCTTGAACTCTCTCAGAAACCGGTTTACCTATTATTTTTTCTGCCGCTAAGAACACAAGATGCCCCCCGTCTAACACAGGTAATGGGAGCAGATTAATTATGCCTAAGTTAACGCTAATAAGCGCTAAAAACTTTAGGAAATAAACTACCCCATAGCTAGCAGATACGCCAGCACCCTCAGCGATTGATATCGGGCCACTCAGGTTTTTTAACTTAATGTCACCCGTTATCAACTTACCTATCGTCTTGACTATTAATTTAGTCACTTGCCATATTTCATCAGTTGCCTGAGGAATAGCCTGAAAAACGCCATACTGACGATTAACTTTATACTCGTCAGACAGCGGTATTACCTTTGGAGATATTCCAGCAAAACCTCGCTGTGTTCCATCATCCAACACCTTTACATCGGGTGTCATTAATAAAGAGTGGCTAACGCCGTTTCTCTCTATTATTAATTCTATTGGCTTACCAGGGCTGTTTGTTATTAACCTAACAAAATTGGGCCACTGGTCATAATCTTTGCCATCAATTCTAATTAACCGGTCCTGAGGTTGCAAACCTGCTTTTTCTGCCGCCGAGCCTTTTTGCACAACTTCAAGTATAGGCTCAATCTGAGGATATTTAGGTGATAAACCTAAGGCCTTGATCGGATCCTGCTTCGCTTTATTATCTGCATCAAACTGCCAGTTAGCCAGGTTTAAGTGCTTAACTAAAGTAACCGAAGAACCAACAGAAGGTCCCACAGTTATTTCTACATCTTTCTCACCGACCTGCCCTACCATGGCTAAAAGAACAGAATCCCAATCAGGCGTTTCGATACCGGTAATCGACTTTAGTTCCATTCCCGCTGAAATATCTGCCTGAGCAGCAATAGACTGAGGCTCAACTTCACCAACCACCGGACGAAGGGTAGGAATTCCAATAATAAAAATCAACCAATAAGCAAATATCGCAAAAATGAAGTTGCTTAGAGGCCCGGCAGCAATGATTGCAGCACGCTGGCCGACGGTTTTATTATTAAACGCTTGATTCCGGTATTGAAGCTCTACTTCCGCGGCGCGTTCATCAAGCATTTTTACATAGCCGCCTAGCGGAATCATAGCGACGACATACTCAGTGCCTTTATTATCAGTACGCCGCCACAGCGTTTTGCCAAAACCGATAGAAAAACGAATAACTTTTACACCGCAGAGGCGGGCAACCCAAAAATGGCCAAACTCATGTACGGTAACTAAAATACCGATGGTAACAATAAACGCTGCTATCGTTCCAAATATATTCATAGGCTATAAATGTTCCGAACTAACCTTTAAAAACTAAAAGAATTAAACAGGCAAACACGGGAACAGCCGCTGTTAAACTATCAATCCTATCAAGGATCCCACCATGGCCAGGAATCAAATTACCGCTATCTTTTATACCGGCTTCCCGTTTAAACATACTCTCAGTTAAATCGCCCAGCACTGAAGCCATAACGGCTATCACTGAACAAATAAGTAATGTGTTAAGAGAGATATTTAATGGCGCGTATAGGCTGAACAACCATGCTAAAAGTGCCGATGTGGCTAATCCACCAACCAAGCCTTCTAACGTTTTTCCCGGCGAAACTCTCGGCGCTAGTTTATGTTTGCCGAACATTTTTCCAAAAGCATAGGCACCGGAGTCAGCACCCCAAACTAAAAACATCACGTATAGCAGCCACCAAGCTCCGGTATAGCTATTTTGTTCAAAGCCATACTGGCGCAGCGTCACTATACCCCAAAAGAATGGAATAATGGTTAATACGCCAAATAGCAGTCGAAGAAAATAGGACTTATTCCACAGCTGGGCCGACTTCGGATACAGCATCACCATTACCAACGCTAATGCCCACCAGCCAAGAGAGGCTAATAGGAATCCCCCTACAACCGGGTGATCCAATAGAGGCAAAGGAGAGCGATAAGTTGGCCAGAACAACGCGGCTAGCCCAATACCACAGACAATGGCTAAGATAACCCGTTGGAAGGGAGACCCCAAACCGGAAAATTGTCCCCACTCCCACGCAGCCAGCATACTGACAGCGATAATCATAATAGCAAAAGGTAACGGGGGTAACATAAACAACGCTGCAATAACAATAGGTATAAGAATCAGAGCTGTAATGATGCGTGACTTCAACACGAGAACCTCCTATATTTCTTTGATACTCGCGGGTTCAGTCCCACCAAAACGGCGTTCGCGTTGTGCAAATGCATTAAGCGCACCTTCAAAAACAAGTTCATCAAAATCAGGCCAGAGAACTTCAGTAAAATAAAGTTCTGCATAGGCAATTTGCCACAGCAGAAAATTACTGATGCGGTGTTCACCGCCAGTCCTGATCACTAAATCTACCGGAGCTAATTCACTCAGATTAATTCGTTGATTCAACGTCTGCTCATCGATCGCATCGGGTAATAATATACCTTCGCTCACTTGGTGAGCGAGTTGTTGAACTGCTTGAATAATATCCCAGCGACCACCGTAATTTGCTGCAATATTCAACGTAAGTCCGGTATTCGACTCGGTCAGCGCTTCTGCACGTTGAATCCGAGCCTGTAATTTTTCGCTAAAACGTTGAGTATCACCGATAACCTTTAAGCGAACGTTATGTTTATGAAGGCTTTTGGCTTCTTTATCTAATGCCCGAATAAATAACTCCATCAGAGCAGAAACCTCCTGAGGAGGCCGATTCCAGTTCTCACTGCTGAAGGCATAAAGCGTTAGCGCTTCGATACGATGATTAACGGCAAAGCTAACGGCACGTCTGACGGCTTTTGCACCTTCCTGATGCCCGAAAATCCTTAACTTACCCAACTGCTTAGCCCAACGTCCATTACCATCCATAATAATAGCGACATGGCGCGGCACCGACATTTTATTGTTATTCAATTGCTGTTTCGCGGGCGACATAACCTATTAAGATTCCTCAGCTATAAATAGAGCAACGGTAAAAAAATCAGCTGTTTTCTTGCGCAAAAAAGCCGTGAACTTGCACGGCCTACTAAACTCAGCTCGTTAGTGTACTTTTCTACCGCCCATTTCCATTGGCCAGATAACTTAAACGGCTTAATGGCACAAACTATATCATTTAGGCTGTACTGTAACAAATATGCCATAAGATTAGCATCGAATGGCGATAAATTGTTTGGCACAGGCTCTAGCCCATGAGTCTATCAGTAAGACTTCATCAATACTCTGAGGTTCAGTATGAACTAATTTATCCATCACACGGCTATTTAATGCAGCAATATCTATGAAACCTATTTGATGTCGTAAGAATGCCTCAACGATAACTTCATTTGCGGCATTCAAGGCGGTTGTCGCCGCCTGCCCTGACTCGCTAGCGGCCATCGCTAGCTTTAAACAAGGGTAGCGTTCAACGTCAGGTTGTTCAAAAGATAATGCCCCAATACTGCAAAAATCTAAGTGCTTCGCGCCTGATTTAACCCGATTAGGATAGGCCATTGCCTGAGCAATTGGCGTTCTCATATCCGGAGAGCCCAACTGCGCCAGCACGCTACCGTCATGATAGCGAACCATTGAGTGAATCATTGACTGAGGGTGAATGAGCACTTCCATCTGCTGCGCTGAAGCATTAAATAGCCAGCGCGCCTCGATATACTCCAACCCTTTATTCATCATGGTGGCAGAATCAACGGAAATTTTACGCCCCATAGACCAGTTAGGGTGAGCGCACGCCTGATCCGGCGTTACCGTTTTTAGCTGCTCCATTGACCAGGTACGAAAAGGACCGCCAGAACCGGTTAATATAATCCGGGAGATACCGTTATCTTCGAGCGATGCATAACCAAGCTGGCGCTGAACTGATTCCGGCATGCTCTGATAAATCGCATTATGCTCGCTGTCAATCGGCAACAGCTGTGCTCCGCTTTGTTTAACCGCGTCCATAAACAGCCGCCCACAGGTCACCAGCGACTCTTTATTCGCTAGTAGCACCTGTTTACCGGCTCGTATTGCAGCGAGCGTTGGCAATAAGCCTACGGCCCCCACGATAGCGGCCATCACTTGATCGACTTCAGCAGCAGAAGCTAAATCACATGCGGCCTGTACGCCGCACAGAACGTCAATTGCCAGCCCTTCCGATTGAAGAATTAAACGTAGCGCCCGGGCCGATGCTTCATCAGCCATAGAAACAAACTGAGGCTTAAATTCACGGCATTGTTCAGCCATAACCGCTACATTACAGCCAGCGGCTAACCCATAAACGCTGAACAAATGAGGGTTTTCCCGAATTACGGATAGCGTGCTGTGCCCAATTGATCCAGTAGATCCTAAAATCGTTATTTTTTTCATTACGTTAATCTTTACGAACTCTGAAAAACTCATTGATATTCAGGCTAAACAAGATCTCAGCCAGAAAAATTTGGGTCATGTTACTCTTTTAGCGACAGAAAAATAACTACCGAATGAATACCGCTTGATCGCTTCTACTTTTCAACGCTTAGAATTAACTATAGCAACCGCCGGACACCAAATGCGCGACTTATATAGCAACAAACCCGGTATAGATAAACTATTCCGGGTTCGTTATAGGTTGCATAACCAACGGCATTAAAAATCCATCAGTTCGGCTTCTTTCTCTGCTAATGCTGTATCGACTTTCTTAATAAAAACGTCGGTCAGCTTTTGAATTTCGTCTTGAGATTTACGGTCATCATCTTCGCTAATCTCTTTATCTTTCAGCAGCGCCTTTACTTTATCGTTCGCATCGCGACGAACGTTACGCACTGAAATACGACCATTTTCGGCTTCGGCACGCACTACCTTGATCAGGTCTTTACGGCGTTCTTCAGTTAGCGCTGGAAGCGGAACGCGGATCACCGTACCGGCAGATGAAGGATTTAAACCTAAATCAGCAGACATAATCGCCTTCTCAACCGCCGGGCTAATACTGCGATCAAATACCGTAATTGCCAAAGTGCGGGAATCCTCAGCAACGATACTCGCGAGCTGGCGCAAAGGGGTTGCTGAACCATAATATTCAACCTGAATACCTTCAAGCAGGCTCGGATGTGCACGTCCGGTACGAATTTTACTAATATGTGTTTTAAACATTTCGACGCATTTTTCCATGCGTACCTGAGCATCTTGTCTGATTTCGTTAATCACGTTGCTAACCTTTAAAAACAAGTAATATGGTGGGCCACACGCGGTCGCGTAACCCGTCAAATTTAGCCCTGTGGCGAATTCCTTAGGGAAGAATCTAACTATAAACCTTTATCAGTCTATAAAGCTCGATTATTCTGCCGGCCGGGAAATTAACGTTCCCTCATTCTCACCCATGACTACGCGGCGCAAAGCGCCCGGTTTATTCATATTAAAAACGCGAATTGGTAAGTTATGATCGCGGGCCAGAGTAAATGCCGCTAAGTCCATAACTTTCAGTTCACGCTCTAAAACGTCCTGATAATCTAACGTTTCGTACAGCGTTGCTTCAGGGTTTTTCACTGGATCTTCTGAGAAAACGCCGTCGACTTTAGTCGCTTTTAACACTACATCCGCTTCGATTTCGATACCGCGTAAACAGGCAGCCGAATCCGTGGTAAAAAATGGGTTACCTGTACCTGCAGAAAAAATTACTACTCGACCATGACGTAATAGGCTGATGGCTTCCGCCCAGCTATAGTCATCACATACACCATTCAGCGGAATAGCTGACATTAGACGGGCGTTCACATAGGCACGATGTAACGCATCACGCATTGCTAAACCGTTCATTACGGTAGCTAACATTCCCATGTGGTCGCCCACTACGCGGTTCATACCGGCCTTCGCCAGACCCGCACCCCGGAATAAATTGCCACCACCGATAACAACACCAACCTGAATACCTAACTCAACCAATTCCTTAATTTCTTGCGCCATGCGATCTAATACGCTCGCATCAATGCCAAAACCTTCGGAGCCTTGTAAGGCCTCACCACTCAGTTTAAGCAGGATTCTCTGATATACGGGTTTTGCGTTGGTTGCCATGGTATTGTTTCCTGTGGGCAGTCAATAAAGGGGTTTTGTTTAAAAAAACGGACCGATGTTAAGATCGATCCGTCTTCGTTATATTAAGCTAAGCCTATTTAGACATTGCAGCAACTTCAGCTGCGAAATCTACTTCAACCTTCTCAATACCTTCACCTACTTCAAAGCGGACAAACTCTGCAACGCCAGCTTTGTGTTCTTTCAGCAGGGCATCAACAGTTTTGTTTGGATCCATAACGAAAGCCTGACCAGTCAGAGATATCTCACCGGTAAACTTACGCATGCGGCCTTCAACCATCTTCTCTGCGATTTCACGTGGCTTACCAGATTGCATAGCAATATCGATCTGGATTTGGTGCTCACGAGCAACAACCTCAGCAGGAACATCGCTTGGGTTAACAAATTCTGGCTTGCTTGCAGCAACGTGCATAGCAATATGCTTAACCAGCTCTTCGTCAGCAGCACCGGTTGCAGCAACCAGAACGCCAATACGAGCACCGTGCATATAAGCACCTAACTTCTCGCCTTCTACGATAGCAAGACGGCGAATATTGATGTTTTCGCCAATTTTAGCTACCAGAGTAGTACGTTGCTCTTCAAACTTAGCCTGTAAAGCTTCGATGCTGCCAGTACGTGCAGTCAGCGCTTCTTCTACAACAGCGTTAGCAAATGCCAGGAAGCCAGCATCTTTAGCAACGAAGTCAGTTTCACAGTTAACTTCCATGATGACGCCATATTTGCCGTCAGCAGAAATCTTAGTCAGGATAACGCCTTCAGCAGCCACGCGGCCTGCTTTCTTCGCGGCTTTTGCCTGACCAGATTTACGCATATTGTCGATGGCTAATTCGATATCGCCATCAGCTTCAACTAGCGCTTTCTTACATTCCATCATGCCAGCGGCGGTACGCTCGCGAAGTTCTTTTACTAGAGCAGCGGTAATCACAGCCATTCTCTTAATCCTCGGTTTATATTTCGTTGGATATAAGCAAAAAGGGAGCCTGCAAAGGCCCCCTAACCAACATATCTAATACCTGGTTAATAAGGGCTCTCAATGGAGCACGCCTTATTACTCTGCTTCGATGAAGCTTTCTTCTACAGCCTGAGCGCCTTGGTCTGAACGACCTTCGCGAACGGTTGCAGCAACAGCGCCTAGGTACAGTTGTACTGCACGGATAGCATCGTCGTTACCAGGGATAACGAAATTAACACCGTCCGGATCAGAGTTAGTATCAACGATAGCAAATACTGGAATACCCAAGTTGTTTGCTTCTTTAATAGCGATATGCTCGTGATCTGCGTCAATTACAAATAACGCGTCAGGCAAGCCGCCCATGTCTTTGATACCACCCAGGCTATTCTCAAGCTTGTCCATTTCACGAGCACGCATTAGCGCTTCTTTCTTGGTCAGCTTTTCGAAAGTACCGTCTTGAGCTTGAATTTCTAATTCTTTTAAACGTTTGATTGATTGACGAACCGTTTTCCAGTTGGTCAACATACCACCTAACCAACGGTGATTAACGTAGAATTGATTACAGCTATGTGCAGCTTCTTTTACTGGCTCGCATGCTGCGCGTTTAGTACCAACAAATAAGATTTTGCCTTTATGAGACGCGATCTTACCCAACTCAGCTAATGCTTCGTTGAACATAGGTACAGTTTTTTCAAGGTTGATGATATGAACTTTGTTACGTGCGCCGAAGATGAAAGGTTTCATTTTCGGGTTCCAGTAACGGGTCTGGTGACCAAAGTGTACGCCAGCCTTGAGCATGTCGCGCATTGAAACAGTTGCCATTATTACCTCTATGAGTAAAGTTCGGGGTTATGCCTCCACGTATCCCATAACGCCGACCCCTAAGGATTGAACCTTCAGAGCACCCCGCCGAATGTGTCGATACGTGTGTGTTATAACGTTGATTAATGTTAAGGCAATCTCTTCCCTCAATGACCTTAAAAAACTTAAGACACAGAGAGCGGATTACCGGCGCGCTTTATACCATATAAACGGGGGAAAGCGCCACAAATACTCGTATTTGGATGTAAATAAATGCGCTATTAGGTTCCAAGGAACCTAATAGCGCCGAAGGTCTATTCAGGCTGAACAATGTCAGATTAAGCAATCAGGCACTCAGTCGCGAAAGATTTTACCTTCCTGATAAACCCATTTGCCGTTAACCATTGTGCGTACCACCTGACCAACCATATCCATACCGGTGAACGGGCAAGATTTGCCGCGAGTTAGCATGGTTTTAGGGTCAACAACCCACTGTTTTTTCGGATCTATCAAGACCAGATCCGCTAATCCACCCACGCTCAGATGCCCGCGATCCTTCCAGTTAAACGCCGCAGCCGGGCCCGCAGTCATTCGATGAATCAGCTGCTGCACGCTCCATTCACCGTTTTGCACAAAGCGGCTGTGTAGTACGCTAAAAGCCGTTTCAAAACCGGCGAAACCGCAAGGCGCCTCGTTAAATTCACAGTCTTTCTCTTCATACGCGTGAGGGGCGTGGTCGGTAGCAATCGCATCTAACGTACCGTCTTTCAGGCCTTCCAGCAGAGCAACAATATGCTCATTGGTACGTAATGGCGGGTTCACTTTAAAAGCCGAGTCAAAAGACTCAATACTTTTATCAACCAAACATAAATGGTGAGGCGTCACTTCTGCCGTTACCTTAATTCCTTTGGCTTTTGCCGCACGAATCAGCTCAACGGCACCTTTACTACTGACATGGGCAATATGGATATGACCACCGGTCATTTCAGCCAGCATAAGCTCACGGGCTACGGCAATATTCTCGGCCTCTGCAGGGCGGCCGCGCAGGCCCAATTTAGCCGATACGCAGCCTTCATGCATTACGCCGTCAGCCACCAGACAGCAATCTTCAGAGTGGGATATCACCGGTATATCAAACATGCTGGCATATTCCAGTGCGGCCCGCATCAGGCGCCCGTCATTAACGTAGTTGCCATCGTCAGAGATAGCGCGGATACCGGCCTGAGCCATATCGCCAATTTCGGCCAGTTCCTTGCCTTCCAAACCCTTAGTCACCGCACCGGTAATTTCAACCCTGACTACGGCATCAGTTTGTATTTTATGCTTCATGCCAGCGACGATAATCGCCTGATCGATAACCGGACGAGTATTTGCCATGGTCAGAATCGTGGTAAAACCACCGGCTGCCGCAGACGCCGTACCGGTAAATAAATCTTCTTTTGCTTCTTGCCCCGGCTCACGCAGGTGGCAGTGAATATCAATAAACCCCGGGCTAACAATTAAGCCACTTGCGTCGATTATTTCATCGGCGGCGTCTGGCTGAAGTGATTTGCCAACGTTAGCCACTTTTCCGTCAACAACGCGTACGTCCATAACGCCGTCTAAGCCATTAGCAGAATCGATAAGGTGCCCATTTTGAATTAACCACTGTGCCATTATGCTTGTTCCCCATCAGCTAAAGTTAGAGTTAAAAGAGCCATACGAACTGCTACACCGTTATTAACCTGTTCTTCGATACCCGAATGGTGCCCGTAAGCGACCTCCGGTGAGATTTCTAGCCCACGGTTCATCGGACCGGGGTGCATCACTAGCACATTTTTCTTAGCCAGCTTTAAGCGTTCGTCGTTGATACCAAAAATACGCGCATACTCACGCGCCGTCGGAAACAGCCCTTTCTTCTGGCGCTCTAATTGAATGCGCAATACGTTGACTACATCCGCGTCGGCGATAGCGTCTTCAACCCGATGGTGAATCGTCACGCCCATGTCCAGCATCTCTTTAGGAATAAGCGTTTTCGGACCACCAAGATGCACTTCCGCTCCCATTTTCAGTAAGCCCCAGATATTGGAACGCGCTACGCGGCTATGAAGAACATCGCCAATAATGGCCACTTTCTTACCGGCAATCTCTCCGTGATGCTGGCGAATGGTTAGCAAATCCAGCAGCCCTTGAGTCGGGTGCTCATGCGCACCGTCGCCGGCATTGATCACAACCGCCTTCACGTAGCGAGTAGCATACTGAGCTGCACCTTCTGCACTATGGCGCATCACGATAGCATCGACACCCATGGCCTGAACCGTTAACAACGTGTCTCTCAGGCTTTCTCCCTTGGCAACGCTTGACGTCGACGCCGCAATATTAATCACATCGGCGCCTAAATATTTTCCTGCAAGTTCGAAGGAGGAACGCGTTCTGGTGCTGTTCTCAAAAAAGAGGTTAACGATTGCTTTTCCACGCAACGTGGCCAATTTTTTAACATCTTGCTTAGTCACCTTTTTCATTTCTGTCGCAGCATTAAGTACGCGCTCGATATCGGCGGGCACCATGTGTTCCAACCCTAAAATATGCTGGCCTCGCATTATATTTTTGCTCCCAAGTTGAATTTAGACCGAAAAAAAACCCCTAATCAGAAAACCCGTGGGTCTCATGATTAGGGGTTGGTATCAACCTTACAGACTATGTGAACTTTCATCCTCTTAACCTATATATGTTAGGGATTATAGAAAACGCCTTACTTTTAAAAGACTGTGCTCAAACCGGCTTAAGATATCAGTTTTTCATCATTGGTCAACAACTATTTTCAACCAATGGGAGGTATTCAAAAATCACCAGATGAGCTCAAATACATTCCGCATGATAAATTTGGCACTCTTTTGCAGGACTGATACCATAATTGCATTCTATATTGATTATCATTGCCAGTTAGCTCGCTTTCAGTTGCCCCGTATTTCGCGCTGACTTCCAATTATTAATGGACACTCTTTTATGGCTATATCAATCAAAACCTCTGAAGATATTGAAAAAATGCGCGTTGCTGGCCGCCTGGCCGCCGAAGTGCTGGAAATGATCGAACCTCACGTCAAACCCGGCGTCACGACAGGTGAGTTAGACCGCCTGTGCCACGATTACATTACCAACGTCCAACACGCTATTTCAGCCTGCCTTGGCTACCACGGATTCCCTAAGTCGGTGTGTATTTCGGTTAACGAAGTTATTTGCCACGGTATTCCCAGCGATGAGAAAAAGCTGAAAGACGGCGATATCGTCAATATTGACGTAACCGTTATCAAAGACGCATTCCACGGAGATACCTCCAAAATGTTTATTGTTGGTCAGCCAACGATCCTCGGTGAGCGCTTGTGCCACGTAACTCAAGAAAGCCTCTACTTATCGTTAAAAATGATTAAACCGGGCGTCCGTTTACGTACCCTAGGTAAAGCCATTCAGCAATATGTTGAAGCTCAGGGATTTTCTGTGGTGCGAGAATACTGCGGGCACGGCATTGGAGAAGTGTTCCATGAAGAACCGCAGGTACTACATTACGATGCCGATGACGGCGGCGTAGTATTGCAAAAAGGAATGACCTTCACCGTTGAGCCAATGGTCAACGCTGGCGACTACCGTATCAGAACGATGAAAGATGGATGGACAGTCAAAACGAAAGATCGCAGCCTGTCAGCGCAGTATGAACACACCATCGTTGTCACCGACAACGGCTGTGAAATTCTAACGCTGCGTAAAGATGACACTATCGACGCGATCATTACCCACGAAATGTAATGGGCAACGGCCCGAAAAAAATGGCTAACCAACTTAGGTTGGCCATTTTTGTTTATGCGGCAGATTCGCTTGCCAGCATCGCTGAGTTTAATCTGGCGAATTACTCAATTTAACGGTAGCTTAATAGGGCAATAGCCACTCATCAGCGTCAGAAGGCAATATTCACAATGTCGGAACTTACTCTGCCCCCAAAGCCTTGCGATCCCTCCTGTTTTAGCAACGGCGAACTTAGCCTACCACAGCTAAAACGGGCACTAGACGGGTTTCAGCTGTGGCTAAAGCTGGCTTTCGAAGCCGGTATTGGCGTCGATGAACTGATTCTGGCCCGCTCCGACTATGTGGACAGCCTACTCCAGCGGCTCTGGCTATTTCACCAGTTTATTAAACCAACGCCAGAAGGCTTGGCAAACAGTAGCGGGCTATCTTTAATCGCCGTTGGCGGCTATGGCCGGACGGAGCTACATCCGCTGTCTGATATCGATATTCTGATCCTCAGCCAGCAGCCTCTGACCGAGAAACAGGCGGAAAGCGTTGGAGAAATCGTTACCCTGCTTTGGGATCTCAAACTGGAAGTCGGCCACAGCGTCAGAACGCTGGAACAGTGTCTGGAAGAGGCTCTGGCCGATCTCACCGTCGCGACAAACCTGATTGAATCTCGCCTTATCTGTGGCGATGTTGCGCTATTCCTGACGCTGCAAAAACACGTTTTTAGTCAGGAGATCTGGCCCTCTGATACCTTCTTTCACGCCAAGTGCCAGGAACAGGAAGAGCGCCATCAACGCTATCACAGCACCAGTTACAATCTGGAACCCGACATTAAAGCCAGCCCCGGCGGCCTACGCGATATTCACACCTTGCTGTGGGTGGCCCGTCGCCATTTTGGCGCTACCTCGCTCAAAGAGATGGTCAGCTTTGGTTTCCTGACGGTTGCTGAATGTACCGAACTGGAAGAGTGCCAGAATTTTTTATGGCGCATTCGCTTTGCCCTCCATCTGATTTTAACTCGCTATGACAACCGGTTGCTGTTTGACCGGCAGCTAAACGTTGCTGAATTACTGGGTTACCAAGGAGAAGGTAATCTCCCGATAGAACGCATGATGAAAGATTACTATCGGGTCACTCGCCGAGTTGCAGAACTGAATCACATGCTGTTGCAGCTGTTTGATGAGGCTATTCTAGCGCTGGACCATTCGGATAAACCTCAGGTGCTGGATGACCGCTTTCAGCTTCGCGACCAGCTGATTGATTTACGCGATCCGCTGCTATTTATTGAACAGCCTGAAACCATTATTGACCTGTTTTACCAACTGGTCATCCACCCGGAAATTAAAGGTATTTACTCAACTACGTTGCGTCACCTGCGCTATGCCCGCCGTCACTTAACCCTGCCGCTGTGTAATATCCCAAAAGCCAGAGATCTGTTTATGGCAATCCTACGGCATCCGGGCGCGGTTACGCGGGCAATTGTCCCGATGCATCGTCATAGCGTTTTAGCAGCCTATATGCCCCAGTGGGGTAATATTGTCGGTCAGATGCAGTTTGATCTGTTCCATGTTTATACCGTAGATGAACACACCGTTCGGGTGTTAATGAAATTAGAAAGCTTTGCCGACGAAGCGACCCGTCAGGCCCATCCACTTTGCGTAGAGCTCTACCCTCGCCTACAAAAGCAGTCTCTCTTGTTAATGGCCGCATTATTCCACGATATTGCCAAAGGCCGCGGAGGCGACCACTCAACGCTGGGCGCTGAAGATGCCAAAGCGTTTGCAGAACTACACGAACTGAACTCAAACGAAACCGAACTGGTAAGCTGGTTAGTCAGGCAGCATTTACTCATGTCGGTCACCGCCCAGCGTAGGGATATTCAAGACCCGAAGGTTATTCAACAGTTTGCAACCGAAGTTCAGACCGAAACCCGGCTACATTATCTTATCTGCCTAACGGTCGCCGATATCTGCGCCACCAATGAGCCACTGTGGAATAGCTGGAAGCAAAGCTTATTACGCGAACTCTATTTTGCTACCGAAAAACAGCTACGCCGCGGGATGCAATATCGCCCCGATCTCAGAGAGCGGGTTCGCCACCACAGGGCTCAGGCGCTGGCGCTATTGCGCCGGGAAAATATCAATGACCAAGCGCTTCACGCCATTTGGAGCCGCTGCCGGGCTGACTACTTTTTACGCCATACGCCGAACCAACTGGCGTGGCACGCCCGCCATTTGGTGAATCATCCGAAAGATCGGCCGTTGGTTTTAATCAGTGCCCTGCCTAATCGAGGGGGAACAGAGATATTTATCTACAGTCAGGATCGCCCCTATCTGTTTGCCGCCACCGTGGGTGAACTGGATCGCCGCAACCTCAGCGTCCACGACGCACAAATTTTCACTAACCGTGACGATATGGCTATGGACAGTTTTATCGTTCTGGAACCTGACGGTAAGCCGTTAACGCCCGACCGCCATGCGGCAATCAGGGAAGGAATTGAACGGGCATTAACTCAGCCAATTTATGAGCGACCGCGCCCTAGAATGGCCTCTTCTAAGCTGCGCCACTTTAGCGTGCCAACCCACGTTAACTTTTTACCGGGTCACAGCGAACGGCGAACCTATATGGAGCTGGTGGCACTGGATCAGCCCGGGTTTTTAGCCCGGGTTGGCGAAGTCTTTGCCAACCTCGGTTTATCGCTACACAGCGCCCGAATCTCCACTATCGGAGAACGGGTTGAAGACTTATTCATTCTCACTAATAGCGATCGAATGGCACTATCTTCTGAAATATGTGAAGAATTGAAACAGAGGTTGACAGAAACCCTAGATCCAAAGGATAAAGATGAGGCTAACAAAAAGTAGCTATAGCCCAAACAATTCGAGCTGTGGGAAAGCGGCAAACTCAATCATCCCGATAGCCAACGCACCGGCAGCTTGATGTATAAAGTACATATTCATTTAATACCAAATCAGGACAAAAGATGCAGCAATTACAAACCATCATAGAAACCGCCTTTGAGCGTCGAGCCGAAATTACGCCAGCAAATGCAGACACCGTTACCCGCGAAGCGGTTAAACATACTCTGGCTAAATTAGACAGTGGAGAACTGCGGGTCGCCGAAAAAATTAACGGAGAGTGGATTACGCATCAGTGGCTAAAAAAGGCCGTTCTGCTTTCATTTCGCATTAATGACAACGTCGTCATGGACGGCGCAGAAAGCCGCTATTTCGATAAAGTCCCGATGAAATTCGCAGATTACGATGCCGAGCGCTTTCAGCGAGAAGGCTTTCGCGTAGTACCACCGGCCAGCGTGCGTCAGGGTGCGTTTATTGCCCGTAACACCGTCCTCATGCCTTCTTACGTTAATATCGGTGCTTACGTTGATGAAGGTACCATGGTGGATACGTGGGCTACCGTTGGTTCCTGCGCTCAAATCGGTAAAAACGTTCACCTTTCCGGCGGCGTTGGTATTGGCGGAGTGTTAGAACCTCTTCAGGCAAACCCGACAATTATCGAAGATAACTGCTTTATCGGTGCTCGTTCAGAAGTGGTTGAAGGCGTTATCGTTGAAGAAGGTTCCGTCATTTCAATGGGCGTGTACCTTGGGCAAAGCACGCGTATTTACGATCGTGAAACCGGCGAAGTTCATTATGGCCGCGTTCCGGCTGGCTCAGTTGTTGTTTCAGGCAACCTGCCGTCTAAAGATGGAAAATACAGCCTCTATTGCGCCGTTATTGTGAAAAAGGTAGATGCCAAAACGTTAGGTAAAGTAGGTATTAACGAGCTTCTGCGGACTATCGACTAATCGCCAAAAAACGCTACAGCGCGGGTTAAAGGCCCGCGTTCTTTTATCTCATCAATCTCCTATTCTAAAAATAGTCCCATCTAAGAAATAGCCCCAAAAATCAATTTTCTTCGGCTCGTCCGGCGGCTTAATTCCTTCAGGCAGCGTCAGCCTAAACTCATTTTTGAAGTAGGCAGCCAAATCATTTCCGTAATAAATAATATCCGTCTGATAAACCGAAAGTACCGGATTACCCTCTTCGTAGGGAACCGACGGAATATAGCGATGGGAATAAATTGGAATCAGCTTAGGCCACTGCCGGTAGTGTTGTTCGGCAATTTCTTTCTGTTGCTCAACGCTATCGGGCTTATCTCCCCAGTCGGCCATCCAGAACTCATTGTTCTCAATATCAAATAGCAGACCTTCCAGCGGCCAGTTAATCCGTTCAATAATCTGTTTTTCTTTCACCGTAGAGCTCAGCCCGGCCCGCCAGTTAATGAATTTGCCTGATATTGGCAGCGCCGTTTGTAAAAATAGCCTAAGGTCCGGAGGAAACTTCACGTTGAAATGGTGTTGAACGGTAATGACTTCCTCGTTGGATAAACCTTTAGCGAAATGAACGCCGCTCTTCTCCAAGAGATTAATCAATATTCTTGCCGTTTGTTTATTCATGCCTGCTTCCAAAGCCCCCAATATAACCGTCCTTCGCTATCAACGTGAAAATACACATTGTCGATTATGTCCTTTTACGGAATTCTGTGATCTCTGACACTAGGCCATTTTTCTACTAAAGAATATCCCCTGCTATAATCAATACTTAGTTTTTATATAATTAAATTGCGTAAAGACTAAGATAAATAGGCGTATTACGGCAATATTATAATTAAATGGTTCTTAATCCACCATTTGGCCTATCACCTTTAGTCATTGAATAAATCAGGAAGGCATTCTTATGTACGATAACCTCATCAGTCTCGGCATTACGAATCCAAAGCAGATTGACCGCTACAGCCTGCGACAAGAAGCCAGTAACGATATTCTGAAAATCTACTTCCGTAAGGAAAAAGGCGAGTTCTTTGCCAAAAGCGTCAAATTTAAATACCCTCGCCAACGTAAAACCATTTTAGCCAATCCGGGGGCAGAAAAATCTTATAAAGAAGTGCATGAAATCAGCCCAAACCTGCGCTACGTAATAGAAAAGCTCGATCAGATTTGTCATGGTGACAAAATTGAAGTGGATATCAAACAGAAAATTCTTGGCGATTTACGCCATTTAGAGCAGGTGGTGACTCGTAAAATCGCAGAGATAGAAGCCGATCTCGAGAGGCTGACGGCGAAAGACAAGTCATAACAGGCGCGCTGAATAGATCAAACCTGATGAGCAAATAATGATTATCCATCAGGTTTATATTGATCGAGCGCTTAAGCCAGACTCTACATGGTACTTACTTTACTAACGTTCCCCACTGACGAATCCAGTCAGATGCAAAAACCTCAGGTTCAGATACTTCAGTTGCGTCAATCAACAGAACCTCACCGATCCGGCTAGCGCCCTGTTCTTGCAGCAGCGCATCAAACTGCTTTCCACCGCCGCAAAAATTATCATAGCTGCTATCGCCCAAGGCAATAACGCCATAGCGTAATTCAGGCTGGTGACCAAGGTTCTCTTTCATATCAAAAAACAGTGAAGCAATAGAATCGGGTAAATCACCCTGCCCGGTGGTTGAAGTCACTATCAGCGCATAGCCCTGCGGATAGGTTTCCCAATCTTCCAGCGTTCCTTCGTCAAATACCGTCACCTCATGCCCAAGCTGCTGAAGCAATGTCTGAGCCTCTTCAGCAACCATCTGTGCGTTGCCATAAACGGTTCCAACGAAAATTCCAATCTTTGCCATGAGGATCCTCTCTGTTTTTAAGGGATTAGCTAACCTCTGTATCCTGTATTATTGGCCGAATAAATTCAACCTCACGATATTCAGGGCATTGGTTCTGCCAGCCCAGCTGAGTCATCAAATGCTGCCATCGGGCTTCCCAAGGAGCCGAAATAACTAATGGCTGTGCGGTAACCGGATGATTTAAAGCTAAATGGCTGGCATGCAGCATCAAACGCGGACAATCAAAATGCTCGGCTAGCGCACGATTATGGCGAAGATCGCCATGACGGCTATCGCCGATAATAGGATGGGAAATATGCGCCATATGGCGGCGAAGCTGGTGCTTGCGCCCGGTCTCAGGGTTCAGCTCAACTAAGCTATATCGGGCCGATGTATACCGCCCGACGGCAATCGGGGCTTCGGCCAGCGAAAGCGTCTTATAGTGGCTAACCGCCTGCTGAGCTTCTCGCTCTTCTTTAGCAAACTTATCGGCAACCTTGTCGAGTTCTTCCACCAAGGCATAGTCGATGGTTCCTGACTCATCCACATAGCCGCGGACGACGGCGTGATAAACCTTATTAATTTGGTGTTGCTCAAACTGTAGCGAAAGCCGGTGGGCAACCTCGCTGGATAGCGCCATTAATAAAACGCCGGAAGTCGGCCTGTCCAAGCGATGTACGGTAAAAACGTGCTGACCAATTTGGTCGCGTACCGTTTGCATCACCACCACTTTTTCATTGCGATCCAGCCAGCTACGATGAACTAACCAACCGCTGGGCTTATTCACCGCGATCAGATGCTCATCCTGATACAGAATATCTAGCATTTATTAACTTCTTTATTAAGCAGTCGGTCAATATTCTGAAGTGCAACCAACAGCGGCTGGTAGTCACCGGCGCGCTGGCTAAAAGAAACTTCAAAATAGGGGGCGATAGCCATATTGGTGGGAAGCGGCCGCTGGTTTTCTAATATTTCCCGCATACGGGAAATAAAAACCCACTGTAGCCACTCTTCAGGCATCATCGTGTCAATACAAAAAGGCTCACAGCTCTCAAACGCTGCCGATTCCGGTGGAACGGTGCTCCATAGATCGCACTCTTGCATCAGCAGCTCGACATCCGCCAGTATCTGCCCTATTTGTTTTTCTAAACTCATGACTGTCTCATTGTTCAATTAAGCACCACGAAGCAGCTAAAGCTTCGTTTGATAGCCAATCATAGCATTTTGCCCCAACGGGTAGAAACCGCCGGTGAATAAAGCACAAAAGAAAAAGAGCCCACTGTATACACAGTGGGCTCAGTCCGTTTTATAGCAATCCAGCTACTCGTTTGCTTCCCTGCTCAATCCCTGAAAACAGTGTCCTATTGGTTATCCTAACCACGCTATCCTTTGCGGCGTCCTACTTTCATCCTGACTATTCATCCTTGCATCATCCTGATGCCTATCCTTGCTAGTCTTCCTGACCCCCTACCATCCTAGTAGGTTTTCATTCTCCATCCTGGAGGTGTCCGTAAGCTCAATCCCTAAACTGTCCTACCATCATCCTGATGGTCTATCCTTGTTGCTCTTCCTGACCACTTACAGCCTTGTAAGCGTTGATTCTCCATCCTGGAGATGTCCGTAAGTTTCATCCTGAACTGTCCTGCCATCGTCCTGACGACAATCCTGAGCTCTTCCTAAGCTAATCCTTTTGCTTTATCCTAAAGCCCGTATCATCCTGATACTTTCCTTTAGTCCTGAGCTCCGTTTCCTTGAACATAGGATCGCTCAATTCCCCTAAGCGCACAATATACCTGCAAGGCTTACATGCTATTCAATCGACTGTAAGCCAAGATAAATAACGTCAACAATTTAATAAATAAGTAATTTATTTTTAAGAGGCAAATGAAATAAGCGTAATGTCTCACAGTGCTTGTGAGATATATCCTACAAGGTGACGATCGTTTCATGTAAGACTTGCATATCAAAAACAGCGAATCTTTAGCCAAGGCCGGATTCAACGGCCATGGCTACCTCAGACCGGCCTGTTTATCCGTGGCTGCAAACCATGTAGAAACTCAGCCAAAGACGGGGCTAATACTTGCCGATCTTTAGTGCCAAAATGCTCCAGTAGCACCTCACCGGAAAGATTACACAGCGAAATCATATCCATTTCTGATTCGGTCGTCGCAATGAACAGCGTAGGCGGCAATTTTAACCGGCGTTGAGTAACCAAATGCCCGATTAAGTTTTCCTGTAAACGAATAAAATCTTCGTCACTCCAGACCTGAATTAACGTTAGTTCAAGATCGCCAAAACGCCCCGCCATATCACCAGCATATTGTTCAGTATAAAAAGCCGAACACTCTTCCCGTAAGATAATGTCAATAGCACGCGCTACGTTCGCCAGCGTTTTTTCTGCGCCAAAAGGCTGCGGTAGCCAAAGCACGGCCCGATCGTCAGTTCTCACAATGCAGGGCGAAGGCACGCCATAAAGCTCTTCACTGGCCGGTTCGTGTCCGACCTGCTTTTGCCACAAATCAATAAAAGAAGAAGTAAACTGAGTTAATGCAGAGATTACCGGATATGTCATATTTCTCTCGAATATTACGTTACACTAGAGCCAATTTTTTTAACCCCAAAGCTATTGAAGTTCCAGCAACAAAGCGGAGCCTAATCAGATGACTCACGCAACGGCGCCTTTCGAATGCGGCTGCAACTTCAAGAACCATGGGAATACGATTATAGCGTTATACCCTACCGGAGTAATAGTATGACTTCCCATTATCAGGACCATCAGGCACTTTCAAACCTCACATTAGGAAAGAAAACTGCCTACATCGATAACTACGATGCCACATTATTACAGGCCGTTCCCCGTAGTTTAAACCGCGAACCCTTAGGACTAACGCCGGATAATCTACCCTTTCACGGCGCAGATATCTGGACGCTATACGAACTCTCATGGCTGAACGCTCGTGGTCTTCCGCAGGTTGCCGTCGGAGAAGTCAGAGTCGCATCTGACAGCGTTAATCTGATCGAATCAAAAAGCTTTAAACTTTATCTCAACAGCTTCAACCAAACGCGATTTGAGGGTTGGGAGCAGGTTAATCACGCATTATCCCGTGATTTATCCCAGTGTGCACAGGGTAAAGTCAACGTAAAACTGTTTCGCTTAGAGCAGCTAGAAGGTCAACCGGTTGGCGCGTTTACCGGCGAATGTATCGACGATCAGCCTATTGAAATTGATAACTATAACTTTGACGATCGGCTGCTGGCTAACGCGGTTACTGACGCTCAGCCCCATGTTAAAGAGCAATTGGTCAGCCACTTACTCAAGTCTAACTGCCTGATAACCCACCAGCCGGACTGGGGCTCGGTCCAGATAAGCTATCAGGGGCCAAAAATCGATCGGGAAGCGCTATTGCGATACGTGGTGTCATTTCGTCATCACAATGAATTTCATGAACAGTGCGTAGAGCGCATTTTCAATGACATTCAACGCTATTGCCACCCAACCCACCTAACGGTCTATGCTCGCTATACGCGAAGAGGCGGGTTAGATATCAACCCTTATAGGACCAGTGAAGCCTTTACACCGACAACGGAAAGACTGGCCAGACAGTAATCAAAAATTGCATTATAAAATCATAATATTACGCAGTACTTCGCAATATTTATATAAATCCATATTTTTATTGTTTACGGTTCCCATAACATCGGTAAAGTAGTACAAACAGATAGAATCCGTGATTACGCTTAGTGAATTTTTAGTCCACATCGTGCCTGAGGGCGTTTTGATTTAATTAAGGGAGTCGGTTTGATTACACATATTAGTCCACCTTTAGGCTCAATGGATCTGCTGTCACAGCTTGAAGTCGACATGCTGAAAAGAACGGCCAGCAGTAACCTTTATCAACTATACCGCAACTGTTCATTGGCCGTGCTTAACGCCGGCAGTATGACGGACAACAGCAAAGAGCTGCTTGAGCGCTATAAATCATTTGATATTAACGTACTTCGTCGCGAACGGGGCGTTAAGCTTGAACTGATAAATCCACCCGAAGAAGCCTTTGTTGATGGCCAATTAATTCGCTCAATCCAGTCAAACCTGTTTGCCGTTATGCGGGATATCCTGTTCGTTAACGGCCAGCTATCTCAGGCACACAGAGTCCAGCATCCCAACCTGAATAGTCCGGTTCATCTGACTAATCTGGTGTTCTCCATATTGCGTAATGCCCGCGCCTTGCACGTAGGAGAAGCGCCAAATATGGTGGTTTGCTGGGGTGGCCACTCAATTAATGAAAACGAATATTTATATGGTCGTAAAGTCGGTAATCAGTTAGGGCTTCGTGAACTCAACATCTGTACCGGGTGTGGCCCGGGCGCGATGGAAGCGCCCATGAAGGGTGCCGCCGTTGGTCATGCGCAACAGGGCTATAAAGACAGCCGCTTCATTGGCCTGACGGAACCGTCGATTATCGCCGCAGAACCGCCGAATCCGCTGGTTAATGAGCTGATTATCATGCCAGACATTGAAAAGCGTCTGGAAGCATTTGTTCGCATCGCCCACGGTATTATTATATTCCCGGGTGGCGTAGGTACAGCAGAAGAGCTGCTCTATCTGCTAGGCATTTTGATGAACCCTGAAAATAAAGATCAAAAGCTTCCGCTGATCCTGACCGGACCAAAAGAGAGCGCTGACTACTTTCAGGTGCTGGATAAGTTTATCCAAAATACGTTAGGCGATGAGGCCCGTAAGCACTACACCATAATCATCGGCGATCCTGAAGAAGTCGCTCGCCAAATGAAGCATGGAATGTCTGCGGTAAAAGAGAATCGCAGAGCCAATGGCGATGCCTATAGCTTTAACTGGTCAATCAAGATCGCACCAGACCTTCAGCATCCGTTTGAACCATCCCATGAAAACATGGCAAACCTGAATCTGCACCCGAACCAGCCTCCCGAGCAATTGGCCGCGGCCCTTCGCCGGGCATTTTCCGGAATTGTCGCCGGTAACGTTAAAGACGTTGGCATTCAGGCTATTGAGCAATACGGCCGCTTCAAAATCCACGGCGACCCGCTAATGATGAAACACATGGATAGCCTGTTACAGGGGTTCGTTGCCCAGCACAGAATGAAGCTCCCGGGTTCAGCCTATACGCCGTGTTATGAAATCATTACTTAATTAGCAGGCAGTGGGTCAATAGACCCTGTTTGCACTAACCCTGCCGGAGATAGCCCTCCGGCAGCTACAGGACGCTCCACCAGCTTATTATGCCTATTCATCTACTGATTGTTGATGCGCTAAACCTGATTCGTCGTATTCATGCCGTTCAGGGTTCACCATGCCAGCAAACCTGCATCAGAGCGCTAGAACAGCTGATACAGCACAGCCAGCCCACTCACGCAGTTGCGGTATTTGATGATGAAAACCGCAATACCGGGTGGCGGCATCAAATTTACCCTGATTACAAAGCTGGCCGTTCCCCTATGCCTGAGGCGTTAGTTGCAGAACTCCCCCAACTGCGTGAAGCGTTTGAACAAGCGGGCGTTGCCTGTTGGCAATCCGTTGGTGATGAAGCTGACGATCTTGCAGCAACGCTGGCCAATAAAGTCAGTCAGTTGGGCTATCAGGTGACTATTGTTTCAACGGATAAAGGCTACTGCCAGCTTCTGGCACCCACGCTGCGTATCCGGGACTATTTCCAAAAACGTTGGTTAGACATACCTTTTGTTCAACAAGAATTTTCAGTGCCAGCCGCACAGTTGACAGATTTTTGGGGGCTGGCCGGTATCAGCAGTAGCAAAATTCCGGGAATTCCGGGGATAGGTCCAAAGGCAGCCTCCACCTTACTCACTGAATATGGATCGCTAGATAAAATTTATCAGCAAATAGACAGCGTACCGGACAAATGGCGCAAAAAATTAATTGAACATAAGGAATTAGCCTATCTGTGCCGCGACATTGCGACCTTAAAGCAGGATATACATCTGGAAGGAAATCTTCAGCAGTTAAGAATCAATAAAGAACCATCGGAACAAAAAGAGAATTAATAAACAGCCCCATTGCTCACGAGCAATGGGGCGTTAATAACAAAGCTAGTCGCGTTCATCTCTGCGGCCGGGAACTGAAGCCCAAATGCGGCGAACATGAACCGTAATTTCTTCGCGATCGTGGTACAGCTGCTTTGCGCTGATTTGTGCGTTAATGCCGTTCTCTTTCAGCTTATCCTCGATCATTTTCAGATTTTGGCAAACCTCTTCATAACGCTTTTTCATCGGCAGCTTAAGGTTAAAAATGGCTTCCCGGCACCAGCCCTTTATCAGCCAATCGGCCATCAGGCTCGATACCCGCCACGGCTTTTCTACCATGTCGCAGACAACCCATGAAATGTTAGAGCTGGTAGGCTCGAAGCGAAATCCGTCTTCCTGATGATGAACCACCTGACCGGTGTCCATAATGCTCTGAGCCATGGGCCCATTATCAACCGCATCGATCATCATGCTGCGTTTAGTCAGCTGATAGGTCCAGCCGCCCGGGCAGGCGCCCAAATCAACCGCTTTCATACCGCTGGCCAAACGCTCATCCCACTCATCGGCAGGAATAAAAACGTGAAATGCTTCTTCCAGTTTCAGCGTTGAACGGCTTGGTGCATCGGACGGAAACTTCAGGCGCGGAATGCCCATAAAGAAAGGTGAGTTATTGTTACTGTAAGAATAGCCGACATAACAACAGCCGCTGGCGATAAAGAAAACGTGGATCACCGGCCGATGGCTATTCTCTTTAGCCAATAAAATATTGCGTGACCGCAATGCCTGACGTAACGGAACCGTCAGCTTGCGGCAAAAATTCAATAGCTCTTTGCCATCATTGGTATCTGGTACTTCTACCCGCAGGTCGCCCGCGTTTTCTACCGCGCCTTCAATCATGGCAATGATAGGTGAAATTCGATCTTCGACCGGTAAGTTGCGCAACAATGCCCCAACCAGCAGCATCTGACGGGCAAAGATTAAAGAGCTAAACGGCAATTTATGAATTAAACGCTCGGCATCTTCACGCTGATAGCATTCGAACAGCACATAGCCGCTGTTATCCTTAACCCGTGCAAAGCCATACGCTTCCAGCCCTGCGGCTTTCTCCGTGATTTCTGCCGCACACTCTTTCTCAAACCCTGGACGGCAATACAACGCTATAGTATTCACGGTTAAACCTTTTTATTCAGGCGCACAGCGCCAACCAGCAGAAGTGCCCAGCCGATTAGGAAGCAAAAGCCCCCGATTGGCGTGATATACACCCACATTTTTGTTGTCGATAGCGCCAGCCAATAAAGGCTACCGCTAAATAAAATAGTACCCAGCGCTAAGAAGGCAGCGCTGCATTTAAACCACGCATTATTCTGCGACTGAACGGCGAACCCTAGAGCCAGAATAGCCAAAGTATGTAATCCCTGATATTCCAGACCAGTGCGCAGCCACGCCATTTGCTGAACATCGAGCACTTTACTTAATCCATGCGCCCCAAACGCACCAAGAGCAACAAAGATAAAACCGCTAAGTGCAGAAAAAATAAGAATTAAACGACCATTCATGATAACTAACCCTATTACTGTCATCGGTGAATCAAGAGAAACTGTGTGAATTCTACTGATAATACTCAGTTTCCACAGTGAATGTTTTCATTTTTGCCGACATTTATTCATCGTAGCGTAAATGAACGCTCTCTTGCTCACTGGAAGCAAGGGCTAAAATCCACTCTCGAAAAGACGCTATTTTACCCAGTTCAGCCTGGCTGTCATGACATACCAGATAAAAAGCATTTTTACTGGCTAATGCCTGATTGAACGGACAAACCAAGCGGCCGGACTCTATCTCCGCCAACGCCAACATATTGTTTACTAACGCAACACCCTGACCGTGAACCGCAGCCTGCACCACCATCGCCGTATGGCTGAAAATCGGCCCCTGCTGCACGTTAATGTGCTGCACGCCTAATTGGCGTATATACGCCTGCCAGTCGCGTCTTGACGCATCGTGCAACAGAGTCTGATACTCAAGCGCTTTCGGCGAGGTTAACGGATTATCACCCATCATCAGGCTAGGGGAACAAACGGGTATCAGGTACTCGGCATACAGCGGTTCTACCCGCAGCCCGGACCAATTCCCTTTACCGTAATAAATAGCCACGTCTACGTCGTCTGATAGCTTCCATTCATCGCGATCGATCGCCTGAATTCGCACATCAATGCCGGGGTAGCTTTCATGGAACCCCGAGAGCCGGGGAACTAGCCACTGAATAGCAAAACTGGTAGGCAAACTTACGGTAAGCGCACCTTTAGCGCTACGGGCCTGCAATTTTCGGGTTGCCTCATTAAGCGCAATAAAGATTTCTTTGATATCTAAGTAGTAGCTCTGCCCCTCTTCGGTCAATAAAAGAGAGCGGTTACGGCGGCGAAAAAGCTTTAGCCCGAGAAAATCTTCCAATGACTTAATTTGATGGCTAACTGCGGCCTGTGTCACAAAAAGCTCTTCTGATGCTTTAGTAAAGCTAAGGTGGCGAGCAGCAGAATCAAACACCCGTAGAGCGTTCAACGGAGGTAATCGTTTCATATAATTGGCAGTAATTCCCAGATGCAGCGCTACAGGGTGGCGATATCCGCCCATCTATTCATTAGTTTTTCTAATGCGATACATTATAAATTGTCCTTTGAGTATATGCCAGCAAATACCTATAGTAGCGGTACTTCCTAAGCCGGAATGAAGAATGTGTGTTTTTTGAATGAAGGGCGCACTTTTGGCTTTGTGGTTGTGATGTTGTGTTTGCTAATTACCTGACGCTTGTTGGGTGCGATCGCTAGTCATTGATTACATTGTGCTAACGATTTATCTATTTTCTGAACATTTACCCTGTCTGTCCGTAGTGATTTCAGTAGCACCGCAAACGCGGTGCTTTTTTTTATCTAAAATATGGTCTCACACCTAGTAAGGCTGCTTCACAAACTCTTTCACCAAGTCCTGACTAATCTGCTGTTCGCCGTCAAAACGGGTCTCATAGGTATATATGCCGGTATTTTGGTCAAGAGAAGGCTCACCAACGGTGATAATCTTCGTACCATCGGCCATTGTCATTTCATAGTGGCTTGAGCATCCGGCCAGCCCTAAAGTCAATAACAGAGCAGAAGCGATAAGAACAAGACGTTTCATAAAACTATTCCTTACGGTTAAACAGGGGAAAACCCGATAAAAAATCATGAGCCATTTCGATCACATACTATAACTATACCCAAATTCATTGAAGTTGCAGCGATCACCGCTCATGCAGGTAAAACATTCAATGAATTTGAGCGTAGTAACTATCTTCTGAAAAGCACCCGACTGCAATAAAATAGTGCCAATTAGCGCTGTTCTTTGCTGTCGCTGCTAGTACAATCTTTTTTATTCGCGGCGTTAATCTGCCGACCACAAATAAAGTGTTATACCAATGAAATCTTTTGATCCCATTTCGTTTCGCCAACATTTTCCCGCATTACACCAGACTGGTTGCTATCTGGATAGCGCAGCAACGGCGCTTAAGCCGTTAAGCGTCATTCAGGCAACCGGCGAATATTATGCCCACAATGGCGCTACGGTCCACCGTAGTGCGCACAGTGCCGCACAAAATGCTACAGAACGCTTTGAAAATGCACGCAAAAGCGTTGCCAGCCTGATTAACGCGGCCAGCCAACGGCAGATAGTCTGGACGAAAGGAACCACCGAAGCGATTAATCTGGTTGCTCAAAGCTATGCCCGCCCGCGTCTAAAAAGCGGAGATGAAATAGTCGTCTGTGAATCAGAACATCACTCCAATCTCATTCCATGGCTGATGGTTGCACAGCAAACCGGCGCTAAAGTGGTTAAACTTCCGGTTAATGAAGCATACTTACCCAACTTAACCCTGCTGCCAAGCTTACTGACCCACAAAACTAAAATTCTAGCCATAGCCCATATGTCTAATGTGACCGGTGGCTGTCCGGACCTTAAGCTTGCCATATCGTTAGCTCACCAAAACGGTACTGTCGTTGTGGTTGATGGTGCTCAAGGCGTGGTACATTCACCGCCGGATGTACAAGGGCTAGATGTGGATTTTTACGCCTTCTCAGCCCATAAGCTTTACGGACCAACCGGCATTGGCGTGCTTTATGGCAAAGCATCGCTGCTGGATAACATGGCACCTTGGCAAGGCGGTGGAAAAATGCTAACTCAGGCGTCATTCGACGGGTTTGAAGCCCAGTCAGTGCCGGAGTGCTTTGAAGCGGGCACGCCCAATATTGCCGGAGTTATTGGGTTTGGTGCCGCGTTATCATGGCTAAATACTCAGGACCTTGTTGAAGCAGAACGTTACGCCTGCTCACTGACACAATCAGCCTATGACCGAATCTCGACAATTCCCGGATTTATCAGCTATCGGGCTCAAAACAGCAGCCTGCTGGCCTTCAATATAGCCGGTTTCCATCACGGCGATGTGGCAACGCTGCTGTCAGAACAGAGCGTAGCCATTCGCTCTGGCCAGCACTGCGCCCAACCGCTGCTGGATGCTATCGGCGTTAGCGGTACGTTACGCGCTTCATTTGCTCCCTATAACCAACCTGATGACGTAGATAAACTGTATCAGTCATTAATCAGCGCCCTGTCCCTACTGGAGTAATCATGACGATTCTTGCCCCGCACCCTTTTGGTACGGAGATTAATACCGAGCACCTACTCGAACAGTTTGGCAATAAAACGCAATGGGAAGATCGCTATCGTCAGTTGGTTCAGCTAGCTAAACGGCTGCCCGAGCTGCCCGAAGAGCTAAAACAACGGCAGCTTGAGCTAAAAGGCTGTGAGAATAGAGTGTGGCTAGGCCACCAAATTATGCCTGACGGCACCCTCCACTTTTACGGTGATAGTGAAGGGCGAATAGTGAAGGGGATTCTGGCTATCTTATTGACACAGATTGAGGGTAAAACGCCAGAGCAGGTATTAGCCCTCGATCCATTAAAATTCTTCGACAGACTGGGGATTTATCAACAGCTCAGCGCATCGCGATCTCAAGGCCTCGATGCACTGGTTGCTACCATTAGAAAAGCCGCTGAATTTTATAGGTAAAAGTAGGCCGCTGACATCATCAAGAATGGTGAACTATCAAAGCGCAACTCTTTGGCGCTCAGCCTTAGCCAGCATCTTCTTCAAGGCATGAGAAACCGCGACAAATCCGAATGAAGCCGTCACCATAGTGATGGCACCAAAACCCGAAGCGCAGTCCATACGCTTAGGCCCTTCAGCGGTGCTTTTAACGGCACACACGCTGCCATCGGCCTGAGGGTAAACCAGCTGCTCGGTTGAAAATACGCAGTCGATCCCCAGTTTTCCTTTACTATTCTTCACTACGTTATAATCGCTTTTAAGGCGTTCACGCAGTTTGGCGGCCAGCGGGTCTTGAATGGTTTTGGCTAAATCAGCCACCTGAATTTGTGTCGGATCGATTTGCCCACCGGCACCGCCGGTAGTCACCACCGGGATTTTATAGCGCCGACAGTAAGCCAGCAGCGCTGCCTTAGGCCGGATACTATCAATAGCGTCAATCACATAGTCAAACCTGTCGGTAATATACTCGGCTACGTTATCGGGTGTAATAAAATCATCAATACAGGTGACTCGGCATTCGGGGTTGATCTCGGCAATCCGCCGAGCCATAACCTCACCTTTGGGCTGGCCGATAGTCTGTCGCATAGCATGGATTTGGCGGTTGGTATTGGTCACACAAACATCATCCATATCGATCAGGGTAATATGGCCAATGCCGCTACGGGCCAGAGCCTCAGCGGCCCAAGAGCCAACGCCACCGATACCAATAACGCAAACCTGAGCCTGAGAAAACAATGCTAAAACCTCCCGACCATAAAGCCGGGCAATGCCGCTAAAACGTTGTAAATAGGCCTCAGAATAACTGGCAGACATGACGACCTCATAATCTCTAACTGGTTGACACAAAAATAAAATCTTCTGGATTACAGCTTCACGGACGGCAAATCGTTGGCAATATCCGCCGGAGTACTGAGTACCCAAACCCGGCCATAGTGATTATAAAAGCCGGCCGCATGCCCCGCTTCATCACCAACACCCTGATAAATATCAAAGTGATGCCCTTTAATTGCACCACCCACGTCTAACGCAATCATCAGACGCATTTCATATTTACCGGTAAATTTACCTTGGTTATCCAATAACGGCACTTCTGCCAGAATAGTGGTTCCCGGTGGGATCAGCGTTTTATCTGAAGCGACAGAAGCCTTAGCCACTAAAGGAACCGCGCTTGCTCCTTTAACCGGCGCTGAATGCCTTGGCTTGAAAAAGACAAATGAAGGATTCTGTTCCAGCAGCTCTCTGACTTCGGCTTCACTGTGCTCGTCAGTCCATTTCTTAATCGCCTGCATTGACATTTCTTCACGTGGAACTTCATTACGGTCAATCAGAACCTTACCCACGCTATGATAAGCCCGGCCATTTTTTCCAGAATAGGCAAAAAACACCAGCGGCGTACCGTCACCAAAATCAACATACGCACTGCCCTGAACTTCCATCATAAAATTGTCGACGAGAGAGTTACTGTAGGCCAACTCTAAGCCTAAACCATCAAGCGCTCCGGCATAGATCCCTGCACGATCGGGAAGGCGACGCATCTTTTTAGTTTTGCCGGGCATGCTATACAGCGGGTATTTAAACTCCCCTTGCTTGGTATGGCGGGCATGAATAACCGGAGTGTAGTAACCGGTAAACTGAACATTACCGAAATTATCAACGCCTTCCATTTGATAAGCATTGATTTTGTGTTTCGTCAGTTGAACGCCTTCTGCTCCAGAGACCATCCATTGGAAAATAGCCTGATAGGTCTCGCGATGCTTCGCATAAAGTGAAGGCGATACTTTACTAATTTCGGAAACCTGTTGGGCGAAATCCTGACCGTTAACAGGCTTATTCTTTGCGTTAGGATTATTTACCAGTGCAAACGGTTGGGTTAGCTTACCGTCTTTATACTGCTGACCTTTGTCAGTTGGTCGCGACTCACATCCTGCAAGTAACGCGATAATTAACCCACCAAGTACATATTTAGCCCAACGTCCTTTCATTTCGCCATTCACCTTTATTCACTATCGATTGCTATGGGACAATACTAAAGCCACAAGTATAAAGGAAAGGCCCCATAAATGAAGCAGTGAAAACAAATGAACAAAAGATCGTCATAATTTGCAGACATCGGCGGTTTTTATAACTTTAGGGAAAAAATCACTTGCAACCTGAGTCACAGAGAGTAATATGCGCCTCCTACGGACGCGGGGTGGAGCAGCCCGGTAGCTCGTCGGGCTCATAACCCGAAGGTCGTCAGTTCAAATCTGGCCCCCGCAACCAATTAAATATTGTAGCTGCAATACTAATTGGAAACGTTTGTAGAAATCTGGAAATAGAAAGTAGAAGTAAAAGTAGTATCGGACGCGGGGTGGAGCAGCCCGGTAGCTCGTCGGGCTCATAACCCGAAGGTCGTCAGTTCAAATCTGGCCCCCGCAACCAACTAAATAATGTCGCTACCGTATTCAGTTGAACCGATATAAAGCAGTAAAGAAGCACGAAAATAGAGTACAGCAAACGTAGTTTCGGACGCGGGGTGGAGCAGCCCGGTAGCTCGTCGGGCTCATAACCCGAAGGTCGTCAGTTCAAATCTGGCCCCCGCAACCAATACTACTGAACCTTGCAGGCATTGCCTCCAAGGTTTTTTTATGTCTGCAATATCCCGCCTTTCCATTATTTATTCTCTGCTAAAACTGGTACCCGCTTATTTATTGTTGGTTAATCATTAACGATTGCGAAATACGCTCTAATTCTAGCACCCTAACCGTTGTTCTACTTGCTGTAGCCCATTTCAATCGAACGGTAATCATCCGCTCCTATCACCAGCAATACGGTACTTTTGTCGGAAAGTACCCAGGTGTGGGTCGTGCTGCCCGAGGCTTCATTGAACTTCGACGTGTATGCCCCATATTTCTTTCCAAAGGCTGCCAGCAATCCGTTGCCTTTCTCCTCAAGAACCCGATCGGACAACCCTGTGGGGACAATAGTTTTCCCAAAGAGATGTACTCTTATATATACCAGTTTGCCGTTTTCGTAGTCAGCATGCAGCATCTGATCGGCCAAGCCAAAGACTTTGCCGCGATATACCAAGGCATACTCATCAACCGCCTGAACCTCAAACCCCTGCTTTTTAGCTTCCGCGTCGCCCTGTACTCTGGTCATGCCCAAAGTAAACCCGTGGAAATCAGAGTTTTCGACAGCCGCCACATGAAAGGCCACGAAAAAAAGCCCGTAAACAACAATCCTTATTATTTTCATACTATTATCCGTTAAGTAACACTGATTAAAACCGGTACTCGCCTGTTTATAGTGGAACAATATTTAGTCGTCAAAAATACGCCTTAATTCCGATACAGCACAGGCTGCCGTTACTTGCCGTAATCAATAGTAACTGAACGGTCATAGTCCGGGCCTAGTACCAGCAGTAGGGTACTTTTATCAGAAAGTATCCAAGTGTGGGTCGTGTTGTCCGTCGCTTCATTTAACTTAGACGCATGCGCTCCGTATTTTTTATCGAAAGCCGCTAGCAACTCAATGCCTTTCGCCTCAAGAGCCTTATCGGACAGCCCGGTGGGACCAGAGCTCTTTCCCCACATATATACCGAAATTTCCGCCAGCTTGCCGTTTTCGTAACGAGCATTTAGTACCCGATCGGTCAGGCCAAAGGCTTTGCCAGCATATACTAAGGTATTCGCATCAAGTTCCCGAACCTCAAAACCCTGCTTTTTCGCTTGCGCATCACCCTGCTCTCTGGTCATGTCCACGGTGAATCCTTGGAAATCGGAGTTCCCGGCAGCCGTCGCATAAAAAGCCACGCAAAAAAGTGCACAAACAATCACTCTCATTATTTTCATATTATTATCCTTTAAGCTTCATGCTTATTAATCGGCCACGCAAACTACGGCCTACTAATTTACAAACTTAAGCTCATGTTGTAAATGAAACAGGCGCACGCCTGTTTGTCGTGGATTAATACTTGATCGTCGCGAAATACGCTTTAATTCCGGTAAAAATAGACTCAGCTAGCTGCTGTTGGAACGCCGTAGTACGAAGTTTACGCTCTTCTTCCAGATTGGAAATAAAGGCGGTTTCTATCAGAATAGACGGAATATCTGGCGCTTTTAATACCGCAAAGCCGGCCTGCTCAATTTTATTTTTATGCAGTTTATTCACTTTCCCCATACGGGTCAGCACTTCTTTGCCAAACTTCAGGCTGTTATTAATCGCCGCAGTTTGTACTAAATCAAAAATAGTATGATCAAGATAGCGATCGCCACTCTTACTCACTCCACCAATTTCATCGGCTTCGTTTTGAGTCTGGGCCAGATACTTAGCCGCCGTACTGGTCGCCCCTTTGGTCGATAAAGCAAAAATAGACGAACCGTTAGCTGAACGATCGGTAAAAGCATCCGCATGGATAGAAATAAACAGGTCAGCCCGCTGTTTACGCGCTTTTGCCACACGGACCTTTAGAGGAATAAACACGTCTTCATCGCGGGTCATATAGACCTTCATTTTCGGATCTTTTTGAATCAGAGTGCGTAAACGACGGGCTATTTGCAGCACAATATCTTTTTCGCGAGTGCCACGCTTACCAATTGCTCCCGGATCTTCACCACCGTGCCCCGGATCTAGCATAATTACCAATGGCCTGTCTCGCCCGGCTTTACCGGCCTGAGGCAGCTCCGCGGGCGGATCCTTTTCCAAGGCTCCTTGGTTATACTCTTTTAATAACGCCAGCAAAGGATCGTCCGCTTCATCGGCACTACCGTTAGACGGATACAAATCCACCACCAGGCGGTTCTTGAACTCCGCAACGGGCTTGAGAGTAAACAGGTTTGGATTAATATTTTGCTTTAGTTCCAGCACCAGCCGTACGGTATTAGGGTCAAACTGCCCGATGCGGGCCATTTTAAGATACGGATCGCTGCTCTGAACCTGATTAGCAATTCCGTTCAGCACGCTGTTTAACTGCACGTTCTCAATATCAATCACGATACGGTTAGGATTTGCTAAGGTAAACTGATTATATTTCAATGGAGTACTAGATTCTAACGTGATCCGCGTATAGGTCGAGGATGGCCATACCCGAACGGCAATCACGCTGGAAGTCGCCGCAGCCGCACCCACCCCGCTTATGCTCAATAGCCACGTCGCCGCGGCGCCTTGTAATAAACGGCGGCGTAAATAATCGGGTTTAACGCTAGACATGATGCTCCGTAATAATCCTTGGTAAAATGTACTGTTTAAACGACACAATAAAGCAAAATTGAAAGTTGGCGAAAACTCTACCTAACAGAAGCAATGCTGTCACGCTTAACCTGCATGCTATTGGGAATAAGCCCTAATATAGAGTACAAAATCGGGGAAATTAGCATTTATTGCTCAAATCAGACAAAAAATCATTCAATCCGGCCACCGCTCAATTATTGATAAATTCAGATAAACGAAGAATGGCTAAATATTCTGCTTGCCAGCAGACCTCAAATAGAATAAAAATACAAAAAATACGAATTATTATGCAAGAGGTCCATCATGAAGGAACGCAGTATTGAGCTGGTTGAGGGCTTTCGCCATTCAGTTCCTTATATTAATGCTCACCGCGGCAAAACCTTTGTCATTATGCTCGGTGGCGAAGCTATTGAGCATGACAATTTTAGCAATATTATCAATGATATCGGGCTATTACACAGTTTAGGCATCCGCCTAGTGGTAGTTTATGGTGCCAGACCGCAAATCGATGCCAACCTAACCGTACATAATAAACAGGCTATCTATCATAAACATACCCGAGTCACCGATGCCGAATCGCTGGAGTTAGTCAAACAGGCCGCAGGCCGGTTACAGCTGGATATCACGGCCCGTTTATCAATGAGCCTGAATAATACTCCACTTCAAGGAGCGCATATTAACGTCGTTAGCGGCAACTTCGTGATTTCACAACCGCTGGGCGTGGATGATGGCATTGACTACTGCCACTCCGGCCGTATTCGTCGTATTGATGAAGAAGCGATTCATCGCCAGCTAGACAGCGGCGCTATTGTATTGCTGGGCCCCGTCGCCGTATCCGTTACCGGTGAAAGCTTTAACCTCACGTCAGAAGAAGTTGCGACGCAATTAGCTATCAAGCTCAAAGCAGAGAAAATGATCGGTTTTTGTTCATCACAGGGTGTAGAAGATGAAAACGGTAACGTTTTACCAGAACTGTTTCCCAACGATGCACAAAAGTATCTTGAACGTTATGAAACTAACGGCGATTACCATTCAGGTACCGTGCGCTTCTTGCGCGGCGCAGTAAAAGCCTGCCGCAGCGGAGTGCGTCGTTGCCACCTGATCAGCTATCAGGACAGTGGTGCACTGCTACAAGAGCTATTCTCCCGAGACGGTATCGGTACTCAGATCGTCATGGAAAGTGCCGAGCAGGTTCGGCGGGCAACTATTCACGATATTGGCGGAATTCTTGAACTGATCCGCCCGTTAGAGCAGCAGGGTATTTTGGTCCGCCGTTCCAGAGAACAGCTTGAGATGGAAATTGATAAATTTACCATCATAGAGCGCGACAATATGACCATCGCCTGCGCGGCCCTCTATCCCTTCCCCGAAGAAAAAATTGGTGAAATGGCCTGCGTGGCGGTGCATCCTGAATACCGCAGTTCACTGCGCGGCGAAATACTGTTGGAAAAGGTCAGCGGTCAGGCCCGTTTAATGGGGTTAGAAAAGCTATTTGTTCTCACTACCCACAGCATCCACTGGTTTCAGGAACGCGGCTTTACGCCCGCCAACATTGACGATCTGCCGATGAAAAAGCAGGCGCTATATAATTACCAACGCCGTTCAAAAATTCTGGTAACTCCGGTCTGATATTAATCGAAGCCCACTTCCACGGCTAAACGTTCCGCCAACCCGCTCCGGCGTTCGGTTGGCGCTCGGATAGCAGAGAGTAAAATATTTTCATTGGCAAACAGCGTTAACTTTTCACGGGCTCGGGTGATCGCGGTATAGACCAGTTCCCTGCTTATCAGTGGAGAGAAACTGTCGGGCAACGCTAATACGGTATGAGCAAACTCTGAGCCTTGGGATTTATGCACCGTCATGGCATAAGCCGTTTCGCAGGTGGGCAATCGGCTGGGTTGAACGGCTTTCACCGAACCGTCCGGCAATTGAAAATAGACCCGAATTTCTCCGCTATCGGTCATCAGAGCGATACCGATATCACCATTGTATAACCCCAATGATGAATCATTACGGCTCACCATAACCGGGCGCCCCGGATACCAAGGTCCTGCCGCGCCGGGCATTTTGGCTATGAGTCGTTTAGCCAGCAGCGCTTGCTCTATTCGGGTATTTAATCCTTCGACGCCAAAAGGACCACTGCGCAACGCGCACAGTAAACGAAACTGGTTAAACAGCGCCAGAACCGCTAAAGGATCAGCGGTTTTTATCTGGCTCAGGTAATGCCTATAGCCCTCGGTACAATGCTCCAGCAATCGCAAATAGTCATTACCGTCACTCATTTTCAACCATTCAAGATCGCTAAAACCCCGGTTAAAACAGCCAATCGCCCCTCTTCCATCACCTTGATTAACCGCCAAAGAGAACTGACCGATGCCGGAATATTGATGAAAACGATAGCTTTTTCTTAGCAAACATAGGTTATCTCGGACCGGCACCGAACCGGCTAAATGATTACCCTCAATGTGATATCCGGTCAGGCCTGACAGCTGAATGGCTCGGCTATTGCTATAGCCTTGCTCCGCAAACCGACAGATATCCCCCAGCACGGCACCCGCCTCAACGGAAGCCAGCTGATCGCGATCGCCTAATAAAATTAGCCGGGCACGCTCAGGCAAAGCATCAACCAGACGCGCCATCATGGGTAAATCGACCATCGATGCTTCATCGACAATCAGTACATCAAGATGTAATGGATTGTCTTTGTGATAGCGTAGCTGACGGCTATTGGGCTGAACGCCAAGTAAGCGGTGAAGCGTAGAGGCTTCCGACGGCATTTGCTGTCGTTGTACATCGCTCAACGGCAGGTTCTGGCTGGCTTTACCAAGGGATTCGGTCAGGCGAGCCGCCGCCTTTCCGGTGGGCGCGGCAAGAGCGATACGTAATTTAGCCGGACCGGCCAACCGTATTAACGCGGCCAGCAGACGAGCAACGGTCGTGGTTTTTCCGGTTCCCGGACCGCCAGAAATAATCGACACCTGACGGCTTACTGCGACTGCGGCAGCCACTTTCTGCCAGTCAGTATCATCAGGGACCGGCTCAAATAAATTATCTAAAGCCTGACGAAGCGTCTCTTCATGCAGCCCGACGGCGCCAATCTCCATATTGCGGCTATGATGCAAGAAGAACGCGGCAACCTGCCCTTCATCCTGCCACATCCGTTGCAGATACAGGCGATCGCCTGACAGCACCAACGGCGTGGCTAATCCACCATCACTGACTACCGGAGAGGCATTCACCGCCGCCAAGAAATCAGCGCGTTCAGGACGACCGGCGCATCGCCAAATTTCAGCCGCCAGCTCGCTATGTCGCCCGTCAAACAGCGAAAATTCATTCAATGAGCTTAACGACAAACACACATGGCCAGCACCGGCTTCGGCACTCAGTTTCGCAATCAGTAGCGCCAGCTGGGGCTCGCTATCGGTAGCAAGGAGCCGGGCCAGCTGAACATCTAACGGACGAAAAAGATTAATCTCTGCGGCTTTCTGCAACAGGTTAAACACGCGCAGGCTCCTTCTCTCCGGCAAACAATCGATCTAAACCGTCGACTAAATTCCACTGAGGGCGACAGTAGAACACGCCCTGTTCAGGCTTATCCTGTTCCAGACCGCGTAAGAATAGATAAAATACGCCACCAAAATGATGCTGATAGTCGTAATCGGCAATCCGGTGACGTAAATAGCGATGCAGAGCCAGAGAATAAAGTTGATATTGCAAATCGTACCGATGCTCGCACATAGCCCGTTCCATCGCTTCGGGGGTATAAGCATCGCTGCTGTCTCCCAGCCAGTTAGACTTATAGTCCAGCAGGTAATAGCGCCCTTGCCAGCAAAATACGAGGTCAATAAACCCTTTAAGCATTCCCCTTACCTGACGAAAGTTAAGCTCAGGGCAGCGGGCAGACAGCGGGTCATAGCGTTTCACCAATGCATCCAGCTTGCCGGACTCCAGCATTGGGCCGATAGGCAAATAAAACTGCAGCTCCGACTGACGATTAGCCGGTGGGATATCTTTTAGACAAATACCCCGTTCCCGTTCAAGAGGTGCATTCACGATCGCTTCTAACCACGATTGAACAACCGGTAACCAGTGGCTGTCTAGCCCCTGAATAACCAGCCTTTCGGCGAGAAAAGCCTGATCAATAGGCTTGCTAAAATCAATCGATTCCAACAGGTCGTGAAGAAACGTGCCGGGAACAGCGCCTTTAGGAAAACTATGAGGGCTCAGCAGCGCATGCTGGCTATCATTTTTCTCACCGGCAGCATCGGTATCAAAGCGTGGAAGTATGTCATAATGCTGAGTCGCGCCCTGCTGCAGGCCTGAATAGCTGGTGACTCGCCAATTATCCTGACTATGGCCGTTAAACGCGCGCGCGCTCAGGCTTTCTGGCAGCGTAATAACATCCTTCCAGACGGTTGAATCCGTATTGGTAACCGGATAAACGCAAATGCCCTCGTGCTGCTCTAAAGCGCTCAGCGAGTCAGACAGTAGAGTCGAATCACCGGCCAGCCCTTGCTGCAGTAAATACCCAATAGCGCTACGGTGTATATCTGAGTTACCCTTTGTTCGATTGCCCGCGTAGAGTGGCGTAACGCCAATACTACAGTGGTAAATCGATCGAGTCAGTGCAACGTACAGTAAACGTAAATCTTCAGCCAAGCGCTCTTCTTCGGCTAACGTGAGTGCGTCCTCACTTTGGTGAAGATCCAGCGTGGCCGAAAAGGTATCTCTATCATGGTACAACGCCTGACTTTGTGGACGGAAACCGCAAATAAACGGCAGCCAAACCAGCGAATATTCAAGCCCTTTGGATTTATGGATAGTCACGATCCGCACCAGATTACGCTCGCTCTCCAGCCGCAGCTGTTGGCTATCTGCCTGAACGTTTGGCTGAGCAATCTGTTGAGCCAGCCAGCGCACCAGCGAGTGCTCACTTTCCAGCATAAGTGCAGCTTCCTGCAACAGTTCACCGATATGCATCACATCAGTCAGCCGCCGTTCACCGCCCGGCGTCACTAACAGGTTTTCTGCCAGCTGTCGCTTGGCCATCACTTCCCGCAGCATGGGCAGCACACCGCGCTTGAGCCATAGACTGCGGTACTGGCTAAACTCATCCACCAGCCGATCCCACTGGCGTTCATCTTGATTAATTGCATCAATTTGGCGAGCATCTAACCCAAGCAACCCGCTGGCTAATGCACTACGCAATGCCCGATCTTTTTCCGGCGTCAGTACGGCCTGCAGTAACCACAGCAAATCTTTCGCTTCGGCAGTGGCAAATACGCTCTCACGATTAGAAAGATACACAGACGGAATAGCCAACGCGCTTAAAGCATCCCGTACCAGCTCCGCCTCTTTTCCCGTTCGAACCAGAATAGCAATATCGGCAGCAATCACCGGCTGTCGCCAATCGCCACGCACCAGCCATGCCTGCTGCCGTTGCCCTGCCGTCAGCCAGTCTCGAATCTGTGCCGCACACTGTCGAGCCATCAGTTGCTGATACTCGTTCTGCCCTGACGCTTCACCCGGCTGTAACCAAAAGCCCATTGCCGGTTGATCCTGCCCATGCAGTTCAAAGCCAAGCCGTTGGTTTTTCTCGGCAGGTTTCACCGCAATAAAAGGAATCTGATTAAAAATAAACGGAGCGGGCATCCGCTGGAATAAGGTATTGACCGAATTCACCAGCGCCGATGATGAACGCCAATTGGTGTCCATAGTGTAGTGGCTGCTCACTTCACTGCGTGCCCGCATATAGGTAAAAATGTCTGCACCGCGAAACGCGTAAATGGCCTGTTTAGGGTCGCCGATAAGCAACAGGCCGGTATCCTGCCTTCCGCCATACAGCTTATGGAAAATTCGATACTGTTGAGGATCGGTATCCTGAAATTCGTCAATCAGAGCGACGGGATAACGCTGGCGTATTGCCTCGGCCAGCGCATCGGCCCCTGACCGTTGCAGTGCCGTATCTAACCGGCTCAGTAAATCATCAAACCCCAGCTCCGCCCGGCGGCGTTTCTCCTGCTGAACGGTCAGGCGAACTTCACTCATAGCTTTGGCTAAAATCAAGTCTCTCAGGGTCAATGGTTCAGCGTAAAGTAGTTCAATGGCAGTAAACAACGGATGAACCGGAGGTATACCCTTCTTGGTTTTTTCTACAATCGTTGACTGGCGAAAGTTATTAAGATCTTTTGGCAACCGATAGCTCTGGGTGTTTTCTTCAGCCCAGAGGCCCACTTTATTTAACCAGTTAGGCAGGTTCTTCGAGCTATAGCTACGCTTGTCGACATCGGAACCGCTGATAAACGATTCAAGATCTGCCGCAGACTCCCGCCACCGCTGTTTAACCTCGTCGATCCGGTCAATAATTTGCCGGTGACGCTGCGATATATCGTCCTGAGACGGAGGATAACGAAGCTGAGGAGCTTCACCGTGCAGGTAAGGCAATAAGTCGGCCAGTAGCCTTTCCGGACCGCTCCACTCCTCGCTAATAGCCTGAGCCACCGGTAACGGTAAAGGATAGCAATGCCTGCGCCAAAAATCGGCGGTAGCCCGACGGCGCAGCGGTAGTTCATCCTGAATCAGTGATTGCTCAAACAAAATGCCTGACTCAAAGGCATTATGGCTTAACATTCGCTGGCAAAAACCGTGGATAGTATAGATAGCCGCTTCATCCATCTGGCGTTCTGCCGCCAGTAATAGCGAAGAGGCGCTCTCGATATCTGGAACTTCGGCCATAAGCTGAGTCAAAAGCGTATCGCTACTTTGATTACGGATACAGGCAATACGCAAACTATGAATATTCTCTCTGATGCGATTGCGTAACTCCTCCGTGGCGGCTTCTGTAAACGTTACCACCAGAATCTCTTCCACAGATAAAGGCCGGGGATAAGCAGCCTCACCGCCCAACCCAAGCAGCAGACGCAGATAAAGCGCCGCAAGGGTATAGGTTTTTCCCGTTCCGGCCGAAGCCTCGATTAAGCGCTCCCCGAACAGGGGGAGCGTTAACGGGTTAAGCGATTCAGGCAGCCGTTCGGTCATTACTTCTGAACCTCAACGGGCAAGGTCTTTTGCAGGGATGAGGTATTCGGATATTCAGTCCAACCTTTAGGCTGTGCATATTCCGTTTTCACATCGCTCTGCCCCATGACCTGAGAAATCACAGCCAGACCTTTACTGTCGATAACCGCCTGTTGGAAGAAAGCCTGAATATCTGCCTTGGTCAAGCTTCTCACCTGAGCCAGTACCTTAGCTCTGGTATCGAAATGGGCATTCCCACGGCCAAAGTCATTGGTGTAATAGCCAGCTTCGTCATCCAACGTTTGCGGACGCTGTTCTAGTTCATTGATTAGAGCCTGCTTGTACTGGTTAAAGTCGGCCTCTTTCATTTCTGACAGGCGTTTTTCTGCCATTTTATAGAAACTGAGGTAACGCGTTTCAAGATAAGCCGGGGTTTTACTATTAGTCTGCAATAAGAAGCCAATGCCCGACTGGCGACCAACCTGCATTGGGAAAGCAAATACGGCATATCCCAACTGCTCTTCAGTTCTCAGTTGGTTATAAAACCAGGGCTGGATAATCTGGGCAAGCAGGTTGCTGCGAGCCATGCCCTGAACTTCATCATAACCCTGAGGAATATAAACGGCCCCCAATGCGGAATCCGTACTGCTGCCTTTTCTCGTCAGGTTCGCTAACGTCGGTTTATCAACCACCACGTTCTGGCCATGCCACCACTCGGTACCTACGCAGCCTAATTGCTGTTTGACGCCCAGTGCAAGCTGCTTAACCTGCTCCGGCGTCATGTTGCCGAGAACAAATAATTCTGGCGTACCGTTGGTCAGGAGCTGATTGCGATACTGAACAATATCATCGACAGAAATGTTATCCAGCGTGCTACGCCGCTCGTTTCGTTCGGTGTATGGAACCTGAGACAGTGACTGTACAGGCTGTAAAGCCAGTTCATACGCTTTGCCTTTCTCTGCCGCATCTAGCTGCTCCCGATACCATGATTTGGCCTGAGTCAATTGCTCTGCCGTCGGAGTGAAAGTACGATACTGATCTAAGAAGGCGGTAACGAGCTGAGGAATTCGCTGATTAAAACCGGTCACGTTAAGCTGCAGGCCATTCGCTAAGCCGGTACTAAAACTAATACCGCCGACTGAAGCCTGATAGTTGATCTGAGCAAGGGCCTGATTGGCTAAATAATCAGTCAATGCAAACATCACCTGATTACGAGCGCTGTCTGAAGTTTTAGCGTTACGTAAAGCCAGCTTTATATTCGCTTTGGGTTCATCCGGGAAGTACTTACTCGGGGCGTACCATGCCCTGATATCACTCTGGTTTAATACCTGAATCGGCCCCGCCGGAGCTTCAGCTCTTGCGACCAGTTTAAAATCATCCGGAATATACGGGTTGAGCGTTGGCAGGCTCAAATTTAACGTTTTTTCATCAGACTGCCAGAGAGAAACCTGTTGCTGAGAAATACGCTCTACCTGATAAGGCGCGTTAACAAAGTAAGCCGTTTTATTATGTGGTTCATCGGGGCTGACAAACCATATGCGGGCCGCCTGCGGCGTCATTTCATCCAAACGGGCAGCAATAGCTTTGGGATCGTAACGATCGGCCAAATAGTCAGAATCCAGCACGTTGGCAATTGGAATATTTAGCATGGTATCCGATAGCCACTCGACATAGTCCATATCGCGTGAAATAGATGGATAACGGAAGTCTAAATCCATCACATGGGCGATTTCATCAAAATAGTCTTTGCGAATTCCCTGCTTACGAATCACGTTAAGATAGTCAAAAACCGCAGCAATAACCCGATCCCGGTTAGCCAGCCCTTTATCCGTCAATGAAACCCCAATGCTGAAAACCCCGCCGTTACGGTCAATAACCGGATTAACGCCAGCGCCAATGCTGTCAGCCAGACCTTGCTTACGCAGCCAGTCAGATAGCGTATTTTCACTACGATTACCGATCAGATAGCTGATATAGGTATCCGTTTTACTGCGGAAATCGGCAATATTATTATCAATGCGAAACTCAATGCGCAGCTGCTTATTAGGCTGGGCCGGAACGTAGTGAATAATCAGCCCCTTCTCTTTAGCCGTCGCTGCCGGAACGGTAACGGCAGGAACGCTGGCGTTATGGTTACCAATACGGCCAAACGTGTCGGTTGCCAGTTTGGCCAGATTATCTAAAGAGTCATTGCTATAGAGCACGCCGACCATCAGGTTAGCCGAATAGTAACGGTGGTAAAACGCCACCAGCTCATCGTGTAATTTACTGCCCGGCTTATCTTTCAGAGTATCTAAATTACCGCCGGAAAAACGTGCACTCGGGTGAGCAGGATTTAAAGTTTCCGCACCAACCTGAGCCATTCTCATACCGTCGCGGGAACGAGCCATCGTCATCTCGGCATTGACTGCGTTGCGCTCACGATCGGCATAGACCGGATCTAATAAAGGCTCTGCAATCGCATCGGCCAAGCGATCAACCGCCGGGGCAAGCGCATCGTTTTCGACTTCAAGGTAGAAAGCCGTACGATAAGATGCGGTGCTGGCATTATGGCTACCGCCGTGTTTTTTAAGAAATTCAGAGATACTGTCAGGCTGCGGATAGCGTTTTGACCCCATCAGCACCATATGTTCCAGATAGTGCGCAAGCCCAAGCTGGCTATCGGGGTCTTCAAGAGAACCCACCGGCAAAGCCAATGCCGCCAATGATTTACTGGCTAAGTTATCGGATACCAACAAAACGGTCATACCGTTATCTAACTTTATCGCCTTATACTGACGAGTATCCCGTTCACTTTTCTGAATGCTTTCAGTCAGCGGCTGCCAACCCTGAGCGGCAAAAGCTGCGGGAATCCAACAGGACAAGATAAATAATATACCGGTGATATAGGTATGCAACTTTCGCATGGGCTTTCCTTTTGGATGACGTAATAACAACTTATATTCTAAATAGTTCGGGTTACATAAGCACTGCCAGCGCCCGTACAACAAGAAACGTGACGGGTATATAACGGGCAAGATAGCACGTTATCCTGCCGGCCTCATAACCGAGGGAGCACAACGCTCGCCTTGGTGTTTTGAGATTAACTTCACAGTTTGACAGCGCCGCAACTCAGGGTTCATTTTTTTAGCCAGATTTTTAATCTGCCAGCTTATGGCGAATCAGCGTCAGCAAATAGGGCTGGCTATCTGTAATAATCTGCCGATAGCTTTTATCATCCATGACTCTAAAAAGTCGCATAAGGTAAGGGTCTTCACCTTCCCCCGTTACCTGCTGCCCACCCTCCCAGACCTGAATCAGCTTCTGTCGGGCTTTTTGCTGAATGTCGTCATCCCACTCGATATCTCCTGAACGCTGGTCATAGCAGTTAGTCAGCCATGCCCATGCGCTTTTTGGCAATAATAACAGTGGGGTACTTAACCCGCGCACATACCCATTTAGCCATTCAGTAAACATGTCTTCGGCCTGCTTTGCCGGTATAGGCGCAAAACGCCATTCGCTATTTTTACGACCAAACATTCGGCTCTCACCGGTGCCGCCGTTAATGCAATACGCCAAATGGTCGAGCCATAGCAGCATACCGTCAATCACCGATAGTTCAGCCGGGCGCCAGCGTAAAATGCCGTCGGACTGAACCTGATGTAGCCAGCCGCTAACCTCCAGCCCAGCAATAGTGCATTCAAGTTCAATACTGCTAGCGGGCAATTTGTGCTGTTTAACGCGCTCTGCCAGTTCGGTCATCTCGTCGCATTGCCCCTGCCAGAACAGTTCGCCAAAAGCGCCGAAAGGTAATTCTCCGGCCGCTCGGGAGCGGGAGAATAAAGCTTTTGGATCTCTGTCTTCAACCAAACAGTTCAACAGCATCACATTCATCTGGTAACGCTGTAGATTATCCACCAGAAAAGGTTCTTCATCAGGCAGTTCGGTATCATCCAAAGAGAAATGAACCCGTAGCCGCTGTTGGAAAAATGCCCGTATCGGATTTCGATAGAAGCGCCGCAGATCGTCCAGCTCAACCCGTTTAAGCGCCAGCTCATCAAGCGCTGAACTAAACTCCGTATGAGGCACCCCCAACCTGCTGGCGGCCGGTAACCATTCGCTGGCATAGCTTTGCTGCTCGCTGCCATCGATAAAGTTTTGCTCGCTGAACGGCACCCGTGGATGTTGACAGAGTAGGTGTTCATAAACCGCCTGAGCACTTTGCTCTAAATCCAGCGGTTGGTCATCCGGCAGTCGATGGCTCTGCGAGATGTATTCCAATAATTCGGTAATCAGAACCGAAGGGTAGCGCAGGCTGTTATCCTGAATTGACTGCCCAATAAAGCTGATATACAGCTTTTGCTGAGCCGACAGTAACGCTTCCAAAAACAGATAACGGTCATCATCACGCCGGCTACGATCGCCGCGCAGCGGTTTGCTGGCCATTAAATCGAAGCCAAGCGGCGGTAAAGTTCGGGGATAAACACCATCATTCATTCCCAGCAGGCAAACCACTTTAAAAGGAATCGAACGCATTGGCATCAGCGTACAAAAGTTGATGGATCCGGCTAAAAATCGCTGGCTGACGCGCTCATTGTCTAGACGGGCTGAAAGCTCATCGCGCAAAATGGTTAACGGAGTCAAATCTTGATAGCAGGCCTCCAGACCAAAGCCTATTTGCTTTTGCCACTGTTGCTCAATTAACGCCAGAACCGGCTCTGTTTCTACATCAGTTATGAAGAATGAGGCGATTAGCCCGCGACATAACGGAGCCCATTCTGTCAGAGTGCGAGGTTCAGCCAGCTGCTTGCGCCAAAGGGACAGCTGCATCAGAAATTCGGCCAATTGCCCGGCAAGGCTGGCAATTAAACCGCTGGATTCGTCATAGGGCAGCACCCCTTGATAATCACCGCGTTGGCTGTCCATGGCATAGCCAAGCAGCATACGGGTTAGCCCAAATCGCCAGGTATGTTGCCCCGTTGAGGGCAGTTCAAGATCGCTGACCATCTCATCATCTAACCCCCAGCGAATGCCGGAGCCATCTACCCACTGGCGTAAAATTTGCAGCCCCTGTTCGTCAATTTGAAAACGCATCGCCAATGCAGGAACTTCCAGCAACGTAAGAATATCTTCCGCAGTGAAGCGGCTATCGGGCAAATTCAGCAGGCTTATAAATGCAGTTAATACCGGATGTGCCTGACTGGCACTACGGTCTGAAATCGCATAAGGGAGATAGCGTTCAGGCGGCGCATTGCCAAAAACGGCTTCGATATAGGGAGTGTAATTGTCGATATCTGCCACCATCACAATGATGTCGCGCAGCGTCAGGTTAGGATCCTGATCCAGCATGGCCAACAATTGATCGTAAAGCACTTCAACTTCACGCTGAGCGCTATGGCAAACGTGGACGCTTATAGAACGATCGCCGGGATCGAGTTCCCGTTTATCCCGGCTATCCAGAGGCGAATCAGGACCGTTGACAACCAATGCACAATCGTCAAGAGAGAGGATGTCCCGCTGAATACGGTGCAATAGGCTATCGGGTTCAATATCAACAAAGGCATCGACTTCCTGCATTTTGTCGAGCTGAGCCAGTAGATAGAGGTTATCCCTCCCCAGCTTTCCCCAACTGGCCAGTAGTGGATTACTTAGCTGCTGGTTACCTTGCTCATCGAACAGTTCACCGGCGGTCTGCGGCGAACGAAACAGTGGGATTTCCTGACTTTGCTTAATATGCCTGCGCTTACGCGCCTGTAGTTTGGCTAAAAAAGCATAATCTTGAATATCACCCCAGTAATAACGACAAGGGTTAGTAAACATCAGGTGTACATCAATGTGTTGACCCAGCGCCTGAAGTGCCCGCAAATAAACCGGAGGAAGTGCGGAAATACCACAAATAAACACCCGCTCAGGCAGCGCCTTTGCTGAAAAGCCGGGCTGGTTGAGCGTATCAATAAAGCGCTGGTATAAGTTAGCCCGATGCCAGCCCGGTTGCTGTAACCGTTCGGTATATTCAATCAGCGCGCGCCATAGGGGAGCCTGCCAGATCTGAGCCTCGTCCAGCTCGTCTACCCGCTCATTTTGTTGCCAGCATTGTAACCATTCAGGACGATAAACTAAGTATTGGTCAAAAAGGTCGGCAATTCTCCCGGCCAGCTGGTGGCGTTTACGCATATCCTCATCATCACTAAGATAGCCCTTCAACGCTGAAAAATCGGGTAAATCAAGCATCGAAGGCAATAGCCACATCAGTTTCCACGTCATGGCATCTTTACTGAAGGCGCTCTCCTGCGAGATCTCTGTCCATACTTTGGTAAACATCTGCCAGATAAAAGAAGCCGGCAGCGGAAATTCTATGTTTGCCGCAATGCCCAGCTCATTAGCCAATTCAATTTGTAGCCACTGGGCCATGCCGTGGCTTTGAACCAGAATGATTTCTTGGGCAAAGGGATCGGCCAGCGGTTTGCTGGCAATAAGCGCCGTGGTCAACGATTTAAGCAGATCGAGCTGATTTGAGTGATAAACCGTGAACATCCGGGCTCCTGAAATAGAATTGACGAAACAAGCTAAAAACCGCCGATCGGACTAAATTATAAGACAATTTTCAATTTTATAGACCGATGTGTAAAGCAATACCGCAGGATACCCGTTTTGGCCGATGAATAATGAAAATATTATCGACCGCTCGGCGCTCAGCGACAAATCAATCGGGTTAATGTCACATCAATGTTTCCCGGAGCCGTAACCTGAGCGCCTACTTGCTCACATCCTGGCAGCACGGCAACCGCGTTAACGTTAAGCACCCATTGCCCAGCCAGCAGCTTTTGTTCGTTATCAATGACGGCCGGATAAATATCTAACGCCTGATTGGCTAAGCGCCATGCGTACTGCGCGTCCGCATAATGACTGAATTGAGCGAGCAGAACCTGCTGATAACGCAATAGCCCCAACAGTGAGATTGAAAATAAAACCATGGCTATCAGCACTTCCAGCAGGCTGAAACCGGCACATTGCTGAATCACCGGGGCCGAGCTATTTTGATGATGCACAGCGTTCATCGCTCCCCCTGATAGCTCAGTTTAGCTTTAGGTTCCACGGACAGATCGCAATCGGCCTGCATAGCTAAAGGGCAGAAATCAATATAGCCATGTGCCACGCGTTTCAGCGCTGATGCACCGTCATCTTCACCTTGCTGACTATCGCGTCTAACTGACAGCTGGAACAACGCCAAATTAGGTTCACCATAGTTTAGCTGGCCTGCACCGCGGATTAGGATCGTACTATCCTCCATTTCTCGTACGCAGGCAGATAGCTCATCACGATCAGATACGCGACACAGCCATTGGTCGCTTCGTGCATTCCAACGTTGGGATAATGCCCAATCTATGGATGAAAGCGCCTGATTGTAGGCTCTGAGATAACGCCGTTCATCGCCATAAATTTTAACCTGCGTCGTTAACTGCGCATTGAGCCCTTTCAGCATTAGCGTTCCAAATAGCATTAACAGCATAACCATCGCAATCGTACTGTAGCCCCGCTGGCGTGACGGGCTACCTGAATTAGCTTCATTCATGTTAAATTTTTAGCGCTGATACGACCGCTTACCCGTCGTTTCAACTGTGGCCACTTATTCCAGTAGCCTTCCAGCGTTAGCGTGAAGTAGTGCTGATTGCCAACGTCCGTTCGGGTGACCAAAAATTGCGTCACCACCACTTCAGCCGGATCCAACAGCTTATCCCAGCCTACTCCGCTACAGTCAGTGGGGCCCCGGTGCTGTTCCATACTATCGGCTAACCAACGATAGCCAAACTGCTCTGCGTTATCTGAACCGGCAGGCTCAATGGCTCCGTTATGGTTTAAATCATACTCAACCAGCACGCAGGAACTGTTAGCCGACTGTGGGTGCGCCCCAATCCTGATGCCTTTAGTTCCACTATTATTTCCAACCTGAGCTCCGCCCCTATCTACCGATGAATAATAAAACCCGGCTCGCTTTATATCTTTCTCTATTGCCCTTAATACCTGCCGAAGAGACTGTTCCAGCCGATACAGCCGGTATAAAGACTGGCTTTGGTGCTGCAAGGCCGGATACATTGCCGCAACGCTTACCATCATTACGCTGCTCAAAACCATGGCTATCAGCATTTCTAGTAAAGAAAAGCCACGCTGGGAATCACCATGATTCAGGCCGTTGTTTAATCTGGCGTAATTTAGCATGGCGCTATTCCCGGTAGATAAGGCTGGCGACCGTCTACTTTTTCACTGCAGCGGCGCAATCGCCCTTTGGCGGAAACTATTAACCGCACTCGCCCTGCGCGGTTAACCACCGTTAAATGACCGGTACCGGCAGAATTACGTAAACCATAAAAACCTAGCCCGATATCTGACTGACTCATATCCAGGCTCAGCCCCGGATCGGGTAAAGTAAACGCTAGCCCAAGTTCAGAATGGCAATCGCTGCTGTCTGCAAGCTGGCCTGCGCTGATACAGGCGACATTTTCGCGCCGGCCAATACGGATCCGATAAGACCTATTGCGCCAGTCGGCCGCAAACTGAACCTGAGACATAAAGGCTAACGCGCCGCTGCTGGCCTGTTCCAGAAAAATCCGTTGCTGATAGCTTTGCCAGCTGGTCATTCCACCGGTGGTCAATATCGCCATAATGGCGACGACTAACATCATTTCTATCAATGTCATTCCGCTTTGAGTATTACGCTTTGTTATTACCATAGCGGTAGGGTAATAAAAGGAATTATCAACTAACAGGCAAGATGATGAGTTCGGGAATCGGCTTCACTATCATTTTATAAAACAGCAGGCCCGTTGCAAAAAATTGCGAACGGGCCTGCAAATTTGAACGATAGAGGCGCTGAAGCACCCTTAAAAAAATCCCCGAATGGCGATGCATGTCGGGGATTTAATTCATAAGTTCATCGGCGGCGGTTAGATTGCTACCGGAGCCTTAATGCCGGGATGAGGGTCGTAGCCTTCAATGTCGAAGTCTTCAAAGCGGTAGTCAAAAATGGACTCAGGCTTGCGTTTAATCACCAGCTTAGGCAGCGCACGAGGCTCACGGCTAAGCTGCAGATGGGTCTGATCCATATGGTTCATATACAAGTGGGTATCACCACCGGTCCAGACAAAATCACCGACTTCCAGATCGCACTGCTGAGCCATCATATGAACAAATAGCGCATAGCTGGCGATGTTGAACGGCAGGCCGAGGAATACGTCACACGAGCGCTGGTAAAGCTGGCAAGACAGCTTGCCGTCGGCAACGTAGAACTGGAAAAACGCGTGGCAAGGTGCCAGTGCCATCTGATCTAGTTCACCAACGTTCCAGGCCGAAACGATAATCCGGCGGGAATCAGGATCGTTTTTTAGCTGTTCAACCACTTTGGTTATCTGATCGATATGGCTGCCGTCTGCCGAGCCCCATGAACGCCATTGCTTACCGTACACCGGCCCCAAATCTCCGTTATCATCAGCCCATTCGTCCCAGATAGTGACGTTGTTTTCGTGCAGATAAGCGATATTAGTTTCGCCTTTCAGAAACCAGAGCAACTCATGAATAATTGAGCGTAAATGGCAGCGCTTAGTGGTAACCAGCGGGAAACCGTCTTGCAGATTAAAGCGCATCTGATGACCAAAAATAGATAGCGTACCGGTTCCGGTACGATCGGCCTTGCTTGTGCCTTCATGCAAGACTTTATTCATTAATTCCAAATACTGTTTCATAGTTGTTTATGCTCGTTGTTGCGTAGGTTTAGGACGACGATATGCCCAAACCATCATCAAAATGCCTGCGATAATCATTGGTAAAGAAAGCAGTTGGCCCATGCTGAAAATGTCAAACAGCCCCAGTTGAGCGTCCGGCTGGCGGAAGAACTCAATGATAAAGCGGAATGAGCCATAGCCGATTAAAAACAGCCCGGAAACGCTTCCCATCGGGCGTTTTTTACTAATAAACAGGTTAAGAATGATAAACAGTACAATACCTTCTAAACACATCTCATACAGCTGTGACATGTGGCGCGGCAGCATACCGTCTTTCATAAACGGCAGCCATTGCGGGTTTTGGGCCGCAAACAGTTGGTCGGCGGCTCTGGAGGTCGGGAAGTACATCGCCCATGAGAAATCGGTAACCCGACCCCATAGCTCGCCGTTGATAAAATTACCTAGCCGACCAACGCCTAGTCCGAAAGGTATCAACGGAGCGATAAAATCAGAAACCTGAAAGAAGGTACGTTTGGTGCGATGGGCGAACCAGAACATTACGGCGATAACCCCTAACAGGCCGCCGTGAAAGGACATTCCCCCTTCCCACACTTTAAATAAGTAAAGCGGGTTAGCGATAAAGCTAGGGAAATCATAGAACAGTACGTAGCCAACCCGACCACCGATAAATACGCCCAAAAAACCGGCATAGAGTAGGCTTTCGACTTCATCTTTAGTCCAGCCGCTGTTGGGCTGCTTGGCGCGTCGGTTTGCCAACCATAGGGCAAATACGAATCCGATCAGATACATCATGCCATACCAACGCAATGACAAAGGCAGCGTGGGCTCTAATGAAAAAATAATCGGATCAAATTTAGGAAATTCTAGAAAGCTAGGGTTCATCAATCACCACAATACGTTTCAATGTTGGCTTGAGGGTTTAGTTAAGGCTGATTCTTACGTTAAAAACGTGCAGATTTTGCCATGATAGCACATACCCAAAATAATTGGAGTTGCAGCAAGGCAGATGCTTAAAAACCTAAAAAGGCACGGCCACGTTTAGCGGTAAAAATAAGTTAGCCCCACGATTTAAGTGAGGCTAACGGATTTTATAACTCAGTCTGCTAAGCGGCAAAACGCAATCATTTTTTACGGCGATAGGCCGGATGCGCTTTTTGGGGCTTAACTTCCTGCAGCGGCATAACTATTGGTGAAAACTCTTTCATTACGCGACGATAAACGTCACGTTTAAACGAGACAACCTGACGGACTGGATACCAATAGCTTACCCAGCGCCAGCCATCAAACTCAGGCGTGCTGCTGCGCTGCATATTGATATCTGCATCACTACTCAGTAGCTGTAACAAAAACCATTTTTGCTTTTGACCAATACATACGGGCTTTGTGTCCCAACGCACCAAACGTTTAGGTAATTTATATCGTAACCAGTTTCGCGTATAGCCCAGGATCCGCACGTCTTTTCGGCTCAGTCCAACTTCCTCGAAAAGCTCACGGTACATTGCTTGTTCCGGCGTTTCACCAAGGTTGATTCCCCCTTGTGGAAACTGCCATGAGTGCTGGCCATAACGGCGAGCCCACAATACTTGTCCCTGCTTATTGCAGATTACGATACCAACATTCGGGCGGTAGCCATCATCATCGATCACCGGACTACCTCAAATAAGCATAAATCTTAAAGATGTACTGATTGTTTCACACAACGTACAGGCGGTAAACCTCTGGTTTGCATCCGTCGATGATAATCGCTAAAGAATAACTTGACCAAAAACTAAAAGTTATAAACAGATAACTGCCATTTCACTCAATGTTATTCACTTTAACTGTGGATATCTATGTGAAGAACCCGAGAACAATGTGGGTAAAACCTTGCATAACATTATTTCCGCCCTTCGGTTTGAATCTAAAGTTAATGATATTTTTCAGTTAAATAAAAATATAAATAGTTATGCACAACCGACAAATATGTGACTTAGTTCACCCAATAGTTTTCTGATGAACAAAAAACGTTCATCGCCGTTTTTATCCACAGATAACGGTAAAAAGTTGAACGCTGCCGACGTTAATGCCCAAATTAAGGCGTCCGTCAAGGGTGAAAATTGATCCAACGCGCCAGATTTGTACACTTATCCAAGATATCTGTGGATAACATAGTGTAAGATCCTGTTCACTGCCGGTGGCTTATTCAATATAAAATCCAATGCAGTGAACTAACATCGAGGTTAAAATAGTAAAATAATTCTATAAATCACATGATTAGTGTAGTTATCCACTCGTGCGTTCGACAGGATATATATACTATTTTTTATTGCACGAATTTAGACCAGTTAATAATGGATTAGGCATGTATCACGAGCTACTACCGGTAAATATTCCAGCCAGCGAGCAAGAGCTATATCAACGAGCGCTGGCTCTGGCAGGCTATACCATGAAAGAGCTGGCCGATATGGCAGCCATGCCGATCCCTGAGGATCTAAAGCGTGATAAAGGGTGGGTCGGAATGCTATTAGAGCGCTACCTCGGCGCTAGCGCAGGCAGTAAGCCTGAGCAAGACTTTCCGCATCTTGGCGTCGAATTAAAAACTATACCCGTCAACGCCAAAGGAAAACCGTTAGAAACCACGTTTGTTTGTGTCGCACCGTTAACCGGCAACAATGGAATTACGTGGGAAAGCTCTCACCTGCGAAACAAACTGCGTCGGGTGCTATGGGTACCGGTTGAAGGGGAGCGCACTATTCCGCTGGCGCAACGGCGTATTGGAACCTCACTGCTGTGGAGCCCGAATCAACAAGAAGAGCAGCAGCTTCGCCATGACTGGGAAGAGCTAATGGATCTGATCGTGCTGGGAAAAGTAGAGTCAATTACAGCACGCCACGGACAAGTACTTCAGATTCGCCCAAAGGCAGCCAACAGCAGAGCCCTGACGGAAGCCATAGGCGAACACGGGCAGCCAATAATGACGCTGCCAAGAGGGTTCTACCTGAAGAAGGAATTTACCAGCGCGCTGCTGGCGAGGTATTTTGATTTGTAGCTGATATCTATTTTGAATCAGGCGATTATCCCGAGCCAAACTGAAAGACTCCAGATAAGAATCGTGAAATATTCGTTCGCTAAAAGTAAGCCGTTTCCATAACCCACAATACACGCACCCTGCACCCGCACCTCCGCACGAGAACTCAGGTCGCTTAAGCGACTTCCCGCCATAAAAAATTTGCCTTAACGCACCGGCAGAGAGCCGGAATACTCGTCTCATCCCTGAGACTCACCCTTTCAGGGCCAACACTAAGGTGTTGTTCAAAATTGTTCCTACAATTTTGTCCGGCGTCGCTCTGCCTTTCGCAGCATCCATGCTGCTCATGCTGGCAAATTGTTTATGTCGGCTGAGTTCAAGTGCTTATTGGAAGGTCAACAACTAAGAACCAAATACAAGTACCAATACAGCTAGCCCCCATGATACAAAACTTAGCTTAAACAGGCTTACTCTTCCGTAACTGAACGACCCACAGTCCACCAATTGACAGCACTAGCAGCCCACCGAAGATACAACCGATGAGCACCACTGGCATACCGGCTTTAACCGCTAAGGTATACAGGCCGAGCATCAGCAGCATGGCCGTGTTTTCGCCAAAGTTTTGTACCGCCACCGCATTACCGGCTCCCACGGTTTGTTTGCCCCGATCCTGCAGTAAGGTATTTAACGGTACGATAAAGAAGCCGCCAAACACGCCCACCAGCATTAAAATCACGTAAGAAAGAATATAGCTTTCCTGAATGATAAAGCACACAACGCCGACGCCTAACAGAACGCCAGCCGGAATACAGCGGTTAACCGTTTTCAGCGTGATCCACTTAGCCGCAGCCGCCGCGCCGATAACAATACCTACCGCCACCATGGCGTTCAATAGCGTTGGCGTGAGTAATCCGTCCCTATGTAGCGCAATAGGCACCCAGAGGATCAGCAAGAACCGCAGAGTAATTCCTGCGCCCCAGAACAGGCTGGTTCCCACCAGTGACATGCGAGTACTTTCGTCTTGCCATAGCACCTTACAGGCACCGGCGAAGCGTTTAACCATTTCGGCCACATTCCAGCGAGCGTCGGTACGGGCAGGCTTGAGGCGGGGAATATAACAGTTAGCAATCACCGCCGCGGCGTACACCACACAGCACATCGCCAGTGCGAAATAGGGGCTGATATCTACCATCCAGCCCCCCATCAGGGAACCCACCAGAATAGCCGCCAACGTTGAGGCTTCAATCAGACCGTTGGCTTTGACTAATTGGTCACCGTGAGTAATTTCACCGAGGATGCCGTATTTAGCCGGAGAATAGGCCGTCGCGCCGATCCCTACTAAGGTATAGCCAACAAACGGATCCAGACCGCCGATAATGATCGCAGCGCCAAGCAGCTTAATACCGTTGGCGAACATCATCACTCGCCCTTTTGAAAAACTATCGGCAATCTGGCCGACAAAGGGGGCTAATACCACGTAAGCCACAATAAATAGCATTTGTAGGGTGGAATGGCTCCACAGCGGATACTTTTCCTGAATCAGTATACCCAGAGTGGCAAAGAACAGAGCGCTGTCGCCAAATGCGGAGAAAAACTGTGCGCTGGTTACCGCAATCATACTGCGGTTAAGCAACGGTTTAGGCGTCACATCGATAGTTGTCATACTTACTCCGCTGGCTCTTCAGCCAATTTCTTCAGGGTGACAAAGTCCGGTTTACCGCTGCCCAACAGCGGCAGTGCGTTAATAAACCTAATGTCCCGTGCCACGGCCAGCCCCGGTAATCCAAGCTCCTGAGCCGCTTTAGACAGCGCGTCACGGGTCAACTCTTTGGAAGTGGTAAACAGCACCAGCGACTCGCCTTTAGCCAAATCGGCAATCGCCGTGGCCGCATGGTCGGCATCTGGCGCCACTTTCTTAGCAATCAGCTCGACGCTTTCTAAAGAGACCATTTCACCGGCGATTTTAGCAAAGCGCTTAACCCGGCCTTTAATGGTACAGAAGCCTTCCCGATCGAACGTCACAATATCACCGGTGTCATACCAGCCGGTTTCTACATCGCCCTGCTGATTCTCCGCGACCGGTGGCTCAAGCTCTCCGGGCTTCTCAACCCGCAAATAGCCTTTCATCACGTTAGGACCTTTGACCTGCAAACGGCCACCCTCTTCAATTCCTGCCACTTTAATTAAACGGGCCGTCATGCCCGGCAATATTCTACCGACAGTATGAGACTTCGCCGCCATCGGTACGTTAATAGCAATAACCGGTGCGCACTCGGTGACGCCATAGCCTTCAAGAATGCGAATGCCGAACTTCTCCTGCCAGATTTCACGGGTCACCGCCGATAGTTTTTCAGCACCGGCCACCACGTAACGCAGGCGGGCGAAATCATAGGCATGAGCAAAACGAGCGTAGTTGCTCAGAAAGGTCGGTGTACCAAACATAACGGTGCAGTTTTGGTCATAAATTAGCTCAGGCACAATGCGATAGTGCAGCGGGCTTGGATAAAGAAAAATCCGGCTGCCGGTAATCAACGGCGTAAATAGCCCCGCCGTTAGGCCAAAGGCATGGAACAGCGGCAGCGCCGACATAAACTTATCTTTCGGCGTAAAATCGGCCACGGTACGGATTTGCTCAACGTTGGCTAATAGACTGTTATGGGAATGCACCACGCCTTTAGGATTGCCTTCAGAACCGGAGGTAAAGAGTACCACCGCTGCATCATCCGGCCGTTTCTTAACCATCGCCTGACGCGGGAATATCAGATGTTTAATGACCCAAAGTTTGTCTTCCCTGGTTAGAGTATCTTTCATATCTTCAAGGTAGTACCACTTAGCATTAGTGACCTGTTCGGCTAAATAGGTTAACTGGCCCTTTTCTAAAAACTGGCGGGAAGTAATAATGGTTTTTATTTCTGCGGCCTTCAGCGCACTGTTTAAGCCGTTTACACCAGCGGTGTAGTTGAGCATCGCGGGAACTCTCCCGCTAAGAGAAGTACCAAGAATAGCGGCGGCAGTGACGATAGCGTTTGGCAGCAGCAGGCCAACATATTCATCGGGCTCACTCACTTTGCCGATAATACGGCTTAAACCAAGGGACTTTTTCAGCAACGTGCGGTAAGTGTCATTCTTCATTGCGATATCAGCAATAATAGTCTGCCCTCCACCGTAGCAGGACTTCGCGTCTAAAAACGCTTGGTATAGAGTTTTTGGTCGGCGGGTTGCCATTCGGGCATCCATCATTACCTGATGTAAATGCTCGCCTGCCAGCCTGCGGCGCTCAGTTGACGTCGGCGCTTCAGGCATAGAAATTTTGGTATCAGGAAGAACGTGGATGGTAATTTTAGGCAGCAGGCGCAGTTTGAAAATGCCCTTTAGTCGCCCAAGAAAGCTGAACTCAGCCCCTTCAAGCCAAACAGGAATAACCGTAGCATCAGACTTGGCGGCAATAAACGCGGCACCGTCATAGATTTTCATCAGCGATCCGGTAACGGTAATCCGGCCTTCCGGGAAAATAACAATCGGTCGACCCTTTTCTATCTGCCTGATCAGCGATTTAATCGCCATTGGGTTACTTGGGTCCATTGGCGCAAAGTCGATATATGGCCTGATGATCCGGATAAACCAGCGCTCGGTTACGTTAGAGTAGATCGCAAAAACGGGTTTAATCGGTAGGAAAAGCCCGAGCAGGACACCGTCAATAAATGAAAGATGGTTTGGCGTTATTAATAAACGCTCTTTGCTAAAGCTGGATAAATCACCCTTGACGGTAATGCGAAAGCACACACGAAAGACAAAACGAAGGAACTGAATAACCATTATTATTTCCCTATAAACAGCGCGATGTGCGTTGATAACATTCCTGAGCTATCTAAGACAACCAATTTCGCCCACAGATCGTCATTAATACTTTTGATTGGATAAAAAACAATCAAAAATATACTGCGAATAAAAAAAACCTACGCATCCGCGTAGGTCGGTGTAATCCAGTAAATGGTTCCAACGCGAACGTTGAATATTCACCAATAAATACCTCTGGGATACTGAATTTAGCCCACCCCATGGCTTTCAGCCACCCTCAAAACGAAACATAGCCCTACAAAGTGTAACGAAGCGTGTAATTAGCGGACTTTCTCTCATTTTTCTACTTTTGATATTGCCAATACCCTTATTTTCCGTAAGACTTAGCGATGTAACCGTTTACTTTATTCAGGCGAATTAATCATGGCGACCATAAAGGATGTAGCTAAATTAGCCGGGGTTTCCGTTGCGACGGTATCTCGTGTCATTAACAATTCACCGAAAGCAAAAGGCACCACCCGTGAAGCGGTACTCAACGCGATGGAAAGCCTGCAATACCATCCTAACGCCAATGCCAGAGCGCTAGCCCGCCAAACCACAGGCACTTTGGGCCTGATTGTTTCAGACGTATCCGATCCATTTTTTGGCACCATGGTTAAAGCCACAGAGCAGGTAGCCTACTCGACGGGAAATTTTCTGCTTATTGGAAATGGTTACCACGATGAACACAAAGAGCGCCAAGCGATAGAGCAGCTTATCCGCCATCAGTGCCAGGCGTTGGTGGTTCATGCTAAAACCCTGTCAGACGATGAACTACGCGGACTAATGCGCCAGATCCCCGGCATGGTGTTAATTAATCGAATCCTTCCCGGTCTGGAAAGCCGATGCGTTGCTCTGGATGACCGCTATGGTTCGCGGCTAGCGACCAATTATCTTATCCAGCAGGGGCATCGCAATATTGGCATTATCTGTTCTGACCATAAAATTTCCGATGCCGAAGACCGGCTGCAGGGCTATCGTGACGCACTGCTTGAGCATCAAATAGCCATTAATGAAAAGCGTATTGCCTACGGCTCTCCCGATGAAACGGGCGGAGAAAAAGCGCTGATTGAGCTGTTAGAGCGAAACCAGCAGATAACCGCCGTAGTCTGCTACAACGACACCATGGCCGCGGGCGCGCTCTCGGTGCTGAGCGATAACAATATTCAGGTTCCGCAAAACATATCATTGATCGGCTTCGATGACGTGCTGATTGCCCGCTACCTCCGCCCCGGCCTCACCACCGTTCGCTACCCGGTGGTTTCTATGGCCACTCAGGCCGCAGAGCTCGCACTTGCACTGGCGCAGGGCAAACAGCTACCCCACGTGACTAATCTGTTTAATCCAACGTTGGTGAAGCGCCACTCGGTGTCGACGCTGACCAATACCCATAAGAAATAGCTTATTTGGGGCTTCTGACTGAAACCTTTAATTTGATTATTGGGTAAATTTGGTCCACAAATAGAATAGTGCTTTTCCTCTGCCGATTGGCAACTAACCGACATATGGGAATCGATCGCATGTCTCTACGCAATATTTATTACGTTCTCCGCCACGGTCACAGCTTAGCGAATCAGCAGAAGATCATTATCAGTGATATTGAGCACGGTCGCGACGCCTACGGACTCTCCCCGTGGGGAATTGCTCAGGTAGTCCGTACGCTGGAGAACTGGCCGTTTCCCAAGCCGGATATGATTTTCCACTCAGATTTCAAGCGAACGGTTGAAACCGCAGCGCTAGCATCTGACCATATCTCCGTTCCGGCCAGCCCAAGCCCGGCCCTGCGTGAGCGCTATTTTGGTGATTTTGAGCAGCTTGACGACTCCCAATACGAGCTAGTCTGGCAGCACGATATTCAGGATCCGGAACATGAGTTTGGCGAGGTAGAAAGCTTACAGTCAGTCTGCGACAGGCAAATGGATTTTCTACAGGATTTGGAACAGCAGTATGAAGGCAAACATATACTGTTGGTCGGGCACGGGGATCCGCTACAAATTTTACTGACTCACTTTTTAGATAAACCGCTCAACCAGCATCGGGATCTGGTGCAGTTAGATACGGCGGAAGCCCGAAGATTAGCTCCTGAATCAGATTAGCCATAAAACAAAAATGGCTCTAAAAAAGAGCCATTCGGTATTAACGATCAACCTTAACGGTTATCTATCTGGTGTTAAAAATAGTCAACTTACGCTAAGGCTCAATTCAACACGTTCATCAGCGGCTAAAACGCTCAAAAATCTCTTTTGCCGCAGCCTCATAGGCCAGATCTTTCAGTGCCGTAATCTGTTTTGTATCTTTGGAATCCCGGTTATACCGACCGCTTACGGTAGAGCTTTCAAAGGTTTCCGGCGTCAACGTAGTCCAACGACCGCTTAATACATCAATCAGCGCAACGCGCAGTACGATCCGCATATGCTGGGTTTCATCAGGCAATACGCCACCGATGAAAGGCACCCACGACACCACTTTAGTCGCTTCATTTTCGCTACCGCTTTCTAACTGCCCCCAGTAAACCAGAATCTTATCCTGACCACCGTTAGCCGCCGTCAGGCGCAGCAGTTTAGGATAATCAACGTTGGAGTCTTTATGCTGACTATCACCATAACGGTATGAGTTCGGTGGAATACCGGAGAAGACGGCGACAGAATAAAACTGTTTTAGCGCCTGTTGCATCGCCGGATCCGGCGTCATTGCCCCTGATTGGATCAGCAGAATTGAAGAGTCTTTGGGTAATCTAAAGCTGTAGCGGGAATTGTTAAGAGCAGTTTTAATATCCGCATCGGTAATCCCTTGTTCAGGCATTGCGCCTAACACGTCCTGATCCCTTAGCTCACCGCCATAAAACTGGTTTTGCCCATTTCCGGCGTTAGAAATAGAACGGGTAGAGCAGCCTGATATCATCAGAATGCTTAAAGCAACGAACAGTAATCCACGCCATTTACCTATAGTGCTGTTTTCCATACATTCATTCCCTAAATGATGATTCGTTGAGTCAAATTAATAGCCGACGGGTTGAAGCGCTATTCCCTCAACCCGACGGCTTATAGCCACTGGCGCTATTTCCTTGCCGCCAGCGAGCGTAGCAATACGCCCATTGTGGTTCCGTTATGCAGCAAAGCGCTTAACGTCGGCGATAGCCGACCCATTGCTGCCGCCAGCATAATACCGCTGTTAATCCACTCGGTTAGCTTGATATTACTGTTAACTAAGCGCATCGCTTCAACCGACAGTTCACGGGCAACTACGACGCCATGCAGTGAATCCTGCAGTAATACCGCATCGGCCGCCTGCTGGGCCAGTTCACTACTGCGGTTCATCGCCAGGCCAACGTTAGCCTGAGTCAGAACCGGCGCATCATTAACCCCGTCACCGACGAACATCACGCGGCAGCCCTGCTCCTGCAATGACTGAACCACGCTGACTTTGCTTTCCGGCGTTGCTTCGGCATAAAACTGGTCAAAGCCCAGATCTTTAGCCATCTGCTCGGCTTTATGCTGCTTATCGCCGGTCAGCAATACCACGTTATTGACACCCAGCGCCCGCAGTTGGCTGATAACCTCAGCGGCTTCTTCCCGCACGTGATCCTGCAGGCCGATCACTCCGGCCAATCGTTCATCAAGGCTGATAAACAGCAGATGGCGCCCCTGCTCTTCAAGCGCACGAATCTGCGATTTAAACGGGTCAAAATCGATATTGTAATGCTCATGCAGGAAGTGACGGCTACCGATAGCCATCTTATGCTCGTCAAGCTCAGAAATCAGACCGTGGGCTATTACATATTCCACCTCACCATGATTAATATGAGGAAGCTCATGCTGCTTAGCCGCGTTGACCACCGCACGGGCCAGCGGATGGTTACTGTGCTCTTCAACCGATGCCGCAATGGCTAACAGCCGCTCAGCCCACGCGTGTTCCGGATCGAAACTGACTACGTCGGTTACCAGCATATCGCCATACGTCAGCGTACCGGTCTTATCAAATACCACCGTATCGATATCGGCCAGCTGTTCAATCGCCCGGCCGCCCTTTAGTAACAGCCCAGAGTTCGCGGCTTTATACATGATGGACTTGAAGGCAATCGGCGTACTGAGCTTTAGCGCACAGGAATAATCGACCAGAAAAACGGAAGCCAGCCGGTTCCAGTCACGGGTCAGGGCAAAAATGCCCGCACCGGCGGCAAGCGTAATCGCAACCCGACGGTCAGCCATCTTTTGCGTCACCTGCTGAGTTTCACTGCGTTGGCTGAGCGACTCGGTAATAAAGCGGCGAATGCTCGCCGTAGAAGACTCATCGCCAACCCGGTCGGCCCGGACGGCAATGTTTCCGTCCTGAACCTGCGTACCGGCAAAAACCCAGGCACCGGTTTCCCGACGCACCGGAACGCTTTCGCCCGTCATCGACGCTTGGTTAATTAAGCCAATACCGCGTAGTACCGTACCGTCGGCCGGAATATTGTCTCCCGGGCCGAGTAGCATCACGTCACCGTTAACCAGCCGCTCGGCGCTAATCTCACAGCTGGTACCGTCGCGCTCAACCCATATCGAATGGTATTGAGGCTGCATCAGTTCAGACAGCAGCTCATCGGAGTGGCGGCTGGTTTCCTGCTCAAAATATTCACCCAAGGTAAGCAAAGACTGCGTCAGCATGGCGGTTCGATAATCGCCACGCACCACCGACAGGCCCAACGCTAAAGCGTCCAGTACTTCAACCTTAAGCTCTCGACGCTTTAATGATTCAACGCCTTCGGCAAGCGTCGGCGTAATTAGCATTAACGCAGGCAGCGCAGCCCAGCGTTTCGGTAAAAACTGAGTCATCGCCAGACCGGCTAAGTTCAGCAAATGATCACCGCCGCAATACTCGGTTTCGTATTCACTGTCGTGGGCCTGAGCCCAGTCGATAGCGTGTAGCTGCTCTAAAAGCACCTGAGCATTGGTTTTGTGAGTATCATAATTCAGCACCGCCGAGGCCGCCGCAGGGCGTAAGCGAACGCTCTTCACGCCGGCCAAAGAGAGTAGCTGAGTTTTAAGCCAGCCTGCGATATCCTGACGTTGGCGCAAATAAGGAACCCGCACCCGTAGCCTTCCCGGTAGCTGGTGTACCAAAGTGACAATCGTTTGTTTTGTCATTAACGCGGTTACTCGCTGTCTTGATCTTTTTCGCGGTAGTAATCCAGCTCCGCCTGCACGTCGGCTAAACGCTCTTTTAGCTCTTCAACTTCACCGCGCACCGCACCCCAGGCTTTATTGGCCGTAGAGCTGATGCTTTGCTGTACGTTCCGGTTAGTCAGAAGATAGGCAATCGCAGCACCGGCAACGATACCGGTAATTAAGTGCGCCCGGCCGTTATCGGCACGATACGCTGGCTGAAGCGTTGATTGATCGACCGGATAAGGTGCGTAAGGCGAATAGTATGGGTTGTAGTAATAAGGATTATTCGGCTGTTTCATCTGACTCTCCTTTCTTCATCGCATCCAATAGATACAAACCGGCAGCGCCAGCGCTCAGTACCGCTAATAACGTTAATACCGGGCGACCGGCAGTGGCATTAGCGACGGACATAGCAGCGCCGCTGATCAAACCGGCCTTGGTCGCATCGATTAATACTTTACTGGTCGCCTGATTCAGCGTTTGTTCACCGCTTTGGTAACGGCGCCATTGCTCCACGCCAGACGCCGTTGCGCCGACTAAAGCACCGGCAATCAGCGCCCTGCTGGCAGGGTTTAAGCGATCGCTATTATTGCTCATCTTTATCTTCTCCCGGCTGGCGATGGCCCTCTACCGAGCCCGAAAAACCTTCGTTGCCAGCCTGAACGGTATCGCGGAAAATGGCGCTGGTGGCCGTCACCGTTTCTTCAACGCTACTGGTATCTGACTCTGCTGCGCCTTTCACCTTTGAACTGCCCGTTTTTAGCAGATCGCCCGCATTAGCAAAAGTTTGCAACAGCGTGTTGCGTACGCTTTCATTACCCAAAATCAGCGCCGCGGCGGCACCAATCATCGCCCCTTTCCAGAACTCTTTATCATCAACGCCGATAGTACTGATGATATTTTTAAACAGGCCTGCCTGTTCGCCCATCATGCCTTCAACCATGCCCTGAGCCTGCCCGCTCCAGTCAAAACCCTGCGGCATTGGCTGCTGGGCCTGAGGCTGTTGAGGCATCGGCGGTTGGCCGTACATCGGGTTCCACATCGGAGGATAAGGAGGCCACATCATTGGCTGTTGTTGCATTTGCAGCATCTGTTGTTGCATCTGTTGCATTTGCTGAGGCGTGGGATAACCGTAAGGGCCGTATGGCGGCATGCCTTGAAAGGCAGGGTTTTCCCGATCGTTATTACTCTTATCGCTGCTCATGTTCAGTTCCTCGTTATTGGCTATCTGACGGAGAAATAATTGGCAAAATGGCGGTTAAAGCCTGCTGTGCAAGGTTGTCATCGGAGCCAAACAGCTGGTCTAACAAAGCCGGAGATAACCGTCGTGCGTCATATTCCAGTATCAGGCTACCCGTTGCAGAATTTACCGTATAGCTTTTCAAACAGCTATCGTTACCACATAACGCTTCAAGAGAAGACAGTTTGCCCTGACTGAGCCCGGCAACCAGACGATTAGTAAAGCGTAGCCTTAAACGGCCGGGTATGTGGTGTGCAATTTCAACAAAACGACGTAGCGTGATTAATCCACTGAAGCCATCGGATTTCATTCGGTGTCCTAAATGTGATGCATTCATCCTGCGTCTGCGGCAAGAAGGCGTTAAATTTTTGTTATGGTTATCATATGACGCTACCCGATGATTTTAAACAGCTAAACGCATCACATTTTGTAGTCAGTCACATTTAAACCACAAAACCTTGTCCTTAGCCTAATTCTCACCCTCCTTCTTTCGCACAAATTGCTCATTTAGGATACTGGACAGACCACAAAGCTTAATATAAATTATTCTCGTTATCATTACCATTCAGGTGTACACCCATGGCTCCCTATGTTCATCAGACCCAAAATCGCATCCGTATCCGTTCAGAATACATTCAGCATCATCATGCCGAAGTGACGGCATTGATCGAAAAGCTTGAACGCATTCCGGGTATTAAAGAGATTCAGTATCGTCGTTATGCCGGTTCGGTTGCTATCCGCTTTGACAGCAAAGTGATTACGGCAGGAGCGCTGTTAGAAACCGTAAACAGCTACGGCTGGATGGAACAGAGTGAAGAGCATGATTTCATTAATAATGCGGTACGTCAGGGGGCTAAAACCCTGCTTAAAGGCATTGCGCTGACAACCTTAAAACGCACCCTTGGCGGTCCGCTGGTTAGTGCCGTAGCCGCATTTGCCCGATAATAATGATGCCCCATTGGTTTAGCAATGAACGGGGCTATTCTTGGATAGGCCCAGTGACGCCCATCAATTAAAAAGCCCCGAAGAACTTACGTTCTCCGGGGCTTTTAATCACTTGCTGAGCGTTCAGAACGCTACATCAATGACTATTTTTTATCGCTAAAGAACGCGCGCTTAATTGCCAGCTCAACGCCGCGAACCTCTGCCAAACCTTTCAGACGGCCGATAGCAGAATAACCCGGATTGGTTTTCTTCTTCAGATCGTCCAGCATCTGGTGACCGTGGTCAGGACGCATAGGAATAGCGCGGAAGTTTCCGGCTTTCTGGCGGCGATCTTCTTCGGTCAGAATCGCTTTCACCACGGAATACATATCTACATCGCCCTGTAAGTGCGCGCCTTCATGGAAAGTTTTTGGATTCTCTTCCCGGCAGGTTGAACGTAGATGAGTAAAGTGGATACGATCGCCAAAGGTTTCGATCATCTTAACTAAATCGTTATCGCCGCGCACGCCGTAAGAGCCGGTGCACATAGTGAAACCGTTACTGATGCTGTCAACGGTATCTTTCAGCCACTGCATATCTTCAATGGTAGAAACGATACGCGGCAGGCCCAGAATTGGACGCGGTGGATCGTCAGGGTGAACCGCCAGCTTCAGGCCAGCAGCTTCAGCAACCGGTACGATTTGCTTAAGGAAATAGCCCATATGCTCGCGCAGTTTAGCCTTATCAATACCGTCGTAGGTTGCCAAGTGAGCGCGGAACTGATCTAAGGTATAACCCTCTTCAGCACCCGGTAAACCGGCAATAATATTGCCCGTAAGCTTATCGATATCGGCCTGAGACATGGCGTCAAAGTAGGCTTTAGCCTGCTTCACTTCTTCAGGAGAATAATCCGCTTGCGCACCGGCGCGTTTAAGAATATGTAATTCAAAAGCGGCGAAGGCAATTTGATCAAAACGTAACGCTTTAGAGCCGTCTGGTAATTCATACTCAAGATCGGTACGAGTCCAATCCAAAACTGGCATAAAGTTATAGCACACGGTATCAATACCGCAGGCAGCCAGGTTGCGAATAGACTGCTGATAGTTTGCGATATGCTGCTTGTAGTTTCCAGACTGGGTTTTGATTTCTTCATGAACGGGAATACTTTCAACAACCGACCATGTCAGCCCCTTGGCTTCCAGCACGGCTTTGCGCTTTTGAATTTCTTCAACCGTCCAGACTTCACCGTTAGGAATATGGTGTAATGCGGTAACTACGCCAGTAGCACCAGCCTGACGGATATCATCAAGAGATACTGGATCGTTAGGGCCATACCAACGCCACGTTTGTTCCATGATTTATTCACCTTTTCTATTAGAATTACATCTCAAACGGCTACTCACAAGGCTATCAGGCGTTAACCCGGCAAACCGTTGTTCGATCAACTCTGATATTCAGGCAAAGCCGTCATTACGACTTAGTAACCGGAACAGAATCAAAAAGATAACCGTCAAACCCAAGATCATCGCTGTTAGATAATTCCAACAGCGTCAATTTCACATTTTCTAAATGCTGCCACATAGCACGTTTAGCGCCCTCCGGGTCCCGATGTTGTAACGACAACAGGATCTTCCGGTGGTCTTCGAGCCACTTATGCCGATAGCTTTGATCGACAATATGAGTATGTAGCTTTTGCCACATCGGGCTATTTTGCCGACGGACCCACAGATCGTGAACCATGCTCTCTAGAACCGAATTTTGCGTTGCTCGTGCTATCAACATGTGAAAAAGTTCGTCGTCGTCGTAATCGGTCCGGCCACTTTCCAACGCTACCCGCTCAAGTTCCAGCGCGTCCATCATGTCGGCAATATCGGATTTAATCAGCTGAGTTGCGGCAAAAGCGGCAATGTTACTCTCAAGTAACTGTCGGGCCTGAAGTAATTCAAAAGGACCGATATCGTCATCCGTGGCTTTAAAAGCGGCCTTATCGTCGTTAATGGTATTAATAACGTAAACACCCGAGCCTTTACGCACATCAATCAGGTTTTCTAGCTCCAGCATGATCAACGCTTCGCGTACGACCGCCCGACTGACTCCAAACTGTTCAGCAATATCTCTCTCTGGCGGCAGACGAGAGCCAACAGGATAACGCCCGGAACTCAGTAACTCTTTGAGTTTTATACCGAGTTCTTGATAAAGGCGCTTAGCACTAAACATAATCTAAATCCTTCTAGGGTTGCAAATACGGCTATCTCTTCTACTGTGTAAAATACCATACCAACCACATGATGAATATAACATAGCCTATCGCGTCAATATTGGTCAACCAATTATTTAAAAATATAAATAAACAGTATTTTCAGTGAATTAAATAAATAAATGCTAAAAAACCCCAATAGAATCGACATAAAAATGCGCTTTAATCCTTATTATTTAATTTATGTGAATTAGATCCCTTAATTGGTCTGACAACTATGATAAGTTCCCGCATCTAAAGTGAGAGTGCTGAGATCAATTATTGTGGTGGAATATTTATCATCATGAATAATAAGTAAAATACATTTTTGTTTTGGTATGACCGCATCAAAAAATCTAAGGGGGATATCCCAAATGTTAGGAAAAAGCTCATTACCGCAGGCAGTTCTGTCACCGCAATACGATCGCAAGAAACTGCAAACCCGCATTGTCCACTTAGGATTTGGTGCATTCCACCGCGCACATCAGGCATTATTGACCGATCGCGTTTTAAATAAAACTCAAGGCGATTGGGGAATTTGCGAAGTTAATCTGATTGGCGGAGAAGCGCTAATTGAATCGCTACGTCAACAGGACCACCTCTACTCCGTGCTGGAAAAAGGGGCTGAAAGCAACAAATGTCTGGTTATCGGCTCAGTGAAAGAGTCATTACATCCGGCAAAAGACGGCATTGACGCCGTTCTGGAAAAAATGGCCGAGCCGCAGGTGGCGATTGTGTCATTAACCATTACCGAAAAAGGCTATTGCGTTCTGCCCGGCGGTGCTGGTCTAGACCTGAACAATTCAGCCATTAAAGCCGATCTAGCTAATCCGACTGCGCCATCAACGGCCGCCGGAACCATCGTTGAAGCATTATACCGCCGCAGAGCTCGGGGCTTAGCGCCGTTCACCGTTCTTTCCTGCGATAATATTCCAGAAAACGGTCATATCGTAAAACAGGCGGTTCTGGACCTAGCAAACGCTCGCGATAAAGATTTAGCCATATGGATCGAGCAAAACGTCAGTTTCCCAAGCACTATGGTTGATCGAATTGTACCGGCAGCAACGGAAGAAACGCTGGCCGAAATCAACAACGCACTGGGCTTTAGCGATCCGGTAGGCATTGCCTGTGAACCATTTATCCAATGGGTTGTTGAAGATAACTTTGTTGCCGGCCGCCCTGAATGGGAACTTGCCGGAGCTGAACTAGTAAAAGACGTTCTCCCGTATGAAGAGATGAAGCTACGTATGCTTAACGGTAGCCACTCGTTTCTGGCTTACTTAGGTTATTTGGCGGGTTATCAGCACATCAATGACTGTATGGTTGACCCGTCTTACCGCGCGGCAGCCCATCATTTAATGTTGAAAGAACAGGCTCCAACCCTAAGCGTTGATAACGTAGATTTAGCCGCCTATGCCGATCGCCTGATCGAGCGCTACAGTAACCCGTCACTCAAGCACCGCACCTGGCAAATCGCCATGGATGGAACGCAAAAACTACCACAGCGGATGCTCGACTCTTCCCGCTGGCACTTAGCTAACAACGGCAATTTTGACTGTTTAGCACTGGGTGTTGCAGGCTGGATGCGCTATATCGGCGGCGTTGACGATAGCCAGCAGCCAATTGATATTCGCGATCCAATGGCGGGTACGCTGGCTGATATCGTTAACCATTCACAGGATGGCGTAGATCGGGTTAACGCCCTGCTAGGGTTAACGTCGGTATTTGGCGAGCAGCTACCGAACGACCCGCGCTTTGTTAAGAAGGTTACTGAGAGCTATCTCTTCTTAATGCAAAACGGTGCGCAAAAAAGCATTGAAAATTTGAAAGCCTAAGGAGTTTTCTGATGAAAGAATTTATGAATGATAGCTTTTTGCTAACGACTTCAGCCGCAGAACGCCTCTATTTTGACTATGCCGCTGTGCAGCCGATTTTTGACTATCACTGCCATTTACCGCCGCAGGACGTTGCTGAAAACCGCCAGTTTAAAAATCTGGCCGAAATTTGGCTGGCCGGTGACCATTACAAATGGCGGGTACTGCGTACCGCTGGCATTGATGAGCGTTTAATTACCGGCGATGCCAGTGCCTATGATAAATATTTAACCTGGGCCTCCGTGGTACCAAAAACGTTGGGAAACCCGATTTACCACTGGACGCATCTGGAATTGAAGCGTCCTTTCGGCATCGAAAATATCCAATTTGGTCCAAAAAATGCTGAAAAAATCTGGCATCAGGCTAACGAAATGCTGGCAACCCCTGAGTTCTCTGCCCGCGGCATTATGAAGCAGATGAACGTTAAGATGGTTGGCACTACCGACGATCCTATTGATTCGCTGGTCCACCATCAAACTATTGCTAAAGACAGCAGCTTCGATATTCAGGTTCGCCCAAGCTGGAGACCGGACCGCGCATTTAAGATCGATCTGCTGGGGTTCACCGACTATTTACCCCTACTGGAAAAAGCGGCCGACGTTTCAATCTCTGGCTTTAACGACTTTTTAAACGCCTTGGCCAAGCGCCTCGACCATTTTGCCCTGCACGGCTGCGTTGCCGCTGACCACGGTATCGAAGTGATTCGCTACGCGGCGGTTCCGGCTACCGCAGAGTTAGACCTGATCTTACAAAAGCGCCGGGCACAACAGCCGCTGTCTGAGCTGGAAGTTGCTCAATTCAGCACTGCCGTTCAGGTATGGTTAGGCCGTGAATATGCAAAACGCGGCTGGGTCATGCAATTACACTTAGGTGCGTTACGCAACAACAACCAGCGGATGTTTAAGCTGCTGGGAGCAGACGTTGGCTTTGACTCTATCGGCGATCGTCCGGTGGCTGAAGCCTTATCTCAGCTGTTGAACGCGCTGGATATTGATAATCAATTGCCAAAAACCATTCTCTACTGCCTGAACCCGCGTGATAACGAAGTGCTGGCAACCATGTGCGGTAACTTCCAGGGCGGTGGTATTGCCGGTAAGGTTCAGTTCGGTTCTGGCTGGTGGTTTAACGATCAGAAAGACGGTATGCAACGCCAGCTTATGCAACTGTCTCAAATGGGTTTGCTCAGTCAATTCGTTGGCATGCTAACAGACTCACGCAGCTTCCTCTCTTACACACGCCATGAATATTTCCGTCGCATCCTGTGCGATATGGTTGGTAAATGGATGGACGACGGCGAGTTACCGCATGACTTTGAGTTAGTCGGACAAATGGTAGCGGATATCTGCTACGGCAATGCATCACGTTATTTTTCAAACCAAAAATAGAAGTGCCGTCGCTGACGGCCAGTTAAATATAAAGCTAAACGTAGCTTGTCAAAAAATTGGCAAACTAAAATTGACATAAGAATTCTTGAGGTTTTTATTTATGAAGATAAAGAATCTTCGCTGGTGGATCATATCGCTAGTTTGCCTGGTTACCATCGTTAACTATTTGGCCAGAAGTTCACTCAGCGTTGCAGCTCCAACACTATTTACAGAACTGCATATCACTGAACAACAATACTCCTGGATTATCAGCGCATTCCAACTAGCCTATACCATCGCACAGCCTATCTGCGGCTATATTCTTGACGTGGTTGGCCTGAAAGTTGGTTTCTTCATTTTTGCCGTGGCATGGTCACTGGTTAACATGGCTCATGCCTTTGTCGGTAGCTGGCAGGGTCTGGCTTTCTTACGCGGATTAATGGGTTTAACCGAAGCTTCGGTTATCCCGGCCGGTATGAAAACGTCTGCTGAGTGGTTCCCTGCTTCCGAGCGCGGCATCGCCGGTGGCCTGTTTAACGTAGGTACTTCTATTGGTGCCATGTTGGCTCCGCCGTTAGTCGTATGGGCTATCCTGACTTTTAACTGGGAAGCTGCCTTCGTTATTACCGGTGGTATCGGTTTAGTGGTCGCGGTGATTTGGTATTTGATCTATAACTCACCGGAAAAGCACCCTTCCATTACTGAAGAAGAAAAGAACTACATCTTTGACGGACAGGAAAAGCACCTTCAGTCTACCGTGAACGAAAAGCCGGCAATGGGTGTGATCCTTGCTCAGCGCAACTTCTGGGGTATTGCTGTCACCCGTTTTCTTGCCGATCCGGCTTGGGGTACTATCAGCTTCTGGATGCCGTTATACCTGACTCAGGTCATGCATATGCCGATCAAAGAGATCGCCATGTTTGCATGGTTACCGTTCCTCGCCGCTGACTTTGGCTGCGTGGCGGGTGGCTTCCTGACCGCATTCTTGATTAAGCGTTGTAATATCACCACCGTTAACTCACGTCGCATCGGCTTTACTATCGCGGCGGTGTTAATGACCGCTATCGGGTTCGTCAGCATCGTTGAAAATGCTTACATTGCGATTGCACTGATAAGCTTGGGTGGTTTTGCGCACCAAATGCTGTCAACGCTGGTTATCACGCTGGCTTCCGATCTGTTTAAGAAAAATGAAGTGGCTACCGTAACTGGCTTAGCAGGTTCAGCCGCATGGGCAGGCCAACTATCCTTTAACCTGTTAATGGGCGCCTTAGTTGTTACCATTGGCTATGGTCCGTTCTTCATTATTCTAGGATTCCTCGACCTGATCGGTGCCGTGGTTCTGTGGACCGTTATCAAAGACACACATCCGTCTGAGACTAACAAATCGCCTAAACTGGCAGCTCAAAGCTAACGCTGTAACGCGATAGAATTGATTGACCAAAGGGGCGAAAGCCCCTTTTTAGTATGATTATGGCGTTGTAAACACGCTAAATTAAAATTTACTCTCAACGCCCAAACACCACCACGAGGTTCTGCATGGCTGGCTTTTTCCAAAAGATGTCCGAACGTTCCCAGCTAAGGAAATTCAATAAGAAGTATCGAATTCCCGGGAAATATCGGAAATATATGGCGTTGGGTGCCGCTTTTATTTCGATTAACGACGCTACCGAAAACGTGCTGGCGCTAAGACTATCCCCTGAAAAAATCACCGGAATGCTGGAAAATACCTGGAAGATAACCGATCGGGAAAGCGCCATTACGGCAATTGAAAAGCTGATTGATAGCTGTTCAAGGCCCATCATTATCGACCCCGAAAACGGTCAGGTGAAAAAATTGCTGGCCCAGTGCGAAGCCTATTACATCAAGCAGGATATCATTGTTACCTGCACCAACGGCGCAGCGCTGAATCTGGAAACCGCAGCCTTTCTGGCCAGAAACTGTTTCCACGTTGGGTATTTATCCGATGAAGACACGTGGGAATACTTAATTAAAAAGATCCCGCCGATCGCAGTATCGCTTTTCGATAGCTGGTCGGACTATGGAGCATCGGTGCTGATCGGGCACGCCGTGGTTCACGGGCGCGAGCCTAAAAGCATTGTTTATTCCATTTCTCGCTTATTAAACAATTCACGCTTTAATTCCATATGGCGAAAATACCCGCTGTATAAGCTTTCGACCGCAGAGCAAAAGTAACCGTACAGGCCAACAAGATTGACTAACGTATCGCAAATACAAATTTCCGAATATTTTCTTAATTCTGAGTTTTGTAACGGCTGCATCTGAGTCACTAACGGATGCTCCGGGCTAACCACGAAACCCAGTTAAGTAACCCATTGAGTTCAATATCTTCCGAGCGGGAAACCGAATGTCAGAATTGCGCGTCAGTTGTAACCAACTTTTTCATTACCCGATGCCGATCGTGATAATTTATAGCTAACTATCATCAACCTCCGAAAATATGTTGCTAAAACGTTATCTAAATAGGCTGCAACACATTGTGATTATTGATATTTTTTTCTGAGTTATCAGCGAGAAATTGATACAATAACTGCCTAATATTTCCATTTATGTATAAGCGATATAAACTCAATCCAACTTTATGAATAAATTGAAAAACCTATCACAGCAACATATATCAATGCTGCTAGCCTTCTATATTGGTATTTTTCTCAATATATCCGTGTTCTATCGCCGTTTTACCCTACAGCTTAACGTCGAAAAACAGCTAGAAGCGCTGACGGAAGTTGTCACCATTTTACTCTTTACCTTCTTTGTCATGCGGCTGCTGTCTCTTGGCGGCAAGCTGTTTTTCCGCATATCAGCTAGCCTGTTCGTGATCATTTCCGTTGCTGCCAGCTACTATATGGTGTTTTTTAACGTTGTTATTGGCTACGGCATCATTATTTCGGTCATGACCACGGATATCGACTTAAGCCTTGAAGCAATAGGATTCAAATTCGGCCTATGGGTGGTTGCCGTCAGCGCCTTACCCCTGCTGCTTATCTGGCGTAGTTCGCTGAACGATACGCTGCTCGACCAGCTAAAAAAACCGGGTCAGCGGATTTCATCGCTGGCAGTCATGATTATCTCGGCTCTGCTGGTCTGGCTACCGCTGCGCATGCAAGATGCTGAGCAAAAAGTTTATGAGAAACGGACCAATACAGACCTGCCAAGCTACGGTGGAGTGGTCGCCCACTCCTATTTACCGTCAAACTGGCTGGCGGCAACGGGGCTATTTATTTATACGCAGGCCGATGAAAATCAGGACACGCGCAAGCTATTCGACCCAGCTAAACAGTTTACTTACGTTGCCCCCGCCGATATCGACCAAACCTATGTGGTGTTTATCATTGGTGAAACCACCCGCTGGGACCATATGGGCATGCTGGGCTACGAGCGTGACACTACGCCGAAAATGGCTAAAGAGAAAAACCTGTTGATGTTTAAAGGTACCTCTTGCGACACGGCGACCAAACTCTCGTTACGCTGCATGTTCGTGCGCGAAGGCGGAACCAAAGATAACCCACAGCGAACTCTAAAAGAGCAAAACGTCTTTTCGGTCATGTCTTCGCTAGGCTTTAGCTCTGAACTGTTTGCTATGCAGAGTGAAATTTGGTTTTACAACAACGTCAATGTGAATAACTACTCATTTCGCGAAACCATCGCCTCTGAGAAGCGTAACGACGGCAAGCCGGTTGACGACATGCTATTGGTTAACGAGCTAAGCGAGTCGATAAAAAATAACCCGAAAGGTAAGCATCTGGTTATCTTGCATACGAAAGGCTCTCACTACCTTTATTCTCAGCGCTATCCTGCAGGTTTTGGCACCTATAAGCCGGAATGCATGGGCATTGATGATTCATGCAGTAAAGCTCAACTGATTAACTCGTTCGACAACAGCGTGCTGTACACCGACAGCTTTATCGATAGCGTAATTAATCAGTTAAAAGATAAAAATGCGCTGGTTATCTACGCCGCCGACCACGGTGAGTCGATTGATGAAAACAGCCACTTCCACGCCACCCCACGTGAAATGGCACCGCCGGAGCAGTTCCGCATTCCGATCATGGTGTGGGCTTCAGACAAGTTTTTGGCCCAGCCGGAGCGGGAACAATCGTTTGAACGCCTGCGGGCTAAACAGAAAAACGGTCAAACGCTACGCCACGTTGAACTGTTTGACTCAATCTTAGGCTGCCTTGGCTATACGTCGCCGAACGGTGGGATTAATCAGGGGGATAACTGGTGCGCTGGGCCGGTGGCTGCGGTGGATAAACCTTTGCAGAGTCAGCACGCACGGTAGTGAATAAATAGCGAGGGAGCCGTTGGCTCCCTTCTATAATCAAACTTCATCAATATCAATTCTGCATTATCCTTTTTTGCGATCCGTTTCCAGAATCTACAATTCTCCCGCTAAATCGCCCATCATCCAATTGACCCGTTAACCGCCTATCCATACAGTGGCGTGGCGCGGATTTTTCCGTTGCAACAAGCAAAACCCCGCAGTGCGCAAACACTAACGGGGTTTCTAACCATAACGTTAACAGGAATAACATCATGGCTGTTGAAGAGCATACTCAAACTCGCCCTCAATTTACACGGGATTTTTTATCGAATAGTCGATCTGCCTCGAAGACTTTTGTTTTAACGTCAGTGCATTACTCTCTAATTATGAGAGGAAGATCCCATGTTTAGCTTAATAGAGACTACTCCGCTCAGTGCGGCCGAACTGACCGAGCAATGCTTTACTTTAGCCTATCTGCTGTCAGGCATTGAGCACCCGGCGCTGAAAGAATCAGTCACCTTTATGCTGCTGGAAAAACAGAGCGCGTTGATATCCCTACAGTCTGTCGAGATGATGCCAAACGATTGTTCTGCCTGAATCAGGCTTTTAGGCTGTCATCCCGAAAAGTCGGGGTGACAGCCTTTGGCTACGGGACCCGGCTCATTTTATGGATATCCTTCGCATATCCGCAGGAACAGCTTGTCCTCCTCTAATCACTATGGATAATAGAAAATCGTGACACTCATGCGGATTGGCTTTAAGCCATTGCGCTCAGGCCTATACTGACAGCGATAGCGGGCAAAAAAGTATGATGGATTATTACCCTCCTTACCGCCTGACCAACCGTATCGTTTCGCTGGTGGCCGAAATCAGCGAGTATTTGGGTAAGTGGTCAATGACGCCGGGCAGTCAGTCTCCTCAGCTGCGCCGTAGTAATCGAATTAAAACTATTCAGGCCTCTCTGGCAATTGAAAATAATACCCTAACGCTTGAGCAGATTACTGCCCTGCTGGAGGGTAAGCGGATATTAGGGCTACCTCAGGAAATTCAGGAGGTACATAATGCCTTTACTGCCTACCAGCAGTTGGAGAACTGGCAGGCAAATCAGCTATCCGATTTGCTTGCGGCCCATAAAGTACTCATGAATGGTTTAGTCGATCGTCCGGGCAAACTGAGATCGGGGAATGTGGGAATTTATCGGGAACAGCGCCTGTTGCACATGGCACCTCCCGCCAGCCGGGTTTCTGACTTAATCACATCACTTTTTGACTGGCTATCTCGACAGCAGGAACATCCGTTAATTGCCAGCTGCGTTTTTCACTATGAATTCGAGTTTATACATCCGTTTACCGATGGTAATGGCCGGATGGGCAGGCTATGGCAAACGCGGTTACTTAGCCAATGGAAGCCGATATTAGCCTATCTTCCGGTCGAGTCGGTGATTAAGGATCGTCAGGAAGATTACTACCATGCGCTGTCACAGTCTGATGCCCTTTCAGACTCAACCACGTTTATTGAATTTATGCTTTCATCACTCTCTATCGCCATCAAACAAGCCTTACTAGACCAACCTGATGAAGGTATAACCGCACAAGATAGCGCTCAGGCTAGCGCACAGGTTGAGCGGCTATTGGCCTGCCTGAAATTAAATGAACGGGTAAAAGGTAGCGAGCTCATTCGTCGTTTAGCCCTTAGCCATCGAGGAAGCTTTCGTCAATATTATCTATTGCCCGCGCTCAATGCCGGTTGGGTAGCGATGACGCATCCGGCCACCCCGTCAAGCCCGGCCCAGCGCTACTTTCTAACCCCATCGGGCTGGGCGATGCGAAGCTGGCTTTTAGCTGACGCTAACTATTAGGATCCGCTTAAAAGAGAAAACATCCCACGTTAAGACGGCTTTTCGTACAGCGTTATTTCGCAATTAATTAGTTTATCATTGCTAGCATCGCCGCCCTCATCGAAGAATTGGACAACCCTATGTTAAAAGCACTGTCAGCTATATTGCTTATTGCAGGTATCATCCCGTTCAGCAGCCATGCTCGCTCAATCCAATGGGAATCCTGCTTAAACAGCAAATTTCACTCGTGGTTTAACGACTCTCCCCACCCCAGCCTGCGCTGTGGGTATCTGGAGGTGCCATTACGGTATAAAAATGGCACCAGTATTGAACAACAACGCTCAGATAAAACCGTCAGGCTTGCATTGACCCTGCTACCAGCAAAAGGCGTACGCAAGGGCAGCTTAGTCGCCATCAGTGGTGGCCCGGGTATACCGGGTATAAACCCCTTGCTGAGCACTGACTGGCCTGTCAATAAACTGAGTGAATCTTGGGATATCGTCGGGTACGATCCGCGAGGTGTCGGTCAATCTACCCCTAAAATTAACTGCAAGGTGCCAGAAAGTGCCTCCGCCGCTGTCACTAGTCAGGAGCAGGAAGCCCGGAATATGCTTAAAGCCTGCATAGAGAATACGGGCGTTGAGGTACTAAAACATATTGGCACGGATGAAGCCGTCAGTGATGTAGATCGTATTCGCCAAGCGCTTGGTGACAGTAGGCTGACCGCAGTGGCTTATTCATACGGCACTCAGGTGGCAGCTCTCTACGCAGAACGCTTTCCCTCAACTATCCGGGCAATAGTGATGGATGGCGTTGTCGATCTGGAGGAGACAAAGGATGGCTTCACGTGGCGACTTAATCAGGCTCGGGGATACCAAAAGACCTTTGAGCGCTTTGCTGTCTGGTGTGCAGAAACCGGCAGTTGCCCTCTCTCATCCGATAAAATGCTGGCTACCCGACAATATCGCAATTTGTTGAATAAACTGCACTCTCAGCCGCTATACGGAGCCGAAGATCGGCAGATATCCTCCGATGACCTGATATCACTGACCACCTCTCTTCTGCTATGGCGCTCATCCTGGCCCTCTCTGGCCACTGCGGTTAGGCAACTCAGCATCGGCATTGTCAGTAAAGAGGTCATCGGGTTACTGGATTATTCCGCATCATTTGGCGATCCGGATGCATTGAACGCTATCAGCTATACCGATCAATCCGTACGCGAGCTCAGCCAGATTGATATTCGCCGTCAGCAACGGCTGATTAGAGAAGCGTTCGCTGCGACAAACTATCAGCCTCAGGAAGTGGATTCCCTAGATTTGTGCGACTTGTGGCCGTGGAAAAACAACGTTCATGCCAAACGCCCGGCTGATGTGCCTAATCTGCCTCAGTTACTGTTTGTTGCGCAGCGACACGACCCTACCACCCCTTGGCACAATGCCAGAGCCATGGCGACGCTATTCAGAAGTCCGCTGCTTACGCTGGAAGGTGACGGACATACGCTGGCATTGTCAGGAGCGAATCTGTGTGTGGATAAGGCGGCGGTGGATTACCTGACAAATCCTGATAAAAAGCGCGACGATAGCGTATGCCGGTGAAACATTTTGGAATAACCGTTTTTCTCAGCGTTCTGAAGCCCGGCTCTTACCGAGCTCCAGAACTGATTGCTTAACCTGTAACCGGCTACTTAGCTTCCGCTCTATCGTTAGCTACCCCGTCAACGTCAACCTCACGGTTACCGCCCAACAGGGTTTCCAGCGCTTCCAGCGTAATTCCCTTAGTTTCCGGTACTTTTGCTTTGATAAATAGAAAGCCCATCAGGCAAATCACACCGTACAGTAAGAAACTACCCGATGCGCCCAGCCCTGCATTCAACAGCGGGAAGGTGTACGTTAATAAGAAGCAGGCGATCCACAGCGAGAAGGTGCCAACCGCCATTGCCATACCGCGCACGCGGTTAGGGAAAATTTCAGACAGTAGCACCCACGTCACCGGTGCCAGCGTTAACGCATAAATGGCAATCGCCGCCAGTACTAACAGTAGAACCGGCAGGCCTAAAATGCCGAAGGCATAGGCACCGGCAATCAGCGCATAGATAACGGTTAACCCCAGCGAGCCAATCAGCATCAGCTTACGGCGGCCCAGACGGTCTACCAACGGTAAAGCCAGAACGGTAAAGATCAGGTTGATTAAACCGGTAGCCACAATCGACTTGAGCGTGTCGTTAATATCAAACCCTGCGGAGGCGAAAATCTCCTGCGCGTAGTTAAAAATAACGTTAATTCCGCACCACTGTTGGAAAACCGCCAGCACAATACCAATGACAATCACAGGGCGAACTTTTGGCGAGCAGAGTTCACTAAATGGGATTTTTTTCGCATCATCACCCAATGAGCGCTGTATATCATTCAGCGTCGACTGTGCATAGTGCGTACCCCCGATACGCTGTAATACCTTTCTGGCTTGATCTTCTTTTCCTGCCTTTGCCAGCCAACGCGGCGACTCCGGCACAAAAAACATCAGGATGAGAAAGGCCAGAGCCGGTATCAGCTCGGCACCAAACATCCAACGCCAGCCGGTTTGACCGTTCCATGTCTGAGCCAGCGCCTCCATTGAGACAGACGAGTCTACCGGTTCAGCAATCATCAGATTCACCAACTGCGCCGCCAACACGCCGATAACAATCGTCAGTTGATTGATAGATACAAACTTGCCGCGCCGTTGGGCCGGGCTAACTTCGGCGATATATACCGGGCTGAGCGCAGATGCCAGACCAATTCCTACGCCACCAACAATTCGATAGAACACAAACCAATCAAAACTGCTCGCAATGGCCGTGCCCCAAGCTGAAATGGAAAACAATACCGCCGCCAGAATAAGCGGAGACCTGCGCCCGAATTTGTCAGAACACCAACCGGAAATCACCGCGCCCAATACGCAGCCTAGCAGCGCAGAGCTCATCGCCCAGCCAGATTGGGCCGGATCGGTTATGGAGAAATAGGCTTCATAAAATGGCTTTGCACCACCGATGACTACCCAATCATAGCCAAAGAGTAAACCACCACAGGCGGCAACCAGACACATCATCCATACGTAGCCCATATTGAACCGATCCGTTGATTTTTCCATTCTTGTTCCTTAAATTGCTGAACATCAGGTGATAGCCTTCATTACAGCTAACGCTGTGGCCGGCTGGTCAATCGCATAGTTTGAGTCAATGTGTCATTTGTCATTAGCCGCTTTAGCCCTCCCGCGCCCTGCACGTTGTGGTCATTAGCCGCATGGCTCATTGGTTCCAGACAGAAAAAATCAAAGTCATATCCTTGGTCAAACGCCGGATCGGAAACAAAAATGAAATAGCATGGGCAGGCAGGCTCAGTTTCCATGGTTAAAGACCACTGGTGCTCTGGCCAATGGATAGTGGCGTTGCCATCCCAGCCGGAAAAGCCATTGTTCACCCAGCGGCGGGGAACGGGGGACGGTTGGTTAAAGTCGATATCGGCAGGAAGCGTAGTCTGGTGCTCACCGGCCAGCCAATGCGCTTCCTCTAACCAGTAACCCCCTGATTTAGCCTGAACCGTGGTGTGCTTAGTGAGAGGGAAATAGGGGTGCCATCCGAGGCCAAAAGGCAACGCATCTTCACCTTGGTTAGTCACGCTGAGCGTAACGTCCAGTTCATTATCCCGTAGCCGGAAATGCTGACGAGCGACGTAGCGATATATCCCCTGACTGTGCTGATATTCCAGCAGCAGTTCATGTTGGGTATGTTCAAGGCATTGCCATTCGTTCAGCCAACCGTCTCCGTGTAAATAGTGAGTATCCCATTCGGTATTCGGGGTAAGACGGTAGGTTTTACCTTCAAAGGAAAAGCGGTTACCGTTAACCCGGTTGGCAAAAGGCACCAGTGGAAAACAGCTGGATTGAATCGCAGAGCCGCTGCCTTTTCCCGGGCGCAGGAGCGCAACAGAAGCCCCGCCATTGCGGCCATAAAACCCTTCAATAGCCCCCCCCGCAGAGGAGACGCTCAGCTCAAGCTGGTCATTACTTAATGTAAACAGTGTCATACGCATCCCTCATCGTGCTAAACCATCAGCCAGCATGCGGCTCATTCAGGAAAATTAATCACAACTTTTCCGCACTGGCCGCTGGCCATCAGGGCGTAAGCCTCTCCGGCCTGCTCAAGAGAGAAACGATGGGTAATGGCACTGTGAGGGTAAAGCTTCCAGTCACACAGGTCGACGCAACATTTTTCCATATGGTACAAACTGGTTACCCATGAACCGATAATCCGCCGCTGGTGATGCATCAGATCGGCGCTAACCTCGAATTCCACTTTACCGGTTTCACCAATGTAGATAACACGACCCCAATCAGCCGTTGACTGCAAGGCCAGCAGACGACCGGCGGCATTACCAGAACAATCAAGTGCTACATCGGCACCGCCGTGGGTAAGCTCACTGATAACGGCCGGTAAATTTTCTGTCGTAGCCAGATAACCGTTGTCCATCACGCCCAGCTTTTTCGCCGTCGCCAGACGATCGGGTAGCATATCTACGCCAATCACTCGTTTGGCCCCGCGCCCTTTTGCCAGCATCATGGCCATCATGCCAACCGGCCCTAATCCAACCACCAGCACGCTGTCGCTTCCGGAGACTTCGCCGCGCAGAATCCCTTCATAGGCCGTTCCTACGCCACAGGAAATAAAGGCACCGTCTTCATAGCTGAGCATATCCGGCACGTGAATCAGATCTTTCTCTTCGGCGATCAGGTACTCGGCATGCCCACCGTCGCGCTGCCAGCCATATGCAGCCTTACCGTCACCGGTACACGAGATAGGAAAACCACGACGGCAGTTAGAGCAAAAACCACAGCCAGAGATATGGTAAACCAGTACCCGATCGCCTTCACGAAAGTGGCGGCAGCCTGCGCCCAGCCCTACAATCTGGCCGCAGGGCTCATGGCCATTGATGAATCCCTGATATAACGGTTTATCCGGCGCTGCGGCGGTAGCGCGATGTTTATGATAGATATAGTGCACATCGCTGCCGCAGATACCGGAAGACTTCATCTTGATAAGTACCTGGTTGATCCCCGGCGTTGGTAATGCTACTTCACGTAGCTCAACGCTGGAATTACCGGGAAGATAAGCTGCTAACATGGTTTTCATAGTTTCCTCGACTAAATTATTGATCTATTTTTTTATCGACAATGCTATTGCCGATGGTCATTCGTTCTGCCCAAAATAATTCGAGGTGCAGGAAGGCGGCAAGTGAATGAATCCCGATGAGCTTACATAAGTAAGTGATTCGGGTGAGTGAGCGCAGCCAACGCATCTGCAACTTGAAGTATGACGGGCATGTGCCTCAGCGTTTTGATTTTGCATTACGCTGAGTCAGTAAAATATTTGCCAGTACCGCTACGACGATAATCACGCCGCGCACCACCTGCTGGAAGAAGGAGTTAATGCCCAGCAGGACTAATCCGTTGCCAATCAGCGTAATCACCAGCACGCCTAATAGGGTGCCAAACAAAGAGCCGCGGCCGCCGGATAACGCCGTTCCGCCAACCACCACCGCGGCGATAACGTCAAACTCCAGGCCGTTTGCGGCACCCGCATTGCCTGACCCGAGGCGAGCGGCTAACAAAATGCCGGTAATGGCGGCAAGCAAGCCTGACAGCGTAAAAATCAGAATACGCACCCGTTTTACGTTAATGCCACAAAGCTGGGCCGCAGTGGCATTGCCACCCACGGCAAATACCGAGCGCCCGAACGCCGTTTTCTTACTGATAAACAGGAAAACGGCAAACAGCAGCATCATAATCAGAGCGGAAACCGGTATGCCAAGAAACTGCCCGCCTAGCCAGTCTAGAATGTCACTCTCTTCAATCGGTACCGGCAGCGCGTTGGTCATAAACAGCCCCATGCCGCGCAGGGCGCTCCATAGGCCCAGCGTCGCCACAAAGCTAGGAACGCTAAAAATACCGCGCAGGGCTCCGGCTAGCGTTCCCAATAGCGCTCCCAACAGCAATACCATGAGGAAAGCCGGCAGCAGAGGTATGCCATATTGCAATAGATAAGCTAAACACACTGAAATGAAAGCCACCATTGGCCCGATGCTGACGTCAATTTCCCCTGAAATAATAATCAGCGTCATTGCCCACGCGGCGATGCCGATAGTGGCGGCATCTCTCAGAATGTTCATTTGATTATTCAGTGAAATAAAACCCGGCGCATTAACGGTAAAGACGAAATAAAGAATGGCGATAACAACAAGTAAACCAATCTCATTAATATGGCGGGAAATCAGCTGTTTGATACTGAACTCATTGTTCTTTGGTAATGCTAACGGTGAGGCGGACATACTCGATACTCCTCGATATATTATTATTCTTAGTGAACCGACAAGATTTCCGACATCAGCTCATCCACATTAACGGGAGAAGTAAACTCGCGGGTTAATGTGCCGTGTTGCAACAGCAATATCCGATCGCAGACCAGCGGCAATTCCTCTACTTCACTTGAAATAAATATGATACTTTTCCCTTCAGCCGCCAGCTCGCGAACGATTTGATAGATCTGCTGTTTAGCTTCAATATCTACGCCACGGGTAGGCTCATCTAACAGTAAGATCTGACTGCTGGCGAAAACCCAACGGCCAATCACCACTTTCTGCTGATTCCCGCCGGATAACGTCCCAATCGCAGTAGAGCTAGCGGAAGCCTTAATCGACATACGGCGCATAATGCCTTCGGTCAGCGTTTTGATAAGCCCCCATTGCAAGATGCCCTTGTTGCTGACCGTGTGGCGATTAGTGATCACCGTATTTTCGTCAACGCCCAATAAAGGAATAATGCCCGCCTCTTTACGGTTTTCCGGGGTATAGCCGATACCCTGAGCCAGCATAGATGCGTAATCCGGACGTGAAATAGATTTTCCATTCAGTACCAATTCCCCCTGTTGGAAAGGATCTAGCCCGACGATGGCTTTCAGTAATTCGCTACGCCCTGCGCCTAAGAGCCCAGCGATACCGAGCACCTCACCGCGATGCAACGTCAGGTTGATATTGTTTAGCTTGGGAGGCAAAGAGAGGTTTTTTACCGACAGTACGGGTTCTCCCCTGATTGCCGAAGTTTCTACCTGACGATGCTGTTGCTGCTGTCGCCCTAGCATCAGAGCAACTATTTCTTGAGTTGAGGTATTTTCTAATGAAACCTGACCGGCGACTTTACCGTCACGCATAATCGTCGCTGAGGACGCCAAACGCCGTATCTCCTCCATTCGATGACTAACGTAGATAACGGCGATTCCCAATCGCGACATCAGCTTTACCGCAGCAATCACTAAATCGACTTCAGTGTTGGCCAGTGAGCTGGTAGGTTCATCCAGAATCACCAGTTTTGGCTTACCTTTCATCACCCTGGCGATTTCTACTAGCTGCTTCTGCGCGGGGCTCAGTAGCTCCACGGGTAGCATAGGATCGATATCCACGCCCAATGCAGACAGGCACTCATTAGCCTGATCGAACATCATTTGTTGATCGATCATACCGCCCTGACGGGGCCACTCGCCTAAGCACAGGTTCTCGGCAACGCTCAGACCTTCAACCAGACTTAACTCTTGGTAAACGGCACGTACGCCAAGGCTGGCAGCCCGGCGGGTTAACTGGGCATCACTACCGTCTAATAATGTGCCGCATAAATAAACTTCGCCGGAATCGGGTCGTTCACTGCCGGTTAGCATTCGGATTAGCGTCGATTTTCCGGCACCATTTTTGCCCAATAGCGCCCGGACCTCTCCTTTGTGTAGGGTAAAATTGACATTATCCAGCGCCACAACGCCGGGATAGCGTTTGCAACCGCCGCTAATGCAGGCGATTGCTGTGTCTGGTGTAGATAAGGGTTGAGCCGTCATGCCAAATACCTCAGATAATGAACGAACAATCAGTGCTGCTGCCCGAGAACTTACGCAACGTCACTTGAGCCATCAAGGCAGCCCGTCTTTATGAGTATCCAGCCACTGTTTACCGCTTTCACTGGTGGTATAGAGATCGATAGGAACCTGAATCACTTTCTCCTTAGGCAGCGTCTTATTAATCACATTCATGGTCTGAGCAAATACGTTTTCACCCATTTTCTTACCGGAGATATCCACAACGGCTTTTAGAACCTGATTGTTTTGTAGCTCCTGAGCAATTTCGGTGGTCATGTCTGAGCCAAATACCACCGTTTTTCCTGACCGGTTTTGGTTACGAACCGCTTTAACCGCACCGAGCGTGGCACCGCCGGATTCACCAAAAATGGCATCCAGATCTGGCGTAGAAATCAGCAGTTTTTCACCAACGGAAATGGCTTTGTCCAGAACGGTTCCTTCTTGATTAGCAACGATGGTCATCCCTGGGACTCTGGCTTTCAACACTTCTTCGAATCCCTTGCGGCGCTGTACGCAAACTTCGAAAGCTTCGCAGTTAATCACGGCTATTTTTGGTGCGGTAATATTGTTGGCAATAAAGTAATCGGCGGCTGAATTGCCTAACTTCTTGCCAAACTCTACCGGATCGCCAACCAGATAGGCAGAGACGTATTTATCAACGCCTTTGGCATTAATACAGGTGTTGTAGCAAATGATGGGGATATTGGCTTCGCTGGCTCTTTTGATGGTTCGGCTACTGCCATTTTCAGATACTGCCGAGAGGATAATGGCATCAACATTACGCGCAACCAGAGTATCGATAAATGAACTTTCTTTTGAAATATCACCTTGAGCGTTGGTTTCAATAAGGTCAACCTTAACGCCGGACTGGCCGGCTGAATTCTGGACTCCCCAGCGAACGCCTGCGTAGTAGCCCTGAGTATCAAGATAAATAGCCCCAATCGTAATATCTTTTTTTTCTACGGCGTTAACGCCCGGCACAATAAGACATGCAAGGGTAATCAACGTCGAAATAAGTGCTGTTTTTTTTCTGTCAGACATAAATGCCTCCGAGGGTAAGAGTTAAGGCGTTTTATCGTTAACGTAGATCGTACCCATCAACGCCGTTTTCTTGTTATCACGCTGATGGGTACGGAAGAGTGCACGCGAGCTATTCTATGCTGCCTTCATCTTTACGATGATCATGCTGCTCACAAATTAAACTTAACTCTGTTTAGTAAACTCCTTATTTAGTTCCCAAGCGCGATCTGCAAACTCAGCCAGTACCACGGACAGCGTTTTGAACTGAGCGGCTTTGATATGCGCCGGGTTTAGCGCCAGCAGGCGTTCTGTCACCTGATTGAATGCCGGTAAATCACCACGGCCAAGATGAGCCAGCGCACTGATAAACAGACAATTCTCCTGATGTTGCTGCTGAAGATCGTTATCCAGAGCCAATAAATCTGGCTGTGAAACGGCAAAGAAGTCCCGGCTAACGGTTTGTGCAGACATGGCGGTGGACCAGTCAGCCATGTCATTAAACAGTGACAGTGCGGCATCGAGGTGATTGAGACACCGTTGGGCTAGTCCCTGATAAAACAGGTAGTCCAGCGGCTGATCGTTATAGTAACGATGTACATTGATAGTGCTGTCGCCAGCGGTGGCATGAGTAAAGCAACGACGGGCCTGTTCTGAATTACCCTGCTGCCAAGCACATACTCCAAGCCAGAACCAGATATCATTATCCGTTTGTCCAAGCAAACGCCCTTCACTTAGGTTTTCAGGATACTGGAGGGCCTGATTCAGTAGCGATATTGCCTCTTCTGGCTCCTGCTGCTGGAAGCATTTAAAAGCGCGTAATAACAGATTGGAAATATACTGGCCGGTAACCTTACCTTCTCCGCCTTCCCACGGATGAAACTTACGTTCAGCCAAGATATCTGCGGCTTCCTGAAGTTTACCAAGCTGATTATAGAGACTCAGGACTTCAGCCGTTAAATCATCCCGGCCCAGCGCTGTCGCCATATGCGCTTCCAAACGGGCCAAACGAACTTGAGGTGCTACAGCGCACAGTTTGTCCAGTAAGTCACGTTCAAACAGTATGCGCGCGTCATTCGAGCTGAGGCTGAAAGCGCGATCCAGATACTTCTCCGCTAAAGCTCGATTATGCTGCTTATTCCATGCGTAGATACCCAGCCCACGCCATGCGTCAACAAAATCAGGCTGCATGGCAGTACACGCTTCCCATAGCTCAACGGCCTGAGAATAATTTCGCTTGCTGTAGTGGAAACAGGCTAGAAGATGACGGGCAAAATAGCATTCCCCTATCTGCGCCAGCATATCCACTTCATCCAGCGTATTGGGGAACCTTACGTGATGAGGAAAAGCATCGCGCGCTTTGGACAATAAAGCACTGCGTTGGCTCTCTGGTAATAAACTGGCGTGTAAATAAAGCGGCAACGTTTCTTGGCTGTCTAAACGGGCTAACACCTCTAGCGCCAGCTCAGTCTGACCATAAGAAAGCATTTGGCCCGCGGTAATCAGTGAATTAATCCCCCGGTTACCGGCTACCTGACGCCATACCTGCAGGCGTTCTTCATCCTGATACTCTCGCCACAATAGATAATGCAGCGTCGGGTTAAGCGGATACTCTTGCGCCCAGCGAGCCAGCCACTGACGGCTTTCTTCCCGTTGGCCCGACAGTTGTAGCACCAGCCCTTTCAGGCTAATAACCGCCTGATTGGTGGTACTGCATAGCAAACTTTGCCGACAGAATGACAGAGCCTGATGGTATTCACCGTTACGCGTTGCCAGCCGGGCCAGACCATAATACCCCCCCGGTTTAGCGTTACCACTCCAGGTAGCACGATAGAAATCTTCACGGGATAGCTCAAACTGACCCAGCCGCTCATAGGCGCTGGCACGTACCAAACTGGCCAGCCCGCAAACCGGATTTTTATTCAAGCCGTGCGCGCGCTTTAGCGCCTGACCCGCATATTCAATCGCCAGTGAGTAGTTCGCCCGGTTATATTCCAGCGTCGCCAGTGCCAGATTATTACGATAGTCCAGCGGATCGAGTTCGATTCCACGCAGGTAATAATCAAAGGGTGAACGACTGGCATGATTGTACTGTTCAAGATGTTGACCTATAAACCAAACTTCATCGGTACTGGTCATTTCACACGCTGGCAGAGGCGTAGTAGCCACTTCCGGCAGCGGCGTCTCTTTAGGCTGGTGTTCGGTATAGCTGAGCACAACTTTATTATCAGCGTCGTACAGCGTAATGGTTAAACGACCGTTAGGATTAGCGGACAACTGATTACGCAGCGCTTCACCCGGCGTTAAATCAATGGATACGTCCACTAGTGGGGTGGTTTCACCATCACAAACGATAGTCAGGCGGGCGTTATTCAACGGTACAATCGCGTAAACACCCCATACTAATTCTCCCTGCTGGCGTTCAAGCTTAAGCACCGCGTCGCAGGAAGCATTTTGGATTGTGCCTAAGGTATTATAAGGCAGGAAGTTTTGAACAAATCGCTTCTCTTCCCATGCGTCTAGCCAGGTAAAATCAGGCTGATTATCAGTGAAAACGCCGGTCATCAGCTCAATATAAGGACCATTTTCATCGGTTAAATTACGATCCCATGCCTGCCCGAATTCACTGTAACCCCAAGTCCACTGCTTTTTACCCGGAGAATAGTGATGGTCAGCAACGTGCAATAAACCGCCCTCTTCGTCATGGCAATATGCCCCAACAAAGTCATATTCAGATTTTTCTGCCATATAAGAAGTAGGAACAGGCACGTTTTTATAGCGGGATATATCCACACCGGCAGAATAGTCCACTTTGTAATATGTGCCGGTCGCGATAGGGAATGAAGATACCGCGCGCTTACCGTGGTCAAATACCGCCGTTACGTCCGGTGGGAATACGCTTTGGTGCCCATCGCCGCCGTTAACAGCAGGATTAGCCCACCATAAGAAATGCCGGGGAGTTGGGTTGCCGTTATAAACTTTGGAGGTAATTTCTAGCAATGCCCGATTAGGATACAGGGTGAATCCGGTCATAACCTGTAGCCCATGCATCGGCTCTGTCTCGCCCATCCATACGGTTTTAGCACCGTTTTCTTGATCCTGAATGAAATGGTCCACCGGCATAAAAGTCGTCGGCCGATGGTGCTGTGGCCAGTTGAATTCTATACCGCCGGAAATCCACGGACCGAGTAGCCCGACCAGTGCCGGTTTAATCACATCATTGTGATAGACAAAATCCCGCTGTCTAACCTTATCCCAGGCTTTATGTACTCGCCCGCCCAGTTCGGGTAACAACATCACCTTTAGGTAATCGTTCTCCAGCCAGAGTGCCTGATAGGTTTTCATCACCTTTTGATCGCTCAGGGTATCCGTGACACCGTAGGGATATACCGCACCGGATGACCCTTGATATACCCGATGCTCTAAGAACATTGGGTGAATATCCTGAGCCCCTGCTTCATAAGTCGGAATTTCTACTACTTCCTGCCAAACTTTTACCTGACCCATAATGCCCCTCAAATTTAATCAGTTACACTGAAAACACATTGGTGCCAGTCTAATGGACAAGATCGTTTGTGTTATGCACAATGGTCACGCAATACAGTTAACGGAGTTTAGTGAAATGCAAATTTACGGATTGAATAACCAACGAATACGCCATTTAAATAAAAGCATTCTGTTAGAAATTTTGTACCGCGAGAAAATTGCCAGTAAATCAACGTTGGCTAAGCATTCACAGCTGTCGATCCCTGCGATAAGTAAAATTCTGGCTGAGCTGGAACAGGAGAATAAAGTTTCTCACCATGAAGAGAGCCTGCACGCGCGTGGCCATAGCGGTGGTAGCTATCGAATTATATCGCCGCCGGGATTTATTCTGTGCCTTAACGTAACGCCCTATATGATTGAAAGCGTACTGGTTGATGGGTTAATTAACCCGCAGTCAGAGCTTCGCCTAACCGCTATCAAAGCCACCACGCCCGAAGTGCTGTTGACAGAAATCGAAAAGTTATACCGAGAATATCATCAGATGAACCGCCAGCTCCCTTTACGCTTGGCGTTGTCAATTCATGGTCAGGTCAATCCGGTTACCGGCGTATCGCAAAATATGCCTCAGGCTCCTTGGGATACACCGATCGAAATGAAATATCTGTTGGAAGAACGGCTCAATACCGAGCTACTGATCGATAATGACTGCATTATGCTGGCTCTGGCAGAGAAGTGGCAAAATGGCAGTAACCATCAGGATTTCTGCGTAATTAACGTTGATTATGGTATTGGTTCATCTTTTGTGATTAACCAGCAAATATACCGGGGTAGCCTGTACGGTAGCGGCCAGATTGGCCACACGATTATCGCCCCGGACGGTACCGCCTGTGCCTGCGGGCGCTACGGTTGTCTGGAGACCATCGCTTCGTTATCGGCGCTAAAGAAAAAATCACGCATGATGCTAAAAAATCATTCCCGTGGTCATCAGCAAGACAAGGCCTTAAAAACGCCGACCACCGACTGGCTAATTGAACGCTACCATCAAGGGGATGAAGATCTCAGGCCATTGGTCAGTGATGCCGCTCGAGCCATTGGGCTTAGCCTGTATAATTTTCTGAATATACTCAATATCAACCGGATATATCTGTACGGTCGTAGTTGTGGATTTGGGATGGAGTGGTTAAATATTATTCAGCAGCAGACTGATTTTAATCCTTTTGATCACACCGATGCGGTGAGAACGAATGCTACAAATATTGGTTTTGGGAAATTATCCCGACAACAGCAAGTTATGGGTATTGCCTATTTATTTGTTGAACAGGCATTAAACGATATGATGAATATCAATAATGAACAGTCAATTCATCAGAAAAAATATAACTAATTTTAGTTATTAGATAATATTGAATGACTTAATTTTGGCAGTTCATGAAATTCAAAAAAAATGAATCAACATTTCATATAACATTTATATGGATCATTCGATGAAATAATAAATTAAACTTAAAAATCATTAAGATACAACAAAATAATCAATTTAATGTCTTATTTTATAAAAAAAATTTACAGGATTAAAAACCAGCGTCAACAACGTTATAAAATACTGTCTAAATAAGTTATTTACTCTAACAGATGCAGTTCTATAGCTTTCTTTATGGCATGTTTTGCATTTGATACATTCAACTTGTTCACAATATTCTTCATATGAAATTTTATTGTTCTTTCACGTATGCCTAATATTATCGCTGATTCTATATATGTTTTACCTAAACTAACCCACTGTAGAATTTCTATCTCTCTGGCTGAGAGTATTGACTGTTTATTATTAGTTAACTGATAAATACGAATAGCTTTAATAATTTCATCATGAACGGTAATAAGTAACATCTGAATATCATTTTTATATTTCCTAATATTATTAGGAAATTCTTTATCTTCATCAATATTGCAAAAACTGAGCAGTGCCATGCAATTATTTGCATCGTGAATGGTAAAGGTATATCCGTCAAAAAGGTTATGCTGCTGAGCAAACTTAAGGACTTCACCGCCGCCCCAAGGCTCATCGGCTGTGGATATCTCACTCCACGCAAAAGGCAAGATGCTTTGCTTGGCCGACAAAAATACCGGATCGATCAAATACAGCTCAGCATCAATATAGTATGAAACCCACGCATCTGGATAATTAGATATTACCAACGGTGTTGAATTTATAAACTTCTGAGACAAGAAATAGGAATATCGCTTGATGCCAAAACTATTGAGTTTTTGCTCAAGAAAATGCTTAATCCTTGCATCATATCTGAAAGATTCCATTAGTACCTCTGCGCTATAACTTTGAAGATAATTACCGCTATCAGTTACTCATCTTATAGCATAATCTTTAATCATAGATACGGATACTGTCATAATTACCAAAATCTTGATTAAATTTGTTAGTTGAAGAATTAGTCAACGTAAGGGTTTCTGGGGTATAGAAAATTAAGGCGCTCATCTCTAAAATAAATAGCCTGATTATTATTTCATACGAAAATAGTTTCTTTTGCAAGAAACCACCCTATACAGAAAATAATCATTCAGTTATTTTGATAAACTAAATCAAATTTATAGACTAAATAATAGAAAAATATAGATTTTTAATTATGTATTTAGAAGAAACCAAGAATTTAGCTCTAAAAATGGGGGGTTATTGAATTTAATAAATTAGTAATTAAGTAAACCGACATAAGCTGCTTATTTCGTGAAGGAAAATAAAAGGCGCTTCAACTACCAAACTTTATAAAATCACTTATACTTTCCTCTCCGAAATAAGTAGACGACCAATTTGTCAATTGTTTCGATTTATTTGTACGTTCAATTAATATACCCAAAGTGGCCTAATTTAACCGCTAGCCCTTGGGTAATGGAACAGGATGACCGCTATGCTCGCGAACTTAAATCAACGCTTCACCAGCCTGACTGACCATCAGGACGGCGGTAAGCTTCTGCTAAGAATTACGTTTTCTATTTTAATGATTTTCCACGGTGTGGCAAAATTCCAGCACGGTACCGGCTGGATTGAAGAAATGCTTATCAGTAAAGGGCTTCCGGGCTTTATTGCTTACGGCGTTTTTATCGGCGAGATTATCGCTCCGGTATTAATCATATTGGGCATTTTCACTCGCCCTGCCGCTTTTATTGTTGCAGTAAATATAGTGATTGCGACCTTAATGGTTGGCACAGGTAAATTCTTCACGCTGACCGCTGTAGGCGCTTGGGGTCTTGAAGTTGAATCGGTTTATATCTTTGCCGCTATCGTTACGATGCTGCTGGGAAGTGGCCGCTATTCAGTGGTATCACCAGCGTATAGATAGCTTATTGCAAGCTGACTAAACACAGACTGTCTAAAAAAGGGCCATATACACATATATGGCCCTTTTTTCATCAGGAAAAGATAATTTTCCAACGCTCTATATAGACGACACGTAGGTTCCAATTAAATTAAACCCCGTTATCAATAGTCTCCGGTGTCATACGGCCTTTATACACATACCATCCCACTCATTTAGTCTAGCGCCAGCTTCTCTTACATCTCTTTGTTGCCAGACATTTCATATCGTGTAAGCAAATTAGTCTCTGTGAGCCATTTGATAAACATCAATTAGCCCAACGAACCAATCGCCATAAAATAAATAACAGTCCCTGACGACGGTAGCTTCGTGTTAACGTTATCAAAATGATAATCTGGCCATAGGGTATCAGTGTAGACAGGAGCCTGTTGATGATGAGTAAGAAAAAAGTCCTCTTGGCCGCTTTAGCGCTTATCTTGATTGCTGGCGTAGTTTATGGCTGGAACAGCTATACCAACCGCCAGAATCAGAACCTAACGCTATATGGTAACGTTGATATCAGAACGGTTAACCTGAGCTTTCGGGTTAACGGTCGTCTCACCGCGCTGAACGTCGATGAGGGAGATGCTGTCGCTGCCGGACAAATCCTCGGCCATTTAGACGATGCCCCTTATCAAAATGCCCGACTACAGGCCAAAGCGAATGCCGATGCGCTTAAAGCTCAACTGGCACTCATTGAAGAAGGCTATCGGGCGGAGGAAATCGCTCAGGTACGGGCAGCGGTAACTCAGAGTCAGGCCGCTTATGATTACGCCCAAAGCTTTTATCAGCGCCAGCTAGGCCTGTGGAAAAGCCGCTCAATTTCGGCCAATTCTCTGGAAGATGCGAAAAATGCCAGAGATCAGGCGAAAGCAACGCTCCAGTCAGCCAAAGATAAACTATCTCAGTTTGAAACCGGCAATCGCCCACAGGAAATCGCGCAGGCTAAAGCAAATTTAGCGGCGGCCGAGGCAACGCTAAAACAGGCTGAACTTAACGTATCGGATACTCAGCTAGTTTCCCCTTCGGCGGGTACCATTCTGACCCGCGCCGTTGAGCCCGGCAGTATGCTAAGCGCAAGTAATACCGTATTTAGCCTGTCGCTAACCGCCCCGGTCTGGGTTCGTGCCTACGTGAGTGAAATTAACTTAGCCCGTGCCGTTCCCGGAACAAAACTAACAATATATACCGACGCCCACTCGGATAAGCCCTATCACGGTACCGTCGGTTTTGTTTCTCCTAACGCTGAATTTACGCCTAAAAGCGTAGAAACGCCTGAACTTCGTACTGACTTGGTCTATCGCTTGCGGATTATCGTTACTGACCCTGATGATAATTTACGGCAAGGCATGCCGGTTACCGTTCATTTTCCCTCCCATTAGGAACCGGTAATGACACAGATAGCCTCAGCCACCGCCGGTCATAGCATTGTGCTGGAAGGCGTTGAGAAACGCTTTGCTGGCCTCACCAAACCGGCCGTCGCCAGCCTGACTACTCGCATAGACAGCGGAGCCGTGATGGGGCTGGTTGGCCCCGATGGCGCAGGGAAAACAACCCTAATCCGCATTCTAGCCGGGTTACTAAAGCAGGATTCCGGCACCGTTCGGGTTGCCAATCTGGATCCCATCAAAAGCGACAAAGAGCTGCATGCCGTTTTAGGCTATATGCCACAAAAGTTTGGCCTGTATGAAGATCTGACCGTGATGGAGAACCTTACTCTCTATGCCGATCTACGCAGCGTTATCGGAGAACAACGTCGGACAATAGTTGAGAAACTTCTGGCCTTCACCGATTTAGCCCATTTTACCGATCGTCTGGCAGGTAAACTGTCCGGCGGAATGAAACAAAAACTGGGCCTCGCCTGTACGCTGATTGGTCAGCCCAAAGTGTTATTGCTGGACGAACCGGGCGTTGGCGTCGACCCAATTTCGCGCCGCGAACTGTGGAAAATGGTCCACGAACTGGCCGATGAAGGCATGCTGATACTCTGGAGCACGTCGTATCTGGATGAAGCCGAGCAGTGCCGTCAGGTACTGCTAATGAATGAAGGTGAACTGATTTTTAACGGCCCGCCGCAGGAATTAACCCAGCGTATGGCTGGCCGCAGTATTCTGATTTCTGCCACTCAGGGAACCAACCGCAAGCTATTACAAAAAGCCTTAACGCTGCCCCAAATCACCGACGGCGTGATTCAGGGAAAAGCGGTGCGCCTGATTTTACGCAAGGGTGAAAACCACCGGCAACTGCCCGAGTTACTAGGCCAACCGAATGCTAACGTTGTTGAAGCGGAGCCACGTTTCGAAGATGCCTTTATAGACCTACTCGGAGGCAACCCGGAAAGCGAATCGGCGCTGGCTAAAATCATGCCGATTGTAGAAGGCAGCGCGGACGATATTGTGATTGAGTCCCGTTCATTAACCAAAAAGTTTGGCAGCTTTGCCGCCACGGACAACGTGAGCTTTCAGGTCAGACGGGGAGAGATATTCGGCCTGTTAGGCCCTAACGGCGCAGGAAAATCGACCACCTTTAAGATGATGTGCGGTTTGTTAGTGCCTACTAGCGGTAAAGCACAGGTGCTGGGGATGGACCTGAAAACCGGCGCTGGCAACGTCCGCCAGCATTTAGGCTATATGGCCCAGAAGTTTTCGCTGTATGGCAACCTGACGGTAGAACAGAACCTAAAATTCTTTTCCGGTGCCTATGGGCTACACGGTAAAAAGCAGAAAGATAAGATCGGCGAAATGGTCGACACCTTTAACTTTACGCCGATTCTAAAACAGGAGCCCAATGCGTTACCGCTTGGATTTAAGCAGCGCTTAGCCCTTTCCTGCGCGCTAATGCACGAGCCGGATATCCTGTTTTTAGATGAACCGACCTCCGGCGTTGATCCAATCACCCGCAGAGAATTCTGGCTACATATTAACGGCATGGTAGAACAAGGCGTTACCGTGATGGTGACCACTCACTTTATGGATGAAGCCGAATACTGCGATCGCGTTGGGCTGGTTTATCGCGGGAAGATTATTGCTTCTGGCTCTCCGGACGATTTAAAGCAGCAGGTTGCTACCGCAGACAATCCCAACCCAACCATGGAACAGGCCTTCATTGATTTGGTTCTCGGCTATGATAAGGAGGATAACAATGGCTAACGCAACCCGGTCAAAGCTAAATACCTCATTTTCCCTTCGTCGGCTGGTCGCACTGTGCCGTAAAGAGACCTATCAAATTTTGCGTGACCCTAGCAGCGGTCTGATTGCTTTTGTTATTCCGCTGATGCTGCTGTTTATTTTTGGCTACGGGATTAATCTTGATTCCAGCAAGCTTAAAGTCGGTATTTTGATGGAGCAACAGACACCCGAAGCCCGACGCTTAGTCGATGCCTTTATCGGCTCAGCCTACATAGCCCCAACCATCAGTACCGACAAACGCGCTTTAATTCACAGGCTGCAGGCCGGAGAAATTCGCGGGTTAATTGTCATTCCGCCTGATTTTTCTCGTCGCCTTGCCCGCCCGCAGGACAGCGCGCCAGTACAGGTTATTACTGACGGCAGCGAACCCAATACTGCCAATTTTGTGCAGGGCTACGCGCAGGGGATCTGGCAAACGTGGCTGCGCAACGAAGCCACTGATAAGGGTGAAAAACCGCAGCAGCTCATCAACGTTCAGCTACGCTACTGGTTCAACCCGGCGGCCATTAGCCGTAATTTTATTATTCCCGGCGCGATCACCATTATCATGACGGTAATTGGCGCTATTCTGACGTCGCTGGTGATTGCCCGCGAATGGGAGCGAGGCACGATGGAAGCCCTCTTGTCGACGCAGGTTACCCGCGCCGAGCTGCTGCTGTCTAAGCTGATTCCCTACTATGTTTTGGGAATGATCGCCATGGTGTTGTGCATGGTTGTGGCCGTGTTCGTCATGGACGTTCCCTACCGAGGCTCCCTGCTAATTTTATTTGGCATGAGCAGCCTGTTTTTAGCCAGCACGTTGGGAATGGGTTTGCTAATTTCTACCCTGACCCGTAACCAGTTTAACGCGGCCATGGTGGCGCTCAACGCAGGGTTCTTACCCGCAGTGATGTTGTCCGGTTTTATCTTCGAGATCGACAGCATGCCGGAAATCGTAAGGGCGACGACCTATATTATTCCGGCCCGCTATTTTGTCAGCACGCTACAAACGCTGTTTCTGGCAGGCAATATCGGCCCCATTTTGCTAACGAATCTACTGTTCTTAATTGCTTCGGCGATTTTCTTTATCGGACTCACCGCCTGGAAAACCAAGCGGCGGCTGGATTAGGGGAAATCATCATGCTGCATCGCCTGCTTAGCCTTATCATTAAAGAACTCCAGTCCCTGCTGCGCGATCCGCAAACGCGGGCAATATTAGTATTACCGGTGTTATTGCAGGTGTTCCTGTTCCCCTTTGCCGCCACGCTGGAAGTGACCAACGCCACGATAGCCGTTTATAGCGAAGACAGCGGTAAAGCCTCAGTGGAGCTGACTCAACGGTTTGCCAAAGCCAAAGCCTTCACTAACGTGCTATTGCTGCATAGTTCACCGGAAATCGACTCGACCATCAACCAGCAGAAAGCCCTGTTGCTGGTTCGCTTTCCATCAGATTTCTCACGAGATATCGAACGCGGCCAAACCGCATCTTTGCAAATAATTCTCGACGGGCGTCGTTCTAACAGCGCCCAGATAGCGGCTAACTACATTCAGCAAATCGTCGCCAATTACCAGCAGGAGCTCACCGGGGGCTTACCGAAACAAAACAACAGCGAGCTGGTTATCCGTAATTGGTATAACCCAAATCTGGACTATAAGTGGTTTGTTATTCCCTCACTGATAGCCATGATCGTCACCATTGGCGTTCTGATCGTCACCTCGCTGTCCGTGGCCCGCGAGCGCGAGCAGGGAACGATGGAACAGCTGCTGGTATCGCCGTTAACCACATGGCAGATATTTATCGGCAAGGCAGTTCCGGCCATGATTGTGGCGATATTTCAGGGTTCGATTGTGCTGACCATCGGTATACTGGCCTACCAAATTCCGTTCGCCGGATCCCTGCCAATGTTTTACGGCACTATGATAATTTACAGCCTGTCGTTGGTCGGGTTCGGCCTGCTAATTTCATCGCTGTGCGCCACTCAGCAGCAGGCATTTATCGGCGTATTTGTCTTTATGATGCCGGCGATCCTGCTCTCTGGCTACGTTTCGCCGGTTGAGAATATGCCGGTCTGGCTACAGCACGTCACTTGGGTTAACCCAATCCGCCACTTTACGGATATCACCAAACAGATTTACCTGAAGGATGCGGACTTCGCTATTATTTGGGGGAGTTTGTGGCCGTTATTAGTGATTACGCTCACCACGGGAAGCCTGGCATATTGGATATTCAGAAGACGGGTTTCATAGGCTTAGCCAACGGTAAAATGGCCCAATGAGGCTTTACTCTAAGCGTCTTCCACATCGATAACATCGGAATATGAGCGATTTCCTGCAGCCGAGGGGCGATGTTTTAAGTTAGACTTCTGGCTACTTCACTTAAACAAACTTACGTTTCCCTTATGTTGCCGCAGAATCAACGCGCATTTTATCAATCACCCTCAGCTAAAGTGTGCACAAAATGCATCAACCTTAGTTTATTAGTTGAGTAATAAATCAACTCAAACAACCACGATGTTAACTACTTATTCAATAATATAAATAAAAACAAACACTCACCACAACTAATGAGTTGTCCAACTATTTATAAAATATAGTAAAAATAAACAGCTCATATATTAATTTATTGATTTATATAAATTATCAATAAAATATAATAATTAATTTAAATAAAAACAATGCATTACACTTTCACTGCAATAGCACAGGCAACTTAATGAATTATTTTGTTACCAACGTTAAAAATTTTTACATATATATTATTGAAACTCATATATGTGTCAATATAGCATACCGCGCTTTATATAGATCCTCTGGAAAGTACCACCGACATGGCTCGTTTAAAAATTTTCATCCGACTCTTCAGGCCTTCACCTAGCGCATTATTGTGTTCAATGGCCGCAATCACTACCCCTTCCGTTATATTGGCAGCACCCATAACCGCCGGTACCGGTCAAAATATTTCTATACCTACAGGCACTACCGTGCAGGTTGCCAGCGGCTGGGCTATTTCGGCAGCCGGTGGCGGCGTCATCTCGGGTTCAGGTATATTAGCAAGCACCACAGGGGATACTAACGCCGTCAATTCATCGGGCGCGGGGTCACTGATTTCCCTTGATGGTACTACCCTGACCGGCGCACGCGGCGGTGCATGGATGGACTCCTACGGCCTAATTTCCTTCACCGGCAACACCATTATCAACTCTACCGGTAGTACCCGCGGTTCAGCCGGTATTTATTTGCTGAATACCCCAACCGCACCGGTAGGAACGCTTGACAATGTGACTGTCAATATTGGTGGTACCCACACCACCAACAGCGCCGCCTATATCGGGGTAGCGCTTAAAAATAGCAGCGCATCGTTCAATAACCTAACGGTTCAGGGTACATCGGGTGATATCGGTGCGTTAGTAAGCAACGGAAACTTGAAGTTAACCAACAGCAATATTACGCTCAATGGCACGCTGCCCAGTAATAGTATAGGTATGAGTATATGGCCTGAAAACGTGAACTTTCTTAATAACCATCAGATAGGCGTTTTCTTAGAGACTCTAGCTGGTGGTCAGAGCCATGCGGATATTGATAACGTTAATCTCACCCTTAATAGCTCACAGAATGCGTACGGCATTATGGCTTATCTGGACGGTACTTCAGTCAATATAGCCAACTCGACGATTACCATGACGGGTGAGAAAACGGGAGATTTCAACCGGTCATCGGGTATATACAACGGCTCTGGCACCAACGTAACGACGACTATCAGTAACACGCAGGTCAACGCAACCAGCAAGTACACCACTGGCGTATACATCCCCGGAGGTACGCTAACGGCAGACGGGCTGAGCGTAAACATGAGCGGTGATTCATCTCTCGGAATAAAGGTCGGTGGAATCAATACCTCTAACGCTACCGCCCATTTCAATAGTACGCACGTTACGACAGAGGGTGATTCGTCCATAGGTGTGAAAGTACAGGGAACAAACAACGTCCCCTACTTTACCGATAGTCATATTGATGCTCACGGAGTGGGTAATATCGGTGCGGAAATCACAGGCAGTAACGATCGTTTGGCGATGGATGGCGGCTCACTAACAAGCTCAGGCACCGCCCTAAAAGTAACCGGCACCAGTGCCAACTTGAATTTCACTCACGGTGTCACCGTTACACCCGGCGACAATCTGCTGATGGACGTACAGGGAACCGGGGACGCAGTACTTCTCGCCGACACCGGCGCTAACCTGACCGGTGATATTCAGTCAGCCACCTTGGACCATGCAATGGTGACAATGAACGGCAGCTCTCGTTGGACCGGTGCAGCCCGCAATGTTGGCGACGTATCAATGTCAAACGACAGTATCTGGACTATGACCAATGATTCCGACGTCGCATCGTTCACTCTGGATAACAGCAAACTGGCTTTCATGCCGGCGAGCGGTTTATTCAAGACCCTGACGGTGCGCGGCGACTATACGGGCAACAACGGTCTAATTACTCTCAATACCCAGCTCGATGGCGACGCGTCTCCAACCGATAAATTGGTAGTTCAGGGGAATACGTCTGGCAGCAGTCTGCTGCAAGTCGTTAATAGTAATGGCTCCGGCGCACTCACTACGGGTAACGGTATCGAAGTTATTACCGTTCAGGGTGCTTCAGACGGTCGCTTTACGCTGAACGATCGGGTCGCTGCAGGGGCTTACGATTACAACCTCTATCAGGGCACAGTTGACGGCAGCGATGACAATCGTAACTGGTACCTGCGTAGTACGACGCCGGTTGATCCACCGAATGGCTCAGGCTCAGGCTCAGGTTCAGGTTCAGGTTCAGGTTCAGGTTCAGGCGGAAACGGTAAGCAGGTACCGAACATTCGTCCAGAAGTTCCGCTTAACATGGCCATTCCGTCATTAGCGGTTAAATATGCGTCAATGACGGCCGATCTTGGCAATAAGATTGAGCCGGAAAACTGGCTTTCCACAGCGAGTGACACCGTCTGTTCCGACGACGGCAACAAGAAGCACGATACCGATGCTAAAAATGAATCCATCCAGTGTTCAGAGCGGGTTCCTGAGGTCGGAGAGGCATCAAGCCAGTGGTTTCCTGGAACTTGGGCGCGCATTCTCGGAGAGCGTGGCATACGCGACAGCGATAGCTTATCGAACAGCGGACCTAATTATGACTACGATTCCTACGGTGTGCAGATCGGCGTGGGTGTCTTCGACCACCAGCAGGCGAACGGGACTCTCGATAAGCTAGGCGTCTATGTCGGCTACGGCCAGATCGCCGCCGACGTTGAAGATATGTTCAATTCAAAAGCCGGCACGATTAACATGGATGCCTACACAGTTGGCGGCTATTGGCATCATGCGAGCCCTTCTCGCTGGTACACGAATACCATTATCCAGAGTACATTCTATTCGGCGGATGCCAAATCGACCTATGGGAAGCAGGTCAATCCGGACGGTTTGGGGCTTCTGGCCTCCCTTGAGGGCGGCTATTCCCACATACTCGGCAACAACTGGACGCTGGAACCGCAGGCTCAGCTCGCTTATCAGTTGGTCTCATTGGACGATGCGCAGGATGCCTATGGCAAGTTTAGCTATGGAAACACTGAGTCATTGCTTAGCCGCGCCGGGCTACGCCTGAATAAAGCCTGGGACACGACCGGCGTGCGCCAGCTCAATACCTGGGGCCGTGTCAACGTTTGGCATGAGTTCATGGGCGAGAGTAAAATGACGGCTACGTCGTTAAACGGTCAGAATCCGGTCACGTTTACCTCCGACCTTGGCGGAACGCTGGGTGGCATTGACGTTGGCATCAGCGGAAAAGTCAGCGATAAAGTCAGCGTATACAGCGGTGCGGGCTACAGCCAGTCGCTTGACAATTCAGGTATGAAATCCTGGAATGGCCGCATCGGCGTCAGCGTTCAGTGGTAAAACTGATATCGCTTAATCAATAAATCGGTTTTGACTAGCTAAAATACCGCAACAGAAGTTGCGGTATTTCAGATTGATGACAAAGTAGTTTAATTTGATTTCAGCGTAAGTTTCGTCCGCATAATCAACATTGGAATATTAGTTTTTCCTAGCGGCCGAGGGGCGATACTTTTGAGCCAAATGAGCGTCAGGCCTAGGATTCCTACGGGCGGTTATGGGACACATCCTTGTGTCCCACCCTGCGGGCCAGCGCTAGCGCTGTTCAAATTTGTTCCAAACAAATTTGTCGGCAGCTAAAGCTGCTACGACCCGAACGGAACCCTCTCCTTCCGATTAAGTTTTTCAAACCAACATATTTAAACTTTCAGGTTTGTCAGCATTCCTCCCGCCGGGAGAAGTTCAATAAATCAATGAGATCAAACACTCACTCGACAAATGAGTTGCAAAATATATTTAAAAAACTCATTAACAACAAGAATAAATATAAATTTATATTAATAACTAATTTAAAAAAATTACCAATAATACACATATTTTTTGTATTTGGGTTATCTATCACAATAGAAAATTCCAATAAAAATGCATGTAATCAATATCTTACATAAATAAACAACTCAAAAAATAGAATGTAATATATATTAAACAATATAACAAATAAGTTCTTGAATTAATTTGTTACCAAAATAAAAGAGTTCCATATTTATTAATATTGAAATCATAAATGAGTCAATATAATATCCTGCAACAAACTATTAACCTCAGGACAGTATCACCAGCATGGAAAGTTTAGACAGTTTTATCCGACGGATCGCCCCTTCACCTCTCGCATTATTATGTTCAATGACCGTACTCAGTACGTCTCCAATGGCATTGGCAGCAACAATAACCACGCCGATAACCGCCGGTACCGGTCAGAATATCACTATTCCTGCCGACTCTACTGTGCAGGTTGCCAGCGGCTACGCTATCTCGGCAAGCGGCGGCGGGATCATCGCCGGCAACGGGACCATCGCAATCACCAATGGCGATACCAATGCCGTCAATTCATCCGGCGGTTCGCTGATTTCGCTCAACGGAGCAACCCTGACTGGCGCGCGCGGCGGCATCTGGATCGGTATTGCCGGTCAGGTTGCCCTGACCGGCAATACCGTTATCAACACCACCGGTAGCGCCGCAGGCTCAGCCGGCATTTATGTATTGAACAACACCACTGTGCCAGCCGGGATGCTTGATAACGTTACAATCAACGTGACCGGCACCCATGCCTCTGGCAACTACAGTGCCTTTATGGGAATCGCGGTAAATAACGCAAGCGCCTCATTTAACAACGTGACTGTGCAAGGCCCCTCCGCCGATATCGGCGCGTCCGTGACCAACGGCACGCTGAAGCTGAGCAACAGCAATATCACGGTGAATGGCACAGACCCTAACGGCTACATCGGCATATGGCCGATCTCTACGAATATTTACGGTGTCCGGAATTCGGGTGTTTTTAACGGCCACGGAGGCCGCGCCGAGCTGGATAATGTCAATATCACCGTCAATTCATTGGACGGTGCAAGTGGCATCGTAAATTTTAATGGTGGCTCGCTTGATATGCGCAATTCCACCATTACGGTGACCGGCACCGCGGAAGCGGGGATTTACACTGGTACCAGCAACGGCAGCAGCAATGTCGTCAATATCGTCAATTCACAGATCAATGTAACCGGCACTGATTCCTACGGACTGAGCGTCTCTGGCGTCAGCACAGTGACAGCTGACGGCCTGACCATTTTGATGAGCGGCGCGTCCTCCACCGGCCTCAGAGTTGCCGGAACCAATAACGTTGTCGTCACCGCCACCAATTCGAGTGTAACCACCACCGGTGCTAATTCCACCGCCTTATCGATGCGCGGAACGGGCGCAAGAACAAACTTAACCAATACGAAAGTTGCCGCAAAAGGCGTCAACAATATCGGTGTCATGTTCAGCGGCGCCAATAACGTCCTGACGATGTCCGGCGGCTCGGTTACCAGCACCGAAAATACCTTCCAGGTTACCGGCGCTGGCGCGGTAGTGAACCTCTCCGATGCTGCCGTTGTCACAGCCGGCAATGCCTATCTGCTCGATGTGCAGGGCACGGGCGATGTCGCGCTTACCGCCAGCACAGGCTCGGAGCTGACCGGCAATATCCACTCGGTGACGCAGAACAATGCGGCGATCACGCTGAACAGCGATTCGCGCTGGAATGGTGCTGCAAACAATATTGGCGCGGTGGCGCTGAACGGCGGCGCTTTCTGGACCATGACCGGTGATTCCGATGTCGGCTCGCTGTCCATCGATAACGCAACCCTCGCCTTCGCCGCGCCGGACAATGCGTTCAAAACCCTGACCGTGCGCGGTGACTATGTGGGCAATAACGGTTTAATTACCCTCAATACCCAGCTCGATGGCGATGCGTCGCCAAGCAATAAGCTGGTCGTTGAAGGCAATACCTCAGGCCAAAGCCTGCTGAAAATCGTCAATAGCAACGGTGCAGGCGCACTCACCAGCGGTAACGGTATCGAAGTCGTGACCGTTCAGGGCGCCTCCGACGGCCACTTTGCGCTTAACGAGCGGGTCGCTGCGGGCGCTTATGATTACAACCTCTATAAAGGCGCGGTTGACGGCAGCGATGACAATCGTAACTGGTACCTGCGCAGTACCAGACCGGTTGATCCAGTTGACCCAGTTGACCCAGTCAATCCAGTCAATCCAGAGGATTCAGGCGGTTCAACCGGCGGCGGTAAGCAGGTGCCGAACATTCGCCCGGAAGTGCCGGTTGATATGGTCATTCCATCATTGGCAATTAAATATGCATCGATGACTGCCGATCTTAGCAGTAACATTGAGCCGGAAAGCTGGTTTTTCACAGCGAATGACGCTACCTGTGCCGATGATAGCAAGCAGCAACGTACCGGTTCTGAAAATAAATCTGTTCAATGCTCAGAACGGACTCCGATCGGTGAAGCATCAAGCCAGTGGTTCTCAGGATCCTGGGCCCGAATTTTCGGCGAGCGCGGCATACGCGACAGCGATAGCTTCTCCAGCCGCGGGCCTAATTATGATTACGATTCCGCCGGCGTGCAGATCGGCGTGGGTGTCTTCGACCACCAGCAGGCGAACGGGACTCTCGATAAGCTAGGCGTCTATGTCGGCTACGGCCAGATCGCCGCCGACGTTGAAGATATGTTCAATTCAAAAGCCGGCACGATTAACATGGATGCCTACACAGTTGGCGGCTATTGGCATCATGCGAGCCCTTCTCGCTGGTACACGAATACCATTATCCAGAGTACATTCTATTCGGCGGATGCCAAATCGACCTATGGGAAGCAGGTCAATCCGGACGGTTTGGGGCTTCTGGCCTCCCTTGAGGGCGGCTATTCCCACATACTCGGCAACAACTGGACGCTGGAACCGCAGGCTCAGCTCGCTTATCAGTTGGTCTCATTGGACGATGCGCAGGATGCCTATGGCAAGTTTAGCTATGGAAACACTGAGTCATTGCTTAGCCGCGCCGGGCTACGCCTGAATAAAGCCTGGGACACGACCGGCGTGCGCCAGCTCAATACCTGGGGCCGTGTCAACGTTTGGCATGAGTTCATGGGCGAGAGTAAAATGACGGCTACGTCGTTAAACGGTCAGAATCCGGTCACGTTTACCTCCGACCTTGGCGGAACGCTGGGTGGCATTGACGTTGGCATCAGCGGAAAAGTCAGCGATAAAGTCAGCGTATACAGCGGTGCGGGCTACAGCCAGTCGCTTGACAATTCAGGTATGAAATCCTGGAATGGCCGCATCGGCGTCAGCGTTCAATGGTAACCTGATATCACTTAACCAACGGGTAAGCTCTTATTAGCTAATATGCCGCAACTTCAGTTGCGGCATATTTTATTGGTCAAACACTTCGACAACGCAGAACGGTCAAAAACGGCTTATCCTTTAAGCTTAATTCCTCAAGCCTAGTTCCTCTCGGTCACCAGCAACTGCCCAATATTCCCTCTGTCTGCCATATCTAAATTATGGCTGTAGTACATAAATGGAAAATGCGGTGAGGAAGCGTGGCCGAATTTAACCAGCAGTTCCACTTTATCTTCCACCCAGACCGTATCTTTCCAGCCGGAATCTTCAGGTGCCGGTTTAGCGCCATTAACGGCGCTGACAAAGAAAGATGCGCCCTGAAGGTGGAACGGCTGAGGTTTGGAGGTTGTAATAATCCAGCGCTCCCAGGTTCCCTGCGATGCCTGAGTATCGACCCGTAACGGATCCCAAATCGGACCGTTAATACCGGGAACGTCTCCGCCCAGAATGAACTCACGAGAACGGACAATACTGCCGTCAAGCACATCGACCGGTTTGAGGCTGGTCGGTAGTTTATCGGTAGACAGAGCAATCAGCCCGGTCGGGCGAATAGTCAAAACCAGCGATGAATTTAAAATGCTCGATGGCTCAAAGAACCCGCGTAAACGATCGACTACCCCGGCAGACAGCCCGGCATTAATAGAAACCGCCTCGCCTTTAGACATGTCGATCAGCACTTCCCGGCGCTCTCCCGGAGCCAGATGTAGCTGAGTCACGGCAATGGGGGCAGTCAGCAAACCAACATCGCTGGCAATCACTTGGAACGGCCGACCGTCGCTAATGGCTAAGGTATAACAACGAGAGCTAGAGGCATTCAGCAAACGCAAACGAACCCAGCCACGGCCGACTTCGATATAAGGTCCCGGCACGCCGTTAGATAATAGCGTATCGCCTAAAAATCCGGATTTATCGGTCTGCGCGTATTCCGGTTGGCCAAAAGAGTCAAAATGCTTATCTTGCAGCACCAGCGGGAAGTCGTTGATTCCATACTGGTTAGGAATATTCAAATTGCGGCTAATATCGTCTTCGATAATCCACATTCCGGCTAAACCGTTATAAATATGCGCCGCAGTTTTATTCGGCGTAATCGCGTGATACCAGCAGGTGGCCGCTGGCTGACGAATTGGAACGATCGGCGACCAGTCAACGCCCGGCGACATCAGCCGAGCCGCGTTCCCCATAAGAACTCCGGGCACCTGCAGCCCGCTGACGGTTACCGCAACCGGCTCATTTAAGCGATTGCTATACACCATCTTAACGTCGTCACCACTGCGTACGCGCACGGTCGGCCCTAAGTAGGTTCCGTTAAATCCCCATGTCGATACGCGGTTACCGGCGATAAATTCCCAATGGGTGCGCTGCATAGAAAGATACAGCGGCTGGCCGCGGCGGGTTTCCAAAAGTGGAGGAACCGGTAACGCAACCTGTGGCATTTCGGCAAAAGCCGGAGCGCTCGGTAACAGACTAGCGCCTAAAGCAACGCCGCTGGCCTGAAGTAACCGACGGCGACTAATGGATACAGAGTTCTTATTCAATCTCGCTACCATGAAAAAACAGCCTTCGTCTATAACAACTAAAATAGCTAATATCGTTTTGCGCGGTTTTTACAACCAATGGGATATTAGAAATACATAATGCAGCCAGATTACTTTTTACGCTCTGCCGCTTCGCTTTCAGCAACTTCCTGATTAAGCTGTTCCAGCTTATCGACCATCACTTGCTGACAATGAGCAACTAATTCGCGAACCCGATCTTTGGTATAAACGCTGGTATCAATCGGAGACATCATTTCAACAATCACGTGACCGTTATTCCAGCGGTTAAGGTTAATCTTGTTGTTGGTATTAGAGACGCAAATTGGCACAATCGGCACGCCGGCAGCAATCGCGGCATGAAAGGCACCGGTTTTAAACGGGAGTAAACCACGCCCGCGGCTACGAGTTCCCTCAGGGAACATCCAGACCGACAGGTCGCGTTTTTTCATCTGCTCAACGATTTGGTAAATGGTATCTCGCGACTTGGATTTGTTATTACGGTCGATCAGAATGTTGCCGGTTAGCCAGTAAAATGGACCAAAAAACGGGACCCACAACAGGCTCGTCTTGCCAACGGTTACCGTTCTCGGCTGTACGGCGGCGGCGGCTGTGACCATATCGTAGTTATTCTGATGATTAGCGATATAGATGCAGTTACCACTAACCTTTACCTCTGGGTTTAGGCGATATTTGACTTTTAAGCCAAAAAGCGGAGACAGGCTGCCAAACAGTCGACCAAACGTGTACACATGGCGAGGGTTGCGCGGACTAAAAAGACAATATAATGAGCCGAACACACACACTAAAATACAGAATGGAATAACAATAAGAGCACGCAAAATAGCTAGCATATAAACCTCTTTCATTTACAGCCGGTTAGTATATACCGACTGATAAAGAAAACGCACAGATTCAAAAAATGAGTCGATTAAAATAAAGCACCGGAGCCTTAATTGAACTTCGCCTGACTATCTTCCCGCTAATTCAAATTGAATAGCTTAATTCAGGCAACGCCATACTATTTTAATCAAATAACCATTCAGTCGGTCATCAATATCTAAAACATCAAATACGCAGGGTATATACCCATAATAATTCGAGGTGCAAAAAAGCAGCTAATGAGTAAACCCCGATGAGCTTACTGGAGTAAAGGGTGGGCCAAGCAACCAACGCAGCCAGCTCATCTGCAACTTGAAGTATGAAGGATATAAGTAAATAGGCTGCCCTGATAAAGGAACAGCCTATCGGATATTACCGGTTACCCTTAATGCGCACCGTTAGCTCTCTTCGCCCGGCGCTGGTGGCGTATCAATGTCAATACTATCAATACGCTGCAGGCCGCGTGGCAGTAGAGTACCCTTACGCCCGCGCTCTGCCCGGAACTTCTGTAAATCCTCCGGCCGAAGCTGAAGCTTACGTTTACCCACGTGCAGCGTCACCGACGATTTCGGCGTCAGAATAAACAGATAAGCAATGCGATCTTCACCGGAAGCCGCCTGAGCGGAAGGAATTGAAACAATCTTATTCCCTTTGCCCTTAGACAGCTGTGGCAGGTCGGAAACCGGGAACAGCAACATTCTGCCTGCGGCGGTAATTGATAGCAGTAAATCATCTTCACCGTTAACTTCCAGCGGTGATAATACCTTGGCATTGTCCGGCAGCGAGATAAGCGCCTTACCGTTACGGTTGCGAGCGACCAAATCGTCAAAGGTACAGATAAAACCGTAGCCGGCATCGGATGCCATTAGCAGCTTTTGCTCTTCCGAGTTCATCAATACCTGTTCAATGGTGGCGCCTGACGGCAGCGTTAGCTTGCCGGTCAGAGGCTCACCCTGCCCTCGGGCGGAAGGCAGTGCCAGCGGGTCTAGCGCATAGCTGCGCCCGGTGGAGTCAATAAACACCACCGGTTGGTTACTCTTACCCCGAGCCGCGGCGCGGAAGCTGTCTCCGGCGCGATAGCTCAACCCACCGGGTTCAATATCATGCCCTTTGGCGCTTCTGACCCAGCCCATGTCCGAAAGCACAATGGTAACCGGCTCAGAAGGAACAAAGTCATGCTCGCTCATTGCTTTAGCTTCATCACGTTCCACAATCGGGGAACGGCGCTCATCGCCATAGGCCTGAGCATCGGCCAAAATTTCTTTCTTGATCAGCGTGTTCATCTTGCGCTCAGAGGCCAATAGCGTCTGTAGCTGGTCGCGCTCTTTGGCTAGCTCATCCTGCTCGCCGCGGATTTTCATCTCTTCCAGTTTGGCAAGGTGACGTAGTTTCAGCTCAAGAATTGATTCGGCCTGAGTATCAGTAAGCCCGAAACGCTGCATCAGGGCAGGCTTGGGTTCATCCTCAGTGCGGATGATTTCAATTACTTCATCAATATTCAGGAAGGCAACCAATAAGCCTTCTAAAATATGCAGACGCTTTAATACACGATCTAACCGGTAGTTCAGGCGACGGGTAACCGTGTCGCGACGGAAAACCAGCCATTCAGATAAAATCTCAACCAGATTTTTAACCGCCGGGCGACCGTCTAGGCCAAGCATGTTCAGATTAATGCGATAGCTTTTTTCCAGATCGGTGGTGGCAAACAGGTGGTTCATCACCTGCTCCATGTCAATCCGGTTAGAACGAGGAACCAGCACCAGCCGCGTTGGATTCTCATGGTCTGACTCATCGCGCAAATCTTCAATCATCGGCAGTTTTTTAGCCCGCATCTGACTGGCAATTTGCTCCATTAGCTTAGCGCCGGAAACCTGATGAGGCAGAGCCGTAATAACGATCTCGCCCTCTTCTTTTTTCCACACGGCACGCATGCGAACGGAGCCTTTACCGCTCTGGTAAATTTTACGGATCTCTTCATGCGGCGTAATGATTTCGGCTTCGGTCGGGTAATCCGGCCCGCGAACGAACGCCATCACGTCATCCAACGTTGCCTTTGGATTTTCCAGCAACAGTACCGCGGCGTTAGCCACTTCCCGCACGTTATGCGGCGGAATATCGGTCGCCATACCCACGGCAATACCGGTGGTACCGTTAAGCAGAATATTGGGTAACCGAGCCGGTAGCATTTTAGGCTCTTGCAAGGTGCCGTCAAAGTTAGGCGAGTAATCGACCGTACCTTGGCCTAATTCGCTCAGCAATAGCTCTGCATATTTAGATAAGCGGGATTCGGTATAACGCATGGCCGCAAACGATTTAGGATCGTCCGGTGCACCCCAGTTTCCCTGACCATCTACCAGTGGGTAGCGATAAGAGAACGGCTGCGCCATTAATACCATGGCTTCATAACAGGCGCTGTCGCCGTGAGGATGATATTTACCCAGCACGTCACCAACGGTTCGAGCCGATTTTTTAAACTTAGCGGCGGAGCTAAGACCCAGCTCAGACATCGCGTATATAATGCGCCGCTGTACCGGTTTTAGCCCATCGCCGATAAACGGCAGTGCCCTATCCATGATGACGTACATGGAATAGTTCAGATAAGCATTTTCAGTAAACTGGTGGAGCGGTTGACGCTCGACACCGTCGTGAGTTATTTCACTCATAGAATGACTTTTTCCTTTCCCGTCCTAACTCTGCATCCAATGAAAAAACAGACTACTTGTCAGTATGTTTGACTCAGGCGCTTGATTAAAACCAGAATTAACTATTTAAGATGAACCCGAGGCTTAAACATCAAGTTCAACCATATCGCCCTTTTCCTGTAACCAGTTGCGGCGATCTTCGGAACGTTTCTTGGCTAACAGCATGTCCATCAGCGCCATGGTGACATCACCCTCTTCCAGCGTTAGCTGAACCAAACGGCGGGTGTTGGGATCCATAGTGGTTTCGCGCAGCTGTAAAGGATTCATCTCACCCAGCCCTTTAAAGCGCTGAACGTTTGGTTTGCCTTTTTTACGCTTAAGCTGTTCCAGCACGCCCTCTTTCTCCGCTTCATCTAACGCGTAGAAAACCTCTTTTCCTAAATCAATACGGTAAAGCGGTGGCATCGCAACATATACATGGCCTTCTTCCACCATTTTACGGAAATGGCGAACGAACAGAGCGCAAATCAGGGTAGCGATGTGCAAACCATCGGAGTCCGCATCCGCTAAGATACAGATCTTACCGTAGCGTAGCTGGCTTAAGTCGTCACTGTCAGGATCGATACCGATCGCAACTGAAATATCGTGAATTTCTTGGGATGCCAGCACTTCATCAGATGACACTTCCCAAGTATTCAGAATCTTACCTTTTAGCGGCATGATCGCCTGAAACTCACGGCTACGGGCCTGCTTGGCAGAACCTCCCGCAGAGTCACCTTCCACTAAAAACAGTTCGGTAACGCTGAGGTCTTGGGAAGAACAATCAGCCAGTTTACCCGGCAATGCAGGGCCACTAACCAGCTTCTTACGGACGACTTTCTTTGCGGCACGCATACGCTGTTGAGCGCTGGAAATCGCCAGTTCAGCCAGCTGTTCTGCGGCCTGAACGTTTTGATTTAGCCACAGGCTAAAAGAATCTTTAATGATGCCGGATACAAAAGCCGAGCTTTGACGGGAAGAGAGACGCTCTTTAGTCTGACCGGCAAACTGCGGATCCTGCATTTTCAGCGATAGAACGTAGGCACAGCGGTCCCAGATGTCTTCAGCGCTCAGCTTAACGCCGCGCGGCAGCAAATTACGGAATTCACAAAATTCGCGCATCGCATCAAGCAGGCCCTGACGCAGGCCGTTAACGTGCGTACCGCCCTGCATGGTTGGGATCAGGTTAACGTAGCTTTCACTCAGAACTTCTCCGCCTTCTGGTAGCCACAACAACGCCCAGTCTACGGCTTCAATGTCACCTTCAAAACCGCCAACAAACGGCGCTTCAGGCAACGTCACTAAGCCATTAACCGCTTCCATTAAATAGTCGGTTAGGCCGTCTTGGTAACACCAGCGTTGCTCGGTGTTATTCACTTTATCTTTGAATACAATTTCAACGCCCGGGCAAAGAACCGCTTTGGCTTTTAATACGTGTACGAGGCGTGAAACAGAAAATCTTGGGCTATCAAAAAAGCTAGGATCTGGCCAGAAGTGAACGCTGGTACCGGTATTACGACGACCGCAGGTACCGATAACGTTCAAATCTTCTACTTTATCGCCGTTTTCAAACGCGATCTGATAAACCTGAGCATCGCGGCGGACGGTCACTTCAACCCGGGTTGAGAGGGCGTTAACCACAGAAATACCTACGCCGTGTAGGCCGCCGGAAAATTGGTAGTTTTTATTGGAGAATTTACCGCCAGCGTGCAGACGGCACATAATCAGCTCAATGGCTGACACACCCTCTTCCGCATGGATATCAACCGGCATGCCCCGCCCGTCATCGCTGACTTCAAGCGATTGGTCTTCATGCAAAATCACTTCTATCTTATGGGCATGACCTGCCAACGCCTCATCGACGCTGTTATCAATAACTTCCTGACCCAAGTGGTTAGGGCGTGAAGTATCAGTGTACATGCCGGGGCGGCGACGTACTGGTTCAAGTCCGCTGAGTACTTCAATGGAATCAGCGTTATAACTGGATTGGCTCATCGTTTGGTTTTCTAGACTAGTTTTAAGGCCTGAGAACGATCATTGTTTAATTACCGATAAAATCGGCTTACCTTCTATGGTTGGGAGGCTGAAGCATTCATTAAGCTGCAGCTAACCCCAAAAAATCAATAATCGGGGAAAAATAGTGTTCAAAGCTAACAAAACTGTGGTTTCCGCCAGATTCTACCGTTTGCCGACAGGAAGTGTAGTACGTGACCGCCCTACGGTAGTCAAGAACTTCATCTCCGGTTTGTTGCAGTAACCAAAGTAAATCCGGCGCTTCCAGCGGTTCGATATGCATAACCTTGAGATCGTAAATATGCCGTGACTCTATCACATATTGCTGCCCGGTGTAGGGATTCTCGTGATTTCCTACAAAGTCCTGAAGCCACTCAAAAGGTTTAACCGCGGGATTAACCAGTACGGCCGGTAGCATGAAACATTGGGATAACCAGGTGGCATAATACCCACCTAATGATGAACCGACAATCCCAAAAGGCTCTCCGGCTCTGTCCAACACGATCCTCTCAAGCAGTTCAGCCGCATCCGACGGATAAGGCGGAATCTGAGGGATCAACATCTCAATATGGGGATGATGTTCAGCAAGCCATTGCTTAAAATTGACGGCCTTAGCGGACTGAGGTGAACTGTTGAATCCATGGACATAGAGCAACGCTGTCATCAGTAACCATCCGAGTTCATGTCAGGTCTAAATGTATCACCGTCAAGGCGACACACCGTAGTTTCAATTGAACCATCAGAATAAAGGTCGAGGTACCGCCAGCCGGGCGCTAAATCATCAATAGTAAAGTTAGTACAGTGTGGCTTAAATTGCACACAGGTAGAGGGTGAAGCCAACACGCGCCGGCCGTTCCAGTCAAGATTGAGATCCTGATGAATATGGCCACATATTAGCGTGTTTGCTTTTGGGTGTTTATTCAGAACTTCTGCCAGCACATGGCCATTGCGCAAACTATGTTGATCGAGCCATGTACAGCCGGACGGTAGCGGATGGTGATGCAATAAAATTAATGCATGGCGATCGGGATACTGGCTAAGAGAGCGATCCAGCCAATCGAGTTGATATTCACTTAGCTCACCGTAGGGGGCGCCCAGCACCTGACTATCTAGCAGAATAAGAAACCAATCATCGCCCAGCAATACCTGCTTAGACGGTAGGATATCTGCAGCAGCCATCGCATCAACCATGGCCGGTTGGAAATCGTGATTGCCCGGAAGCCAAACGCAAGGTGCCTTAAGCGTTGCAATACCTGTGGCAAAGCAATTGTAAGCAGCAAGCGTGTGATCCTGAGCTAAATCACCCGTCGCAACGATCAAATCGTAATCATGCCCTTGTTCAGCAATCGCGTTCAGTACGGCCTGAAAGCTCTTTTGGGTATTAATCCCTAGGAGGGTTTCATCTGCACCAGCAAACAGGTGGGTATCAGTAATCTGTAAAACTCTCGCTTTGGACCCACGAGCCAAGGGGAGTTGAAAAAGGCTTTCCAAGAGGTTTCCTTCAAAAGGCTAAATTTAGTAAGCTCCTGCTTTCTAAGTGTTTAATACGCCGGAACAGACATCGTTCCTTTCATAAGACAAAACCGCAACCAATCGGCTAAAAACTGATTAATCTGATGCTTCTCATCACGTTGGTGTAACTTTTTATTAGGATAATCATAACGTGCTTTAAATCTAAAGATCTGTTGACTGGAACACACTTCTGCAACGAGCGCATCATGATAAAGCCGCACGTTTAGCGTCGGCATACTCCAGTAGCTGACTTTTGGAAATATCTGTTGAATCGAAACCAGCGAAGTATAGCGGGTGGACTCTTTCGTTTCTATCCGATACGTAGCGCTAGCCACTTCAAATTCAACCCGGCTTCCGACCTCATCTTCACGCGGAATCAACCGACGCAGCTGCGCATAGTTAATTTCGGTTAAGCGCATCATCGCAGGGAAATCAGGAACGTATCGTTTCATATTATCCTTGTTATTTCAGCAGGTGGCGGCATTGATACCCGCTGATTATTATCGAGATGCTTAATCCGGTCACTGTCATTATTTATACTTCAATCTCAAATATGAAACTATTATGACGGAAGTCATACCGGTAAATAAACAATCAATTGGGTCAATGCGTTTATTTAATCAACCAATTGATTAACTCAAAGATGCTCATAGGTCAACTCACAGTAAAATCCTTTCATATCACTGCCGCCGCTAATTAGCCGATAAACGATTAAGTTATCATCCGCTCTACGGGTATAGAAAGTGAAATAGGAGTACTGCATAAAGGCAACAAAAGATAAGAAATGGTTTTTAATATCATGAAGATTGGAATTTTTTAATATCAGGTCAATATAATATTTACTCTCGTTTATCTCAACGCTGAACTCAATAACGTCATCGCAGGATCGCAGGAAATGCTGGATCTCCGAGTCAATTCCCGGTTCAGTAATTAGTTCGATACTACTAATAATATTCTCGACTATTTTATTCGCCACACCCGATATCCTTTAATCAGAAACCATATTTTATGATGCCATGTAAGCACAATTGCCCAGACCACCATATTAGAAATACTCTTTTAATATTAGCAGGATCCGGACAATTGAAAAGTAATGAACGGGTGATTATGCGTTCCACTCGTGGCGTAATGACTGGTAGTGCAACTGTAGCCACTGAATCGCGATAATTGAAGCCGCATTATCAATCAGGCCCTCTTCAACCCATTGATAGGCTTGCTCACGGCTGACAACGTGTACGCGAATATCTTCATTTTCTTCAGCTAAACCGTGAATGCCTTTTGCTGTCGATGAGTCAACCTCCCCCACCATCACAGACAGTCGTTCACTGGTGCCACCCGGGCTTGCCAAATAGCTAACAACCGGTTTACACCGGCCAACCTTAATATCAGCTTCTTCTTGCGCCTCACGACGCACAACTTGCTCGATATTTTCACCCGGTTCAACCATTCCGGCCACTAATTCAAGGAGCCATGGCGTTTTGCTGGTTTCAAGTGCCGCAATGCGAATTTGTTCGATCAATACCACCTTATCCCGCTGCGCATCATAAGGTAATAAAACCCCTGCATGGCCTCTTTCAAAGATCTCCCGTACCACTTCACCGCTCATATCACCGTTAAACAGACGATGTCTGAAACGATATTGATTAAGACGAAAGAACCCTTTGTAAAGAGATTGTTGTGAGATCATTTCTACATCCTTTTTGCCAAGCGTAATCGGCGACGATGTGCATAAGGTCATTATTTATTTCTCTATTTAGTCGATAAATTATTCTATAACGCTTATCTTGATTGGGTATATACGTTCTGTTCAACAGATAATCGTGAAAACTGGGTAAATTTTATGTAAATAATGCCAATATGGCACATAAAGCTATCTTTATTATCAAGGATACTCTGGTAGAATCCGCGACTATATTTACTATTTCACAGTAACAATTAAGCAAAACGACATGATTGCTGTACAACAAGGATCGCCCATGAAAAAACTGCTTCCTCTGATTATTGGTCTTAGCCTAGGCGGCCTCAGCACGTTGACCTATGCTGAAAACTTAATGCAAGTATATCAACAGGCTAAAAGCAATAACCCAGACTTGCGTAAGGTAGCGGCTGACCGTGATTCTGCATTCGAGAAAATCAGTGAATCTCGTGGCGCTCTGCTTCCTCAACTAGGGCTAAATGCAGGCTATACGCTTAATCGCGGCTATCGTGATAACAGCAACTCTCAGAATGACGTTTCTACTGGAAGTTTGCAGCTCAGCCAGACTATTTTTGATATGTCGCTATGGCGTCAGCTCAACATCACCGAGAAACAGGCCGGCGTTCAGGACGTTGCCTATCAGGCACAACAGCAAACCTTAATTTTGAATACCGCTACCGCTTACTTTAACGTACTGCGTACGCTGGACGTTTTATCTTCGGTTGAAGCTCAGAAAGATTCTATTTATCGTCAGTTAGACCAAACCCGTCAGCGCTTTGATGTGGGTTTAGTTGCCATTACCGACGTGCAAAATGCTCAGGCTCAGTATGACCTGACGCTGGCCAACGAAGTCACGGCCCGCAACAACTTAGAAAACAACATTGAACTTTTACGTCAGATTTCAGGCATGTTCTACCCGGAGCTTAGCTCTCTGGATACCAACCGCTTTAAAACTCAGCTCCCCGGCGATGTCAACGGTTTGCTAAAGCAGGCTGAAAATCGCAACTTAAACCTGTTAACCGCGCGTTTGGCTTTGGATCTCTCTAAAGAGCAGATCAAGTTACAGCAAACGGGTTATATGCCAGTGGTATCATTAACCGCGTCAACCGGACTGACCCATACCGACCCTCGCAGTAGCTATACTAGCTATAGTAATAACTTAGACAATACCACCACGGGTAATACTCAAGCAGGTATAATGCTGACCTTCCCGCTGTTCAGCGGCGGGCGAACCAACTCAAGCGTTCAGCAGGCACAGTATAACTATGTGGGTTCCAGTGAATCCCTAGAATCTGCCCATCGTTCAGTCATTCAGATCGTGCGTTCTTCCTACAATAACGTATCGGCCTCAATCAGCTCGGTGAGCGCCTATAAACAAAGCGTTGTCTCAGCAGAAAGCTCATTAGAAGCCACTCAGGCTGGCTATGAAGTGGGTACCCGTACGATTGTTGACGTGCTGAATGCAACTACCACACTGTATAACGCAAAGCAGCAGCTATCTAACGCTCGCTACGATTACCTGATTAATCAGTTAAACATCAAGTATGCGCTGGGTACGTTGAATGAAAACGATCTGATGGCGCTAAACGGCTCACTGGGTAAACCGATAGAGACGATTCCTGCGATCAAGTAAAACGCTCAGTTTTACCGAAAATTAGTCAGATATAAACGCTTCTGGCTCACTAACCAGAGGCGTTTATATTTACATGTAGATTCATATGCAGAAAGTCAGAATCTAAACCAAGATTCAGAGCACATTTTTCTTATCGGCTACGCCGATTCTCACCGCAAAAGGCATCTTTGCTTTAACTTCAGCATGCTTTCCCTTATCCTAGCCGTAGCGTATTTAAAAGGATTTTCCCTATTCTGCCTCAGTCGGATTAACTATCAGCGATAGTAATAAATCTCCGGCAAAGCAGCGTATGAATCCAATATTTAACACTAGGGCAGATTAACCATGAAGCGCACTAAAAATATCAACCGAGACTCATTTCGTAAAGCATTTCGAACTTACCGTATGGCTCCGGTCGCCATCGCCGTTAGTGCGGTATTTATGCTATCCGGCTGTGAGCAGGCTGACGAAACCGTGTCTTTGTTCCAGAATGCTGATGAATGCAAGCAAAGCAACCCGTCAATGGGTGAACAGTGCGCCATTGCTTACAATAAGGCTCAGGAAGAAGCGGTGAAAACCGCACCAAAATATGCCACTCAGGAAGAGTGCGCAGCCGAATTTGGTGAATCCCAGTGTACACCAGTCACGCCAGATCAAGCCGGGATGTCGGCACAGCCGCAGCAAAGCGGCAGCATGTGGATGCCACTGATGGCCGGTTATATGATGGGCCGGATGATGAGCGGCGGATACGGGCAATCCCCCCTGTTTACCTCTAAGGCCGCAGGTAGCCCGGCAAACGGTCGCTTTGTTGATGCTACCGGCCGTAACTATGGTGCATCGACTACCGGTCGTTCGATAAAGGTAGATAAAGCGGCATTAGCGCCCAAGCCAGCAACCACCACAACGGTTACTCGCGGTGGCTTTGGTGACTCGGTTAATAAGCAAAATGCAGCGCAGAGCACCAGCAGTAGTAACAAGCGTTCATCATCAACCGGCAATAGCCGTTCATTCGGCGGTTAAGGCTAAGGTTTAATGATTCGTCAATCCATCACCGAGCGCCCTAACTGGCGCGACGTTGCAACAGAGTACGGTTTTAAGTTTCATACTATGTATGGCGAGCCGTACTGGTGTGAAGACGCCTATTACCAGTTCACGCTGGCACAGGTTGAAGAGCTAGAAAATACAACCGCTGAAATTCACCAGATGTGCCTGCAGGTTGTTGACAGAGTGGCCAACAGCGAAGCACTGCTGGCTAAGTTTCACATCCCTAAACACTGCTGGGAGTTCGTACAAAACTCGTGGAAAACGCAGCAACCTTCGCTCTACTCCCGTCTGGACTTAGTCTACGACGGAAAAGGACCCGCGAAGCTGTTAGAAAACAATGCAGATACGCCCACCTCGTTGTATGAAACCGCCTTTTTCCAGTGGATGTGGCTAGAGGATCAAATCAATGCAGGTAATCTGCCTCAGAACGCTGACCAGTTTAATAGCCTTCAGGACAAGCTGATCGAACGCTTTGCTGAATTCAAAAATCTGCACGGTTTTAGCCTGCTGCACTTTGCCTGCTGCCAGGATACCGATGAAGATCGCGGTACCGTACAATATCTGCAAGACTGCGCGAATGAGGCGGGCTTAGCCAATGAGTTCCTGTTTATCGAAAATATTGGCCTTGGCGAAAAAGGACAGTTTACCGATATGCAAGATCGAACGATCGGCAATCTGTTTAAGCTTTATCCTTGGGAATTTATGTTCCGTGAGATCTTCTCAACCAAGCTCACCGATGCCGGCGTTCGTTGGTTAGAGCCTGCGTGGAAGAGCATCATTTCCAATAAGGCGCTGCTGCCGTTGCTGTGGGAAATGTATCCAAACCACCCTAATTTGCTGCCCGCTTACTTTGCCGGTGAGCCTCACGATTTAACCCACTATGTCACCAAGCCGCTATTCTCCCGGGAAGGGGCTAATATCCAGATTACTGAGAATGGTCAGGAAGTGTGTAAAGTCGACGGGCCTTACGGTGAAGAAGGGATGATTATTCAGCAATTCCAGCCAATGCCTCGCTTTAACGACAGCTATACCCTGATCGGCAGTTGGTTAGTGGACGATCGGCCTGCCGGTATCGGCCTACGTGAGGATCATAGCCTAATCACGCAGGACCTCTCCCGCTATTATCCCCATATTATTCTGGATTAACTGTTAGCCAAACGGCCCTGAATCCTCAGGGCCGTTTCATATAGACTTGCATTAATAGCTTATCCAACCTGAACCGACATCATACTCAACGACGCCATTTCAATCCCGTCAACGATAACGCTGATAGGCTCTTCACCGCTCCATGCGCCTAATATATATAACAGGGGTAAATAATGTTCAGGCGTAGGAGAGGCCAATTTAGCATCCGGGCGTTGCATAAAGTTAACCAACGGATGCTGCTCGCCGCGATAGGCCAGATTGTCTCGAACAAACGTATTGAAGGATTCAGCCCAATCATAAGGTTCGTCGCCACCCTGCCATTTCACCATGCGTAAATTGTGCACCACGTTACCGCTGGCAACGATCATCACGCCTTCACTGCGCAGAGCGGCTAATTCTTTACCTAACTGATAGTGATATTCAGGTTCCTGCGTTGCATCAATGCTCAACTGTACAACGGGAATATCGGCGTCAGGATACATTTTAATTAGCACGCCCCAGGAACCGTGATCTAAACCCCACTCGGAAGTATCGGAATGCACCGCGACAGGCTCTAACAGCTGCTGCACTCTCGCGGCTAAAGACGGAGAACCCGGAGCCGGATACCGTGTATCAAACAACGCCTGTGGGAAACCGCCAAAGTCATGAATAGTTTTTGGCTGCGCCATCGCCGTTACCGCCGTTCCTCTGGTATACCAATGGGCAGAAATAGCCAGTATCGCCGTTGGCCGCGGTAAGCGCTTACCCAAATCCCGCCATGTTTGAGTATAAATGTTGTCATCTAACACATTCATCGGGCTACCGTGTCCTAAAAACAGCGCGGGCATTAAGTTGCTGGTCATGATGATTCCTCTGTTAACTTACGCACTTTCCTCTGAACCCAGACAATTGGCTATAATGAGTAGGCTGGGCAATATTGAGTGCGCTCTATTTCATCTATCTTACTCTCCAGTATAGAGTCTGATAGACAATAGCTCTGACTGAGATAATCAAATTAGTTGAATTTTAAAAGATATATAGCCCCTATTAGTTAAATTGTTATTAACGTATTTGCTCTTGGCTATTAGTTTGCTACCATCGGTAATGATAACTATTATCAATTGAGAGGTTTTATGTCTGTTCCTTTAATTCTTACGTTACTTGCCGGGGCTTCAACCTTTATTGGTGCCTTTTTAGGAATTATTGGTCAAAAGCCATCAAATCGCTTACTGGCATTTGCCCTTGGTTTTGCCGCCGGTATCATGCTGTTAATTTCCCTCATGGAAATGCTACCGGCAGCGCTGAATACTAAAGGTATGTCACCGATGTTAGGCTACGGCATGTTTATTATCGGCCTACTTGGATACTTCCTTTTGGACCGGATGCTGCCACATCAGCATGCCCATGACTTAATGCCCGTAGAAAGAAAATCTTCGCGCAACCTAAAACGCACGGCGATCCTGTTAACGCTGGGTATCAGCTTGCATAACTTCCCTGAAGGTATCGCAACCTTTGTTACGGCCAGCACTAACTGGGAATTGGGGATGGGCATTGCCCTTGCGGTTGCGATTCACAACATTCCGGAAGGTCTAGCCGTGGCCGGGCCGGTGTATGCTGCGACGGGCTCAAAAAGCACAGCGTTGCTATGGGCGGGTTTATCAGGCACGGCTGAAATAGTCGGCGGGCTGTTTGCTTTCTGCCTGTTGGGGCCAGATGTGTCACCGGTGATTATGGCCGCTATTATGGCCGCCGTAGCCGGGATTATGGTTGCCCTATCGGTAGATGAACTGATGCCGCTGGCCAAAGAGATTGACCCCAATAATAATCCTAGCTATGGCATTCTGTGCGGGATGTCGGTGATGGGGCTGAGCCTAACGCTTTTGCAGTTCTGGACCGTGTAACGTATTAAAATACATAAAAAAAAGAAGCTGCCGTGGCAGCTTCTTTTTTATGTAAAGCACTAGCTATTAGCTGGCTTTCTTCGCCTGTTGCTCAATATAAGCGACCAGATCTTCGATAGTCACAACCGGCATATTTTTCTGTTTAGCAAACTCAATCACCTGTGGAGCATTAGCCATGCTGCCATCGTCATTGGTCAGTTCACACAGAACGCCGACCGGTTTAAACCCGGCAAGAGTAACGAGATCGATGGTAGCCTCAGTATGACCACGGCGCGTTAATACACCGCCCGGGCGGGCGCACAGTGGAAATACGTGGCCAGGGCTATGCAAGCTGCTAGGCGATGCACCGTCAGCCGCCGCGGCACGAATAGTGGTTATCCGGTCGGTGGCAGAAACGCCGGTCGTCACCCCATCAGCCGCTTCAATACTGACGGTAAAAGCGGTCTGATAGCGGCTTGAGTTGGCCGGAACCATCATTGGAAGCGCCAGCCGTTCGCGAAGTTGCTCATTGATGCACAGGCAAACGATGCCGCTACCGTGACGGATGGTCAGTGCCATCTGTTCTACCGTCATTGTTTCGGCGGCAAAAATCATGTCACCTTCATTTTCACGGTTTTCATCATCTAGCACCATTACGCCACGACCGTTACGGAGGGCATTAAGTGCAAGTTCTACACGCTCGATAGGCGTGCCAAATTCGGAAAGTAGAGTCTGATTCATGGTAAAAATAACCTCGTAAATAATGTGGATTACCAGAATCAGGGCAGCTTAGGAGTAGGCGAAACGCCTAAATAACGTGAGGCGGACGAATGCCCGGCCCGTTATCGTTACTCTCTCCCATCCGGACTATAACCGTCGGCCCCGGAATTACACCGGGTCTGCTGACCTTGAACTTAGGCTAAGCTAAGTTAAGCGCTCGCGGGCTTCCATTTAGCATGTAGGCTTTATGGTTTACCGCCGGTGGGGACTTGCACCCCGCCCTGAGAATAAGCCTGAATACTATAACCCTAATTATTATGGGCTTCAATCGTTGCGAAAAATTCTTCATCAAAACAGAGACTCAGCAATCAAGGGTTTATACTCAGGCAAACAGACAGTAAACTAAAGGCAAGTATTACATTCAGACGCCATCAACCATCAAAGGTAGACTAATGATCGATCCGAAAAAAATTGAACAAATAGCCCGGCAAGTCCATGAGTCAATGCCTAAAGGCATCCGTGAGCTGGGTGATGAAGTCGAGAAGAAGATCCGTCAGGGCCTTCAAAATCAACTAGCTAAACTTGACGTTGTCAGCCGGGAAGAGTTTGATATTCAAACTCAGGTACTCTTGAGAACCCGTGAAAAGCTGACCTCGCTTGAAAAACGCTTGGCAGAGCTTGAAGCTAAAGGCCAAACCCAAGAAGACTAAATTGTCTGCAATCCATCACAAATATAACGGGGCAGGAACCGATAAAGGAACCTGCCCCGCTGATATTTAAAAACAGTAGATTTAAAAGCAGAGGTTAATCAGCCAGAAGCACGTTGTTTTTTCTTCTTGGCAAAACCAGCCACAGTACAAAAAACATGGCAAGTGCATACAGCGTTTTCCAACCAATCATTACCAACAGTAGCAAACACAAGCCGCTGCCGATAAACGCCATAGCCCGTGAGCGCCCTTTCAGTAACCGGCAGCCAGACAGCATGCACAGCAAATAAATAAACACAAAAATACCGTTGGCGTACACAATCAGTACATCAAGGGACAGCGCCAAATACTCGGCGGCCAGCGAAGAAACCAGACAGCACAGCAATACCAGCGTCAGAGCGTTTAGCGGTGAATACGAACGAGAAAGCCGGGCCACCCAAGCGTTCGGTTTATGCTCATGGGCCTGTGACCATACCAGCCGGGCAAAGCTCTGAGTATAGATATTCATACTGGCAAAACAGGCCAAATAGCCAATAATGCAGGCAACCCACAGCGCCTTAGAGCCAAATAGTTGAACCACTATCGCCGGTAGTGATGCCGCAGCCGCCATGTCGCCACCGTAAGAATGAAAAGCCAATACGGCAACGGTACAGCCCCAATAAACGCCACCCGCCAGCAACAAACCAATTAACAATGCGCGGGGGAAATCTCGTGCAGGATGACGGAACTCTGCGGCTAAATGTGCAAACGCTTCCAGCCCAACAAAGCACCAAAACATCACCGCCAGCGTATTAAACATCGGCCCAGCAGAGAGCGCCTGATAAGACGGCCAGTCAATCGAAGACGGCGTAATCCCGCCTTTCCACCAGATAGAGACCACCATCGCCACAATCAAACCCGCAATAACGATCTGAAGATTGGCGCTAGAGCCTGCACTACGCATGCCTAACAGCCAGATAACCAGAAGGGTACCCAGTTGAACCAGCTGTAACCCCAATGAATCCAGACCAAAAGCGGCCTGCCAGAACCCCGATGCGATTTGCAATGCTGCAGGTAAACCAACCGGGATCACCGACAAAAACAGCCATCCGGTCACTCTGGCCATGTGAGGGCCAAACGCCAAACTAACAAAGTGCGCAGCACCACCGGCATTGGGGAAATGACGCCCCAGCGAAGCAAAAGCAATGGCAATAGGAAAAACTAACGCGATTAATAGCGGCCATGCCCACAGGCTGCTCTGCCCGGCAATCATTGCCGCCAACGCGGGAACGGCAAACACTCCGGTGCCTAATAGCGACGTTGAGAGCAGCCCAATCCCTTGCGTTAACCCGATATCCTGTTTAAGTCCGCTCATGCCTCCGGCCGGTTAGCCGCGCTCCTTGATGGTTTTAATAATATTGCTGGTTGAACAACCATCTTCAAAATTCAGCACCTGCACGTCACCGCCCGCAGCCCACACTTCTTTACTACCGGCGATATCTTTCGGCTGGTAATCTCCGCCTTTCACCAATAAGTCTGGCAGTACGTCGGCAATAAGGCGCTGAGGCGTGTCTTCTTCAAAAGCAACAACCCAGTCAACGGATTCCAGAGCAGATAGCACAATCATGCGCTGAGCCAACGGATTAACCGGACGAGTTTCACCCTTCAAACGGCGGGTTGAAGCATCACTGTTCACCGCGACAATCAGCCGATCCCCCAGTTTGCGGGCATTGGCCAGATAAGAAACGTGGCCAGCATGAAGAATGTCAAAGCAGCCGTTGGTCATCACCACTTTTTCACCGCGCTGGCGGGCGTTGGTGACCGCTTGTTTCAACTGAGCTTCATCCATAACGCCGAAGCCGGTATCGGCTCTACCACGGATTGCATTTTCTAACTCGATAGGCGATACGGTCGATGTCCCGATTTTACCCACCACAACGCCGGCGGCCGCATTGGCTAAGAAACAGGCTTCTTCCAACGATAAACCCGACGCTAAACAGGCAGACAGCACGCCGATAACCGTATCTCCCGCGCCGGTTACGTCAAACACTTCCTGCGCCTGCGTTGGCATATGGAAAGGTTTTTTACCCGGCTGGAGCAGCGTCATTCCGTTCTCTGAGCGGGTTATCAACAGTGCGCTGAACTCAAATTCTTCAATCAGTTTCATACCGCGCTTAATCAGCTCGTCATCGTTTTTACAGTGACCCACCACGGCTTCAAATTCAGATAAATTTGGCGTTAACAATGTGGCCCCACGATAGCGCTCAAAATCAGAGCCTTTAGGATCGATCAGTACAGGAACCTTTGCTTCACGAGCAGCGTTAATCAATTGCTGAATTGACGATAACGCTCCTTTTGCATAATCTGATAAGACTAACGCACCTAATTGCGGTAATGCCTGTTGAACGCGATCAAGGATTAATTGAGAGTCAACGCCCTCAAAACCTTCTTCGAAATCAAGGCGTAACAACTGTTGATTGCGAGATAGAACCCTGAGTTTGGTAATAGTTGGATGCGTGGCAGACGTCACGAAATCACATTTGACGTTCACCTCCGCAAGTTTTGTGTTTAATACTCGGGCTGCGTCATCCATACCGGTTAACCCAACCAGTCTGGAAGCCCCCCCAAGAGAAGCAATGTTCATTGCCACGTTCGCCGCTCCGCCCGGGCGATCCTCAACGGTATTAACCTTAACGATCGGAACCGGCGCTTCAGGTGATATACGACTGGCTGGCCCATGCCAATAGCGGTCTAACATGACGTCACCCACTACCATAACTCTGGCGCGGCTGAAATCGGGTAACATTACTTTCATCCCATACTCCATCAAACGAGAACAGCATATATTGTGCCGTAGTTTATCATAACCGTTACTTAAAATAGGCATGCGTTAAAACACCATTACACACATTATAAGGTTTTACTGAATACACTTTTTATGGCAAAGAATCATATACAACCAGAGTTTACCCGAGAGCTTTTACATCCACGCTATTGGCTGGTGTGGTTTGGAATCGGTGTGCTCTATCTGTTAGTTTTATTACCCTATCCTTGGTTTACTCGCCTAGGCCGATGGCTTGGTCGTCGGGCCATGAGCGTGATGACCCGCAGAAAAAGGATCACCCGGCGTAACATCGAACTCTGTTTTCCAGATATGACCGAACAGCAACATGTTGAATGGATGGTTAAGAATTTCGAAGGAACCGGTCAGGCCATTTTTGAAACCGGCATGGCATGGTTTTGGCCAGAGTGGCGAATTAAGAAATGGTGCAAAATTCAGGGCATAGAAAACCTGATGCTAAGCATTGAAGAGCCGCGCGGCATGTTAGTTATCGGCATCCACTTTTTAACGCTGGAACTGGGTGCCCGAATTATCGGTACCGTCAGGCCCGGCGTTGGCGTTTATCGCCCGCATGATAATAAGCTGATGGACTGGCTGCAAACCTGGGGCCGTCTGCGTTCCAACAAGTACATGATCGTTCGAGGCGACGTCAAAGGCATGATCCGTAGCCTGAAACAGGGTGAACTGATCTGGTATGCTCCCGACCATGATTACGGCCCTCGCAACAGCGTTTTCGCCCCGTTCTTTGCCGTTGAAAAAGCGGCTACAACCATTGGCACCAGCATCTTAGTGCGGGCTGCTGACCCTCTGTTGATACCCTTTATCCCGATGAGAAATGAAGATAACTCAGGCTATACGCTGATCGTTAAGCCCCCACTGGAAGGATTTCCGGTTGATAATGAAGTCACTGCGGCGACGTTTATGAATAAGGCCATTGAACAACAAATCTTATTAGCGCCAAATCAATATATGTGGCTTCACCGTCGGTTTAAAACCCGCCCTGAGGGTGAAGCCTCACTGTATAACTAGCAAAAACGACTTTATTGGCCGTCGCCTAATCGATAAACGCTTAGGCGACGGCAGATTATTTATGATTTTTCTGCATCACAGCCGTAAGCATAAGCCCGCAGTACATCCTGAATTTTATCGATAACTAAGCTCATAGGATCCGCACTGCACCGTTTGGTTAATATCCGCTGAAACTGCTGTGGAAAATACTGGCTTAGCATGCCTAAAGGAATGGTCACCTCTTTCAAATTTTCCATCAGCCGGGTTACTGCTGCGTTAATTCGTTCCTGAGGCCAGTAATAGCGCATGCGGTCAGACAAACTAAAGTGAATATCTATCATCGATTTAGAGTGAACCTGATGGTAGTATTTTTTCCAGTATTCTGGCTGGTCCTGCATTACCGTATCGATAACATCAATAACGCGACTCTGCTTTTCAGCAATCACCAACTCCTTTTCTATCATTGATAGCCCAAATATTGCTTCTCTAAGCGCAAAAGTCAGCGCCGGGCCAACTTTCAAAATAGCAAAATGATCTCGAACCAATTGGCTAAAAGCGTCGGCGGTCTGATAGTCCGTTGAATGGGCTTCATACACTAAATCCGTTTGCTCAATAAATTCAGACAGCGCACGGGCCTTCTCCGGCTGATAATGGATGACATTAGAATGGTCAAACTCGACGCCCGGCTGAACCACCATCGCTATAACCCGAGACAATGCGCTGTCTAACCCTTTAGCCCGGAACGCGGCTTCATGAGTCACGATGGTTTGATGGGCATCCTGCGGCAGCGTAACGTGAACAGAGCCAATCTCATGCGACTCACCGCCGGGAACCGGAACTTCTGTGCCAATCACATAGCTAAGCAGGCTTTTCTGCTCGTCTGTTGCCACCCGTTCCGCCACTGCGCAAAGCCGGGCAGCCCGTTCAGCAACGGTCGACGGGGCAAGTGGAACCGGGTCGCCTTTGCAGGGCATCGATGCATCCAGATGAATTTTAGTAAACCCGGCCTTCACATATTCAGCAATCAGCACCTCTGACTTACTCATCGCCTGTTCCGCGCTTTCATCTTGCCAGCAATTAGGCCCTAGATGATCGCCACCTAAAATAAGCCGTGAACGAGGGAATCCAACCTTTTCAGCAATGGCATACACAAACTCACGGAAATCTATCGGTTTCATTCCGGTATATCCGCCAAACTGATTAACCTGATTGGAGGTAGCTTCTATTAACACTTTTTTATTGCTATCTAAGTCAAAGCGTAATGCAGCTTCAATCACTATCGGATGGGCTGAACATACTGAACAAATGCCCACGTTTTTCCCTTGCTTATGTTCGGCAATAATTGATTTCATGTTATATACCTGTCCGTTTTAGCTAAACTATTTCTAATGACTTATCTGAATAAAAAAATAAACGGCCCCGCTTGCTTTAATAACAAGAGGATGTAGGCATATATTTAATTCAGATAAACCGGATAATAATTAATGCTGTTTAATTAACTCAATGCGTTTTCTCCACCTCAGGATGAATATATTCATTAACAAATAAACGTATTTCATCCATGGTTGACGTTCCTTCCATTGGCCCTTTTTTAGTCACAGACAAAGCACCACAAACGTTGGCATAGGTCAGAGCATCAGTAACAGAGAACCCTAGGTTTCTACAGGCAATATAGGCGCCACCAAAGCAGTCTCCGGCGCCGGTAGGATCGACCTCTTCAACCCGATAAGACTCTACGTGTTGCTCTTCGTTAGCTGAATAATAGCTCGCGCCTTTGCTACCCCGTTTAACCACAATCTCTTTAATACCGAGAGAAAGGTAATGGGCGATAGCTTTCTGCGGATTTTTAGCGTCACAGAGCAGCATAATTTCGCCTTCGCTTGGCATATAGATATCCGTCAGTTCCAGCATGTAATGCAGAGCTTCCGACATTTCAGGTATGCCCAACATCTCTTTACGAATATTGGGGTCGAAAGAGACGGTGCCGCCGTTGGCCTTAACAATGTCAACGGCCTTTTTCACGGCATCCACCATATGAAAAGAAAATAGCGATGATCCCATTACGTGGAAGTGCCCACAGTTGGCCAATAGTTCAGGCTCTACATGGCTAGAAGATAATTTACCGCAGGCGGCATTTTTTATATTAAAAATAAAATCCCGATCGCCGTTAAGATGATAAGTAACGAATGCGCTACCGGTGGTCTCTTCAGGCAACACTTTTATACCGCTGATATCGACGCCATCCTGTGCTAAACGCTCAATGTTGATCTGACCAAATCCGTCATTGCCAACGCAGCTGATAATGCCCGATTTACAGCCCAGTTTAGTCACCTGATCGATGAAAATGGCCGGTGCACCGCTGGGGAACGGCCCTCGCCAAATCCCGGACTGATTAAACTTCTGCCCTATTTTATCGGACATGATTTCAACTAATATTTCACCAATCGTATAAATACTTTTCATTCATATTCTCCAGACAGTGCTATCCGCGTTTCTTTTTATTTCTGACGTCAACGTATACGGCAATTAAAATAACCAGCCCTTTAACAATTAGCTGATAGAAATAAGGCACGTTCATTAAATTCATACCGTTATTAATGACACCGATAGTCAATGCGCCAATCATGGTGCCAATCACGGTACCGTATCCGCCGTTCAGGCTTGTTCCGCCCAAAACCACCGAGGCTATGGCGTCTAGCTCATAGCTGATGGCTGCATTTGGCTGACCTGAATACAGTCTGGAAGCTAATATCAACCCGCTTATTCCCGCCATCATCGCGGTAATAACAAAGACTTTTACTTTCAGAACCGAAACGTTAATGCCGGAATAAATTGCCGCTTCTTTATTACCGCCGGCAATATAGATTTTTCGTCCAAAGGTGGTTTTAGACAAAATGAAGTGATTAACCACTAATAGAATCAGCAGGATCCAGATTGGATAAGGCACGGATAAAAGTTCACCGTTACCGATTTCTAAAAATCCCGGATTGTCGATCATAATTGGCGTACCGTCGGTAACGATATAGGCAATTCCACGGAAAATACCCATAGTCGCAACGGTCACAATAAAGGAAGGAATGCCTGCCAGAGCAGTCAGACTACCATTAACCATCCCAAGCACCATGGAAGCCAAAATGGCCAGCGGCAGAACTAATGGCAGTGGAATTCCAAAAGAGAGGCCCAATGCCGATAATGTGCCGACTAAGGCAATGGCAGAACCAACGGAAAGATCGATATCCCCTAGCAATAAAACGTAGGTCATACCGAACGCCGTAATGGCAATAATCGATACCTGCAAGACAATATTGGTTAAATTGTTAGTACTGAAGAAATTATCATTGAGACAGCTGAATAAAACGATCAGCGCAATCAATCCACCGGTAATACCGCCATAACGCTTAAACACCTGAACCAAACGCTGTTTACCAGAAATCTCATAATCATCGTACTGGGGTAGCGTATTTTCACTCATTTAATTTACTCCTGTTGCTGCGGCCATCACATCAGACTGAGTCAGCCCGATAGCTGAAAACTCACGCACAATTCTTTTATTTCTCATCACAATTAAGCGATCGCTAAGGGCCATAACTTCCGGAAGCTCTGACGAAATCAGAATAATTGCCGTGCCGGTGGCAGAGAGGTCGCGGATAACGTTGTAGATTTCAAACTTGGCTCCAACGTCTACCCCACGGGTTGGTTCATCCAGAATCAGAATCGTAGGGATCTTCTCTAACCACTTAGACAGAACTATTTTTTGTTGATTACCGCCACTCAGGCTGCTGACTAACTGATGAGGATCGTTAACCTTGATATTCATCCGCCGGATAGCGCTGCAGGTTTTAGCGTATTCTTCTTTATATTTAATCAGGCCGGAAGAGGTAGAGAAAAACTGGAAAGAGATATGACTGATATTGCTATTCACATCATGCATCAGGACCAGTCCTTCCTCCTTGCGGTTCTCGGTAACAAAGGCGATACCCCGATCGATAGCATCTTTAGGCTTTTTAATTTTGACCGGATGACCATTAATCAAAATGTCCCCTTGATATTCCACCAGACCAAACAGCGCTCGCATAATGTCAGAGCGGCCCGAGCCCACCAGGCCGAAAAAGCCCAACACTTCTCCCGGACGCACCGAAAAACTAACGTCATGAAAATAGTGGGAATGGCACAGGTTTTTAACTTCAATCACATCGGGCAAGCTATCGTCAGGCGGATTACTCAGCCTTGGCGGGTAGATATTTTTCATTTCACGCCCGACCATCTGGGCAATCAGGCTATTAATATCGGTCGAATTTTTAGCGTGAGTGGCAATATATTCACCGTCGCGCATAACAGAAATATCGTCAGATACCTGCATAATCTCTTCCATTCGATGAGATATGTAGATAACTGCGCAGCCGCGGGCCTTTAACTTATCAATAATTGCAAACAGGATGCCGGCTTCGTTATCGCTCAGGGAAGAAGTTGGCTCATCCATGATCACCACCTCAGCCGGATAGCTCAGAGCCTTGGCAATTTCCACTAATTGGCGCTGGGCCATCGACATATCGCCAACTAAGGTGTGCGGATCCAGTGGAATAGCTAAATCATTTAGCAACCGGTGACAGTCAGAAACCATCTTTCTGTCGTCAATCAGACCAAAACGGCTGGGTTCATTGTTGGCATAAATATTTTCCGCTACCGTCATATTATTACTCAGGCTTAACTCCTGAAAAATAATGGCAATTCCCATTTTCCGAGATTCTGACGGACTTTTTATCGCCACATGCTGGCCCTGATAAATAATCTCACCGCTGCTGGGCGGAAATATACCAGCCAGTATTTTCATCAGCGTCGATTTGCCCGCTCCATTTTCACCTAATAGCGTATGGACTCGGCCTTTTCTTATTTTTAGGCTGATATTCTTTAATGCTTGTACCGGACCAAATTTTTTAGTGACTGAATTGATCTCAAGAACAATGTCATTCATTACTATCTCCAACGCGGTATTTCAGGCAGCGTATATCCGTCATACGTCAAGGTGCAGATGAGATTATCGCCTTCCTGCACCTTGACATGTTTTGAATATAAGTCAGGCGTATATCGCCCATGCTTATGCCGTTTTATATTGATTATTGTTTGATATAAATACCCGGCGTAACCGGAATAACTTTAGGCACATCTTTATTGCCATTCAGATAATCAACCGCAACATTGATCGCTTCAGAACCCATTTTATCGGGATATTGACGAATAACGGCAACGAAGGTTTTCTCTTTATCTACTGCATTTCGGGCTTCAGGCATGCCGTCAAAGCCGATGATTTTAATATTGTCGTTTTTAGCTGATTTTGCCGCAATCACGGCGGCCAGAGCGGCATCATCACCAAAGCCAAAAATACCGTTTAAATCAGGATTAGCCTGCAGCATGTTTTGCGAAACGGCTAAGGCTTCAGCTCGCGTAATCCCCGTTTGGCTGGCAACAACTTTGACATCGGGCGTATCTTTCAGCCCTTGTTTAAATCCGTTAACCCGATCGACCACTGACTGCAGCGCCGGATATTCAATGATGGCTACTTTGCCCTTACCGTTAAGCAGTTTACCCATTAACTTACCGGCCTCTACGCCGCCGGCAAAGTTATCGGTCGCGACGTGGGAAACTACATCGCCACCCACGGCGGCAACATCAACGGTAATCACCGGGATTCCTGCGCGTTTGGCTTTCATAATTGCAGCCTGAACGCCTTTGGAATCTACCGGTGAAATAATAATCGCGTCGACCTTTTTAGTAATAAAATCTTCAACGTCAGACAACTGTTTATTTAAGTCTTGGTTTGCTATCGCTACGTTTAAAACAACATTGTCCTTTTTAGCTTCGGCTTTCATGGCATCGGCTAATTCAATATAAAAAGGATGCTGCTGGGTTAATAACGATGCCCCTATTTTATATTCTTTGGCGAAGGTCACTGCAGAGAAAAAAGCAACGCCGAGTACCATGGCACTGCGCAGAATACGTAATTTCTTCATGATTAAGCCTCTTATTTTATTATGTAAGATGTAATATCGCTAACCGGTATAGAATGCGTAACTGATTTATTATTAAAACTAATTAAATATTATTCAGGCTCCTCCAATGACTCATTAATTTATCCACGACAAAATTAAATCAGGCTATCTGTTTTAAAGCCTGCCCTCGCACCCACACACGTGAATAACTTTTTCAACAACGCTGGCCATTGCGCTTTTTGCAGGCTGCATATAATGACGAGGATCGTTGGCATTAGCATGTTCAATAAAATAGGACTTTAACGCATCAGAAAATGCAATTTTCAGCTCCGTTGCTACGTTGACTTTACAAATGCCTAACGAGATAGTTCTTTTCACATCAGCCTCCGACAAACCTGATGCGCCATGCAGTACCAGTGGAATATCAACGCAGTGACGAATTTTCTCTAAGCGGGCAAAATCCAACTTTGGTTCTGCAGTGTAAAGACCGTGGGCAGTACCAATAGCCACGGCCAGAGAGTCAATTCCGGTGCGTTGCACAAATTCAACCGCAGCTTCAGGTGAGGTGTACATGGAGTCTTTTTCATCAACGATCAGGTCATCCTCCTGACCACCAAGACGCCCAAGCTCAGCTTCAACGCTGGCGTCATAACGATGAGCGTACTCCACCACGGTATTAACCAACTCAATATTTTGCTCAAACTCAAAGTGAGAGCCGTCAATCATCACTGACCGTACGCCTTGATTCACTTTATGACTAATGTCAGACAGAGTTTCGTGATGATCCAAATGCAAAGCCAATGGGATTCGGTGCTCGGTCGCCAGTGCGCGAGTGATTGCCACTACGTTTTCCAGACCGGCATAGCTAAAAGTACCCGGCGTTCCGGCTAAAATAACCGGTGACTGCAATCGGGCGGCGGTTTCAACCACAACCTGTAAGGTTTCCAGATTATGAATATTGAAAGCAGGTACCGCATATCCACCCAGCTGAGCCTGTTTGAGCATGTTTTTACTAGAAATAATATACATTCAATACCCCTTCTCGCTTATCTGACCGTTTTTCCGTTATCTCAGTTTTTGTTTTAAAAGATTTAACGGTCCAATTGCCACCAAACTTTCAAATTGAAAGTAAATGTAGCGATAACGACGGGATAAAGCTGTGACGAATCTCTCACAGCACGAAATAACTTTCAATTTGAAAGATTAGTGGCTTTATCTCTGTAAGAGAGAAGCACTGACAAAAATGGGATAACAGCGCGAAAAATCAGGCTGGAACCGTTTGATAAATTGACAATCGTTGGCCTTAAGTTTAAAAATGAAGCATCTCACACCGCAAATAAGCAAATTGAAAGTTATATTAACCCGTGACTTTGCTTTCAATCTTACCTGACTCTCGGCGGTGTCTATTGAATAAACAGCATTAGTGGTGCTCAAGTGCCTAAAACATCTTCAAGCTTATTAAAACGCCGTTTAGAAATAGCGGAAATCGTACGCCAGCGTGGTGAAATTAAAGTTGACGATCTCTCTGCTCAGCTAAACGTCTCTGGCGTAACTATCCGAAATGATTTGAACTACTTAGAGCAACAGGGATATTTAAAACGCTCATTCGGCGGTGCCATTTACACCGCCCCACAGGTGCCGGTTCAACAGCTCAGCGCGCCGCCTCCGCAGATAGCCTTACAGAATAAAAATGTTGAACTAGAGCTGGCCCAACACTGCGCTCGGCTGGTTAATGACAGGGATACGCTATTTTTGGGCCATGGTGAGCTAACCCGAAAAATCATTCCACTGCTGGCACCGCTTAAAAAGCTTCGGCTGATTATAAATGACGTTAGCCATGTCGCACTGGCCGACGATTTTATTGATGGAGAAGTGATTTTAACCGGGGGGGTGTTAAACCGCTCCCGCAGCGTACTGTCAGGAAAAATGCTGGAATATGCCTTACAGCAATACACCATCTCACTCTGTGTTATTGAGGTCGCGTCAATCGACCTGATGGGTGAACTAACCATTGAAAATAGCTATCTGGCCCCACACTATCAGCACTTGCTAAGCAAATCTCAGCGTAAAGCCGTCATCGCGGCGCGCCCGCCGCTCAACAGTCAACAGGTTTATAACGTCAGTAATATCAACAGCATCGACGCTATCATAACCTGCCAACATGTTATTAATGATTATCAGCAACAGTTCGGAGATTCAGGTTTTATTAATCAATATACCAATAACGAATGCTTTACCTGGATCAACCGTTTGAGTTGCCAAGAATAGAGGTTAATTATGTCTGTCAGCATTTGCACTATCGGCGAGCTGATCGTCGAGTTTCTAGCTAAGCATAAAAATCAGGGATTTAGTCAACCCGGCGAGTTTTTAGGCCCGTTTCCCAGCGGTGCACCTGCCATCTATGCGGCACAGGTCGCCAAGTTAGGTTTCGAATCAACGCTGTTTAGCTGCGTAGGCAACGATGACTTTGGGCAGATGAATATTGAGCGCCTTCGCAATGAGGGGGTGAATACTGACGGTATTACGGTTATCAATAAAGCCCCAACTGGCAGTGCGTTTGTCAGCTATCGCAACCAGTTTGAACGTGATTTTATTTTTAATATTCCAAACAGCGCCTGTGGTTATCTGTCACCGGAGCATCTGGACGAATCGTTGCTTTCCCGCTGCACTCATTTCCATATTATGGGTTCATCACTGTTCTCATTTCGCATGATTGATTCGATGCGAAAAGCGATCAAAATGATTAAAAAGAATAATGGCACCGTTTCTTTCGATCCTAACGTGCGTAAAGAGATGATGAACATCCCGGAGATGCAACAAGCTTTTGATTATATTTTAGAATATACCGACATTTTTTTACCCAGCGAGGGAGAGATTCATTACTTTTCTGACCAAAAGAATGCCAGTGAAACGGATATCGTTAAACAGTTAATCAACAATGGCGTGAAGCATATAGTTATTAAACGCGGGGCCGAAGGTGCCAGCTATTATCATGCAAATCAGGAATTACACATAAAAAGCAATGCCGTGGAAATGATCGACCCTACCGGTGCAGGTGATTGCTTCGGTGCAACTTTCGTTAGCCTGTTTCTGGCCGGATATCCAGTAGAGCAAGCCCTGAAGTATGCCAACGCCAGCGGTGCGCTGGCGGTTTCTCGTTCCGGGCCAATGGAAGGAATATCCAGTATGGAAGATATCGCCAAATTCTTAGCCCGATAAGCGTTAAGCTAATAGCCGCAGTCAGGGAGTTTACCCTCACTTTCGCGGCTAAGCTTCTTTTACGAAATATCTTTATTAAAACTACCCTGCTAGCCACTTATTCCAGCTCTGGCTCACCTGCAATTTTTCTGCGGCAAAGCACTCGCCCGGCACTTTCCCCGGTTTATCCTGTAATGCTAAACGATGAATTTCATCACGCATTGTCACATAGGCTTTAGTCAGGGCGGCAGCTTCGGCTTCGTCCATAATTTGGTAGTTAGCCATCAGTTCAAATATTCGAACGTTATCCGACCAACGGGTTAGCTTAGGCTGTTCATGGGCATAGCGCAGTACCAAATACTGAGCGATAAACTCAATATCAGTAATTCCACCTTCATCGGTTTTTAAATCAAACAGTTCAGCGTCTTTATCGCTAAGATGGTTACGCATTTTCTCGCGCATTTCCCGCACGTCTTGCTTTAGCTGATTTTCGTCGCGTTTCAGGCAAAGAATTTCATGACGGGCATGATCAAACGCTTTATGCAACACGGGGTCACTATACACAATGCGAGTACGCACTAACGCCTGATGTTCCCATGTCCAAGCTTCATTACGCTGGTACTCATCAAACGCACTGATAGTACTCACCAACAGGCCCGATTCGCCGGAAGGCCGCAGCCGGGCATCAACTTCATATAAGATGCCGGAAGCCATACGGGCGCTGAACAGGTGCATAATTCGCTGAGCCAGCCGCAAATAAAACTGCCGGCCGTCAATGCTGCGCTCGCCGTCAGTGGTAATATTCTCCGGGCAATCGACCAAGAAAACCAAGTCTAAATCTGAACTGTAGCCCAGCTCAATGCCCCCAAGTTTGCCGTAAGCAATAACGGCAAAGCCCCGCCCTTCTCGGCTATACAGGTGAGTTGGCTGCCCGTAGCGCGCGGTCATCTGAAACCAGGCTTGTTGAACCACCGCACCAATAATGGCTTCGGCCAGATAGGTTAAGTGATCGCTCACTTTCATTACCGGCAGCGCACCGGCGATGTCTGCAGCAGCAATGCGCAATAGCTGAGTCTGCTTAAACTGGCGTAACGCCTCAAGTCGCTGCTCTTCATCTTCTTCAGGAACGCGCAGCAAAAACTGACGCAGTTCATCACTGTATGCGCTTAAAGGAATTGCCTGATACAGGGAGTTAACGTCTAACAGTTCATCGAGCAAAATCGGATAATGCGCCAGCTTACTGGCAACCATCGGCGATGCCGCACACAGACGAATTAAATGCGTCATTGCCGATGGATATTCCACCAGCAATTCAAGATAGGTGGTTCGGGTGACAATGCTAACAATAAGATGAGTCAGGCGAGGCAGCACGCTGTCTGCGTCGTCGCGCAGGCAAACCGCCGATAACAAGCGCGGCATTAGTTTATCCAGCACGTCGCGCCCGCGTTGGCCAATCGATCGTTTATCGATATCGTGGCGGAAGTCGTTTAGATGAGTGCCAACGTGAACGCAGGCTACATCGTCTAGCAGCGGCATCAGTACGGCCAGCTCAGCGCCGTCGAGTTCATCCTGCCAGAGCGGATTATAGCGTAAATAGTGGGGATCCTCTTCAACGTCGGGGGTATCGTCGCCGATAAGATTACTAAAAATGTCCCTGACGGCGTGCATATGTCGTTCAATCTGATGAACCAACTCATTCCAGTCGGCGCATGCCATACCGGCAGCCAAGCGGGCCCGATCCAGAGGATCCGTTGGCAGAGTCTGAGTCTGCTGATCGGCTATCGCCTGTAATAAATTCTCTAACCGGCGCAGGTACAGGTAGCTGTCGCTTAATAAATCGACCTCGTCTTGTGACAGCAACGATAGGTCAGCGATTGCCTGTAGCGTAGGCAATAACGAATTCCCCTGTAGAGCAGGCTCCCGGCCGCCGCGAATAAGCTGAAAGACCTGAGTAATAAATTCAATCTCACGAATACCGCCCGCCCCAAGTTTGATATTGTCGGCAAGCCCCCGACGACGAACTTCACGGGCAATCATGCCTTTCATATTGCGCAGAGACTGAATCACGCTAAAATCGATATAGCGGCGAAAGACAAACGGCCGCAGCATTGATTTGAGTTCCCCGCTGTATTCATCATTCGGGTCGCCCATTATGCGAGCCTTAACCATGGCATAGCGTTCCCAGTCGCGCCCTTGTTCCTGATAGTAATCTTCTAGAGCGCTAAAGCTGAACACCAGCGGCCCGCTGTCACCAAAAGGCCTCAGGCGCATATCAACCCGATAAACAAAGCCTTCCTGAGTCACCTGATCCAGAACTTTAATCAGCCGTTGCCCGAGCCGGGTAAAAAACTGGGCATTATCCAGCTCCCTACGCCCGCCGACGGTTTGGCCATTTTCCGGATAGATAAAAATCAAATCGATATCCGAAGAGAAATTCAGCTCACCGCCGCCCAACTTTCCCATCCCCAGAATAAATAGCGTCTGTGGCTTTCCTTCAACGTTAACCGGCGTTCCCCATTCCCGACAGCACAGGGCGTATAGCCAATCTCTGGCGGCAATAATAAGCGTTTCGGCTAATAAACTAAGCTGGCTAAGAACTTCAACCGTATCGAACAGGTTCTGGCTCTGGGCCCATGAAATACGGATCATCATCCTGCGGCGGAAATCTCTGATTACCCGCATTAAATCTGCTTCATCGGTGATATTTACCAACGCGGCCTGTAGCCATTCATTGTAATAGACCGCCTCGCCTAGCGACGGCGCTTGGGTATGTAGCTCTTCCCACCATTGAGGATGCTGTATCAGCCCGTCACTGACAAAATCGCTTAACGCCAGCACGATACCATCCTGCTGACTAAATGCGATAGGCTGACCTAACTGAGCTTCCAGCTGTAGCTGACGTTTAATTCGCTGAGCCTCAAGCAATGGGGAAAGAGACAACATGTTCGGTCCTTATGATACCAATGAAGTAAAACGGCTTAATCAAATATGCTGTCCGCTATTGAGCCAAAAAGGTGGTTGTTCTAATGCGGCACGTCGTAAAGCATCGCGATCGCCCTGCGGCTCAAGCAGCCGCAGCCACCCGTGAATAAAAGGCAGGGAATGGGACTGCTCATAGGCACCGGCCAACATATAAAAACTGATAATTTGCTTCTCAAGCCGGACTTGCCGATCGCTGTAGCCATCGCTGGTCAACGGCTTAGTAAATGACTCTTTAAGCTCAGAAAGACAACGGGACATAGTGACATCAGCAAAGCGTTTAAAAGACCCTGAAAGCTTGTCTTTCGATTTGTTATCCACAAACATCCGCCAACCCTTGTTCATCATCCAGGCCATCAGCGCTAGCTTTAACTGCAGATAATCTGGCCGATAGCAAAAAGCGTCAGCCGAACATTTTGTTCCCAGCAGTTCTTCTAACTCACTCAGCCGTTCCCGCAGTGGGGCCGTTGCCTTGCGCGGGATAATTCCACCAAAAACGGTTAAAATTTGACGTATTGCAGTCAATGAACGAAGAATCAACTTCTGGGCTTTTGTATTACCTTCAAACCAGCGTTCTTCATATTCTTGCCATTGAGAAAGCGCCCACTCCAGACAGGCTTCCAGCCCCTGTTCTACGGTTATTTTAGCCGGAGGAACCAGCACGGACATCTCCGTTAATTCGTCTGGTACAGCGCCACTCAACAGCCGATACCCACGGGCAGCTTTGCTTTGGCTACCTAAGCGCAACCCTTCCACCGTAGCCAATTGTTGTGCCAGTGCCAGCATATCGGCCGCATTACCCTGTTTAAGCTCCAGCTCTAGCTCGCCTATCCCTTCTGTCTGTTCACCGGCAGAAATTGAACCATGATCTAACGCGATTTCGATCTGACTTTGCTGATAATTCACCAGCCAAATCTGGCGTTGGAAGTTCGTGGTAAACAGCGGCTTCAGCGCTGATTTTAACGCTGAAATATCGGTACCTTGCGGCCACACGTCTGGCGGAAACAGATCGATGTTCAGATCGCTATCGGGTAATGGGATATTGTATTCAGGCCGATGAACGATACCGTTAACCACTTTTCCGCCGCTTTTCAGCGTCATTTCGTGATTATCATTACATCCTCTTACTCTTAAACCGAAACGGTAGGAACGCAGTAAACCGGCGTCAGTATCATAGTAAACGTTGATCAAGTTCAGCGTTTCATTATGCTGAACCTTTAATCCGGACAACGCTTCAGGCAGTGCAGCTAAAGCAGCCGGAGTAGCAACAAATTTCAGTTCTATTTCAACGGTCATAGGGGGTTTCCGCGGTCAATATATCGATAAAGTCGGGCGACGTTCGGTCGTATCACCAGTGTAGCAATTTACGCTAATATTTATGTGAAAAATCACTCACTTTGTTGTACTTGGCCTACCATAACAAGGTTTTTACATTGCACCCTAACTCCGAACCCTCTACTATCCATATATACGCAAATTCTAAACAAGATAAAAATACAGACAATGCTTATATTAAGATCACTTCATACCATTTTACTGACATCACTGGCGCTTACTGCGTTTACCGTCAATGCAACTGAAACCCGTTACGTTACGGAAGATTTCTCGACTTCTCTGCGCACCGGCCCTGGTGATAACTATAAAGTTGCCGGAACGATCGGCGCGGGCGAAAAAGTTGAGCTCTTAAGCAGCAGCAATAAATATGCTCAAATAACCGATAGCCGCGGCCGTACGGTTTGGATCCAGCAAGACCAACTGACCGCTGAGCCAAGCTCAAAAACTCAGGTTCCTTTTCTTGAACAACGGGTTAAAGAGTTAACCGAAAAGCTGGCTTCAGTCGACAGCGATTGGAATAAACGCACCTCAGACATGCGCCAGAAAGTTGACAGCAGCGACGGTGTGATTAACGGGCTGAAGCAGGAAAACCAACAGCTGAAAGATGAGCTGGTTTCAGCACAACAAAAAGTCAGCGACATCAGCGTTCAGCTCGATGACAAACAGCGGGCCATCATTCAACAGTGGTTTATGTATGGCGGTGGCATTGCCGGTCTTGGCCTGATTTTAGGATTAATCCTGCCTTATCTGATCCCTCGCCGCAAAAAAGATCGCTGGATGAATTAATCAACCTTGATTTAGTTTGATTCAATCAATTAAAACGCCGGCGCAGTTGTCCGGCGTTTTAATTACTTCAGATTAACAATATGCTGGCCAACGGAAATAATCAGGCAAAATGGGTATATAGCAATATTTCGGAGATGATGTGAAAACTTATCTTGTTGGCGGCGCGGTCCGCGACCAATTATTAGGCTTACCGACCCACGAGTACGATTGGGTTGTTGTCGGAGCCACCGCAGAAGAGATGCTTGCTCAGGGTTATCAGCAGGTCGGAAAAGACTTTCCGGTATTTCTTCACCCACAAACCCACGATGAACATGCGCTAGCCCGCACCGAGCGTAAATCGGGTACTGGCTATACGGGTTTTACCTGCCACGCAGCGCCGGATGTCACTCTGGAAGAAGATTTACTGCGCCGGGATTTAACCATCAATGCCATTGCAAAAGATGATGACGGTAGCTTGATCGACCCCTATAACGGGCGGCAAGATCTGGAACAGCGCATTTTGCGCCATGTCTCTCCGGCATTCAGTGAGGATCCGCTGCGGGTTCTGCGGGTTGCCCGCTTTGCCGCTCGGTTTGCCCACCTTAGGTTCACCATTGCGCCCGAAACGCTGAATTTGATGAAGCAAATCGTCAACGGCGGTGAAATTGCAAATCTCACCCCAGAGCGCGTATGGAAAGAGAGCGAAAAAGCGCTGGCAACTCAAAGCCCTCAGGCGTTTTTTCAAGTACTTCGCGATTGCGGTGCACTGGCCGTGCTATTTCCAGAAATTGATAATCTATTTGGCGTTCCAGCGCCTGAAAAATGGCACCCAGAGATAGATACCGGTATTCACGTTTTGCTGGTGCTGGAAGTTGCCGCTCAGATATCTGACGATATCGACGTTCGCTTTTCTGCTTTATTGCATGACGTTGGTAAGGGCGCTACGCCAAAAGAGTTGTGGCCTCACCACCATGGTCACGGTCTGACGGGCGTCAGGCTGGTAGAAAATATCTGCCAGCGGTTTAAAATTCCAGCCAATACCAAAGAGCTGGCCCGTTTGGTTTCTGAATTTCACGATCAAATTCATACCATTTATAAGCTACGGCCCGCAACGTTATTAAACTTATTGAATGCCATCGATGTATGGCGTAAGCCGCACAGGCTCGAGCAAATGGCGCTGGTCAGCGAAGCTGATTTTCGCGGCCGTACCGGCTGGCAGAATAAAGCCTATCCTCAGGCTAACTACCTTAAGCAGGCTTATGCGGTGGCTAACGCAGTTTCGGTTCAAGAAATTATCGCGGCGGGTTATAGCGGTGCTGACATAAAAGAACAGTTGAATCAACGGCGAACGGCCGCTTTAGAGCAATGGAAAAATGCCCATATTCAGAGTGAATAACGGCACTATAGACCCGGCGCATACGGTGGCGTAGCGTATGCCAATGTCTCTGTTATTCCTTAAGACCGTCCGGCATAAAAAAATAAAGCCTCAGGTTTCTGAGACTTTATTTTTTACTAATGCAATTGTCTAAAGGAAAACGAAATAAATCACACCGGCAATAAAAAAACGATAAATGGCAAACGGAATAAACGAGAACCGTTTGATAAAACTCAGGAAGGTCTTAATCGCCAGTAGTGCCACAATAAATGCCGTAAAAAAGCCCACCGCAAACATGGGTAAATCACCCGAAACCAGCTGACTAAAACTCTTATACAACACCAATGCCGTTGCGCCTAACATCATCGGCACCGCCAGAATAAACGAGAATTCTGAGGCTGCATAACGGCTTACGCCAATTAGCATTCCGCCGGAAATGGTAGCACCCGAACGGGAAAAGCCGGGCCATAGCGCTAAACACTGAAAACAGCCAATAATAAAAGCCTGACGATAGGTCATATCATCTATCCCTTCAGCCCGAGGCTTTTTAGGTTTCAGTATTTCCGCCGCAATCAATAATAAACCACCGGCAATCAGCGCATATACCACGGTTTTAGTACCAAACAGATACTCTTTAATATCATCATGAAGGGCAAATCCGGTAATAACCGCAGGCAGCATACCAAGAATAATATGTCCCAACGTCAGCCGCCCTTTGCCTTTCCCCTCATGAGGAACGTCACCAAAATGAATACCAATCAGGCCAAATAGCCGACGCCAGAAAACCACAACTACTGCTAAAATAGAGCCCAGTTGAATAACCACTTCAAAAGTGGAAGCTTTATCACCGGTGAATCCTAAAAGCTCACCGACAATAATCATATGCCCGGTAGACGAAACGGGAAGGAACTCAGTTAACCCTTCAACGATTCCGAGAATACACGCAATTAGCAACGTGTGAAGATCCGACATTTATTGTATTCCTTGCCAAAAATAGAAGTAAAACAAAAGTGTATAGCCAAAAACTTAAGACATTATTAATGCTATAGAACAAATATAACTGACAGAAACTTTTTTTGTTTCATTTCGTAATCATTGTTCTGCGCATATATTTTTAAACCATCGCTTAATGTCGTAGCCGATATGCTGTATGACTCTCAGCGCGAGCCGCGTTCAATGATAACTCCGACCTGCTTTGCGGCGGCAACGGCGCCGGGCTTACTGACTTTTATTTTGATCCACGGAATGGAAAAACGCTGCATCAATAAATCAGCTACTTCTTCTGCCACTCGCTCAACTAAGGCAAAACGTTCGTTTTCAACCTTTTTAATTACAGCGTCGCTTACGTCGGCATAGCTAAGACAATCTTCAACGTTATCGCTAGCGGCTGCTTTACGGTTATCCCAACCCATTTCGATATCGAACACTAACCGCTGGCGGATAGTCTGCTCCCAATCGTAAACACCAATAGTTGTGAGTACATTGAGCCGTTCTATAAATACAATATCCATCACATGATTCTCAGTTTTTCAATTAAGCCATACCACTTCTGGCGGAATTTGCGTATTATCCACACAAGTAGAGAGTAAAACGACAACTATTAGATGGAATCGAAATTATGAGTGCTATCGCGCTTGGCATGATCATTATCGCCTATCTATGCGGCTCAATATCCAGCGCAGTGTTGGTATGTCGACTAGCCAAACTGCCCGATCCTCGTGAAAACGGTTCCGGTAATCCTGGTGCAACTAACGTATTGCGAATCGGTGGGAAATCAGCCGCTGCGGCAGTGTTAATTTTTGATGTCTTAAAAGGCATGCTGCCAGTATGGGTAGCTTACAAGCTAGAGTTGTCTCCACTCTACCTCGGCCTAACGGCAATTGCTGCCTGCCTGGGTCATATCTATCCGGTATTCTTCCATTTCCGCGGCGGTAAAGGTGTTGCAACCGCATTTGGTGCCATTGCTCCAATCGGCTGGGATCTCACCGGCCTGATGACCGGAACCTGGTTGCTCACGGTATTACTCAGCGGTTACTCATCTCTCGGAGCCATTATCAGCGCGCTGATTGCCCCGTTCTATACTTGGTGGTTTAAGCCGCAGTTTACCTTTCCGGTCGCCATGCTCTCCTGCCTGGTGCTTATCCGCCATCATGACAACATTCAGCGCCTGTGGCGCGGTCAGGAAGGCAAAATTTGGGATCGATTCAGAAAAAAGAAAACTGAAGAAACCCATACCGAATCAGAAAAACAATCCTCAAAAGAGCAGGACAAGCCTTAACCAACGGCGGGCAACTGCTCCAGCGGCCAACGTGGTCGAACAGAAATCGCCAGCCCGCTGTTTTCTCCCGCTTTCAGCCTCACCATACCTGCGTAGGCAATCATCGCGCCGTTATCAGTACAGAACTCAGGACGGGCGTAAAAAACCTCACCGCGACGCTGTTCCATCATGGCGGCCAGCTTACTGCGTAACGTTTGGTTAGCGCTGACTCCACCGGCCATAACCAAGCGGCTGAATCCGGTTTGCTCCAGCGCACGCTTACATTTGATTGCCAAAGTATCGACCACCGCATCTTCAAACGCTCGGGCAATATCCGCTTTGGTTTGTTCATCATCACCAGACTGGCGAATGGTATTCGCCGCGAAGGTTTTTAACCCGGAGAAGCTAAAATCTAACCCCGGACGGTCGGTCATTGGTCGGGGAAAAATAAAGCGCCCGGCAATACCCTGCTGTGCCATTTTCGACAACAGCGGCCCGCCAGGATAGTCTAAACCCAGCAGCTTCGCCGTTTTATCAAAGGCTTCGCCGGCCGCATCATCAATAGATTCGCCCAGCAGTTGATACTCACCAATGCCGGTAACGCTAATGAGCTGAGTGTGACCACCGGAAACCAGCAAAGCGACAAACGGAAACGCCGGCGGGTTATCTTCCAGCATTGGTGCCAATAAATGGCCTTCCATATGATGAACCGGAATCGCCGGAACATCCCAAGCCATTGCCAATGCGCGGCCAACGGTCGCACCAACTAACAGAGCCCCGACTAATCCAGGCCCAGCGGTATAGGCAACGCCATCGATGTCGGAAGCGGTCAAATGAGCCTGTTTTAGCGCCGCCTGAATAAGAGGCACCGTTTTGCGCACGTGATCCCGTGACGCCAGCTCGGGCACCACGCCACCGTAATCCGCATGTAGCTTAACCTGACTATAAAGCTGGTCAGCCAGAAGCCCCATTTTATCGTCATATATTGCTACGCCGGTTTCATCACACGACGTTTCTATACCTAGTATGCGCATAGCCCGTTAAACAGCCTCTGTATTCATTGATCGATACGTTGGTTTTCTCAAACTAAAAAGGCGCTTAGCCGCTAGAAAACCGATCCCACAGGTCTTGAATAATACCACAGGCAGGCGTCTCTAGACCAAGAATCACCGGCTTCAAGAAAAATGATGCTGAAATATAATCAAATAGCGGAATTTCTTCACTAATTTAGATAAACTATCGTACAAGCGGCTTATGCACACCGTATAGTCTCGGTATGCAGCGCTTCTATTTTCCTACCCAACGCATAACCAATTAATTTGATTGAGATAGAAATGACTAAAGCTCAAAATGTTAAACGTGGAATAACTTCTTTGGCATTGCTGAGTGCGCTGGCAATAAGCGGCTGCAGCTCAAGCAATCCTAATGATAATCTGCCTTCTCCTGCGAAAACCGCAGGCGTTCCGGATCGGGCATCAAATCAAACTTATAAACAAAACGCACAAACTGGTCCTGAAATTCTCATGTCAGCCGGGCAAAACAACGGTAGCTATAACAATATGCGCCGCTCATTCGTTCACGAAAGCATGCCAGAAAAAGGCAGTATCCGGCTTGCTGAATGGGTTAACTTTTTCTCTTATAACTACCCGAAATCGCAGGGTAGAATCCCACTGTCAGCAATGACTGAAGCCTCACAAACGCCTTGGGATAAAAACACTAGATTACTGCGTATTGCAGTGAAATCTGACGATGTCAAAGCGGCTGAACGCCCTTCGGCTAATCTGTCGGTATTTGTTGGTACAGACGGCTCAGATCTAGCATTAATCAAACAAAGCCTGACTCAACTGGCAAATCAGCTGAGAGCGCAAGATAGCCTGTCGATCGTGACTACCTCCGGAGAAAAAGGCGTTTTGTTAGCACCAACCTCCGGTGCAGAAAAAGACAAGATCCTGTCGGCTATCGGTAATATCTCCAGCGGAAAGGCAGGAAAAGACAGCGAGCGCATGGCTCAGGCCTATAATTTAGTGACAGAACGCTATATTCAAGGCGGTATTAACCGCGTAATTCTGGCCGGAAACAGCAATTTTAATGCTGGTTTTACAGATATCCAAAGCGTTCAAAACTTCTTTAGCCAGCCACAAAGTTCAACTATTTCACTCACTGCTCTGGGCTTTGGCGTAAGCCAGTTCCAGCCTTCTTCACTGGCTGACATCGCCTATGAAAGCAACGGTGTTTATGCTTATATCGATAACCAACGTGATGCAGATAAACTGTGGAATGAGCAGCTGAACTCAACCCAAACGCTGGTAGCAAAAGAATTTGCTATTAACGTCGAGTTTAACCCTAACTACGTAAAAGCTTATCGTCTGCTGGGCTACCAGTCAGAGCAGGACAACGGTTCTGCCAGTAAAGGTGCCGTCTTGACAGGCCAAACCTTAACCGCCTTATACGAAGTGGTCCCGGTTGGTGCAAACGATAGCTGGTCTAGCCCTTCTTACAGCCCGGTTTATAGACCTGAAGCAAACACCATGCTACGTTCGACCCAAGAGATGGCGATGGTTCATATACGTTATAGGCAGCCTAACGGTGCTAGCCAACGCGTTGAAATGCCGGTTTCTGCTTCCCAAATGAATACCGCGCTCAATAACAGCAGTCAGGATTTCCGCTTTGCCGCCGCCGTTGCCGCTTTTGCCCAACAGCTAAAAGACAACGGAGCAACAACGGGGCAGTTCACGCTGGATGACACGCTGAAATTGGCCAATGAAGCTAAAGGTAGCGACAAGTTTGAATTACACAGTGAATTTATTCAGTTAGTTGAGTCGGCGAAGAGCCAACTTCCGGATTCTTCGCCGATCAAAGGCAAAGCGGTAAAATAATTTATTGCTGAAATAATCGGTTATCAGCGTGTATGATGGCCGATTATTTCGGGTAATTACGTTGTGGTTGCAGTTAATACAATGAAAAAAGCCATTTTCCCCAATCTCTGATGAACGAATCGGTAACAGGGGTTTACAAGCAGGCCATATTCGCAGTAGAATTCCGCACCATTTTGAATATAGCTGGCACAGCGCCAGCAGCTAAACCGATTTTTATCGAGGTGAGAGGCACATGCCGGTAATTAAAGTACGTGAAAACGAGCCATTTGACGTAGCATTACGTCGTTTCAAACGTTCATGCGAAAAAGCAGGTATCTTGGCAGAAGTTCGTAGCCGTGAATTCTACGAAAAGCCAACTACAGAACGTAAGCGCGCTAAAGCTTCTGCGGTGAAACGCCACGCGAAGAAATTAGCTCGTGAAAACGCACGCCGCACCCGCCTGTATTAATTTCTTCCGGATTAGTCCGAACGCGCAATTAATGCGCAGGTTGGTCTTTTAGCTAGAGCTAGTTATAGCTAACTGCATATAAGTATGCCGTGCCTTCTGGAAGGAAAGCGCGGCTTATTCTCATTTATAGATTTGCGAATTTGAGGCTTAATGGCAGGACGAATCCCACGCGTATTTATTAATGACTTGCTGGCCCGAACGGATATCGTCGATCTGATAGATGCCCGCGTGAAGCTAAAAAAGCAAGGCAAAAATTATCACGCCTGTTGTCCATTCCATAACGAAAAAACCCCCTCTTTTACCGTAAACGGTGAGAAACAGTTTTACCACTGCTTTGGCTGTGGAGCTCACGGCAATGCCGTTGATTTCCTGATGAATTTCGATCGACTGGAGTTTGTCGAAAGCATCGAAGAACTGGCCAGTATGCACAGTCTGGAGGTTCCTTACGAATCCGGTACTGGCAGCAGCCAGCTTGAACGGCATCAAAGGCAAAGTCTCTATCAACTGATGGAACCGCTTGCCCAGTTTTACCAAGAATCACTAAACCAACCACAGTCGCAGGATGCTCGTAATTATCTCGCTCAGCGGGGCTTATCCGACGATATAGTACAGCGCTTTGCCATTGGCTTTTCTCCTGCCGGTTGGGATAACGTATTAAAACGTTTTGGCCGCTCGGTAGAAAACCGGGAATCGCTCAGCGATGCCGGTATGTTAGTGACTAACGATAACGGTCGTACCTATGACCGCTTTCGTGAACGAATTATGTTTCCTATCCGCGATAAACGCGGTCGGGTCATCGCATTTGGTGGGCGTATTTTAGGCAGCGGAACGCCAAAATACCTTAACTCACCGGAAACAGAAATATTCCATAAAGGCCGCCAGCTCTACGGCCTTTATGAAGCACAGCTAAACAATAACCAACTCAGTAAACTATTGGTCGTTGAAGGGTATATGGACGTTGTCGCACTGGCTCAGTTCGGCATCGACTATGCGGTCGCCTCATTAGGAACCTCAACAACGGCTGAGCATATTCAGCTACTGTTTCGCAGCACGGATAACGTCATTTGCTGCTACGATGGTGATAATGCTGGGCGAGAAGCCGCTTGGCGGGCGTTAGAAACTGCTCTACCCTACTTAACCGATGGCCGTCAGCTACGCTTCATGTTTTTACCTGATGGAGAAGATCCTGACACGCTGGTACGAAAAGAGGGTAAAGAGGCATTCCAACTGCGATTAGAACAAGCCCAACCACTTTCTACCTTTTTATTTGATACACTAATGCCGCAGGTTGACCTCAGCTCACCCGACGGACGTGCTAAACTGAGCACACTGGCGCTGCCATTGATTACCAAAGTTCCCGGTGAGACTCTGCGTTTATATCTGCGTCAACAGTTGGGCCAAAAGCTGGGCATACTTGATGACAGCCAGCTTGATAAGCTGATGCCAAAACAGCTTGAGACTGAACAGAGTAATTATCAGGCACCGAAGCTAAAACGCACAACTATGCGTATACTGATAGGATTGCTGATTCAACGGCCACGGCTAGCCACCCAAATACCGTCAATCCAAGGGCTGGAACAAACCGGTCTGGCAGGAATCGAATTATTTATTGAGCTGGTTAATACCTGTTTAGCTCAGCCTGGCTTAACTACCGGGCAGCTTTTAGAGTTATACCGTGGTAATAAATTTAGCCAACAGCTTGAAACCTTAGCAACATGGAACCACATGATTGTAGAGGACATGATTGAAGAAACTTTTCTTGATACGTTGGGCAAACTGTATGATTCAGTATTAGAACAACGTCAGGAAGAGCTTATTGCTCGTGACAGAACGCACGGGTTAAGTTCAGAAGAGCGTAAAGAGCTATGGTCGTTGAATATGGCCTTGGCTAAAAAAGATTAGTTTTATACTTAATATGTTTCGAGTTGCAGGAAGGCAACCAGTGAGTGAATCCCGATGAGCTGACTAAAGTCAGTGATTCGGGTGAGCAAGCACCTGTAACTTGAAAGATGACGGGTATACCTATTTCCGGCTTAAGTGCCGAACATTGCGGGGAATAAATCCCGCGTATAGCTGTATTAAAGGCGACAGCTGATAAAAATAGCCCGACTACTTATCATTACCGGCTTAGCCGATAAAACTTAAATACTCTGAAGTGTGGATACCGTCTTATGGAGCAAAACCCGCAGTCACAGCTTAAACTTCTTGTTACCCTGGGCAAGGAGCAAGGCTACCTGACCTATGCTCAGGTCAATGACCATCTGCCAGAAGATATCATCGACTCAGATCAGATCGAAGACATCATTCAGATGATCAATGATATGGGTATTCAGGTTATGGAAATAGCACCTGATGCCGACGATCTTATGCTGGCAGAAAACACTGCAGATACCGATGAAGACGCTGCAGAAGCTGCCGCACAGGTGCTGTCCAGCGTTGAATCTGAAATTGGACGGACAACCGACCCCGTACGCATGTACATGCGCGAAATGGGCACCGTTGAACTATTAACCCGCGAAGGCGAGATCGATATTGCGAAGCGTATCGAAGAAGGTATCAATCAGGTGCAGTGCTCTGTTGCAGAGTACCCTGAAGCAATTACCTACCTGCTAGAGCAATACGATCGCGTTGAGACCGGCGAAACTCGCCTGTCTGACATTATTACTGCCTTTATCGATCCGAACGCAGACGACACCATCGGGCCCACAGCAACCCACGTTGGATCTGAATTGTCCACTGAAGAGCAGGATGACGATGAAGATGAAGATGCCGACGATGATGCCGATGAAGATATCGGAATCGATCCAGAGCTGGCTCGCGAAAAATTCAACGATCTGCGTGAACAATATGAAGCCACTCGCATAGCGATTAAAGAGCACGGCCGCAGCCACTGTAAAGCGGTTGAAGAGATCTTAAAGCTATCAGAAGTATTCAAGCAGTTCCGTCTGGTACCAAAGCAGTTTGATTACCTCGTCAACAATATGCGTCAGATGATGGACCGTGTGCGTACTCAAGAGCGCCTAATCCTAAAGCTATGCGTTGAACAAAGTAAAATGCCGAAGAAAAACTTCGTTACGCTGTTTGCCGGTAATGAAACCAGCCCGACTTGGTTTACCACTGCGCTAACCATGGGTAAGCCTTGGTCTGAAAAACTAAAAGAAGTAAGCGAAGACGTTGAACGTAGCGTACAAAAGCTGCGTTTAATCGAAGAAGAAACGGGTTTAACCATCGAGCAGGTTAAAGACATTAACCGTCGTATGTCTATCGGTGAAGCGAAAGCGCGCCGTGCGAAGAAAGAGATGGTTGAAGCTAACTTACGTCTGGTTATCTCTATTGCCAAAAAATACACCAACCGTGGCCTTCAGTTCTTGGATCTGATTCAAGAAGGTAATATCGGTCTAATGAAGGCAGTCGATAAGTTTGAATACCGCCGCGGTTATAAATTCTCGACCTATGCAACATGGTGGATCCGTCAGGCTATCACCCGTTCGATTGCCGATCAGGCGCGCACCATTCGTATTCCGGTGCATATGATTGAAACTATCAATAAACTCAATCGTATTTCACGCCAGATGCTGCAAGAAATGGGGCGTGAACCGCTGCCTGAAGAGCTGGCTGAGCGTATGCTAATGCCGGAAGACAAAATCCGTAAAGTGCTGAAAATAGCCAAAGAGCCAATCTCCATGGAAACGCCAATCGGCGACGATGAAGATTCGCATCTGGGTGATTTTATCGAGGACACCACCCTCGAACTGCCGCTGGATTCTGCAACTTCCGAAAGCCTGCGTTCTGCAACGCACGACGTGCTGGCGGGCTTAACGGCTCGTGAAGCGAAAGTTCTACGTATGCGTTTCGGTATCGATATGAACACTGACCACACCTTAGAAGAAGTGGGTAAACAGTTCGACGTAACCCGTGAGCGTATTCGTCAGATCGAAGCTAAAGCACTGCGTAAATTGCGCCATCCAAGCCGTTCAGAAGTTCTGCGCAGCTTCTTGGATGACTAGTACATTGGTGAAGTAATCGTAATGTAATAGTAAAAAACCCGCTCCAGCGGGTTTTTTTATTATGAACGAGCCACAGAATATCGGTAATCATAATTGCTCAACCATTTTATGGGCTAAATCACGCACGACCGATACTGCCCATAAACATAACGGCTTACAACTGTTCATAAAACCAACGGTTACACCACGCAGCTATGGACGAAAGGATAATGATTACCGTATAATCCCCGCCACTTGGCCCCTTAGCTCAGTTGGTTAGAGCACGCGACTCATAATCGCTTGGTCGCTGGTTCAAGTCCAGCAGGGGCCACCAAATTTTAGTTGTAAATAGATATAGTTAGCCCGCTGTTATCAGCGGGCTTTTTTATTATCTAAATCAAAATGTCCAAGCGACGTCCACACAAAAATGAACTTGATATGGTCTCAATTGCTAGTTAACTCCTATCCCACAAAATGCTATAACACCAACTCCAAGGACCGATATCTCTCATTAAATTGACTTAGTGGTGAAAAATGAAAAGTATTTTACTCGCATTATCCCTTCTCATACTGTCTGGTGCTGCATTAGCCGATCCTGAAGGGTCTGGAAATGGCTTAACGGTTCCGAGAGCTAACTCATATAACTTCTTCTCCGTACCCTTCCCAACTATCAGTGACAAACCTGAGTGGGTGCAGGTTTTTCAGGACAATAACTACGGCAAAATTTCTATCGATAAAGCATCGATAAGATTGGAAGAGCGCTTTGGTATCGACTATTTAGTTTACCGTGAGAAGCAGGATCTCCCGGCAGCGCGCTGTGACGGAACGCCTTGTATGTCTATCACCTATTACGCCATGATCCCGCAAAAAGTTGCGGCCAATGGTTTGCTCACCCAGACGTTTGACCTTTCAGGAAAGATGCAAGGCCAGAGCTATTATGAAATTGAAGGCTGGGACAATATGGAAGTTTACGGCGACAGCGAAAACGGCATAGCTAATGCCGTGCTTGAGTATCTTAAAAAGCAGGTGGGTCAGGATAAGTTTGGCGTGCCTGAGCACGTGAAAATCGGCGGCTAATGTTACTCATATTCCGCACTCGGGGGGCATCGCGCCTCCCGTTAATCAGGCAAGCACCATTTCCAATGCATTAACCGGACAAACAAAAGCGCACTCCCCGCAGCCGTCACAGCCAGAAAGCTCAATCACCGGCGACTGATTGCGTTGCCACTGGATAGCCTTCTTCTGGCAGCGATCGGCACAGCTGTCGCAGTACATATAGGTATTCTGACAGGGATTATTCAACGCAGGGCGAGCATTAATCTGAAACTGAGCCTGTTGCAAAGCACCCGTCGGGCAGGACCGGATGCAGGCATCGCATCGCGTACAGTAGCTAGAGAGAAAATCTAACTCAGGCCGATGGTTATTCATTACCACCACCCCTTCCCCGCAGGCAGAAACGCACTCACCGCAGCCGGAACAGGTTTGGTCAAACAAAGTCACGGCTCCCGGTGGTCGTATAACCGTTGCCGCATCGATACCGTTATCAGCAATATTTTCTATCGAAGGAGCGCTGCCGACGCCGTTAAATAAGCCGCGTAATAATCCCCTGCGGCTTACCGTGCGGTGTTCCATATAGGCTTTATAAAAGCGCTCGTCTTTCATTATAAATACAGCTCAACCTGATTAACCTGAAGATTCATCCCTTGCTTCATGCGCGCCAGATAAACCCCGGCAACTTCAGCCAGCACGGGGTAAAACGGCTGTTCGGTCTCGGTCTGTTGAACCAGTTCTAGATAGCGTCCGGCCCATGGAAGCAGGTGCTCACTCAGTAAACTTGCGGCGGCCTCTGGCTTATCAGATTCAATAAGATAAGCAAACGCCATTAACATTAGCCCAAACTGATCGTCAGGCTCCGGATTATCAGTATCTGTCACTATCCCTTGGCGGGAAAGAAAATCCCGATAGGCCAGCGTAGATGCGCCCATCAATAGGTTCTCACTCTCTAAATAGACGGAACTCCACGGAGGAGCAGGCATAACGCCCTGACCTTCAAACAGCACGGAATAATCATAGATCAGGCGTTGCGAATCTATAGCGCTAATGCTCTCGCATTTCTGGCGCACAAGCTCAGCATCCGGCCATGGAAAAAGATCGGCCAGTTCAGGCAGCGTTGCTCTTAGGCGAGAAATAGCGTCTGAATCCGGGGGATAATAAAAGCAGGCCCCGAGAATGCGGGGAATAGTGGTATTTAGCAGCGTCAAATTATTACCTTATTCACTGATAGTTCATTGATAGTTCATTGATAGTAATAACCTAAGCGGCCGACAAACCTGCCCGGCCGCTTAGTAACAACAAATTACATCGCCATAGCCCAAAGGTTATAGAATGCAATGCGCCCGGCCAGCTCACCAACCACAGCGCCGAAAACGCCAAGCATCAGAGCTGAACCACAGCTTTGTTGCTTAATGAAGGCGACTACCCCGACCGCAACGGCCAGCGCTAAGCAGAACGCCTGCACGCTCCAGAATAGCGTCTGGGCAGCAGCCAACGAAGGGGAAAGCTGGACCAGATACTCTGGTTTAGCGATCAAACTAATCGTTGCGCCAATCAGCAGGAAACACCCGCCGACTTTGTGTGCTCCAATCAGCACAGCACAGGCACCACCGCCAATTAACACCGTCAGCCACATCTGTAGCGATGTATGCATAGTGTCCCAGTTAGCCACCGTACTAAGCTGATAAACCTGAGTAATCGACCAGACGAAAGCCAGACCAACCACAATCGCTAGAGCGTTACATACTCCGGCAACGGCGGCATTTTTCTTCAGGCAAGTGAAGATAACGGTACAACAAATAAGGCTAAAGAACGCACCGCTGAGCAGAATCTCATTGCTCATTGCAGAACGGCCAAGGCCTATTAGCATATTTATTGCCCGCAGCGGCTGACCAACGTGGAATATACCGACGATCAGCCCGATCCCCATCAGGATCAAAGCCAGCAGGTTGGCGCGTTTTAATAGTGGCTCATCGGTCATGGTTAAGCGGTCGCTGATAAACGCCAGCAACAGTAAGCCAACGGCGCTTTGGCCAAATACGGTAAAAAATACCAGTGGTAATTCATGCATTTTAGACCTCCGCCGGGTTTTGAATATGACCGGATGAATCACCGCTAGGTTTTGCATCCCGATGAGCTTTAATGACCAGATTAGGCTTAGTCAGCTTAGGATCCGGCAACGGTGCAATGGCATCTTCATGACCATATTTCTCCCGCAGCAGCGTAATGTCATCAAAATCCAGAGCCCGCTGTGGGCAGGATTCTACGCACACGGGCTTTTTGCCTTCCGCCACACGCTGGTAGCAGCCGTCGCATTTGGTCATCACTTTCTTCACTGCATCAAACTGCGGCGCGCCATACGGACAGCGCATTTCACAATACCGGCAGCCTACGCAGGTGTCCTGATTAACTACCACCAGGCCATCTTCAGCGCGTTTATGCATTGCTCCGGTCGGGCAACCGGCTACGCAGGTCGGCTCTGAGCAATGGTTACAGGCAATGGACAGATAATAGTTGAACACGTTCTGAGTCCAGATATTACCCTGCTTAGCCCAGTTACCGCCGCCATACTCGTAAACCCGGCGAAACTTAGGACCAAGCTCCAAATTTTTCTCGTCTTTGCAGCTGATCTGACAGGTTTTGCAACCAGTGCATTTGGAGCTATCCACATAAAAACCATATTGTTTCATCACTATCTCCTTATGCACGTTTTACATCAACGAGGTTGGTGTGTTGAGGGTTGCCTTTAGCCAATGGAGAAGGTCGCTGAGTAGTCAGAGTATTAATACAGCCACCTACGTCTACGCCTTCCTGATTGGTATTACGCCATGCCCCCTGTGGAACGCCAATTACGCCGGGTAAAATCCGTTCGGTAATTTTGACAGCAATACGAATACGGCCGCGATCGTTAAAGATCTCTGCCATATCACCCGCTTTCAACCCGCGAACGTCTGCATCGATAGGATTCATCCACACCATATGCGGTACCGCTTCTCGCAGCATGGCAACAGAATAGTAGGATGAATGTGTGTGACCCTTAGTATGGAATCCGATCATTTGTAACGGGTAGGTTTTCAGCTTTTCAGTATCGCTTACCCCTTCAAAAGTCGGACAGTATTCCGCCACGGCAGGGATCCGGTCACCATCGGCCAGCTCCCATTCTTGGCCCTTTTGAGCCAACGCTGCGGAATAGATTTCAATCTTGCCTGACGGCGTTTTCAACGGATTAGCCTGCGGATTGTCGCGGAAGTCTTTCAGGGCAATATTTTTACCGCTATCGGCCAGAACTCGATCGATAATGCCTTTACCGTCGGTTTCAGCATAGGTTGGCAACGACGGGTTCTTTTCACGCATCTTGTTATAACAAAATTCAATCCACTGCTCATGGGTACGCCCTTCAGTAAAGGCATCACGGATCCCAAGCTTACCGGCAATCTCCGCCAGAACGTCATAAGACTGGCGGCACTCCCATAGCGGTTCGATGGTATTTTGCAGGCGGGTAAAGTAATTGTAAGCACCGCTGGCATAGGAGTTGTCGATCAAATCGTTGGACTCAACGGAGGTCACGTCCGGTAGCAGCAGATCGGCATATTTGGCGCTGGCGGTCATGTGGTTTTCCCATACCAAAACAAATTCACACAGTGATTCATCCTGTAAAATAGTATGGGTTTTATTGGTATCAGAATGCTGATTCATCATCACGTTACTAGCATAGTTCCATAAGAACTTAATGTTAGTGCCTAGCTTTTCTTTACCAAGAACGTGAGCATTTTTTGCCGTCATTTCAGTACCGCGCACGATGGCGTCGGTCCACATAAAGCACGGAATAACGGTTTTCACCGGATTAGGAATACCGAATCCCGGCACCGAATATTTTACGTTACCGCCCCATGCGCCGGTATTGGTTCCGGCCCTGCCGATATGACCGCTCATCAGCGGCAACATCATTATTGCTCGAGAAGCTTGCTCACCGTTGGCGGTGCGCTGTAATCCCCAGCCCTGAGAGATCCAAGCCGCTTTAGCATTACCAATTTCCCGGGCCAGCTGAATAATACGAGCTTCAGAAATACCGGTGATCTTACTGGCCCATGCGGGGGTTTTTGGCGTAGCGTCTGGGCCGTTTCCGAGCAGATAATCTTTATATGAGGCGTTAGCCGGCGCAGACTCCGGCAGCGTTGTGGCATCCCAACCAACGCAATACTGTTTAAGGAAATCTTCATCAGTCAGATTTTCCTGAATCAGGACGTAGCCGAGCGCAGCAACCAGTGCACCGTCGGTACCCGGATAAATTGGCACCCACTCAGCGTCCAACGTAGTGACGCTGTCAGTCATACGCGGGTCGATGATGATCACTCTTGCGTTACTTTGTTCCAGCGCTTTCAGGGTTTCATAAAACTGACCGCCGCCGGACATACGGGTTTCAGCCAGATTATGACCAAACATCACCACCAAATCGGAGTTTTTAATCTCTAGCAGCAGGCTTTCATTCACACCGCCGTAAATATACGGCATGACGGTATTAATCTGAGCGGTTGAATAGGTTCCATGTTGCTCAAGATAGCCACCAAGCAAGTTAAGCATACGTTTACAGGCATTACGCCCCTGCAAGTTAGCGCCCGTAGAGCCCGAGCCATACTGATAATAGATTGCTTCGTTGCCATATTTATCAATGGTTTGCTTTAGCTTATCAGCCACAATAGTGGTGGCTTCATCCCAACTAATGCGCTTAAACTTTCCTTCACCACGTTTGCCGGTACGCAGCATCGGGTACTTGATCCGATCGGGGTTATAGGTTTTCCAGCGAACGGAACGCCCCCTTAGGCAGGGTCTAATCTGATGTTCACCAAACATAGAATCGTCATAAATTGATTCAGTCGCAATTTTGGTAATTACGCCGTCTTTCACATGCACTTTTAACGGGCATCGGCTACCACAGTTAACAAGGCAGGCACTATATTTAAATGTTTCTCCAGTGGCATCAACCGCAGTGGCCGTCGCGCTGGCAGTAAAAGGTAGAGATATAGACCCGGCAACCGCAGCCGCGCCGGTAACGGCGGCCGAGGTCTGAATAAATTCTCGCCTGGTCACCAATCTCGGCTGAGATATTTCTTTTGAACGCATCACATTACCCTCCTGGCAATAACAAAAAGATATATAAAATTTTTATTTATTATGTCTTACGATAGTACGCCCAATACGCGTAGGCCTTGAATGATCTACATCAACGTACTCAGCTAATTATCGAGTATTTCAATGCGTTGGTATTCTTGAAATTTATTGATATATTTTAATTAATTAAATTAATTAAACTAACAAAATTATTTGCAAGAATGACCTCATAGGAATAGCGGCAAGGCTTAACGTGAACTGATAGGAGTAAATATCATATAACCCTATGTTAAAAAACAGGTTATATGAAACTCCAAGACGCAGAGCGCCTCAAACTTCAGGGCGTTAACCGCAATATCAATTAACGCCCTAAAAACACAATAGAACTCAACTAATCATAAAAAAGGTATAGCGAGAAACTATCTCAGCGGCTATCACCAACAGGCTACCAAGCGTTAACATGCTGGCCTGCTTAGCCACAGCCTGACTACGCCCTTTATAAATTGCCAGAACCGTCAGTAAAAGCCCCAGTAATCCGATAATCCAGCCGGTCATGCGCAGGCAGGCTGACTGATTAAACTGAGTCAGAGCATCGATTGGGAAGGTTGCCCCCCCGGCAGAAGAGAGCGCCTGTAGCGCGCTAATATAGCAAGGCAGAACGGCTAAACGACCAACCAGACTTATCCCAATAAACAGCGCAGCAACGAAGACCATCTTAAACCCCAGTTCATCGCCGACTTTGCCTTTAGACTTCAGGGCAATCAACAAGACGCTGATACTTGCACCCAGCGCCAGCACCGAGCCAAAGAAGGTAAACTGCGTATTAATGTGCGCCCAGGTTACTACCATCGTGTGACGATACACTTCCGCCATGCAGAACACGTCAACCAGCCCAACGATTGCCGCAATGAGCAAGAGCGTTGGCAATATGCGCTTGGCTATCAGCATACGCAAACTAACCAGACAGATGACGCCAAAGAAAACACCGGTAGAGATAATTTCCCGGCTAAGCCATGAGCTACCTGCGTGACGAAGCGAGTTAAAGGCGTTCATCGGGTATCCCAAATGGGCAACCGACAGCATTAGCCCAACGGCGGTCATTATGCAAATAGTCAGCAATACCGGCCGGATAACCTGGAAACCGTGTTCCTGACCTGCTGATTTATTGATCCAACAGCCAAACAGCCCTGCGAACAAGGTTGCACCGACTGAAGCTTGTATCAGCAAGGTGAAAGCAATAAGTGGCCACTCATGCATAATTATTTACTCCCCATTTCGGCACCGGAATGCGCTTTAACCACTAAGTTCGGATGAGTAATGGCCGAATCTGGCAAACCCTGTACGTCGCTTAACGTTCCGTATTTCGCTCTCAGTTCGTCAATCGGGCCATACTTAATCGCCCCCAGAGGACAAGTTGCTACGCACACCGGTTGCTCACCCTTAGCCTGTAAATCGATGCAGAAATCGCACTTCGACATTTGACCAGCTTCGTGATTCATTTGTGGCGCACCGTAAGGACAGGACCAAGAACAATAGCCACAGCCGATGCATTTATCGGTATTAACCCGCACGATGCCGTCACCTTCACGCTTATGCATCGCCGTCGTCGGGCAATTCTTCACGCATGCCGGATCGGCACAGTGATTACACGCAACAGACAGGTTATAGGCATAGACATTGTTCAAATATCCACCCTGTCCATTTTCAGTAAAGCCACCGCCCTGAACGGTATAAATACGGCGGAACCGACGACCAACTTCAAGATCGTTCTTATCTTTGCAGGCTACCTGACAGGCTTTACAGCCCGAGCAGAGTGATGAATCAATAAAAAATCCCAGCTGTTTATTGCTTACTGGTTTAAATTCTACAAATGCTGTCATGCTTTTTTCACCTCAACCAGTAATGTCTGATGAGAATTTCCCTTAGCCAAGGCCGTCATACGGGCCGAAGTCAGAACGTTAGGACAACCGCCGCGATCGATACCGTCTTTATCTGGGTTCCACCAGGCTCCCGCACGCATCGCTACCACGCCCGGCATGACTCTAGAAGTCACCTCTACCGGAATAATACTCACCCCACGATCGTTATAAATCCTTACCTGATCCCCTTCAGAAATCGCCCGCTTTTTCGCATCTATCGGATTCATCCACAGCGTTTGAGCCTGAACTTCCTGCAGCCATGGGTTAGCGTACTGCGTTGAGTTTGCGCGGTTCTTACCCTTCCAGGTAATCATCTGCAGCGGATATTTATCCCGTAGAGGATCTTCAGGTCCTTCCTGAGCCGGAACATAGTGAGATAGCGCCGGAATTTCAGGGTTTTGCATGTCATACAGGCGTTTAGAGAAGATCTCGATTTTGCCCGACGGTGTAGGGAACGGGTTCGTTTCCGGGTCGTTGATATTCTTTTCAAAAGCCACGTGCGACGCGCTTTTAAACAGGTGCTGGCGTTGTTTAAGCAGCTGTTCGAACGTCGGCATGTTTTCATCAGGCATTGCCCGACGGGTTTGTTCAACGATGAATTCTATCCACTGCTTTTCATCTCTGCCTTCGCTAAATGCCGGTTCAACGCCCAGCTTTTCAGCCACTTCGCGCAGCCATTCGTAGTCAGACCGACGCTGGAAGTCAGGCTCAATCAGCTTTTCTGACAGCATCACGTAATTGCCGGTGCCCCAGGTTTGACCAATATTCCAGCGCTCCATAAAGCTGGTTTCAGGCAGCAGAAGGTCGGCATATTTAGCACTTGGCGTCAGATAGAGATCGCTGGCAACGATAAACTCAACCTTTGACTCATCTTCCAGCAGCTTAACCGCCTGATGAATATCCGGGTTCTGGTTAGCCATGTAGTTACCGGCCAGCGAGAACATCATCTTAATGTTGGTATCCAGCTTATCGGCATCTTTCAGACCGTCTTCCGGTCTGACTTTAGACGCATCATCAACGGCCTGCATCCAGTTCATAATAGAAATACGGGCTTTAACCGGATTGGTTCCCTGATCGACACCGGTCATAAACTTACGGCTGGCAATGCCGCCGTAGCCAGCGGCCCATCCGCCTTTAACGCCAACGTTTCCGGTAATGGTTGCTAACAGTGTAGAACCCCGAGCGCTACGCTCTCCGCAAATGTGACGCTGTGGGCCCCAGCCCTGAATCAGCGCTGCCGGTTTAGTGGTCGCATAATCCCGGGCTAGCTGACGAATAGTGTGGGCCGGAACCTTAGTGATTTGCTCCGCCCATTCAGGCGTTTTCTGTACGCCGTCTTTTTTACCGGTCAGATAGCTCACCAGAGATTCATTTTCACCTACGCCCTCAGGCATATTGGATTCATCGAAGCCTAAGGTGTAGCGATCGATAAAGGCTTTATCGTGCAAGCCTTCAGTAACAATCACATACATCATGGCATCCATCAGGGCGTTATCCGTGGTCGGCAATAACGGGATCCATTGATCGGCGAAGCTACAGGCAGAATCAGAGTAGCGCGGGTCCACGACAATAAAGCGAGTACCGTTTTTCTTCATCTGCTGATAGAAATGGTTGGTGTGACCAAAGATAGTTTCTGTGGGATTATGCCCCCACAGAATGACCAGCTTGGTATCAAGTAAGGTATCCAGCGAGTTGCCGGAGGCTGCTGTACCATAAGTATATGGCGTCGCCGCGGCCGTATTTCCCATACTCACTGAGTGGTAGTAACGCAGGTATCCACCGGTCAGGTTAAGCAAGCGCTTGAGCATACCGTCGCCGGAAAAAGCGCCGCCGGAAACGCCGGTCGCCGTATGGGCAAAGCGGGATGCCGGGCCGTGTTGAGCAGTAATCTGCTTCATTTTCTCGGCAATCAGGGTTGTCGCTTCATCCCAGCTAATCTGCTTAAACTTACCTTCACCGCGTTTACCTACCCGCAGCATAGGATATTTCAGTCGATTCGGGTGATAGACAAATTTTCGATAGCCACGACCGCGAACGCAGGCCCGCATAACGGGCATTTCTGGGTCTAGTGCCCCATCAGGCAGAGTACTAATACGCACAACGGTTCCCTGCTTAACGTGTGCTCTTACGTCACATTTGCCGCCACAGTCAAAAGTACTACAGGTTTGAACGATCCGCTCATCGCCAGCAGAGTCAGGTAAAGCCGACGTTTCGGTACCGGTGCTCACCGCCCCCGCTTTAGAAGCAATAAAAGGAAGCGTGACTAATGCAGTTCCGGTCTGTAAAAACCGGCGGCGGTTAATGGTAAACCGGCTGAATTCTGCTAACTCAGGCTTATTTGTATCATTATTTTTCATAAGTCTTCTGCTCACATAAATAAAGCAAGTATAAAGAACTTATTTAATCAATCAGTTGATAACAATCAATGAATAATACCTATCTATAAGTATTTACAATATTATTTATAAATTTACTGATAGCTGTACTTTAATTAACCAGCGAAATGAATGATAATAGTTATCATTACACTGACGAGTGCAATAATTACTATGCCACTGATAAATAAAATATTAAACTAAATAAAAATAGAATATGACTATTAAAATAGAAAATGTCATCGTCTCTGTAATAACTACATTTACATTAAGTTACAAATAATTAATATAAAACCAATAAAAATATAAAATAAGCCAAATAAAAGCTACAAATAAACAGCGATGCTTGTAGTAATAAACGTAAAAAACGGAGGAATAAATACCTCCGTTTCTTCAAAGCAATAATTAGAAGCTAACTTTTACGCCTAAATGGCCGGTGTAACCTTCCATTCCGCCATCAAAACCGCACAGGTATTTAGCATCCGCATACATCTGCGTATCTTCAGCTAATTGCACACTGACTCCGGCACCGGTTTGCCACCAGCCGTCGGTAAAGTCTGCACTCACATCAGTATCACCAATGCCCACTGACGTGTTACCGCCCAGCCGCTGCACGGCATCGACTACCACGTACGGTTTTATGGTTGTCACCTCGTAGCTTAAACGCAAACCACCACGAGCTAAGCCACTATGGCTTGACGTATTGTCAATATTACTCACACCATCATTAAAACTATCCAGATACAGGTATTGATACATTAGCTGTGCCTGTGGCTCTAAAGTCATATTACCGCCCAGCGCAAACGGTTTACCCACTTCCCCAGACAACACTGCGCCATAACCGTTCTGATTTGCACGGTGGTCACTTTCATATTTGTTATGGTAATAGGTTCCTTGGCCCACCAGATCCAGATAACTATTATCCTGAGCCATACGGGTATAATAACCGCCTAAGCTCACGGCATCGCTCACCACTTTACCGGTATTCACCGACAGAGTTGGATTCAGCGAACGCAAACGGTCTTGCGTATCGGTGCTCTGCGTACCCATGGTCACCATCAGGCCCGAACTAACCAACGTACCGGAGTCCGTTTTATCTTGATACAGATCTGAACCAAACTGCACAAACCAACTGCCGCCGCGATAGCCAAAACGGCCCGCGTCATTGGTCCGGTGCTGTCCACCCATACGGGCCCATGTGTCATTATTACCACGGGTTACGTTATCGCCAATACGTTCATGCAATGTACCGATGGTATCAAAACCATACTGTTGGTTCAGGTACGGCGCAGCAATGTAGCCAGCCACCTCAGGGCGATATGCAATCACATAATCAGTAGGATCCGGAGTCGGTGACGGCAGGTAAGTACGCAAATACCAGTCATTAGCATCGGTTGAACCTCCCTGATACAACTGATATTCATAGGCTCCGGCACTAACGGTATTACCCAGCTTAAACTTGCTGCCAGAGGTACCATCAATAGACACCACCTGAATACCATCACCAACGGTTAAAGCCCCCAGGCCACCAGCATTGTTGACCACTAAACTATGATTACCTGTCGCATCACCGATTATGTGGATCTTATCACTTTGAGCATTGCTATCACCCTCATTGAGTACCGTGTTCAGTACAAAGGTGGAGCCATTACCTGAAAGGTTGCCGATGGTTAAAGTTTTAAACACGCCAAGCACAGGCTGATTAAAGGAAATAACCGAGCTATTCGAGTTCAATGAACGCAGATCGGAATCAGCGCTCATCAGCCACTGACTATTGTCCATATTCAGAACGGTAACATTATGCGCAGCACCTTTAAGCACAGAGCCATTGCGTAGGCTAACGTCGGCGGTACTATCATTAGACACTTGCAGATCGCCATTCAGTATCGATGAGTCCGCTTTCAGAGTTAGTTGGGAGGCATTTTCCGCGTTGAGTACATTACCGTTACCACCGGTGACAATACTGTTAGTTAAGTTAATCGCACCTAAGGCAGATGAGACCAGCATACCGTCAGACTGTGCGCTATTTAACAAACTGTTTTGCAAATTAATTGTGCTGGCAGACGAGGCTGAGTGGCTAATTTGAATACCGGCCGCATCAACACCCGCGGTTTGCACAATAACGCTACGACCATTAATCGTGGCATTGTTGCCCTGAGCGATTAACCCAGAGGCTTGTTCACCCTGAGTCGTAAGCATGACAGAGTTCAAATTAATATTAGCGGCATTCGCATCGACCGCATTTGAAGACGCTCCCCCAGTTTGAATATTAACGTCAGTCAGCGTCATATTGGAGCCAGTAGCCCCCATGACCCCTTCCGCCCCAATTCCAGTGGTTAAGATCGTTGTATTGCTGGCAACTACCGTAGAATTAGAACCCTGTATACCAGTACCCGATGAATGAATAGTGCCACCGGACACATCGACTTTGCCGCGCTGAGCCGATATACCATAAGCATTATCACCGGTAGCGATAATATCGGTATCAATAAGATGAACGTCAGCATCACGCAGTAGCTCAAGGCCACCCATCTTGATACCTGATGAATTAATCTGGCTATTTTTGATAGTAAGATTTGCAGAATATGAAGCTAAAACGGCAGATTTGCTACCTGCCGTTGCGTTACCCGTAGAGCGGATATCCATATGCTCTACATCAGAGGTGCCGTACGTGGTTGTCAAAGCTCGGGAATCGTTACCCGACACGCTAACTGAAGTCCCGTTTGCACGGAACTGGCCTCCACTTAAAATGCCGGTAGCATTATCTCCCTGCGTAGTGACGCTACCGCCGTTCAGTATAGTCACATCGCCTGAAGCGGTAAGGCCCGTTGATTCACTTCCCTTGGTTAAGATAGTGGTTCCATTAACATTCAGGCTAGCGCCGAGAAAAAGAAGGCCTGTAGAATAATCGCCTTCAGTAAGAATATTGCCACCAGTTAAGGTTGCCTGACTAAGATGGTTAATATCTAGTGCGTTAGCACCCAGCCCGTTGGTTTCCACATTAGTATCAATTAAGTTTACCGTTGACTCAGTGGCGAACAGACCCCGATGATCCCCGCTGGACTGAATTTTACTACCGTTAGAGGAGAAATTAACTCGAACAAGATTGACCGTGTCTGCGCCAGAACTAGCCACTGAACTATTGGTGAATATCACATTCCCGTTATCAATCGCTAAAATACCTAAATCCACTGAAGTAATTGTTGTATTGGTTAAATCAATCAAAGCACCGTTACTTGAGATAATACCATAGGCACCGACAACCGTATTATCGACAGCAATGCCAGTGGCGGTAATTTTTGCACCTACACCAAGTGCGTGTAATAGGCCAGTTAATGCATAAGGGGGTGGGCCGGTAACTCGATCGCCTACATTTAATACAACAGAATCACCGGCATATGCAGTAATATTTACATAGTCAGTAGCATAAGCATTCAGTGAGCCAACTACGCTTAATCCACAAGTCGCTAATGCTATCGCATGGCGGCCAACTTTTGAATTCCAAATAACCTGATAGCTTTTATTCATTATTAACACTCCATATTAATTTAATTAACTATTTAATTACAAATTATGGAGTATAAATAAAGACAGACAGACCCGTCTGAGTTTAGTCATTATCCATAATAACACTTTTGACTTTATTTATTTTCTATAAAACTAACTATTTACCCATATCAATACAAATCGTTAGAATCTAAAAAAACCACTCATTTGATTGATAAAAACTATCAAATACCGGCTTTACATAGAGATAAGCGATCAATAAGAGTAATTAAATCTGATTTATAAATAAATTTTTATATTATTGAAAATTATTTAATTAATTGATTTTTATTATAAAAAAACAAAGCATCATCAAATGGCAACGCTATTGAATGGTTTAAAATAAGAAAAAAAGACAAATATTTAGCCGACCAGAAATAAATATAGTAATTTCCATTAATATTTTATGGCCTACAGAAAGTAAAGATTATTAGTTTTATAATTGAAAATTTAGCTTTCATCAAAATAAATAATTATCTTAATAAACTAGCATTAGATAACGCTAAATTCCTTAATCAAAAATACCTTTATATTACCCCCTTCCTGCCATGAAAAATATGGCTTGATAATAATTCTTACTCCTAGCTTTTTGATGATTACTTGTGCACTCGCAGTTTAAACAGACAGATGTCATGCTATAATTATGACAAGTGTCACGATCGTAAGGATAGAAAAAATTATGGCTATCAAATCTCAGAACAAGATCACAGAACCAGTGCATAACTCTCATGCAAAGCTTTGGCAAAGTGCAGGGTTACCCGCAAGTGGCGGAATTAAGCTGATTAACGCCATACAAAAAGGATTGCCAGTTGATATCATAGCTAAACTCAATAATGAGCTGGACGTTTCAAAAATGTATATCCTGAACGTAGCTGGAATTAACGAACGCAGCTTTGCCAGACGTAAAAATGAGCACGGCAGGCTGAAACCAGAAGAGAGCGAAAGAGTCGCTCGTCTGGTTCGTATTATGGATTCAGCTATTACGCTGTTTGAAGGTGATAAAAATGCGGCCGTTGAATGGATAAATACCCCGTCTACTGCGTTAGGAAGCCTATCGCCTAAAGACATGCTGGCAACTGAAACCGGAGCGTTGGAAGTCAGTAACTTGATAGGCCGGCTGGAGCACGGCGTATTCTCATGAAGCTTTACCGGATTGTTAAAACGAAACATCTGGGTTCTGCATGGTCAGGCTTTGGTGCAGAACAGTACGGCGGGCGATGGAATCACCCCGGCTATGCCGCAATTTATGCTGCAACCAGCATTTCACTAGCCATGCTTGAAATGCTGGTACATTTACAAAAAAGTCAGCTGTTAGAAAATTACGTAACGCTAGCCATTGAGATCCCCGACCTACAAATTACAACGCTGGAAATATCCTCATTAAGCAACGGCTGGAACAGTTACCCTGCCCCGGATGAAACCATGGACATCGGCGACAGTTGGCTCGAAAGCTACTCCTCTGCCTGTTTACTGGTCCCGTCGGTTATCGTACCAACAGAGTACAATGCTCTACTCAATCCTCGGCATCATGAGCTAATAACATGCATTCAGTCTGTTGAAATAAAGCCATTAAGTTTTGATCAACGCTTTCTGTCTGACTAAACACATCGTTATTTATATCGCTATATAGGCTAAACCACTGTGCCAATCCCATCATTAAAACTGGCCTATCAGAGGCGCTGCACTAACGCCTGATTCACGCGAAAATATAAACTCTACATGATTGGACTATTTGCCGTTAATTGACTTAACTTAACGGTAGTAAACACAAAGAAAAGATGCATCACGCCAACACACGCATCGCGCCTAATGCTAACGTACTATTTATAAACGCTAAAAATAGTAATATTTTTATTCTTACTTTCTCAGAGAATTGGCTATGCTCCTACTTGAACGGCTAATTGAAGATATTCAGCGTAAGGAAGAAGGTATTTATCGGCAGTACGGCAAAGTCCCACCAGATAAGCTACTGATCTTGATGCGAAAAGATGACATGCATGAACTATTTAAGCTGCGCTATTCCAACAAAAATGCCCCCTACCTATCGCTGACTACCGACTACATGCTGAAAGTAATGGACATAAAGGTCATTACAGCACCGGAAGAGGTACTGAAAGATAAGCTATTTATCATAACCATGGTCACTTGATATTTATCTTTTTACTTTCATGGAACATTTAGCGTTAATCGTGGCCTATATCTAAGGCAAAAGCAGGGAATATTGACAGCTATTTTGAGAAGCAAATTCATGAGCTAATCTTTAGGAAAAAGGTTATATGCGACTTAAAGTTCACCAATTATAGGGATATGAATATGGGAAACATTCTTAATTTTATTGCTAACATACTATTATTTATCAGTATATTAATTATTATTTACGGCGTATTTCGAGCGATATTCTGTTTTATCAAAAGTGAAATAAAAAACGGAATCATCGATTTCAAGGGGCTGAGAAAAGTCCGCGTTAATCTGGCTTCATACCTGTTACTGGGCCTTGATGTTCTGATCGCCACCGAAATTCTAAAAACCATTCTTGAGCCAGGCTACAGGCAGCTAGCCACTCTGCTCACCATCGTGGTTATCCGGACAATCCTGTCGCTTTTGCTCCATCTGGACATCAAAGACGATTGCTCTGCGCAAGCGCTTTCAATCGCCGTACCCGAGCAACAGCATTTGCCCAAACCTTCAGTTGATGAATTCAAGATTGATGAGCCTAAAGCTGACGGGTCTAAGCTAGAAAAACAGAGCTAATAGCTCGTTTAAATCGGATGATGAGTTAAAAAAACCGGCGTATTAACTAACGCCGGTTTTTTTATAAGCAATACCTACTGCCCCTTATTACCCATCATTTCTCTTTACCCATCATTTCTTTGGCCAGCTTAATCATGATAAAACCAAGACCCAGTACGCCCAGAATCAATATGCCCCACAGCAACCACGTTTGCCATTGACCGGCGCGCTCGGCCGGGCTTACCGCATTCAGGCGTTCTTCGCCGCCAATAATGATAAATTCACCCACATAAGCCTTTGGTAACTCAGCCAAACCACCTTCCGGTAGCTCACTGGCAGGAACTAATAGCTTGGCATCGATAGTGGCTGAAGAGGCCAAATTAGCCCCCCAAACTAACGTATAAGGCGGGCTGCCTTGAGCATTAAAAATCACGTCAACCTGGCTTCGTTCACCGATAACGCGGGGTGGCGAATCTCCCCAACTGCCGTTAATCGCTTTAAGGCGAACGCTCTGAACCAATGACTGATCCAAAGCTAGCGGTTCGGATACGCGATTATCATCCATTTGATAAACTACCGTCTTAGCCAGCGGTAGCCACTTATCATCCGTTGCGTGACTACGGTATTCAACGCTGACGGGCACAACGGTATTTCTCTCAGACAGCGAAATAGATAAGCTGGAAAGAGGCTGAGGGCGAGCCAGTTGATACTCCACTTCGCTATCGGATATTGGCTTAGCGCTGAACGGTAATTCCAGCGTTTCGGTTTTGGAATAGCGGCTAATAACAATCCCTTCCGCTTTAGCAATAACCGGAGCCACCGATTGCTTATTCCCTTCAATCACTAGCAGCCAGTAACGGGCATGCCGGCTAGCGCTGTAGGCATTAATATCAATATGATTGAGCAGTAAACGTTCCGATCCAGAAGTCAGATCCATCAACGGGGCATTGTCGGCCTGCTTATCCCACTCTTTCAAATCATCGCTGCTATAGAGCGATACGTTGGCCTGCCAGTTGCTTTTTGGCTGTGCCCAGTTGAGTAAAATCTGATTAAAGCCGTCACTTAGCTCCGTACCATCGCTCATCTGTAGCAGATACGACGTCCCTACGCTGCTTTGTTCATCCTGATACAGTTCAATTTCGACGCCGTTTGCCGATTTTAGCTTCACCTTGTCTCTGGAATCGCCCTGATTCGATTTATCTGCTTTCACTACGTTCATGTCCATAGGGAAGATGCGTAATGGAACGTTAGTTTGCTCAATTTTTGGCGTATCAACCCGCAGGAGCGAAAACGTCACCGCTTTACCGGCATTATTAAATACCCGAATATCCCGTAAATCGGCCCATGCGGTATTTAAATACGCCGATTCCGGCAGGGTCAGGCGATAAAATGGCGCCACCCGGTCGGTAGTCAACTGTGCCCCCTGATAAAATTCCTGAGGAGTTAATGGAGCGTCTTCCGCCTGAGCGAAAAAGGCGGCGGGAAGGCATCCCATAGCCACCATAGCCGTTAGGCCAAATGTTAATTTTCTTATATCCTTTAAAAACATCATGCCTTTGACTCCTTATCAATCGGCTCGCGGGGTGGTAATGGAGAAAAATATCCGACAATCAGTAGCAACACGGCAACTCCCAAGAATGCAATGGCCCGGGCCAAACCGCCGCCGTGGGCGCTGTCTACCAAGAATAGTTTAATGATAACAGCGCCCAATACTGCAGCACCGGCAAACCAAACGTTACGACGCCCGGTTCTCGCAGAGTAGATCATGCAGATCAGCGCAACTAAAGCCCAGACAATGGCAAACGTTGTCTGAATCAGACGCGAGGCCCACAGCATATCGAACCACCACGGTAAATCCGCATAATAGGCCAGAGTACGCATAAGGCTACCGTTAAACCACCACGCGGCAAGTCCCCATATGAGCCAATACCCCCAGGTTTTGAGCAGTGGTTCAGCCTGACCGGACCACGGAATAACCCGCTGAAGGTACACAAATAGCATCAGCAGCCCGAAAATCGCCCCCTCTTCCAAAGGGTTGACCAGCGGAATATAGGTCCAGTTAATGATTTGCCCGTCAAGGGCATTACCGAAGACCAGCAGACCAAGAATAGCTAAAGCCAGCGGGAGCGTCCCCAGCCAGTAAGTGCCCGCATGGGTAACCACCGGCCACCATTTCCGGCGCTCGGCGATCCATACGCCAAGAATAACAACCGACAGGCTAATGATATACAGATAGAAGCGCCACTCTTCCATGCCCCAAGCTAACCGACCGATTCGCCATACCACTTCTGAACCTAGCAGCAGAAGAATCATCCAGAACAGAGATAAATGAAGCCCTTTGGTTTGTACCGGCCGTAGCGTTTCACTATCACGCTTAAGCAGTAGCCCCGCGCTGCCAATAGCGGCAACCCATACCAGATTCCACATACCGCTATAAAGCGGATGGGAATGGGTAGTAAGCTGAACCAATAAAACCAGCAGCGCCCCCGGCCACAGCAGCCAGACCATGTTTCTCAATGCTGGCCACGCTAAACGTAGCCCTGCCTTACGCCATATCCATACCGATAGGCTCAGGCCAAGCAGTGAAATAAACTCAGTATTTATTACGTAGGACATCAGTTCTGGATCGAGCGGATAGACCATTCGATAAAGGATAACTGGCGCGCTCACCAGCCACCATAGCCAAACGGCGATGCCGATAAGCAACGCACCTAAGCTCAGTGCCTGCCACGGAGTCTTCTCCGGATGATAATGACGCCACAACTTACCGGCCGCGATAAAGCAGCAGAAAAGCACCGGTAAAACAAAGGCGGTGGATACGTCCCACGGATTATCAAAATAAGCGGTAAGCTGAGCCACTAGTGCCAGTGCTAACAGGCCGGTACCGCTCCAGCTGATTCGCCGCTGCCCCTGCAACAGGCCAAACCACAAAATACCCAACCCTTCAACCGACCATGCCAACGCCGTCCACTGAGCCGACAGCGCCAGAGGAATGGCCAGCGTGACAAAGCTTGCCCCCAGAGCCAAATAGCCAATCGCCAGACGACGACCGTGTTCCGGAAAGCGTTTTAGCGTTCCCAACGTAATCAGCAGATAGATAATGCCAAAACCAAGAGCGGAAAACGCCGGACCAAACGGCCAGTGCTCGGTAATAATATACTGCATGCCAAAACCGATCAGCGCAGGGCCAAACAACAGCGTGGCGTCAATCGCCATATGCTGCTGAATACGGTGCTTCACGGCAAACAGCTCGGCCAGCAGGCTAAACAGCACGAGGTTAGCAACTAGGAATAGCTGGCAGGAGAGATAATATTCCGGCCGGTAATGCTCGGCGCCCCACAGTGCGGCAATGCCAAAGGTAAACGCAAAACCAATCAGGTTAAGCACTCGCCACGACTGCCACACGCTAATCGCCAAAATACCAACTGAGATCAGCAAATAGTAAGAGAATAGCCCGATATGATCGGCGCTGCCGGTAGACAGCATCACCGGAGCCAGATAGCCGCCGATACTGGCCAACACCGCCAGACTCAACGCCCTCTGCATCACGGCAAGCCCTACGCTGGCGGCACAAATAATCACCATCAGAGCAAAGGCAAACAGATGAGGTAACAGGAAGTAGAGCTTAAAGGCAGCGAACACCGTAATGTAAAGCGCACCAATCGCACCGCCTTGCAAAATCAGACCATATAGCGGTTGCTTATGGCGTAAACGCCAGCCCAGCGCCAGCAGTACCACGCTACCGAGCGCGGCGCTGGCCAGACGCAGTTCAATCGGGAACATGTTCCGATCGATTGAATATTTGAGTAAATAAGCGATACCAAAAAACAGCAGCAAAATGCCAAGCTTCGCGACCGGATTACCTTTAAACAGCCACGTCATCACGCCAGACAGCGGGTTAGCTACCGGCTCTGCTTCTGGCGGGCGTACTCTAGGCGTCGAGGTCGGTGTCGTTCCCGGCGTGACCGGGTTTGGAACGGCTTTAGGCCCTGTAGCAGCTATCAGAACGCGGGTATCAATAGGAGCAGCCGACTGGCGTTGAACAACCGCAGGTTCTGGCTTAGGCGCTGGTAGCGCCTTGTCTGGAAGTGGACGCGTCGCTTCAACCGGAGCAATAGCTGGCCGATCGTCAATGCCAACGGTTTGATCGACGGATTCTGAAACCGACGAGGCTGTCGCATTTTGACGAGGAGCAACCGGAATATCGGCCCATTCCTTTTCTCTGGCCGCCAGTTGCTTCTGTAGAGCTTCAACCTGTTGCTTTAAACGAGATACGGCATCACTGGCTTCACGACTCCGATTTAAAGCAATAATTACCATAATCGGAGAGGCTACAATGACCATAAGAATCAGTATTCCAAATAAGATCAACGAATCCATACTTATTCATCCTGAATAAAAAGTTGTTTCAGTCTTACAGGAATTATGACCGTCGTCTACAGCCGGTATTCTATATTGATAGCAGCATAATTCGATTATTGTAACTTTCGATAAAAAGCAGAATAAATCATAGAGCATATCGCGCCAAATACGCACCGACCGTTATTCTCCTGAATGGATAAAACCGCCTCCAGCACGTTTAGGAGAACAAGATGGCATAGTCGATAATGCCTTAACATCCATAAAAAGAAGATATCGGTCGGTTGATTAAACAGAACGTCTTAATTCCAACCCCGTAGCCGCGAATAAAGCTGGCTTACCATGACAAACTTCAGTTGTTCCTCAGATTTTCCACACGCTATACTTAACCACCGGTGATAGCGTTCCATCGTTACCTTCCGGTTAAAAATCGCGTTGATATGAGAAAAAATAATGAGCTATAGCATAACGTTAATAATTGTTGCGTTCGGTGGTGCAGTCGGGGCTGTTAGCCGTTTTCAGATAACTAACTGGTTTTCGGTCTGGTTTGGCACCAATTTCCCCTATGCTACCTTAGCGGTTAACGTTGTCGGCTCGCTAATTATGGGGTTGCTGATGTCTGCCCTGACAAACGGAACGCTAATTTCTCCAACTTGGAAACCACTGATTGGCATAGGTTTTCTCGGCGCACTCACCACCTTCTCAACCTTCTCCTTTGATACTATGCTGCTGTTTACTCAGGGCGAATGGCTAAAAGCTGGCTTAAATATCATGCTCAACGTAGTACTCTGTTTAGCCGCGGTGTCTATTGGCTATCTATTGCTGATAAAAACTCAATAACTAGATGACTTGTTTGGTTTTTATAAAAAATCCATTGATGAACCCATGATATCCTGACATTCTCTATTTCTGTAAAGATGTTAAAAGAACCGCATAATCGGCCTGAAACGGTTTTTTCCCCCTGTTTCAGTCAGATGAACTTTGGTACAGTGCGCATCAGGTTTTGCTCTCCCGTTGACGAATAAAGCACACTAAAAAAGTGAGAGCGCAAAAATGTATAAATTTTATCAATCAGATAGTGTTATTTTCACCCAAGTTATACATAAGGGTACCAATTACCGTAATGGTTTACCCATTCAGCTCTAGATTACTTAACGTTGAAAGAAGTCTGTGGATGTTCAGGTTATGACCAATGCCAGATACCAAGCCTTACTTTAGCAAGATCAATCTCTAGCAACAGTTTATAGCTTATAGCCCCTCGGGAACCCGTTCCGGTTATAGCGATTTAGGAATAACAAATGGATGTAATACAAACGCTCTGGCAAGCACTTTGGCATCACGACATAGCAATGCTCACTAATCCATCATTGACATGGACCCTCTACGGCATACTTTTTGTTATCTTATTATTAGAGAATGGCGTATTACCTGCGGCATTCTTACCCGGCGATAGCCTTTTGCTTCTGGTGGGCGTTCTGGTTGCCAAAGACGCGATTAATTACCCATTAGTGATTGTGATTCTTACCACCGGTGCAAGCCTAGGCAGCTGGCTTGGTTTCCTTCAGGGCCTCTGGGTCGGCAATACTAAAATAGTACAAAACTGGCTGTCCCATATTCCTCCACACTATCACCAACGCGCCCATAATCTTTTCCATAAACACGGCCTTGCCGCACTGTTTGTCGGTCGTTTTCTGGCGTTTGTCCGTACTCTTTTGCCTACGCTGGCAGGTATATCAGGCCTAAGCCCGCGCCGGTTCCAGTTATTCAACTGGATGAGTGGATTCCTGTGGGTACTGATTCTTACCGGCTTAGGCTACGGATTAGGAAAAACCAAGCTGTTTGATTTATATGAAGATCAACTGATGAAATGCTTGGTGCTATTACCCGTCGTTTTACTGGTTGTAGGCCTGATCGGCTCAATTATTGTCATCTGGCGCAAAAAACACTCGCATGGCAAAAAGTAGCGCATAACGCAGATTTATAATAGCCAAAACGCTTAAACCAAAAGTAAATGTGCCACCCGGGCCATAGCAGCGCTAGCACTGGCCCGTAAACAAATCCTTCGAAACACTCACCAGCCGTAATTAACTGATACAAAAAGATATTATCACGCCCTGCCGTTGACTTCTTTTCCTACCGGTCAGGCTAATTACACAATTTCTCCTTTAACAACCTCTGATTATGGACTATGTTTAATAGTACATTTCACTAACGTTAAGGGTATATCCATATGGCACAGCAAAAAGAAAGCACTTCAGACCAATTGCGTAGCGAGCTGGAAACGCTGGCTAACACGTTAGAAGAGGTCCTCAGTTCATCCGCAGACAAACCTAAAGCTGAACTCGATAAACTCCGTTCTAAAGCTGAAAGTATGTTAAAAGACACCCGCGCCCGCTTAAGCGATACCAGTGGAAAAATTGTTGACCAAACTAAAGAAATTGCCGGTCGAGCTGACAATTACGTTCATGAAAAACCGTGGGCAGGCGTTGGCATCGGAGCAGCAGTAGGTGTGGTGCTCGGCGTTCTGTTAACCCGTCGTTAAGCATGTTGGATAACTCGCACCCTCAGGGCCCTGCTAAAGGAGCCCTGAGCACTATCCAACGCATACTCGCCCTGCTGTTAGGCATGGTTGAAACCCGTATTGAACTGCTTTGCGTTGAACTAGAAGAACAAAAGGCCCATCTGACCCAGCTGCTAATCGTCATCGGCCTGACGTTGTTATTCGCCGGTTTTTTCCTCATGGGGCTGTTCATTCTTATCTGCTTTGCTATCGATCCCGCATATCGGCTCATGGCACTGTCAATTCTTACCGGCATTTTGTTTGTTCTATCTCTGGCCAGCGGCCTATGGGCCATAAGCAAAGCCCGTCAGTCAACATTTTTGAAAGAGACTCGCAATCAGCTAAAGCTGGATAGCTCATTACTGAGGAACAGAAAATGAGTAAACAGCAGAGCCGGGAGCTAAAAAAAGCGCTGTTACTGCATAAAATAGCGCGGCAGCGATCTGAATTAGCGGTCAATCGTCAGGCATTTATTGAATATACGTCGACGTTTGATAACGGCTGCCTGACCTTGATGAAATACCCGAAGATCACGGCTGCAGGTGCCGGAGTTATAGCAATTTATGTATTACGTCACCCGCGTAAACTGATGCTTTGGGGCCGACGAGCACTGGGCATATGGGGTACCCTGCGCTTAGTCAGAAATAGCCTCAACGCCAAATAACCATTTCCGCCACCGCTTTCCAGCCCTCCCCTGTATATCAACAATAAAACTGCTGCCATCTGAGTCCATTAAGATCCACCTTTACATCGCCAATATAAAATATATTTAATATCATTAAGTTACACTCAAAACTTAACATCAATTTTTTTGAATTAATTATGCAATTCTTCTAGCTAACATATCGTTCACCGTTAAATTACGATTACGCCATCTTAACCAAACAAGGCTTGCACAGGTTATCTGGGCAAACACATTAAACAATTCTGATGGAGTTCTAGAGTAAAAATGAAAAACCTTAATTCTCTGGCCATACTTGTCGCTCGTATTTTAATGCCAATCCTGTTCATTATGGCCGGTTACGGTAAGTTGGGCGACGCCTATGCGGGTACACAACAGTATATGCAGGCGATGGGCATTCCCGGATTCTTGTTACCTTTAACTATTTTACTTGAGCTCGGCGGCGGTTTGGCCGTGCTGTTTGGCCTACTGACCCGTACAACCGCACTGATTACCGCATTCTTTACGCTGGCAACGGCCTTTATTCTTCATACTAACTTTGCCGAAGGCGTTAACCAATTAATGTTTATGAAGAACCTGACTATTGCCGGTGGTTATCTGCTGTTAGCCGTCACTGGCCCGGGCGCGTGGAGTATCGACGGCCTGCTAAAAAAGAAATGGTAATTTAGTTTGAACTAACGGGCTGCGCGTTTTACCGCAGCCCGTATATTTTCATTCAACAGTCGAACCCACAGAGATGGAAAGGCCCATCAGGCTAATCCGTACAATATCTTTTATACTCAAAAGAGCTCGCAACTAATGCTGATGCGCCTGCAAGTACGAGGGATATATAACCACTCGGCTATCGGCGGAGGTACATATGGGACAACTCGTTAACGGAATCTGGCAAAACGTTTGGTACGACACAAAATCGAGCAACGGCCACTTTCAACGCACATCACCGCAGTTTCGCCACTGGATAACCCCCGATGGCCGCGCAGGCAATACCGGTGATGCCGGATTCAAAGCTGAACCCAACCGCTATCATCTTTACGTATCGCTGGCCTGCCCCTGGGCTCACCGAACGCTACTCATGCGTAAGCTGAAGGGGCTGGAAAACGTTATTTCGGTCTCGGTAGTTCACCCTTTAATGCTGGAACACGGCTGGACTTTTGACACAAACTTTGAAGCCACAACCGGTGATGAGCTTTTCGGCCTAGACTATCTCTACCAAATTTATCTTAAGGCTATACCGGGCTACAGCGGCCGGGTAACCGTTCCCGTTCTGTGGGATAAACAAAAAAATACCATTGTCAGCAATGAGTCCTCTGAAATCATTCGCATGTTTAACACCTCGTTTGCCCATTTAGGTGCGGAAGGGACAGATTATTATCCTGAAGCATTACGAGAAGAAATAGATAGCCTGAACGGCTGGATCTATAAAGATGTTAACAATGGTGTTTATAAAGCCGGTTTTTCAACCAGTCAGGCAGTCTACTCAACTGAGGTCATCAAGGTTTTTCAGGCATTGGATAAGCTAGAATCCATATTGTCTCGCCAGCGCTACCTAACCGGCCAGCAGTTAAGCGAAGCCGATCTCAGACTATGGACCACTCTGGTACGTTTCGACCCGGTGTATGTTACCCACTTTAAGTGCGACTACCGGCGCATTAGCGACTACCCCAACTTATCTGGGTTTTTGAGAGATATTTACCAACTGCCCGGCGTTGCAAAAACGGTAAACCTCTCGCATATCCGACATCACTATTATTGCAGTCATACTACGATCAATCCGACGGGCATCATATCTATCGGACCCGAGCAAGATCTGAATACCCCTCACGATCGCCATGGCCGCTTCACCAATCAGAAAGGATAATCGTATGAGCAATCTACAATACCGTACCGTCGAGCAAATCTTCCACGCTCAGGCCACTGAAGACGGCGCAGGCGTCAGTCTAAAGCGGGCGTTGGGCCAGACTAACGATCAGAGAATGGATCCGTACCTGATGATGGACGTTTTTTTCTCTGATAACCCCGAAGACTATCTCGCCGGGTTCCCGGACCATCCGCATCGTGGCTTTGAAACGATTACCTATATGCTTGAAGGGAACATGCTGCATGAAGACAATGCCGGGCATCGGGGCGAATTAAAAACCGGCGGCATTCAGTGGATGACTGCGGGTAAAGGCATTATTCACTCCGAAATGCCTCAACAGCTTGATGGGCAAATGCGCGGCTTTCAAATCTGGCTAAACCTGCCAAAAGTAGAAAAAATGAAACCAGCCAGCTATCAGAATTTTACCGCTGAGGAGCTACCAAACATCTCACTGCTGGAAAACGGCCAGATAGTGCTGATTGCCGGTTCTCTGACTATGGATGGCGAAACTTACTCTAGCCCAGTTCAGGCTCACGTCACTCAGCCGTTAATTGCTGATATTGACCTGTCACCGCACGGGGAGATTCATATTCCAATTCCGGCCGGACTGAACGCCTTGCTGTTTTTGTTTGAAGGCGAAATTGAAGTCGACGACCATACCCTGCAGTTTGACCAAACCGCAGTACTTACCGATGGTAATATGCTTCACCTGAAAGCCGATGTTCTGGGCGGACGAGCAATGCTACTGGCAGGAAAACCGCTGAATGAACCCGTCGTTCAGTATGGGCCATTTGTGATGAACACCATTGAAGAGATTCAGCAAGCGATTCACGATTACAACAGCGGGCAGTTCCCGTAATTGATTCAACGCGGTTAATAGCTGAAGGGCTTCGCGATAGGTCGGTATTGTTAGGCCCTATTACTATATGCTCCAGCCTGCATAGGAAGTAATAGCTTTAACGGCGGGGGGCTATGCCCCGATATGTAATTTAGGTATTTCCCGCAATAGCCAAGCTTTTGCTTTACCGATCTGATCGCGCCGCCAGGCCATAATAATGTCAACTTCCGCCCCCGGATCGTCACCAATGACTTTTAAGCGGCCCGCCGCAAGGTCGTCCTGAATCAGGTCGGAAGGCAGCGTAGCGACCCCCAGCCCGGCAATCAAAGCCCGATGTTTATCTTGCATTGAACTTACCGTCAGCCGACGCTGCTTTTCCAGCACCTTCACGGTTAATATCGGGCGCTCGCGTGCAGTATCGGCAATCACAATACCGCGATATTTAAGGCGAGTAGCCTCATCCAAAGGATTCTGTTCCTGATGAATAGGGTGGTCAGGTGCCGCAACGTACAGACTTCTAATTTTATATAACAGGCTGGAATTAATTTCGGAAGACTGCCTGAACGCACCGGACGGGCCAATAACAATGTCTGCGGTCCCTTGCTCTAGCTTTTCCCACGCTCCGGCAAGCACTTCAGTAATAATCGATATCTGAGTATCGGACTTTTCTGCCAAACGGTTAACTAACGGAAACAGCCGGGAAGCCGGTACCAGAACTTCGGTAATCACGGTTATGTGGGTTTCCCAGCCGCGGGACAGCGCTTCCGCATCCGACGTTAGCTTATCTGCCGCTTCCAGTAATACTCGCCCGCGATCCAACAATAAGCGCCCGACCGGGGTAAATTTAGTCCGGTGACCAGAGCGATCGAAAAGCACCACATCGAGCTCTTCTTCTAATTTTTGCATAGTGTAGCTGAGCGCCGAAGGAACACGGCCAAGCTCATCGGCAGCGGCAGCAAAGCTACGGCGGCGATCGATGGCATCCATAACTCTCAACGCTTCAAGCGTTAGTGCTCTATCTTTATTCATAGCTATGGGTAAATAATCCGTAAGATGCTAGTGATTAACATAATGGGTACCAGACTAACGCGCTAATGAATAAGCGTCCAGAGACAATAACTACAGTTGGCTATTTTTATGACACGGTCATCCCGCCTATCACGCTCAACATATATGATTTTCATTGTCGCTGAAAATTATACAACTGCCTTAGCCTACCCCAGCAATAGGATAAATCATCTAGTTATGTAGATAAACGTCTAATTATGGTTGCCGGAACGGCAAACGCACAGCTATTTATAGGCCTCATTACACCGGTGATAATGCTTGATACCTCCGTACATTAGTCAGATAATCTTTTCCCGCGTAACGCTCGCGACCACATCCGTGAATTAGTGACATTCCATCCAATATTAAGGATCTCAATGATGAAAAGGCGTAGCTTTCTTAAAAGTGCGGCTATTCTGTCGACGGCTGGTCTAATAACGCCAGCTATCGCAACCACCACCACCCACGCACAGGAAACGTGCTCAACCGACGGTCGTCGCCGTTTTACGCTGGTTCAGAGTTATAATGTCACCGCCCCGGAAGGCTCTTCTGGCGTAGTTAAACTTTGGATCCCGGTGCCTGAAGAGACCCATTTCCAGCAGTTACGTAAGTTAACGTTTCGCGGCAACTATAAAGATGCCTACATCACGGCGGATAACAGCTATGGTGCTAAAACGCTGTTTGCTACCTGGCCTGATTCCAAAGGCAAAATGGAAATGACCGTAGAAATGGTGATTGAAACGCTGGATTGGGAACCGGAAAAGAGCGGTGATCTGAAAGCCTATAAAACACCGAAAAAAATTCGCTATCCGGTCGATGTAGAACGGTATCTGCTTGCGACAACCCACATGCCAACCACCGGTCTGGTGAAGCAGACCGCAGATAAAATAATTGCTAGTGAAACCGATCCGTTAAAAAAGGCGCACCTCATTTATAACTGGGTTAGCGCCAATATGTTCCGCGATAATAGCGTTATTGGCTGCGGTAGCGGCGACGTTGCCACTATTCTTGCAAGCGGCAAGCTGGGAGGGAAATGTACCGACATTAACTCAGTCTTTGTTGCGCTCTGCCGTTCAGTCGGTATTCCAGCCCGTGAAATGTTTGGCATACGCTTAGGGAAATCGATCAAGTTAGACAAATACTCTAGAACCGCGTTTGGCAGCGCCGATACGGCGGGACTATCTAACGTCAGCGGCGGGCAACACTGCCGGGCTCAGTTTTATCTGGCTGGCTATGGCTGGTTACCTGCCGATCCAGCAGACGTGACAAAAATGCGCCTGACCGAAAAGAAAGAGCACAGTGACGCCAACGTTCAGGCGGTTAACGATTATCTGTTTGGTAACTGGGAAATGAACTGGGTCGGTTTCAACTACGGCCGAGACTTTGATCTATCACCGGATGCCGAGCAAGCGCCAATCAATAACTTTGGCTATCCGTATGCCGAAGTAGACGGCGATCCGGTCAACTACTATGAACCTAAAGTTTTTGTCTATGACTACCAATCTCAAGAGTAGTAATAAAGGCACTTTAGCGACCTTAGCGGCAGCAATAATCGCTGCCGCAGCGTCGAGCCTGTGCTGCATCGGGCCATTGATTTATCTGGTATTTGGCGTATCTGCTGCCGGTCTTTCCGGCATAGAGCAATTAGGCTGGCTACAGATACCGATGATAGCGATCTCTCTGGGCCTGATTATTTCAGGCTTCTGGCGCCTCTATTTTTCTAAAAAGCCCTTTTGTACTGGTCGACTGAGCCGAGCTCAGGTGCTCACCCTGTATTGGATGGCCGTACCCATTGTACTAATGCTCCAGTTCTACCCCTTTGTCTTACCCTGGTTGTTTGAGGTATTTGAATGAAACGGCTACTCATTGCCACCCTATTTTGTTTCTCTCCGCTGATTTATGCACAAAACGTTAAAGTGATTATTGATGTGAACGGTATGACATGCCCGCTCTGCGTAACCTCAATTAATCAGGCATTGCGTAAAACCGACGGAGTGATTAAAGCGAAAGCATCGCTAAAAACGCGACAGGCCGAAGTGATAGTGCCGGAAGGTTATGACCTAAACCAACTGCTGAAATCAATAGATAAAACTGGCTATAGCGGAACGGTTAATCAAGTAGTGAAGCAAGAAAGTAACCCATCTGAAAATAAATAGCTCAATCAGTTAGCTGACGTATGCGATGAATCCTTTTACCGCATACGCCAGATATTCATCCAAAGAATAAAAACGTTAATTAATTGTATCCTCATTAATAAATATATTGGTTATGAAATTCACTTCACTTATAGATAATTCATTCTCAAAATCCCTCAATCTTCTGACATCACATTCACATAATTAAAATAAGAAATCTTAATAAATAAAATCAAAAGTAATCAATGACAATTTAGCGTCCATCATAAAGTGCTATAACAGCTTATTTAATTCAGGGCAAATATGAAACAAAAATCACTACAACACATTGATTATACATATAGAAATAAATAAAAAAGTCGAGATAAACACATCAAAAACAATGTAATTAAAAACTACAGTCTCACTAAAAATAAGAAGATATAAACAAAAATCATCGTTATCAATAATGAATTTTTCATTGTGAATATATAATAAAAACCCAAATAAATGCGCCGATAGTTAAATCACAAACACACCATTGACAATTACCACCCGCCTCCATAGACTCATGAAAATTACAGCATTGATATAATTAACTTATAAAAATAATTTTATAATTAACGTAAATCAGCTCTATTTAATACATAGGGATGCTCGTTGTTTTCATATCAATTCAAAATTAAAACTTAAGCTTAATTTAATAATTAGCCATACGGAACCCATATTCCATGGGCGGTAGCGTGGAAAATCTGGTTCGTAATAGCAATCAAATACTTTATGTATTATTTAATTTAATAACTTATTTAGGTATTAATGGAATGAAGATAAAGAAATACGGAATTAGCATACTTGTAGCGGTATTAACCTTATTAAATGGTTGTACGCTTGTTCCCGGAACTAATTTTAACATCACAGATAAAACCGTTATTGAGCAATCCGATAGTGATTTTGATATTAATCAGCTGGTCAATGTCTATCCTATTACTCCTCAGCTAATCGAAAACATACGCATTCATCCTGCAACGGCGCAGCCCAACCCACAGCTGGATAGTGAACTACAAAACTATCAATACCGCATTGGTATCGGCGATATCTTAACGGTAACGGTATGGAATCATCCTGAACTCACGATGCCAGCGGGCCAATATCGTAGCGCTAGCGACTCGGGTAATTGGGTACATTTCGATGGCACTATTTTCTATCCTTATGCCGGTAAGCTGTATGTCAAAGGTAAAACGATGGATCAGGTACGAGAGATCCTAGTCAAAAAGCTAGCACAGTTTATTGAATCACCACAAATTGACATCAGCATTGCCGCATTTCGGTCGCAGAAAGTTTATGTCACCGGCGAAGTAACAAAATCCGGCCAACAGCCGATTAATCATATTCCACTCACCATCATTGATGCGCTGAATCAGGCCGGTGGACTAACCGAAAACGCCGACTGGCGTAACGTAACGCTGACCCGGAACGGTGAAAAATATCCCATATCACTTCAGGCGTTAATGCAAAACGGCGACCTGACACAAAACCGGCTACTGTACGCTGGCGACATTCTCTATATACCAAGAAACGACGATTTGAAAATCTTTGTGATGGGTGAAGTCAGAAAGCAAAGCACACTACGCATGGATCGCAGCGGCATGACGTTGACCGAAGCCTTGGGTAATGCGCAAGGTATCGAGCAAACTGTCAGTGATGCCAGCGGGATCTTTGTTATCCGCCCAGAGCAAGGCCTCAATAAAGAAGATAAACAGGCAGGAAAGAAACTGGCCAATATCTACCAGCTCAACGCAAAAGACGCAACCGCATTGATATTAGGCAACGAATTTCAGCTACAGCCTTATGACATCGTCTATATTACTACAGCCCCTATCACCCGCTGGAACCGCGTTATATCTCAGCTTATCCCTACCATTACCGGCGTTAACTATATGACCGAGTCTGCCCGTTGGATGAGGAACTGGTCACTGTGATATTTGACTCAATGCGGGCAGCTTATCTAGCGCTGCTCGAACTCATTTTTCAACGCTTAGCAAACTCAGCAATAATGTGAAAAGCAGTATTACAAAGCTAAATAAAGCTCTCCGTTCAAATAAAAGCTAAACATACAAGCGTGAAATTAAAGGAATAAGAATGACGTGTAAGCACCACAATTCGCATCATCACTTAAAAGAAAATGGTGAAGTAAACCTAGGAAAGATTATTGGCATTATCATAGATCAGAAATGGATAGTCATTACTTTCACCCTACTCTGTACTGGTATCAGCATCCTTTATAGCCTGCTGGCCACGCCGGTTTATCTGGCTGACATCCTTATTCAAATCGAAAGTAATACGCCTACCAATATTTTAAAGCAATTCTCCGAAGTACTGCCCGATGGAAAATCGCAGTCGGCGACTGAAATTGAATTACTTAAATCCCGAATGGTTATAGGAAAAACGATCGACGAACTTAAGTTAGATATAGAAGCTTCAGAGAAATATTTTCCGGTTTTCGGCAAAATCATGGCCCAAATGCAGGGAAGTCCCGCGGCAAAGATAGCTATATCTCAATTTGAAATACCAAAATCAATGTACGATGAAGAATTTACCCTGACAGTGTTACCAGAAAAAAATTACCGGCTAACGGCCAGTAACATTCGGATAGACGGCCAGATTAATATCATCAAAAAACAGGATGAATTGACTATTCTGATTAGTGATATCGATGCACCTGTCGGAACCCAATTCCAGATAAAAAAGCGAGATCGGCTTACGGTAATGAATAACCTACAGGCTAATTTTTCAGTATCTGAGATTACTAAGGGCGGAGGAATATTAAAGCTACAGCTTAAAGGTGAAGATAAAGATGAAATATCAAAAATCATCAATAGCATCAGCAATAATTACCTACGGCAAAACGTTGAAAGAAAATCGGAACAAGCCGCCAGAAACCTGATGTTCTTAGAGCAACAGCTACCAATGACAAAGCTTCAGTTAGAACAAACTGAAAGCAAACTAAACCAGTTCAGGCAAACCCATGAGTCGATAGACTTAACCTTAGAAACAAAATCCGAGCTGGCGTCTATGGTATCAATCACCTCTCAGATCAATGAAGCCATCTTCGAAGAGGCTGAAATATCCAAACGTTATACCAAAGAACATCCGGCCTATCGCGCTTTACTGGAGAAAAAACAGGCTTTATTACAGGAAAGAAATCGCCTAAATCAGAGAATTACCGCGCTACCAACAACCCAACAAGAAATATTACGCCTGACCCGGAATGCGCAGTCCGATCAGGAAATTTATATGCTGCTATTAAATAAACAACAGGAACTCAGTATCAGCAAGGCCAGCATGGTAGGCAACGTTAGAATTATTGATAACGCGGCAGCTCAGCCAAATAGAATAAAGCCAAATTCATCACTGGTTGGCATGGCATTTATCCTTAGCCTGCTGGTGTCGATCGCACTGGTTTTAAGCAGAGAGTATTTTCGCCGATGTATTAATGATTCCTCTCAGCTTGAGAATATTGGCATTAACCTTTATGCCAATATTCCACTGTCAAAGAATGCACTCAAAGCCGGTAAGAAAAATAGACTATTACCGAAGCTGAATACGCCAGCATTACTGGCGGTAACGCAGTCAACCGATCTGGCGATTGAAGCCATTCGCGGCCTAAGAACCAGCATTCGCTTCGCTGGTCTGGATACGAAAAACCGAATTCTAATGGTTGCAGGAGCCACCTCCGGCGTAGGCAACAGTTTTGTTAGTAGTAATCTTGCGGCCGTCGTCGCCCAGTCAAGCAAGAAAGTGCTGCTCATCGACGCGGATATGCGAAAAGGAAGTTTACATACCTTATTCAACCGACCTTCGGAAAATGGCCTATCAGACATACTATTAGGCCACAGGCCAATGACTCAATGCCTGTATCAGACCACGGTTGAAGGTCTGGATTTTCTTCCCAGAGGCAAACTCCCGACCAATCCATCAGAGATATTAATGAGCAATACGCTGTCTGAATTTCTTACGTGGGCAAATAATAACTATGACCTAGTGGTCGTAGACACGCCGCCAATTCTGGCAACGACTGACTCAACCATTCTCGGACAATACTCTGGAACCAATATCATCGTCACCCGATTTGAAACCAGCTCGATCGGCGAAATAGAAGCAGCGGTCAAACGCTTCGAACAAAATAGCATTCAAATTAAAGGGATTGTTCTTAATGCGGTTGAGCACAGAGCGGCTAAACGTTACGGCAACGGCGGCTGCGAGTATTACAGCTATTAATAGACAGGCTTAACCAATTGATAACAACACCTAAAAACAAAATTTATTATATTGTCTTGATCAAAATATTGTATTCATTTCTGGCCGTTTTTGTTTTTGCCCAATTCTCTTCGTTGGGAGATACCAACGACTATATCAATGGATATTATCTCGATCGGGATGATCTCTTCAGCACGGCATACCTGATGTCGGTTATTGGTTCATTGCTTGGAACCGTAGGCAGCTTTCTCCTATCGCTCTTGCTATCAATAACCGGCATCCTCTATATGTTGGAAAAGGCCCGATTAGGTAATAACCAACTTGTTTTGGTTCTGGTATTACTCTCTTTACCTTCGTTTGGCGTATGGACATCCATTTTTTCTAAAGAGATATTTGTGCTTTTTTCATTCTGCATTTGTACTGGCGGACTAATCGAGCTAATTAACGGAAAAAGATCGTTTCTCTCTATTTTTCAAATTGTGGCTTTGGCACTGTTAACCTTTATCAAACCTCACTATGCCGTAGCCGTATATTCATCGATGCTGACGATATTGGCCTATAAAAATGGCATAAAGTCTGAGCTGGCTATTAGCGTCAATATCATCATATTTTGTCTGATTATTCTGGCATCTATTTATTATATCGAGGCGATCTTTGAATACACTCAGATAATGCCAAAGCATTTCTCTCGCAATGGGGGAACAACCCGAATCAATGAGTTCTGGAACAGTGAGTATGATTTCTTCACCTTTATACCACTCGGCCTGCCGATGGCATTCATCGGACCCACGCTACCTGAGTCGATAAATAATATAAAATTACTCCCCTTTTTCTTTGAAGGCTGCTTTTTGTTTCTGCTGATAATCTTTTACAGCGCAACGTCAATAATAAGAAACCAGAATATCAATACAATGGCACTGTCTTTGTTTATATCCTTTACCTGCGTATTGCTGATAGCTCACTACCCTTTTGGCGTGTTCAATGCCGGTTCAGCCATGAGATACCGTTCTGGACTAATCATGCCCATGTGCGTATTTCTAATTTACTTAAAACAATATATTACTACCCGGCACGGCTACCATAATTCTGATTAACTACTACGTGAATCAACCCTTTTCTGAGTAGTGCGGTATACAACAAAATAGCAGATTACAAATAAGAACCTGGCAAAAACCAACATTACAAGAGAACCAACAACGCCAAAAAAATAAATCATCAGATAACCGAATAGGGCAGAAAAAACGGATACAAATAGAGATATATTTCGGAAGGTCCGGTCAAGACCGTTAGCAAGAAAATAACCGTAAGAAAAAGCGTTCAATATGCCGTTGAACAGAATGCCTGCCGAAAGGTAGATCAAATACAGCACCGCATCAGAATAACCGGGGCCAAGAAAGATATTGACCAAGAAGTCACCAAAAAAGACAATGGCGGCAATAGGAGGTAGGGAAAGAATAATATTAAGCAACAGCAATAATTTCAGCGTACCGTTGCCTTTCACAATCACCGGATAGGCCGCTTTTGATAACATAATCTGGATAGAACCCGCGATCCCTGTCAAACGCATTGCGATGGAATAGCTGGCATAAATAGCCGGAGTAGTTAATGCCCCGATAATCAATAAAGGAATATTACTGTAAAGATTGGGGGCGAAATCACCAATAAAGCTATCAAAACCTGATTTGATTTTATCCAGTGAATTGGTAAAGCGAACTTCTTCTTTTATACCCATACGAGTGTGTCGATAGATAAAAATAATTATCCCGGTAACAATAAACACCAAGGCATTAGACATAATGGCATAAGCTAAATCATTGGGCGATTTTACCAAAAAAAATAGAGTCGCAATCTGTATTATTCTGGCTATTAGCGATGACAGAGCAAGAAAAATCATATTAGACGTTCCCTGATGAAACCACGGAGCAGTCAAATAGTAACCGAATAGACTAATAAAATAGTAAGACAACACAAATAGGACATTTCGATCGCCAGTAACACATAGCGTATAGCTGCTAAAAATCACAAAAGATAAAATACCAAAGATAAATCTGACCGATTGGGTGTAAGAATAAATCGTCTGTAACTGATGATTATTTTTGGTTAGAGCAGCGTCTCTGACGCCGGTAATATTAGTACTATAATCGGTAACAATAATAGCAAAAGCTGATGCCGTGAAATAAATAAAATACGTTCCATAGCATTCAGGACCGAGCACTCTTGAAAGATAGGGCATGGTTATCAATGTAACCAAAAGGCTCAGCATATTTATCGAAGAGAGTCCCAGAAAATTAGACAGGACTTCTTTATATCTGGATGAAATTTTCACCGTTAGAACCAAGTTTTTTTGAGTTAATCGTATTATAACCATTTTTCAAAATCATGTGGTTATCAATATCTTAAATAATAAAAAATCATATAAATTAACTTTCAACACTCTAAATAAAGGAAAATCATGATCATCATAGACCCCCTGACGATATCCGTTGACGATACCATTATCAATTCGATGAATTTAACCAGAAAAGATGATTTCATTACTAATAACAGCCTGACAAATAGGCTTTACATTACTTATTTTGACGGAAAAATAATAATTTCTGATAGGTTAAAAGAACTCATCAATGAGATCGGTGCAAAAATCGAACCGGACGCTGCCGATTTCTATATGAGATACGGCTTTATACTACCGCCATACACACTATATTCTGACATTTTCATCATGGCTCCCTATATAGGATTTTCACTATCAAAGCAGTTTGGCACTACCACTCTTTTTCCAGATAACAAAGAAGATGTAAATACAAAAATAGTAGACTATCAGGAACAAATTAAAGCTGACCTGATTGCTTCCCTCGAGCAACAGAGCGGGCCATATAACGTATTATTCAGTGCCGGCGTTGATTCCGCGGTCCTTTTGGGAATTGCAGAACAGCTAAATAAAGTAGACAACGCAGTAAACTGCTTTATGTCTTCTATGCCAGATGAAAGCAATAAGGCCGGTAAAATTTGCGAGTCAAAACAAATACCGATTAAGATTGTTAGCGTAAGCCATAATTTGGAGAGTCAGGCTAACACCTTTCTGAATCTGGCAGCTGAACCCATTTCCGATAAAATATCACTGGTTATTCCTGCAATTACAGACCAGCTTGAATTAGACAAAAATCATTTAATCCTCGATGGGCAAGGGGCCGATTCCCTATTGTGCGGGCTTCCTCACGATAGGCTATATGATTTATACCATAAGAAATTCATTCGTTTTATTGCGAAAATTTTCTCAATACTTCCTATTTGGGGAAATAAAAAAACAAAAGCGGGCCGTCTATTATATAGAATCACTAAAATTTTACATTGCCTCTCATCACCGTCAGACAGTGAAATGCTACTAAACTCGCTGGTTGAAGAAAGGAATCAACAAACTTCACGCGGCAATATTATAGTTAAAAGATTTTATGATGAAATAGAGATATTGAAAGATGAATTAAACGATTTCCATATGGTAATAAGATACATCTTTATGTTCAGAATAATACCTGCAAGAGAAATGCAAAAATATATCATCGCCAATAATAACGGTTATAGATTCAAGCTGCCATTCTTAGAAAATAATTTTATTGAGAAACATTTTTATATCCCTAGTAACCAGACAATAAAATACGGGATATATAAATATCCAATGATTAAAATTGCACAAACTTACTGGCCTGGCTTTTTTAATGATAGTAAAACCAGCCCTTTTCAGGTTGATTTCAGCATCGGAAACATCAGCATAAAAGAATTATCACTATTAAAAACAAAAGAAAATACAAAATAATAAGATACCTGAATAATTGCCGTAGCGCGGTTAATGCTATAGCAACCTCAAAATTCAGACTATAGGCAATCAGAAACCGAGGCTCTCCTACCATATCAAAATTTAGTAGTTATTTAAAAATCAGACGCATCAATAAAAGATAATCCGTAGGGAAAGACCGCGATAGCACAAACCATCAGCTAAATACTGGTGAGCATCCCTACGCCTATAAATCATTCGAATTTATATTGCATCATAGGGAAATTGAGATGTTCAGAAAAAATAGGAAATACACTATAGCTATCACAGCTAACACCAGCTGGTATTTATATAACTTCAGGAAAAACACCATAAACTCATTATTAGATATGGGTTATAACGTTGTTGCCATTGCCCCCAGAGACAGTTATTCAGTTTCATTGTCAGAGCTAGGGTGCCGATATATTCCTATTGATATCGATCAGGGAGGAGTCAATCCGATTAAAGACCTCATAACCTTTTCAAAAATGGCAATGCTTCTTTACCGAAATAGTTTTAGCCTGCTTCTTAATTTTACGCCTAAAAATAACATCTATTTCTCTATTCTAGCCAAGCGCTTTGATATTCGCGTAATTAATAACATTGCCGGGTTGGGTATTATCTTTGTCAAAAAGGGGGTTATTTCTAGAATTTGTACATTTCTGTACAAGTTCAGCCAGAGCCACGTTGATAAGATATTTTTCCAAAATGAAGATGACCGGGCGCTATTTCTGAGAAATATCATTAGAGACGGCAGCAACACCGATCGCATACCAGGTTCTGGCGTTGATTTAACCCGTTTCTCAGTTAAAGAAGCGCCTGATGACGGCGTGGTCCGGTTTATTCTGGTCGCCAGAATGCTTTATCACAAAGGCATTGAGCATTACGCAGAGGCCGCCCGACAATTAAAGGCTAAATATGGCGAACGATGTGAATTCAGGCTACTTGGCTTTCTGGATTGTCATAATCCCGGCGCAGTGGAAAAGCAAAAAATCGAGTCATGGGTTAAAGAGGGCATTATTAATTACCTTGGCGTTTCCGATCGAGTGGAGCAAGAGCTATCTATCGCCGACTGTGTCGTTTTACCTTCGTACTATCGGGAAGGTGTTCCTAAATCGCTGTTGGAAGCGGGCGCCATGGGTAAACCCATTATTACCACCAGAAACATTGGTTGCAGAGAAACCGTTGATGATGAAATTAGCGGTTTCCTGTGTACCCCTCAATCCACTGAAAGCTTAGTCGAATCGCTCGAGCGAATGATCAATCTGAGCCATGAAAAAAGGCTGTCAATGGGGCGTAACAGTCGGCTAAAGATCGCCCGTGAATTCGATGAAAACATCGTGATCGCCAAATATATAGAATCGATATACCTATTACTCAATAAGGAAATATAAGACACCAGCCGAGATACAAAAATCCCGTTTCGCCGAAAAGTATAAGGAACGTATTGTCCTGAAAGGCAACTGTCGATGTATCCCACTCTGTATCCCATTATCTGAGACACGGCGAGAATTACATCAACACGTTGTTTTATAAGATGAGGGAGTCGGCCGTTAAGCCGGGTTCTGTCGTGGACAGTCATTCATCTAGGCCAGCAATCGCTCACTGGCTCAAGCAGCCTACCCGGGTTCAGTACGGGCCGTACCATGTGAACCCCTATTTGGCCTTGCTCCGGGTGGAGTTTACCGTGCCACGGACTGTTGCCAGCCGCGCGGTGCGCTCTTACCGCACCCTTTCACCCTTACCTGATCCCACTTACGCGGGCCATCGGCGGTTTGCTCTCTGTTGCACTTGTCGTAGGCTTGCGCCTCCCAGGCGTTACCTGGCACCCTGCCCTATGGAGCCCGGACTTTCCTCCCCTCCACCCGTCTCCCCGAAAGGACTACGGTGAAGCGGCGACTGTCTGGCCGACTCCGGCGCGCAGTATACATGCGCCTTGGCAGATATACCAGAACGAGATCGTTACTCGTCGCTGCTTCCTTGAAGATCCAGCGCATATTTATACAGCGCGTTTTTCTTCACGCCGTGAATTTCAGCGGCCAGCGCAGCAGCCTTCTTCAACGGTAACTCTTTTTGCAGTAACGCTAACGTGCGCAGCGCTTCAGAAGGTAGCGCATCATCGCTTGGTACTTTATAGCCTTCAACAACCAGTACCATTTCCCCTTTACGGCGAACTTCATCTTCTTTTACCCAATCAAGAAGCTCCCCAACCGGTGCGCCTTTGATATTTTCCCAAGTTTTTGTCAGCTCTCTTGCTAATACTACGTAACGCTCAGGGCCCCAGACGGTGACCATATCCTGTAGGCTATCGAGCAACCGATGTGTGGATTCATAAAAAATCAGCGTTCTTGGCTCTTCTTCCAGACTACGTAACGTATCGCAGCGGGATTTAGTTTTAGCCGGTAAAAAGCCTTCATAGCAAAAGCGATCGGAAGGTAAACCCGCGGCAGACATGGCGGTTATAGCGGCACAGGCACCGGGAAGCGGAATAACGCGAATGCCCTCTTCACGACAGCGGCGTACTAAGTGATATCCCGGGTCGTTAATTAATGGCGTTCCGGCATCAGAAACAAGTGCAATACTGTGTCCATCTTTTAGTTTTCCGATTAAGATGTCTGCTTTAGCCTGCTCATTGTGATCGTGTAATGCAAAAAGATGAGCATTAATGGCAAAATGTTGCAATAGTAAGCCCGTGTGGCGGGTATCTTCCGCTGCAATTAGATCGACGCTTCCCAAAACGGCTAATGCCCGCTGGGTAATGTCGCTGAGGTTACCGATGGGTGTGGGAACAACGTAAAGTGTCGAAGGTGAAATCGCTGCTTGATTGTGTTGGCTCATTGTTTCATCCGGATGACCGATTTAATATTAACGATCTCAACATATAAATAAAATTGGATACAGCATGCGTTTAATCACATACCTCCGTACCAAGGCAAGCCGAGCGCTGCCAGTAGTAGTGGCTGCGCTGTTTCTGGCAGGATGCCCTAGCTTAAAAACTTCAACGAATAGTATTCAGGGTGAGATTGCTGAAAAATCACCTTACTATCTACAACAGGTAGAGCAGAGCTCTGGTGATGCCAAAGTTAACTGGCAGCTACTGGCCGTTCGGGCGCTAATTACTGAAAACAACACCAAACAAGCGTTCGATATTCTGCAAAAATTGCCGAATATATTACCTATCCCACAAGATCAAGAAAGGCAGCTTCTGCGCGCAGAACTCGCGGTGAAGCGACAGGATAACAAAGACGCCTTCTTATGGCTAAAAAACATTAAAGTCCCCGATCTTTCTAACGTTCAAAAAGCCCGTTATTACCAAGTTCAGATTATGGCTAATCAGGGTAAAGATCCTTTGGCTCAGCTACGGGCTTACATCAACATTGAACCGCTCGTTAGCGATAAAGAGCACCCCAATGTAATTGATCAAACTTGGAATCTGCTAACGCAGTTCACCCCGGCTACGCTCAATACGTTAGTGATTAACGCAGATGAAAATACGCTGAGCAGTTGGTTAGAGCTGCTGCAGGCTTACCAGAACAATAAAGCCGATCGCCAAATGCTAGAGTCTGCGATTAAAGACTGGCAAAACCGTTATGCCAGCCACCCGGCGTCTAAAGTGTTACCAAGTCAGCTTTCCCGTGCGTTAAGCTTTCAGAAATCATCTAACGCGAGTATTGCGCTACTACTACCTCTAAGCGGCACGGGTAAACAGTTTGGACCAACCATTCAAGACGGGTTTAACGCGGCCAAATCGCTAAGCAAAGCGGCCTCTCAGGTTAAAGTTTACGATACCGGTGCTAAACCACTGGCTGAACTATTAACTCAGGCTGAGCAGGAAGGAGCGACGATAATCGTTGGCCCGTTGCTGAAAAAAGACGTTGAGCAATTAGCCGCATCGCCTTCAACGTTAACTATTCTGGCGCTGAACAAACCAGAGAAAGTAACCGATCGCCTCAACGTCTGCTATTTTGCCCTATCGCCGGAAGATGAAGCGAAGGATGCGGCCCGCCATATTTTTGCTCAAGGAAAAAAATCGCCGCTGATTATTGCTCCACGCGGTGATTTAGGAACCCGGGCGGCTAAAGCCTTCGCTGAACAGTGGAGCACTACCGGCAGCGGTGCGGCTCAGGTTCAATATTTTGGTAAATTGGGTGACTTAAAAGACGCGATTGCCGGCGGTGGCGGAATGCGTTTGCAGGGCCAGCCAATCACACTGGCATCGGGTATAACCGGAGCACCGGCAGGCGCGGTAGACGCCATCTATATTATTGCCACACAGCCTGAACTGGCGTTGATAAAACCAATGCTGGATATTTCTAAAGCATCGGCGTCAGCGTCGCTATATGCCAGTTCGCGCAGCTATCAGGCAGGCTCGGGCCCGGATTTCCGTTTTGAAATGGAAGGCGTGCAGTTTAGTGAAATTCCAATACTGGTCGGTTTATCTCCGGCAATAAACCAGCAGGCCGGAACTAAATACAGCAATGACTACTCACAGCTTCGTCTTTACGGCCTGGGTGCCGATGCTTGGGAACTTGCTTCGCATTTCTCAGAAATGCGTCAGCAGCCAGACTTCCAAGTTGCCGGAGCGACAGGCATACTCACGGCAGACAAAAACTGTGTGATTAACCGTCAATTGCCATGGATACAATACCGTCAGGGCCAGCTAGTACCCGTAAAATAGCCAGTTATACGGTCGGGGCGCGCTATGAAGCTATAGCGCGTCGCCATTTAGAACGATCGGGCCTGCTTTTTATTGCAGCTAATATCAAGTTTCGCTCGGGTGAACTTGACTTAATTATGCAAGACGGAGATATCTGGGTGTTTGTGGAAGTCAGATATCGGCGAAATTCATACTTTGGTTATGCTACAGATTCAATCAATTGGCATAAACGGCAACGGCTGTTATCAGCGGCTTCCCGCTGGCTAAGTCAACGGCAATTAAGCATTGATACGGCAAACTGTCGATTTGACGTTTTAGCGATCACCGGTAATCAGTTACAATGGTTGCCAAACGCCTTTGATGCCAACGGAGAATCGTAACTTTTCTGGCATCGTGGGTCACAATAAGCGAAATACGTAAGCAGAACTCATACTATGTTGGAAAGAATCAAAGGCTGTTTTACAGAAAGTATTCAGACACAAATTGCCGCCGCCGAAGCATTACCCGTTCCCATTTCCTTAGCGGCAACGACCATTGTGCAATCGCTGTTAAATGGCAATAAGATACTGACCTGTGGAAACGGCGCATCTGCCGCTAACGCTCAGCATTTTGCGGCTAACTTAATTAACCGTTATGAAACTGAGCGGCCGAGCTTACCGGCCATTGCTCTTAGCGCTGATAACGTCACGCTAACGGCCATCAGTAACGATGGCCTAAAAGACGAAGTTTATGCCAAACAGGTTCGCGCGTTAGGCCAGGCCGGTGACATATTGCTGGCGATATCGAGCAGAGGCAACAGCCGTGATATTATCAAAGCCGTTGAGGCTGCAGTAACGCGCGATATGACCATCATTGCCTTAACCGGCTGTGACGGCGGTGAACTAGCTGGTTTACTCGGTCAACAAGACGTTGAAGTTCGCATTCCTTCTTATCGGGGAGCCCGGATACAAGAAATGCATATGCTGATTGTAAACTGTCTTTGCGATCTGATTGATTTCACCCTATTCCCTCACCAGGATGACTGAAGGAGTTTTTAATGAAAATTCGTACCCTAACGGCTCTTGCAATTTTACTCACCACCACCATGCTGCATGGATGTATTGCTTTCGTAGCCGGTGGTGCTGCCGTTGCGACGAAAACTGCAACCGACCCGCGCACTGTGGGAACTCAGGTCGATGATGTCACATTAGAAGCCCGTGTCAGCAGTGCCATTGCCAAAGATGAGCAGATCAAACAAGAAGCGCGCATTATTACGACGGCATATCACGGTACCGTATTGCTCACCGGCCAATCGCCAAAAGCAGAGCTTGCTGAGCGAGCCAAAAATATTGCCGTCGGTGTCGACGGTGCAGAAACCGTTCATAACGCCATACGCCAAGGCTCAAAGGTTGATATGGGTACGGCATCGACCGACAGCTGGATCACAACCAAGATTCGTTCCCAGTTACTGACCAGCGATAAAGTGAAGTCCAGCAATGTCAAAGTAGTAACTGAAAACGGCGAAGTTTTCCTGATGGGTCTGGTAACCGAAGACCAAGGTAAGGAAGCCGCAAGCGTTGCCAGTAACGTCAGCGGCGTAAAACGCGTGATTACCGTGTTCCAGTATGTGAAATAGGTTTAGCTTTAGCGCCTGTTTAAATCAAAAACGCCTCAAATGAGGCGTTTTTGCTATTCGTTATCAAAGCTGCCCATTATCAAAATGGGCCATCGCTGAAAGTTATAAATCCTTAATAAATTCCCTTCCACCCAGCAGGTTCATCTGCCGCATAATCGCATTTTGGCGCTGGAGCACATAGCCAGAGGGTTTGTTGGCTTTAAGCCGGACGGGGCTAGGTAATACGGCAGCTAAACGTGCCGCTTCAGCCTGAGTTAGATTTTTCGCCGATTTACCAAAATATTGCTGAGCGGCCTGTTCAACGCCAAAAACCCCGTCACCAAACTCGGCGACATTGAGATAAACCGTTAGTATTCGCCGCTTAGTCCAAACCAGTTCAATGCCTACCGTCAGCCCGGCTTCAAGCCCTTTACGCACCCAACTACGACCATTCCAGAGAAATAGATTTTTTGCCGTCTGCTGCGAGAGCGTTGACCCGCCCCGGATCTTATTCGGCCTGCGCTCATTATGGTTAATAGCTGACTCGATGGCATTAACATCGAAGCCCCAGTGGATAAGAAATTTTTGATCTTCAGAAGCAATGACCGCCAGCGCCATATTGGGCGATATATCATCCATAGAAACCCACTGATGCCGGGCAACGTAGGAAAAATTGCCGCCTACCCAAGCGCCAAGCTGCTTTTGTACCATAACGGCAGAAAATGGCACCGGCAGAAATGCAAACAGCAGAATGCCTGCCGCCCAGAGCAGTAAAACAGCCAGACAGATCCGCGTAATCCAAAAGAAAAAACGCCCTTTTACCCGAAAGCGGGCCGATTTTCTCATTAACTCAGCACCAACACCCGCGCCACCAGCTTATCAATACCCAGAGCCGCTTCAGAAATGCTTTGCGCTAGCATATAGGCCGGAGTGGTGACGATCTTTTGGTCGGCATCAACCACAATGTCATCAACCGGACAGGTCACATGCTCTCCGCCCATGCTGTCAATAACCTCGGCGGTATCAATGTCATTGCCGATGGTCAGCCTGACTGGAACGCCCAGTAGCTTAGGCAGCATAGCCGGAGCGATACAAATAAAACCCATCGGTTTTCCAGCCTGATGCATCGCTTTAACCAACCGGGATAAATCCGGATTAACTTCACACGCGTCGCCTTGAGTCGCAAAGGTACTCAAATTCTTAGCCGCCCCAAACCCACCGGGAACAATCAATGCGTCAAACAGCGAAGCATCAGCCTGTGAAAGCGGCTGAATTTTACCTCTGGCAATGCGCGCGGATTCCGTTAAAACGTTCCGGCTTTCTGACGCTGGCTGGCCGGTAAAATGGTTCATAACCTGAGCCTGAGGCTGGTCTGGCGCAAAACAGGTCACTTGAGCTCCGCCACGATCCAATGCGAGCAGAGTAAGTACCGACTCATGAATTTCTGCACCATCTAAAAAGCCACATCCACTTAATACGACTGCAACCCGTTTCATTACTAACTCCTGTTACACACTCTACGTTGTTGACGAATTTTATTTAACGGAGCCAAAGCTGGCTAATAATACCGATGCCATGAACAAAGCGGCATCCCTGAGGTCTGCCGCATTATTAACAATCAATTGCGCGAAAAGTGAAGTACCAGAACTTACTTCTTCTCCTGAGACTCTACCCACTCGTGTAACGTTTTGACATCGTTACGCCATTCGCCTTTTAGCTCATCAATCCAGTCTTCAACATTATCCCACCATGCCGGTAAGGTTGGTGTTTGAATTTGCTGGGCAAGCTGCTGCAGATGGCGCAGACCAACGGAACCTGAAGCGCCTTTGATCTTGTGGGCCTCTTCCGTGATACCTTTTTGATCTCTCGCCGTCATATTCGACTCTAATACCGACAGATAGCTGGGCATAACCTGCTCATACATCGCCAAGCCTTGAAGGATAAGCTGCGGACCAACTAACTCCATATACTGCTCTAACATGGTTAAATCGAGTATAGACTCATTGGATTTCATAGCACCTTGCTCCTGTAATTTAGGTAAAATTTTTGGCTGAGCGTTGCCAATTTTCTTTATTACTACCATTAACTCCGGTACTGAAAGCGGCTTACTCAGAACATCATCCATCCCTGAATCTAAATACTCTTGCTTGCCCTTTAACACATTAGCAGTGAGGGCAACCAATGGGGGTAATTCTGATGTCCCGTAGGTTTGTCTAAACCGTTTGGCGATATCAAAACCGGTCATATCAGGTAACTGAATATCCAGTAAAACTAAATCATACAGATCGGGTTTAAACTGTTCCAACGCTGCGGTTCCCGTCATCGCTACGTCAACGCTGTGTCCTAATTTCTCCAGTACCGAGCGGGCAACAATCACGTTTAGCTCAATATCTTCAACCAATAATACGCGTAAAGAAGGTGCAGGTAACTCCTCTGTCTGGGCGATCTCTTTTACCGCTATCGGCGCATTAATAAACACCGTAAATATGGTTCCCTTACCGACTTCACTTTTAACAATAATATCGCCGCCCATCGCCTGAGCTAATCGCCTAGATATTGCCAGCCCAATACCGGTTCCCGTTGCCGGACGCCCACCGTGTATGCTTGGAACCTGATAATACATGGCGAAGATCTTATCGATCTCTTCAGACGGAATACCAATACCGGAATCCTCAACGTCAAAATAGAACCGGCTTTCACCTTCACGCCTCAACCTAACAATAATTCCCCCCTGACTGGTGAACTTGACCGCATTACCAATCAAATTCCACAGGATCTGCCTCAGGCGTGTGCCGTCAGTCAAAATATAGGCCGGTAAATTTTTGTCATACTCAAGCGTGAAAGTTAACCCTTTAGGTTCGACCAGTAGCCCAGAAAGGTTCTCTAAATCACACAGAAAATCGATCAAATCAAGCGGATTAACATCCAGCTGGGTTTTCTGGCGTTCCAACTTATCGAGCTCAATCACATCGTTAAAAATATATCCCAGAGTGGTCGCGCTGACATAGATCGTTCTTAAGTATTTGAGCTGTTCGCTATTTAATTCAGTATCCAGCAAGATACGGCTAAGGCCAACAATGCCATTGAGCGGAGTTCTTAATTCATGGCTGATAGTCGATATAAATGTGGTTTTATCCCGGCTGGCTTTTTCTAATGCGTCCTGATAACGCTTGCGCTCGGTAATATCACGGCCAAAACCCATCAGGCCATGACGCTTGCCGTCAAGCGCATAGAACGGAACTTTTCTCACTTCAAAGCAGGCCTTACGACCATCCGGATAAACCAGCCATTGCTCATAGGTCAATGAAACGTTGTGACGAAACACTTTATCATCGGTTTCAATAACTTTTTCAGCCACTTCCTTGTTATAAATATCGTTAGCCGTCAGGCCAATCAGCTGTTTCTCACTTCTGCCAGCCAGCAGTTCCATCGCCCGATTACAGCCAGAAAATTGACCATTTTCATCACGGTAATAAACAAGGTCTGGAGAGGAATCGAGAAATGAACGTAGGAAAATCGACTGCTGCTCATATTCAATCTGAGCCTGCTGACGCTGAGCGATTTCAACATGAAGTTCATCAATAGCCTGCTCTCTTGCCTCTTCAGCTTTGATACGTTCATTGATTTCCTGATTGAGCAGTTCGATATTATTGCGCAGCTTATGATTCAGCACTAAATCGCGATCGCGCATCTCTTCTAGCTTTTTCACCAAACGGGCCAATCGCTGGCGTGATTCTTCAAGTTGCTCAACAACAATCGAAAGGAAATAAACGGCCCACGGGGTAACCAATAAACCAAAAAATATAGAACGAATAACGTCAATGCGTTCAATCTCACCGTGCAAAGCAACGGTAACGGAAATTTGAACGGTGAAGGCAAGAACAATAAGAATAAATGCTAAAAGCATAGAGAAGCGAACAAGGCCCAACTTAACCATCGCATCTACATAGTATTGGGCTAATTTCCGCAACTGCTTCATGGTGACTCCCAAGATTTACTGTCGTCTGAATAATACCGTAAATATGGCTTAAGTAGAGAATAAAGCATGTTAAATCTGAATGAAAAATCAGGCGACGGCGTTAAGAGCTATCAATATATACATAAAAAATAGAACCATACTAAATTAATTCAGCGAGTGATATCTCCAACCAGAAAAGTACCTTAAGCGCCAATTCCTCTTCGGTATAAGGTAACGTAAAGATCCCACTGAATTTATGATTTCTTTTTATACTGTCGACCGCTTGGCCGATAACATATTCACAACAAATAACGCCATGAAACTTCAAATATAAAACAAAAGTCAGGATATCTATCTAGCCTTATTAGTATTTGAAGAACATGAACTTAATTCAGCCCCTTAACATAGTGACTTAGCTCACATTTTAAGTCGATTAAAAACCTAAAGAACAGTACAAAATATTGATAAAAAACATTAATAATCAATTAATTAAACATAAAAATGCTAAAAACCATAGTTTTTGAATCATATTTGACCTTAATTCTCTTTATATATAAGTTGGACATTCAAGGATCTCTGATAGTCAGAAGCTGTTGTGTTATGTATTTTCAGCACTAATACATTCCTCTCTGGGCAAACTAATTTTAAGCCATTATAGGACGCGTTAACGCGACGTATCCGCGTGGCTGAACGGTGCCCACAAGACTATGCTCTGGCTGGATGAGGCCTTAAAAAAAACAACAACATCACAACAATAATTATTTATGTATAACCCAAAGTAATTGGGGTTGCAGCGAGTGAGCGAAGCCAGAAGGACCTACTCCCGCCAGTAACTCGGGAGAATAAGCGTCGCTGCGACGTCAAATACCAAGGACACCAACCGGGGTAATTGGAGAGCACGATTATGCTATACGACGCGTCGAACGAACGTGATAACTGTGGTTTTGGCCTTATCGCCCATATAGAAGGCGAACCGAGCCATAAAGTTGTCAGAACCGCGATTCATGGTCTGTCACGAATGCAGCACCGCGGCGCAATCTTATCTGATGGAAAGACCGGTGATGGCTGTGGTCTGTTATTACAAAAACCCGATCGCTTCTTTCGCCTGATAGCCGAAGAGAAAGGCTGGCGGTTAGCAAAAAACTACGCCGTTGGTATGCTGTTTTTAAGCCAAGACCCGCAGCAGGCTGAAGCCAGCCGTATCATTGTCGAAGAAGAGCTACAGCGCGAAACCCTGTCAGTTATCGGCTGGAGAGAGGTTCCGACCAATCCCGATATGCTGGGTGAAATAGCCCTCTCATCGCTACCGCGCATTGAACAAATATTCGTTAATGCCCCAGCCGGCTGGCGTTCATTAGATATGGAGCGCCGCCTGTTTATGGCCCGTCGCCGTATCGAAAAACGGGTACAGGATGAGACATTCTACGTCTGTAGCCTGTCCAACGTGGTGAGTATCTATAAAGGGCTGTGCATGCCCGTTGATTTACCGCGCTTTTACCTCGATCTGGCAGACCTACGCTTAGAGTCATCCATTTGCCTATTCCACCAGCGCTTCTCCACCAATACCGTTCCCCGCTGGCAGTTGGCTCAGCCTTTTCGTTATTTAGCGCACAACGGTGAAATTAACACCATTACGGGTAACCGCCAATGGGCCAGAGCCCGTTCATATAAGTTTAAAACGCCGCTGATCCCTGACCTGCAGGATGCGTCGCCGTTTGTTAACGAAACCGGTTCTGACTCAAGCTCTTTAGATAACATGCTGGAACTGTTTCTCAGCGGTGGTATGGACCTGATTCGGGCCATGCGTTTGTTAGTACCGCCTGCATGGCAGAATAATCCGGATATGGACGAAGAGCTGCGGGCATTCTTTGACTTTAACTCCATGCACATGGAACCGTGGGATGGCCCTGCCGGCATTGTGATGTCTGACGGTCGTTACGCCGCCTGTAGCCTCGATCGCAACGGCCTTCGCCCTGCCCGCTACGTGATAACAAAAGATAAGCTCATCACCTGTGCCTCTGAAATCGGCATCTGGGACTACCAACCCGATGAGGTGGTCGAAAAAGGTCGGGTTGGTCCGGGTGAATTAATGGTTATTGATACCCGAACAGGAAAAATTCTTCACTCGAACGAAACGGACAACGATTTAAAAAGCCGTCACCCTTATCTAAGCTGGATGACAAAAAACGTTCGCAGACTGACGCAGCTTGAAGCGCTACCCGACGATCGAGTCGGCAGCCGTGAGCTTGACGACGTGCAGTTAGAAACCTACCAAAAACAGTTTGCCTATACCAATGAAGAGCTTGAGCAAATCATTCGGGTTCTGGGTGAAAATGGTCAAGAAGCAACGGGTTCCATGGGGGATGATACGCCGTTTGCCGTACTATCAAGCCACCCGCGCATTATCTATGACTATTTTCGTCAGAAATTTGCTCAGGTGACCAACCCGCCAATCGACCCTCTGCGGGAAGCGCACGTGATGTCGCTAGCCACCAATATTGGCCGCGAAATGAACGTATTTTGCGAAGCGGAAGGTCAGGCTCACCGGCTTAGCTTTCCTTCCCCGATACTGCTGTACTCCGACTTTGTGCAGTTGACCACCTTAGAGGCAGAGCACTACCGCTCGGATATCCTCGACATAACCTACAACCCTGCCGAAGGCGATCTTGAAGCCGCCGTGATCGCCATGTGTGATAACGCAGAAAGTAAGGTCCGTCAGGGAACGGTGCTGTTGGTATTATCAGACCGCAACATTGCCCCTGACCGCTTACCAATTCCAGCGCCAATGGCCGTAGGCGCGTTACAAACGCGCTTGGTAGAACGCAATTTACGCTGCGATGCCAATATTATTGTTGAAACAGCAAGCGCCAGAGATCCACACCACTTCGCCGTATTACTGGGCTTTGGCGCGACGGCAATCTACCCGTATTTAGCCTACGAAACGCTGGCAAAAATGGTTGATTCCAATGTGATAGATAAAAATCAGCGGGTCGTGATGCTGAACTACCGTAACGGCATCAACAAAGGCTTATATAAGATTATGTCTAAGATGGGCATATCTACCGTGGCCTCTTATCGCTGTTCTCAGCTGTTTGAAGCCGTCGGCCTACATTCAAGCCTGATGAACCTGTGCTTTAAAGGTGCTTCCAGCCGTATTGGCGGCGCTCACTTTAGCGACTTCCAGCAAGACCTGCTGAACCTGTCGAAGCGCGCATGGTTAAAGCGCAAACCGCTGGATCAGGGCGGTTTACTCAAGTTCATTCACGGCGGTGAATATCATGCCTATAACCCGGATGTGGTGACCACCTTACAGGCGGCGGTGAAAAGCGGTGATTATCAGGATTATCAGACATATGCCGATCTGGTAAACAACCGCCCGGTCACCACGCTGCGCGATTTACTGGCGCTGAAACCACAGGATCCGGCGAACGCCATCACCATTGATAAAGTGGAATCAGCAACATCGCTGTTTACCCGCTTTGACAGCGCAGCGATGTCTATCGGCGCCTTAAGCCCGGATGCCCACGAGTCTTTAGCTATTGCCATGAATACCATCGGCGGGCGTTCTAACTCGGGCGAAGGCGGCGAAGATCCCGTGCGTTATGGCACCCAGAAGGTCTCTCGAATTAAACAGGTCGCATCAGGCCGCTTCGGGGTCACGCCCGCTTATCTGGTGAACGCCGATGTTATTCAGATCAAAGTCGCTCAGGGCGCAAAACCCGGCGAAGGCGGTCAGTTGCCGGGCGATAAAGTCACGCCATATATCGCGAAACTACGCTATTCCGTTCCCGGCGTTACCCTGATTTCACCGCCGCCTCACCACGATATCTATTCGATTGAAGACCTGGCCCAGCTAATTTTTGACCTCAAACAGGTTAATCATAAGGCGATGATATCGGTCAAACTGGTGTCAGAACCTGGAGTCGGAACCATCGCTACCGGCGTAGCCAAGGCTTATGCGGACCTGATTACCATCGCCGGTTACGACGGTGGAACCGGAGCCAGCCCGCTAAGCTCGGTCAAATATGCCGGAAGCCCTTGGGAACTAGGTTTAGCGGAAACGCAGCAGGCTTTGGTCGCCAACGGACTACGCCACAAAATACGCCTGCAGGTCGACGGCGGCTTAAAAACCGGTCTGGATATTGTAAAAGCGGCCATTCTTGGTGCAGAAAGCTTTGGGTTTGGTACCGGGCCAATGGTGGCATTAGGCTGTAAATACCTGCGTATTTGCCATTTGAATAACTGCGCTACCGGCGTAGCCACCCAAGATGAAAAGCTGCGTGCAGACCACTATCACGGCCTACCTGAGCGCGTGATTAATTACTTCGGTTTCATTGCACAAGAAACCCGACAAATCATGGCCGAACTGGGCGTTGCTCAGCTTATTGACCTCATTGGCCGCACCGATCTACTCACCGAGCTTGAAGGATTCACCGCTAAGCAGCATCGCTTAGACCTGTCCAGCCTGCTGGCCTGCGCGCAGCCGCATCCGGGCAAAGCGCTGTATTGCACCGAAAATAATCCGCCGTTTGACCAAGGCATTCTTAACCATAGTTTGCTGAGTCAGGCCGGGCCTTATATCGAATCCAAGCAAAGTAAATCATTCTATTTTGATATTCGTAATACTGACCGTTCAGTGGGCGCATCGCTGTCAGGCGCTATCGCTGAAAAACACGGCGATCAGGGCTTAGCCAGCGATCCGATAAAGGTCCACTTCTCCGGAACCGCAGGCCAAAGCTTTGGCGTATGGAATGCCGGAGGCGTTGAACTGACGCTGACCGGTGATGCCAATGACTACGTCGGCAAAGGCATGGCGGGTGGCATGATTATTATCCGTCCTCCGGTCGGTTCAGCCTTCCGTAGCCATGAAGCAACCATCATCGGCAACACATGTCTATATGGTGCCACCGGCGGCAAACTGTTCGCTGCGGGCCGGGCCGGAGAGCGCTTTGCCGTACGTAACTCAGGAGCGATAACGGTGGTTGAAGGTATCGGTGATAACGGCTGTGAATACATGACTGGCGGTATTGTCTGCATTCTGGGCCGCACCGGCATCAACTTTGGTGCAGGTATGACCGGCGGATTTGCCTATGTGCTGGACGAGGATGGTGAATTCCGTAAACGCGTAAATCCGGAGCTGGTGGAAGTGTTAGCCGTTGACGAGCTAGCCATCCATGAAGAACACCTGCGTGGCTTACTGACTGAACACGTTCAGAATACCGGCTCGGACCGAGCAGAAGAGATTCTGGCCAACTGGTCACAATGGGCGGCGAAATTTGCCTTAGTAAAACCAAAATCCAGCGATATCAAAGCGCTGCTCGGACACCGCAGTCGTTCTGCATCCGAGCTGCGGATTCAGGCGCAGTGAGAGGAAGATAAGCCATGAGTGAAAATGTTTATCAATTTATCGACCTACAGCGCGTTGATCCCCCGAAGAAGCCGCTGAATATCAGGAAGGTTCAGTTCATTGAGATCTATGAACCCTTTCTGGACACCCAGGCTAAATCTCAAGCGGACCGCTGTTTATCATGCGGAAACCCGTACTGTGAGTGGAAGTGTCCGGTACATAACTACATCCCCAACTGGCTAAAACTGGCCAATGAAGGGCGAATTATGGAAGCCGCCGATCTCGCTCACCAGACCAATAGCCTGCCGGAAGTCTGCGGCCGGGTTTGTCCTCAGGATCGCCTGTGTGAAGGTTCATGCACCCTGAACGATGAATTTGGTGCCGTAACCATTGGTAATATCGAACGCTATATTACTGACAAAGCGCTGGAGATGGGCTGGAAGCCTGACATGTCACAGGTTCACCCGACCGGTAAGCGTGTCGCTATTATCGGTGCCGGCCCAGCAGGTTTAGCCTGCGCCGACGTACTCGCGCGTAATGGGGTGCAGTCGGTCGTTTTTGATCGGCATCCTGAAATTGGCGGGCTATTAACCTTCGGCATCCCTTCGTTTAAGCTGGATAAAGACGTCATGGTCAAACGCCGTAAGATATTCAGCGATATGGGCATTGAGTTTCGCCTGAACGTTGAAATCGGTCAGGATATCCAGATGAGTGAGCTACTGGCCGAATACGACAGCGTATTTCTCGGCGTAGGAACTTACCAGTCAATGGCGGGTGGCTTAGCGAATGAAGAGGCTCCGGGTGTGTTTAACGCGCTTCCTTACCTGATTGCCAATACCAAGCATCTGATGGGCCATCCGACCAGCGATGGCGAACCTTATATCAACCTTGAAGGAAAACGAGTGGTGGTATTAGGCGGCGGAGATACGGCCATGGACTGTGTCAGAACCGCTATTCGTCAGGGTGCAACCCACGTGAGCTGCGCATATCGCCGCGATGAAGAGAACATGCCGGGCTCCCGCCGTGAAGTGAAAAATGCGCGGGAAGAAGGCGTTGAATTTCTATTCAACCTGCAGCCAATCAGTATTGAAGTTAATTCGGCCGGTAAAGTCAGCGGCGTGAAGGTGGTGCGTACTGAGCTGGGTACACCAGATGCTCACGGCCGCCGTAGCCCGCAGGCTATTTCCGGCACTGAGCATTTACTCAATGCCGATGCCGTGATCATGGCATTTGGCTTTAAGCCGCACGCCATGCCATGGCTATCAGAACATCAGGTCGCGCTGGACAAACAGGGGCGAATCACCGCTCTCGAACAGGCCGAAATTCAATACCAAACCACTAATCCGAAAATCTTTGCTGGCGGCGATGCGGTAAGGGGTTCCGATCTGGTGGTAACGGCCATTGCGGAGGGGCGTAAAGCCGCCGAGGGGATTATGACTTACCTTGAGGTTTAGCATTGGTACATCATGTTGACTTACCCTGTCGTCATCCCGGTGACGGCGGGGAGGGTCCGATGATAATTAAGCAGATTACCATTAGCTGGTTGAATCAAAGGCAGCAAAAAGGCGGATATGATATCCGCCTTTTTATCTATTTCAGATCGCTGAATTAACTACTTAACAACCCGTAAAGCAGGACGACCGCGAGGTGGTTGAGGTGGCTCTTCATCATCATGACTCTCATCGATCTCATTGCTATCTGGCTCTTCAACATCGTCAGCGCAGACTAAATGGATCGAAGATGCCTGACCGTCAGCCAATGGCTCATCATAGTCTTCATCACCGCTCAGGTAGTCACTTTCCGGTTCGAACATCGTTCCGGCACCGTTTTCTCTGGCATAAATGGCCATAATAGCCGCCATAGGTACCTGAACCTGACGAGGTATTCCGGCGAACCGGGCGCTGAAACGAACGTCATCATTGCCGAGTTCAAGATTACCTACCGCATGAGGGGCAATATTAAGAATAATTTGACCATCACGAGCAAACTCCATCGGAACCGAAATTCCGGGGACAGAAACATCAACCACCAGATGGGGCGTTAGCTGGTTATCAAGCAACCATTCATAAAAAGCACGTAACAGATAGGGGCGACGCGGTGTCATCTGCGTTGGCTCCATCAGGCTTAGCCCCGCATATGCAGGCGCATTTCACGCTCAGTTTCAGTCAGCGACGCAAGAAATGCTTCTCGCTCAAAAACGCGATTCATATAAAGCTTAAGCTCTTTAGAACCCGCGCCTGAAAGCTCAATACCCATTTGCGGCAAACGCCATAGCAATGGAGCCAAATAGCAGTCAACCAGACTAAACTCTTCGCTCATAAAATACGGCGCTTCATTAAATACTGGCGCAACGGCTAAAAGCTCTTCACGTAATTGCTTACGCGCTGCTTCTGCATCCTGAGCATTGCCGGTCAGAATAGTGTCCAGTAATGAATACCAGTTTTGCTCAATACGGTGCATCATCAGACGGCTAGTCCCTCGCGCAACAGGATAAACCGGCATCAAAGGAGGATGAGGAAAACGCTCATCTAAATATTCCATAATGATGTGGGATTTATACAGCGTCAGCTCACGATCGACCAGAGTAGGTACAGAACCATAAGGATTCAGATCGACTAAATCCTGCGGTAGGTTATCCATGTCGACCTGTTCAATCTCGACGCTCACACCTTTCTCAGCCAGAACGATACGAACCTGATGGCTAAAAATGTCAGTTGGGCCGGAAAATAGCGTCATGACCGAACGTTTATTGGCAGCGACAGCCATGAAAACCTCCAAGTTTATCTAAATAATGACCAATGGCGAAAAATTGCCTGATATGACAATCCCTCTCAATTTTTTTGCTTTCGACTATGAATTATCAGAACGGTCTGATTTGAGATTTAAATCGATAAAACATACAAAGCGCCCGCTAGTTTAGCAGATTTTAACCATCTTGTTCAGGGGGCTTGATGATTTATTCAACTATTCTGATTTAACAGCCGTAACAGTATAAATACATGCAAACTTCAGCAGCGAGTTCGGTTTCTCTGACTCAATAAAAAAACCCGGTATAAACCGGGTTTTTAACATTAACAAGTTGCCTAAAAGGCCAAATATTAACGCTTGGAGAACTGAGGACGACGACGAGCTTTACGCAGGCCGACTTTCTTACGTTCAACTTTACGAGCATCACGAGTAACAAAACCTGCTTTACGCAGTTCTGCACGAAGTGATTCATCGTATTCCATCAGCGCACGAGTAATACCGTGACGGATAGCACCAGCTTGACCAGAAATACCACCACCTTTAACGGTGATGTACAGGTCAAATTTACCAACCATATCGACCAGTTCTAACGGCTGACGAACTACCATGCGGGCAGTTTCACGTCCGAAGTACTGATCCAGACTACGCTGGTTAATAACGATGTTACCGCTACCCGGCTTAATAAAGACGCGTGCGGAAGAGCTTTTGCGGCGACCAGTGCCGTAGTATTGATTCTCTGCCATTGCCTATAATCCCGATTAAATGTCCAGAACTTGCGGTTGCTGTGCCGCATGGTTGTGCTCAGTACCTGCGTAAACTTTCAGTTTACGATACATTGCACGACCCAGCGGGCCCTTAGGCAACATGCCTTTTACCGCGATCTCAATCACGCGCTCAGGGTGGCGGGCAATCATCTCTTCAAAGGTCGCTTGTTTGATACCACCGATAAAACCGGTGTGATGGTAATAAATCTTGCCAGAACGCTTGTTGCCGGTTACAGCAACTTTTTCTGCGTTCAGAACGATGATGTAATCACCAGTATCAACGTGCGGAGTATATTCCGCTTTATGCTTGCCGCGCAGACGACGAGCCAGTTCAGTAGCGAGGCGGCCCAGCGTTTTGCCGGTCGCATCTACAACATACCAGTCACGTTTTACTGTTTCTGGCTTAGCTGAAAAAGTTTTCATTTAAATAACTTACCCAATCTAAAGTTACACGTTGGCGAACACCAAAACGTTAAGAAACATTATTGAGGCTCACACGACCATCGAGTCCAGCAAACCTACCCCTTCGAGCAGTCAATGCCGGCACTATTAAAGTTTTTGGGAAAAAAACTTTGTTGTAACGTGGGGTCGCAAGATTATAGGGAAGTCGACCTCAAAGATCGACCTGTTTTTGCAGCTAAATCCATTTATTGACGATTTAGCTCAAGATAGCGCTGGTAACCTGACATTTATGCCCAATTCAGAAGATAAATCTTCACTAACCTAAGCGGCAGATTACACATTCACCCGGCTTTTCTTGCGTGTTGCCCGGAGCTTAATAAGAAAATCGCCCGGGGGCAGATAGCTACCCTCGGGCGACTCAACAAACGGACTTATCTTAAATTTTTAGATAATGCCCATGCTGATTAGCATTTCCCACCAGCCAATACCAATGGTCATATGGACCAACAGGCTTAAGAAGGCAAGAACGCCACCGATAATCCACCATGAACGGATATCGTTGTAACCGGCACCGAACACGATTGGTGCAGCAGCGCCGCCATAATGGGTTAACGCGCCGCCGTAGGAGTTAGAGAACAGTAGACCTAACGCCAGAAGCATAGGAGGAGCACCAGCAACCAAGCCCACGGTAGCAAATACCGGAACCATCGCCGCCACATAAGCACCACCTGATGCGAATAGGTAGCGAATAAGCACGCTGATAAACATCACAACCAATAGCGCAACAATCGCGTGATCGCCAAAAGATAGATTCTCACCAAGTACTTTAGCTAACCACTTAAAGAATCCGGCCTTGGTCAGCACGCCTGACATACCGATGATACCGCCGTACCATATCAGAGTATTCCAGCCACCTTTATTCTTAAGAACGTCATCCCAAGTCACGATGCCTAACAGCAGCGTAATCGCCATCGCACAGATAGCAACCGTTGATGCTTCAACGTTAAGGAAATCTGCGCCAACCCAACCAAGCAGCGCTAAACAAAACACCCCGCCTAACATCTTTTCGCGAATCGTCATAGGACCAAGCGCTTTAAGACCTTCGGCAGCAATTTGTTTGTTGTTAACTTTTTTCAACTCCGGCGGATACATTTTATAAATGAGGAACGGAGTTATTATTAACATGATGATGCCGGGTACAGATGCAGCTAATGCCCATCCGGTCCAGCTCAGTTTGATATTCAAAATATCCGACATCATGGCTAATGCCAGCGCATTTGGTGCCATCGCAGTCAGGAACATATAGCTGGTCGTTTTAGTGACCATATAAATGTTAACCATGAGATAGTGGCCAGCTTTACGCGGACTATCGTTCGGATCGGAGCCTAATGCTACCGCTACGCTGTTGATAATTGGAAAGACGATTCCCCCGGCGCGAGCCGTATTTGATGGGGTAGCCGGAGCAATTAACAGGTCGAGTATCGCTGTTACATACCCTAAACCTAGCGTCGTGCCTCCTAACTTACCGATAAGAATATAGGAAATTCGCTTTCCTAAACCGGTAAGTACAAAAGCTGCACTTAAAGTAAATGCGGCAAATACTAACCATGTAGTATCGGAAGCATAGCCTTTAAGAACTTCAGAAACCTTTAACGCATCGCCACCGAAATTACCAATAACAACGGCAGATGCTGCAATTGTTCCTAATAATATCACTGGTTCGGAATAAGGTTTTAACACTAAACCAACAATTGCTGACAAATATAAACCAAATAATAGCCATGCTATATTTGGCAAGCCAGCCGGCGTTGGAAGTAATGCTACTACTATTGGAATAGCCAATAATAATAACAATTTCCACAATTTATCTTTACTCATTACTTACATTCTCCTTAAGACAAAAACAGAATGACGGCGATGCTTATACATCCAGATATAAGCATTAAAATTCGGTATCAACGTAGTTTTCACACCAGATGGTTATTTATATTTTATATCTCTGGCACCCAGCTTACTGATTACATTAATCCTCTATAGGGCATTTGAAATAATGCACTTAATAAAATATAAATTATGTGATGTAGAATGAATAGAAATTATAAATTTAATGTTTTTTATTGTTCTTTGTAATCTTATTAAACAATAGAACCTGATTGATAAAAATTATTATTCATAACGTAGTGCTTACTATGGTTCGAATAAGCACCACAAAGGAGCCGCAACAATTACATTGAATATAAAGTAACCATATTCCTTGCTAAACCAAGCATAATTTTTAACATTAAATTTCCTAAATATTAAAGTTTATAAAAATAATTTCTTAATTTAGCTCAACGCAACCTTTCATCAAGACTCTGGCCGTTCTATAAACGGTTCCGTTGAATACCTGAAACGCTGCTCCATCAATTTTTACCTGAGCGCCAACGGATAATATTCCGCTACAGTGGCCGATATTTAATTCATCTTTGTCAGCGGCAACGCCAACAACCTCATTGACCAGCGTACCGGGAACTTTCGCGGCAACACCAATACAAATACCGCCAGTTATCGCCAATACAGGATGCAATTTGCCCATTGATAACATTCTTGCCTGTATATCAATATCCCGTTTTTCAATCTTGCCACCCGCAAGGCTGACGTAATCATCCGGCGCAGCAATAAAACAAAACTTAGGCACTGCCTGACTGTTTAGCTTTGCATCTTCCATATCGTTAGCCAGACCAATTAAAACCGCAGCGGCTTCTCTGATAGCTAACATATGATTCAATAAGTTAGGATTGCCATCAACGGCTGCTGGCATTTCACGCCCGGTAATTCCCAGATCGGCAGCCCTGACAAAAACTAATGGATTAGCCGCATCAACGATAGAGATTTCTATTTTTCCATATCCGGGAACGTCGAGCAGATCTTTTACATTACCCGTTGGCAATAGCTTACCGGTTACGGCACCGTCAGGAGATACGAAGTCTAAACGAATTCTGGCACCGGTTCCCGGCACGCCTGAAATGGCATAATCACCGTTATAAACGACTTTTCCATTTTTTACCGGCACATGGGATACGATAGTTTTTTTAGTATTGGTATTAAAAATCCGCACCTGAGTTACCGGCTCAGTAATTTCATCAACCAGTCCGGCTTCAATAGCAAAGGGGCCAACGGCTGAAGATATATTTCCGCAATTGCCCTTACGTTCAACCTGATTGTTTGCTACATCAACCTGACAGAAAGTGTAATTAATGCCGTTAACCTCTTCCGGTCTTTTATCAATAATCATCGCTTTACTGGTTGTGGAAGTGCCACCGCCGATACCATTAATTTGGCGACCTGTAGGGTCATCGCTACCGTAGACTTTACATAAAATATGGTTCTGTTCAGTAATGCTATCAGGAAGGTCTGATTCAATAAAACAACCAGCTTTACTGGTTCCTCCGCGCATCCAGAAACATGGAATACTTTGCATAATGGATCCCTCTATCAATAGTTAATTAAAATTCTTATTTTTGGCTTTCAGGCAACTGGGCCAAAAACCAAGTAACAATTAATAGATCGGCACTCCCGCCCGGACTTAAATTTAGCCCGATGCATTGTCGATCAAATTCTTGCAATTTTTGGATGTAATTGGGCTGAAATACGCCGCCCGCAGCTAAAAATGCCTGAGCGCTTTCCTGTAGCCAAAGCAGGCCTTCAATACCACCTCGTGAAGCGACATTGGTATCACCGTTGACTGCCATCAGGCTCAATAACGCTTGCAGTAAGGCTTTATTCTGAGAAATTCCCTGAGCAATTAAACTCTGGTAAACCGGCAATGACACCTGAAGCACTGACTGAAAGCCTGATTCCGCTTCCCCTCTGGCACCAGCAAGGCCAAACTCAAGAAACAGGCGCTGACCGGCAGTTTTTCCTTGATTATTCGCAGCCAGCTCACGGTTAACTAAACCCTGGCTTATTGCAGCAACTTCCTGACATACGGTCTGTTGGGTCACCGCGCGCTGATGAGAAACTAGCCGACCAATCGCGGTAGCAAGCAGCCCTAACGAGAAAACGGTTCCTTTATGGGTGTTAACTCCCGAAGTAGCTTTGTACATTGACGCTTCACAGGCTAACCCTAACGGGCGAATACCTTGTAAAACCACATCGGCTGGCTGTAGGTGAGTCGTCATCCCGTACTCAATAAAGTAAGGGATCCAGACGGTTATCGCTTCCGCACTACGATAGAAATCCGTCACGTCCATATCTTTATGGGCACCGGTATTATGCATATCGACTAAGCCGGGCTTTGGCGTAAGGTTAACTTCGTTGAGCATGGCGCTATTAGCCAGCTTGGCGTAACGGGCCACCCAAGGCAGCCTGTTAATTTCTAGCCGAAATGTTGCATCTTCAGAATTAAACGACGTCAGCATGGTGAAACAACGCCTCCATAGCAGCATGTAAATCCTGAATAGAATGAGTCCGCTGGCGGGCACAAACTCGAGCATCGAGATCGCAAATAAAACAGCTACGCGGTGGCATACCAATGGCCTGCCGCGAAATAGATCCCTGTTCACCGATAACGTCGATATCCCACAGTCGGCCCAGCGGATTATTTTGTTCCATAGCAACGCAGGCGTGCTTAACAACATCAGCCGATTGCTTTATGGCCAATAGCCCTTCAGCGCCGGTTGGTAAGTTAAAAACTTCACTCGCCTGAATCATCCAGCTCTGCAGATTACAAAGCTGATTGATCTCATCCCAGGCTTGATTAAACGCCTTTCGCGACAATTCGCTGTCTTTGATTTCTCCCGGGATCACCATGGTTAAAGAGACAACCGTTGTTTGGTAATCAGCTAACCAAATACGCTGACGCTGCTGTCGGGACTCCCTGCTAAGCAGAATCTCGAGTAGCGTCACTTTGTGGTTGGTCGCCTGTTCCGGGAGAAGCAGCATAATATCGTTACTCTTTTATTTGATTAACCACGTCAATCACTGAACCATCGCGATAGCGAACCACGGCCACAACCCGATCGGTAAACTCGATAGGTTTAGGCTTTCCGGTTAACACCAGTGCGCGTTGATACAGATCGTCGATACTGACCACATTAATTCCGGCTTTCTGTAATCGTTCAGCCAGCTCAGGTCGTGCCGGATTGACGGCAATACCATGGTCGGTAACTAAAATATCAATGCTGGTACCCGGGGTAATTAAAGTCGTTACATTTTCGACGATGGTAGGGATTCTGCCCCTGACCAGCGGTGCAACAATGATAGACAGCTTAGATGCGGCGGCGGTATCACAGTGACCACCGGATGCGCCGCGTAATACCCCATCAGAACCGGTTAGCACGTTGATATTGAACTGAGTATCAATTTCTAATGCGCTGAGAATCACTACGTCAAGATGGTCAACCGATGCGCCTTTAGAACTAAAGTTGGCATATTGGTTGGCGCTGATTTCAATATGATTAGGGTTACGGGCCAGAGAAGCAGCGGCACCGCTGTCAAAGCTCTGCACGTCTAGTAACTTATCAATCAGGCCTTTCTCATGCAGATCGACCATGGCAGTAGTAATACCGCCCAAGGCAAAACCGGCAGTAATATTTTTACTGCGCATTTTGCTTTCTAAGAAGCGGGTTACTGCCAGAGAAGCGCCACCGGTTCCGGTTTGTAGAGAAAAACCCTGCTTGAAATAGCCAGAATGTACAATCACATCGGCAGCTCTACGGGCAATTAATAGCTCACGAGGGTTGGTTGTCATACGGGTTGCATCGGCACCGATCTTGGCCGCATCCCCTACTCTTTCGATCTGAACGATCAAATCCACCTGATCCTGAGCAATACTGATTGGATTATGCGGATAAGGGCGAAGCTCTTCGGTCAGCATAACCACATTTTTCGCATGCTCAGCGTCGACTTTGGCATACCCCAGCGAACCACAGCAGGCTTTGCCGGTGTAGCCGTTAGCATTACCGAACTCATCGCAGCAAGGAACGCCCAAAAACGCGACGTCAATTGAAAGCTCACCTGATTCAACCAGATTAACCCGGCCACCGTGTGAGTGAACCTGTACTGGCTCTTTGAGTAAACCGCGAGAAATCGCTTCGGCTAAAGGACCACGTAAGCCTGAGGTATAGATATTGGTCACGACACCATTGCGGATATGTTCAATTAACGGCGCGTGGCAGTCAGCCAAAGAGCTTGATGCCAGCGTTAAATTTTTGAATCCCATCAGGGCTATCTGGTCCATCACCAGGTTTACCGTCAGATCGCCACCGCGAAAAGCGTGGTGAAAAGAGATGGTCATGCCGTCTTGCAAACCTGAACGCCGAATAGCATCTTCTAACGAAGAGCACAGCTTCTTGTCCCGAGGTTTTTTTGACTGTAGGTTAGCTTTAGAGGTATCCCTATAAGGAGTCAGTACCAGCGGTTGCTTCTGAGATTCACCCTCATTAGCCTCCACGGTATTTTGGATACTGTTACACAAATTTAATATACGTTTTTGACGAGCCATTTCGAATTTACCTCACCCTATTATTCTTCACGAATGCCGGAAAGCGCTGCGCGCTGTAATACCAGACGGGCACGTTCAATAATCGGGCCGTCAATCATTTTTCCGTTGAGAGAAACCACACCCAAGCCTTCTAATGCCGCAGCATCAGCGGCTTCGATCACTCGTTGAGCGTGATCTAACTCTTTGCCGGTCGGAGCATAAAGGTTGTGGAGAAGTTCTATCTGGCGAGGGTTTATCAACGATTTACCGTCAAAACCTAACTGCTTAATATGAGCGGCTTCGTTTAAAAAACCCTGCTCATTGTTTGCGTCTGAATAGACGGTATCAAAAGCGGCAATACCAGCAGCGCGGGCCGCCTGAAGAATAGTACAGCGAGCAAACAGCAGCTCAATACCTTCAGGTGAACGCTCAGTACGCAGGTTACGGACATAGTCTTCCGCCCCCAGAGCAATACCAATCAGGCGTGGTGAAGCCTGTGCAATATCAACGGCATTATTAATACCTTCGGCTGATTCAATCGCAGCCAACATGCCAACACTACCGACTTCGCGACCACATTCAGCTTCAATACGCGCAATATGCTTTTCCATATCGATAACGTCTTGGGCGGTATCGGTTTTAGGCAGACGAACAATATCAACGCCCGCGCGAACGACGGCTTCAAGGTCGTTAATACCAAACGCGGAATCGAGTGCGTTGACTCGAACAATCGTTTCTATCGTCTGATACATAGGGTGCTGTAGCGCATGAAAAACCAGCAAACGTGCGGCATCTTTCTCTCTCAGCGCTACTGAATCTTCCAGATCGAACATGATTGCATCGGCAGAATAGATAAAAGAGTTGCTGACCATAGCGGCATTAGCGCCCGGAACAAACAGCATGCTGCGGCGAACCCGCTGCTTGAGTTCTACATTCATTTCAATGCTCCCCAAGGTAATTCTTTACTGTCACTGGCTCTAAGCAACACGGTTTGTAAACGGGCGCGTAAAATACATTCTAAAGCGCCTTTATCGTCAATAATGAGCTGAACACCGTTTACGCCCAACTGGGTTAACGTATCCAATACAGTCTGTCGAATGGCATCGCCAAACTGCTTTTCAACGCTACTGTTCAGTTGTAAATCGATTTCAGAACCATCCAGCGGAGCTACCCGTATCATGACATCGCTTGACTCAAGCGTGCCGGCAACGGCTTCTTTGATAATTTTCATATTTCACCTACAGTAATTACAGATTCTTCTGAGGGTAGTGATGCACTCTTCTGACGTATATTTGGATTTGATATCAGATAGTTGTATGTGCAATCCGGCACCAGATGGGAAATAACATCCATCTGCTTTTTAGCTAATAGCCGGCGAACCCAAGAGGCTGAAATAGCCGTTCCTTCATACTGGAGACGTTCTATTTCAACCAATTCAACTGGTGGAAGTGATAATTCAGGCGTATTTAACCAGTAGCGCATGTCTTCGTTATATTTACTGGTGACTTCACAGAAAGGTTCATTGCCCACAAAACGATGGGTGACGCCCAATGCAGGAGCCAAATACTGACGGAATATTTTCAGATCAATTTCGGTATAACAATTATCGGCAATTCCCTGATCTTTAATAAAATAGCAAGGGAACGTTGCGCGAGAGATCATATATTCAGAACCCGGATGTACCGTTAAGTTAGCGATGGCTGAAGTGCCTTCAGTCACTAACCTTAGCCGATCTACATAAGGGAAAGTCGAGGTGTTTTCTTTCACCAAAAACAAATGCAGCCAGTCACACTGCGCGGCAGCCTGCTGTACTAAGTACTGATGCCCTAAGGTAAAGGGATTAGCATTCATCACGATACAGCCAATTTTTTTACCCGGCTGGCGGCTTTTAGATAGCTGTTCACTATAACGACGCAGGCGGCAACTGCTATTTTCCATCAAAACAACGATGCCCGGCACTGAGGCTATTGGAAAAAAGCCACACTGGCGGAACAAAACTTCGTTTTGCGTTTTAGTGTATATAAACAGGTTAGTATGATGGTTTTCGTAAGCCAGATTGACTAATTCGGTCGCTAATGACAGGGCAATGCCTTCTCCCCGAACGTTTTCATTAATAGCAACGCACTTAATAATGTTGTCAGCAATTCCACCGCAGGCAATTATTTGACTGTCCCGGGTGACGGTAATAAAAACCTCTACTGAAGTATCAATATTCAGATCGTTCTTACGAAGAAACTTAGCGATCTCCGCTATTTTTTTATAGTCGGATCGCTTTACCTGACTGAATATTGTTGAGTTATACATGATTCATTCTCTGTGCGCATTCTCTGTGCGTATTTTGTGTAAAAAGAAAATACTGTATCTGCCCAGTAATTAACGGGAAATTAGAAAATATCAATTAACTTGTCTAACATTTATTAAACAAACCTGATTATTAGCGCAAAACAATGAGTTAATTGATCGGCAAACGGCTGAATCACATGATAGTAATTACACAATTGGAGTTAATTGATCTGCTTCACAGTTAGCCTAATAAACATTAACGTCTTAATGATTTTAATTTTCTTAATTAATTAAATAGCTTTTATAAATAAATTAATTATATTTATTCGTTCAAGTTATAATAATAAAAACAATAATGTTAAAGGCGTATTAATAATAATAAATATATATGAATAATATGTTAAAAAATATGTCATTCCAATGGCGAGTATTCTTATTATTGCTCATCGTATTTTCGCTGATTATGGGCGCTCTAAATGAATTCATGACGCGTCGCATAAATAGTTACATCACTGATAAGGTGGGTGAAATTGCGATGAATCAGGCTCGAATTATTGCTTCAATGGACGATATCGTTGAAGGCGTAGAGCAAAGAGATACCGTTAGGCTAAAAAAGATTGCTGACAGGATCAGCATGGAATCTAACTTTAGCTACATAGTTATTGGTGATGAAAAATCCATTCGTCTTTACCACCCTAATCCGGCCAAAATTGGCTATACCATGCAGTGGAATAAGCCGGGAGCAATGGAGCGTGGTGAAAGTTATATCATCTCCAGCGAAGGCTCCATGGGGCTGGCCATGCGCGCGAAAACCCCAATCTGGAGCAAAGATAACAAAGTCATTGGCGTTATCTCGCTTGGCTATCTCAATAGCAAGATTGATATGTGGCGTTCAAGCCAAATCATCCCTCTGACCAGCGTTCTGATACTCATTCTCTTCGTACTGATTTTCTTCTCATGGCGATTTTCTGCCCACATAAAAAAGCAAATGATGGGAATGGAACCAGCCGAAATTGCCCGAGTACAGCGCCAACAAGATGCGCTGTTTGGTGCGGTTTTTGAAGGCCTATTGGCCGTTAATACCTTGGGTCAAATTACGGCTATCAACCAAAATGCTCAAAAAATGTTGAAACTAACCGACACACAACAAAATCTGGTCGGTAGTCTGGTACAAGAGTTGATTACACCCGCAGATTATTTTCTTGAAGCCAAGGGAAATAATCGGGTCGATGACCTATTAATGATTAACGGGCTAAAGATCGTCGCTAATCGGGTCGGAATTTGGATCGACGGTGGATTTCAGGGCTGGGTTATCAGCTTTCGTCGTCACGACGAAATTCACATATTAAGCGCCCAGCTTTCTCAAATTCAGCAATACGTTGAGAATTTGCGCACCTTGCGCCATGAACATCTAAACTGGATCTCAACCATCGGCGGCCTGCTACAGATGAAAGAATATGAGCGGGCATTAGAAATGGTGAAATTTGAATCATCAAATCAGCAGTCGCTCATCGATAATATTAGTAGCATGTTTCAAAACCGGCTCATTGCTGGCTTACTGTTCGGGAAATTCCATCGGGCAAACGAACTTGGCCTGAAAATGCATTTCACATCAGGCTGCTCACTTAGCACCCAGCCAACGCCAATAAATGAGAATGAACTGGCAAGCATTTTAGGCAATTTGCTGGATAACTCATTCGAAGCAACGCTAAAAAACCCGGACAGTAACAAAGTGATTGAGTGCTACCTCTCTGACGAAGGAGAGGAACTGATTATTGAAGTATCGGATAACGGATCGGGCATAGACGCTCAAATCAGAGAAACGCTCTTTACCCGCGGCGTGACGTCTAAAAACAATGGCGATCACGGCATCGGATTATATTTGGTTAAAACCTACGTAGATCAATATCACGGTACTATAATGCTGGAAGATAACGATCCGTGTGGAACAGTATTTTCTATATTTATCCCCAAAAGAAAGGACAGAATCAAAAATGAAATATCTTAATATTTTGATTATTGAGGATGAAACCCCATTAGCTGAAATGCATGCGGAGTTTATTAAACGCCATAGCGCATGCCGCCAAGTCTGGCTAGCTGGCAATCTAGAACAGGGCCGAATGATGATTGGTTCATTTAAGCCCGACCTTATCATTCTTGATAACTACCTTCCTGACGGCAGAGGAATCGAACTACTACAAGAGCTTTCTGCTAAAAAATATCAGGGTGAAGTTATTTTTATTACCGCTGCCAGCGATATTGATACGGTCTCAGAGGCCATTCGCTGTGGCGTATTTGACTACTTGATAAAACCCGTGGCGTACGAAAGGCTAGAGCAAACGCTGGAACGGCTCAACTACCTGCATCGGGTACGTAAGCAGACCGAAGACGTCAGCCAATGGCAAGTAGATGAAATGTTTAATACGTTTGCCAGAATTCAGGCTAAACCGAGCATGCCCATTGGCATTGATGAAATTACCCTTAAAGTGGTGCAAGAAGCCTTTCGCGATGCAGAAATCAGCTATACCGCAGAAGACATTGCAAAAAAACTGGGGCTAAGCCGCACAACGGCCAGGCGCTATTTGGAATTTTGTACCAAAGAACATTTTTTACTGGCAGAGATCATTTATGGAAAAGTAGGAAGACCGCAACGAATTTACCGTCGTCAGCGACCTGAACTCTCGGAATAATCGCCCTTTTTTATCTTATGTCCGCTATATCCCGGCAACTATGGCGTTAAGACAAGAGATAAAATAATGCCTTTTATCGTGGTACGATGTAAAGTAATGGTGAACTAGGTTTCACCCGACTGCCATTAGCAGGTATATTAGCTGGTATAGTTGTCCGGTATCGATAGTGGTCTAACGTCGTTTAGACAATGAAGAATATGAGTAAAAATGACTTCAGATACCGCTATCCTGGATTGCCCTCTGTAATTTATGACCGTAAGAAGGAGTCAGTATGACTTGGGAGTATGCACTGGTTGTTGGTTTAATCGTTGGCCTTATCATTGGCGCAGTAGTTATGCGCTTTGGCAATCGAAAACTACGCCAACAGACTGCATTACAGCAGGAGCTGAATAAGAATAAGCAGGAACTCGAAGCCTATCGTCAGGAGCTAGTGAGTCACTTTTCTCACAGCGCTGAACTGCTAGAAAAAATGGCTCAGGACTATCGTCAGTTCCAAAAGCACATGATCAAAAGTTCCACGACTTTGTTGCCAGATATGGCGACCAGCGATAATCCATTTAGCTACATAAACTATAAACCAGTATCCTCTGATTCTGATAAAGACCAACTGACAACCAATGCGCCACCTCGCGACTATTCCGACGGTGCATCAGGGCTGTTCCGCCCGGATCGCAGAGACTAAGTAAAACTTAGCGCTATCTTTCAGATGGCGCTTTTTTCTATTTAATTTTAATTACCTTTCTTTACGTTATTTAACCATCCCCGTTACCACCGGCTTTAAAGCCGTTTCTCACCGAGGCTTCCCTCTCTTAACCAGATGTTTAGCGTGAACTTATTTTATGTTTAAACGGTCCTATATTAACTACACTTATGCAGAGATTCTTTCTAGAGATTAGAATCCAGTAACCTGTTGATATTAAGAGCGAATTAATCGATGAAGAAAACAACACTTTTATTAAGCGCATTGACTGTGAGTTTAGGTTTATCCCTCTCTTCACTACCGGTTGCCAATGCAACGTTACCCGTTACTGTAGCCGGTGAACAAATACCGAGCCTGGCTCCAATGCTAGAGAAAGTCTTACCTGCGGTAGTCAGCGTGTATGTTGAAGGTACTCAGGTTCAGCGTCAGCGGATCCCTGAAGAATTTAAATTTTTCTTCGGTCCAAACGGTCCGTCAGAACAGCAAAGCACCCGCCCTTTTGAAGGTCTCGGCTCAGGCGTTATTATTAATGCTGAAAAAGGATACGTAGTTACCAATAACCACGTGATTAACAATGCCGATAAAATCCGCGTCCAGTTGAACAATGGCCGGGAATATCAAGCAAAACTGATCGGTCGTGATGAACAATCTGACATCGCCTTGCTTCAGTTAGTCGATGCCAATTCAAAAGATCTGACAGCCATTAAAATGACGGATTCAGATAACCTTCGCGTTGGTGATTTCGCCGTTGCAGTAGGAAATCCGTTTGGCCTTGGTCAGACGGCAACCTCCGGCATTATCTCCGCTCTGGGCCGCAGTGGTTTGAATCTGGAAGGCTTCGAGAACTTTATTCAGACCGACGCATCAATTAACCGGGGTAACTCCGGCGGCGCATTAATCAACCTGAATGGCGAATTAATCGGCATCAATACGGCGATACTGGCTCCGAGCGGTGGTAACGTTGGTATCGGTTTTGCCATTCCAAGCAACATGGTACAAAGCCTCATAGACCAGTTGATCCAATTCGGAGAAGTTAAACGCGGTATGCTGGGAATCAAAGGCAGTGAGATGACGGCTGAAATGGCTAAAGCCTTTAAGGTCGATGCCCAACGAGGGGCTTTTGTTAGCGAAGTTATGCCTAAAACGGCAGCCGCACAGGCAGGTATTAAAGCCGGTGATGTTATCGTTTCAATTGACGGTAAAGATATCAGTAGCTTTGCTGAACTTCGGGCTAAAGTCGCTACCGCTGGAGCCGGTAAGAAAGTGAAGATGGGTCTGTTACGCGATGGCAAACCGCTTGAAGTTCAGGTCGAACTTCAAAACAGCGATCAGGCGTCAACCAATGCAGAATCACTGTTACCAGCGCTACAGGGTGCAACGCTCAATAATGGTGAAGTCAAAGGCAATAAAGGCATCATCATTAACGAGGTGGTAAAAGGGTCACCCGCGGCGCAAAACGGTCTACAAAATGGCGATATGATTATTGGCGTAAACAGTGAGCGTATCCAGAATATTGGCGAACTACGTAAGATTCTTGATAGTAAGCCAAACGTCATGGCGCTTAACATTTTACGCGGCGACGATAACATCTATCTAATTTTACGTTAACCCCGATCGCAAAAACGGATACGGTAATGTGCCGTATCCGTTCAAGTCATGTTATCCTTAACAACCTTTATTTCTTACTGATTGTATGCATGCTTGCCAAACTCTTACGACCAATAATTATTGGTTTAGTTATTGCTTCAGCTTTATTACTTATCTTCCCGTCGCTACGCTCGGCGACAGGGCTATTTGATAATTCCTTATATTTACCGCTGAATGAGTCTCCTGTAAGTTATAACAGCGCGGTAAGGCGAGCAGCCCCTGCCGTCGTTAATGTATACAACCGTAGCTCATCTGGCTCATCCACTCAAAATTTAGGTATTAACACCCTTGGTTCAGGCGTCATTATGAACAAAAAGGGTTATATTCTTACCAATAAGCACGTTATCTTAAATGCTGACCAAATCATTATTACCTTACAAAATGGTCAGGTGTATGAAGCGCTGTTAGTCGGTTCTGATACACTCACGGATCTTGCCGTACTGAAAATCCAAGATAATAACCTACCGGTTATCTTAATTAATTCAAAACGCACGCCGCATATTGGCGATGTTGTTTTGGCCATCGGTAACCCTTATAACCTAGGGCAAACCGTCACTCAGGGAATAATTAGCGCTACCGGGCGAATTGGGCTAAGTCCCTATGGCCGACAAAACCTGCTGCAAACCGATGCATCAATCAATCACGGTAACTCGGGCGGGGCATTAATTAATTCGTTGGGTGAACTTGTGGGTATCAATACCCTCTCGCTGGATAAACGCACCGATGGCGATACGCCTGAAGGTATCGGCTTCGCGATTCCAACGGCCTTAGCCACCAAGATTATGGATAAGCTGATTCGTGATGGTCGGGTTATCCGTGGCTATATGGGCATCGAAGGCCGCGAATTTAGCCAAGTGCAGAATCAGGGAAGCCCTTTTGATCGCATGCAGGGAATATTAGTCGGTGCCGTTACTCTCGACGGGCCAGCAGATCACGCCGGGTTGCTGGTCGGAGATATCCTGACTAGCGTAAATAATAAACCCGCAACTTCTGCGGTAGAAGTCATGGATCAAGTGGCAGAAATCCGCCCGGGTACTAGCATTCCGTTAGTGGTATTGCGTCAGGGACAGCGGTTGAATATTACGCTGACCGTGAGTGAATATCCTGCGGCTCAGGAAGTGCCGATTACACAATAATGGCTTCTTGCCAGACATTAAAAAAGGACGCTATGCGTCCTTTTTTGTATTTAATAAATAAGCAAAACTACCTATTCTGCTTTTACTCGCTGAATATTTGCACCCAACGCGTTTAATTTTTCTTCAATGCGCTCATAGCCCCGATCGATATGGTAAATACGATCGACGGTAGTTACGCCATTCGCGATACAACCGGCAAGCACCAGACTAGCAGAAGCGCGAAGATCGGTTGCCATCACCTGAGCCGGAGATAAGTGCTCAATGCTATGACAAATTACGGTATTGCCTTCAATTTCTGCATGAGCGCCCATACGGATCAGCTCAGGAATATGCATAAAGCGATTCTCGAAAATTGTTTCGGTAATAACGCCGGTGCCTTCTGCAATCAGATTGAGCAGAGAGAACTGAGCCTGCATATCGGTAGGGAAACCAGGATGCGGAGCGGTTCTGATATTCACACTGCGAGGGCGCTTACCCTTCATATCCAGACTAATCCAGTCACTACCGACTTCGATTTCGGCCCCGGCTTCGCGCAGCTTAGCCAATACGGCATCCAGCGTATCCGGGCGTGTATTCCGACAAATCACTTTACCACCGGATACCGCAGCCGCAACCAAGAATGTACCGGTTTCAATACGATCGGGTAGAACACGGTAGACACCGCCACCTAAACGCTTAACGCCTTCAATAGTAATATGGTCAGTACCTGCACCGGTAATTTTAGCGCCTAATGTATTGAGGAAGTTTGCCGTATCAACGATTTCCGGCTCACGGGCCGCATTCTCAATCGTTGTCGTACCTTCAGCCAGCGTTGCAGCACTCATTATAGTGACCGTTGCTCCGACGCTAACCTTATCCATCACAATGTTAGCGCCTTTCAGGCGGCCATTAACTGAAGCCTTAACGTAACCTTCTTCAAGCTTGATCTCTGCACCCAGCTGTTCTAAACCGCTAATGTGCAAATCAACCGGACGTGCGCCGATAGCACAACCGCCGGGTAGCGATACCTGACCATAACCAAAACGGGCAACTAATGGCCCTAAAGCCCAAATAGAAGCCCTCATGGTTTTAACTAAGTCGTAAGGTGCACAAAGCTCATTAACATTGCTGGCATCAATGAAAATTGAACCATTACGCTCAATTTTCACGCCCAGTTGGCTTAGCAGCTTAATAGTTGTATCAATGTCTTTTAGCTGCGGCACGTTCTGTAATTCAACCGATTCTTCAGCCAGCAGAGCGGCAAAAAGAATGGGTAAGGCTGCGTTTTTAGCACCGGAAATGATGACTTCACCGTTTAACGTTGTCGGGCCCTGTACTCGAAATTTATCCATAACCTAATCTCTCTTAAAAACAACAAGTAAATGATGATATTGCTTCAGCCTTAGGCTGTTTATTTTAGTTCTATTCGGCCAATAGCAATACCTTTATAGCCTAGTGCTAGATCTGACCAGCAATTAAAAACCGTTGAGCTTACGATCCCGTTGCCACTCTTGCGGGGTATAAACTTTAATAGAAAGTGCATGAATACGGTTATCAGAAATGTACTCCATGAGTGGAGCATAAACCGTTTGCTGCTGTTTAACGCGGCTCATTCCGGTAAATACGTCACCAATAGCAATCACCTGAAAATGGCTACCATCACCGGTAACGTGTGCATCCTCTAGATTGAGTGCATCGATTAAAATTTGTTTAATTTCACTATTTTCCATAGTCTTCACAGTCTTTATTTAACTAAAATCTCAGTATCCGCTTTCAATTCAAATAAACAGAAAACAGCGGTGGTTTAACCCCTGAGAATTAAAAAATGGTGGCTACGCCTAAAGGCATAATGGTAGATGAGATATAAAAATATTACGGAGGTGCATTCACACCTCCGCAGCTTATATCAAATCAGTCTGCCGACAATATTATCACACCATATCAGTAGGACTCACCAGATAAGGCTCAATTATTTGTTGCAGGTTATATAAAGCGGCCAACGTCTGTAGCTTTCCAGTCATTCCCGCCAGCTTCAGCATTTGGTTCCGCTGCGCGCTTTCATCCAATATGTGGATTAACAGTGCTAAACCGGCTGAATCGACCCGGTCTAAGTTAGCGACATCCAATACTTGTATATCAGGCGTTAAGATCTGCTGCCGTTTGTTCCAAAACGGCAGCAACGTTTCCCGATCTAAATCACCGCTGAAAGTCACGATACCGTTTTCAGCCTGCCAATTCAGGGAATTGGACATTACTTTTTATCTTCCAGCTTGATAGGTTGACTAGCCGAAGTAATGAGTTGCTTAGTCAGGCCGTCAACGCCCTGACTGCGTAAAGTTTCAGCCCACTCATTTTGCTTGGTAGTAATCATACTGATACCTTCAGCAATCATATCGTAAGCCTGCCACTCACCGGTTTTACTATTTTTACGCCATTGGAAATCTAAACGAACCGGCGGGCGGCCGTTGGTATCATTGATTGTGATACGAATAGCGATATTATCTTTATCGCCCAACGGTTGTTCCGGTGAAATGGTATAACCTTGACCGTTATACATGGCTAACGCCTGACCGTAAGCCTGTTCCAAATAGGCCTCAAACGCAGGCATATAGGCATCACGCTGTGCCGGAGTGCTATCTTTATAGTAACGGCCTAAAACCAGCGCGCCCGCATACTTAATTTGAATGTACGGCAGTAGCTCTTGCTTTACTATGGTACGCAGGTAGTTTGGGTCCTGCTTAATCTTTGGCTGCTCATTTTTCAGTCGAGTAAATACTTTATCGGCCGCAACTGCCATCTGTTGGTAAGGGTTAGATGCGTCAGCCGCGTTAACCGCTAAAGGTGCGATAACTAAAAGTAACACCATCATAAATCGCTTAAACATATATATTCCTCTTATCTGGCTTCAAGTCCGTATGAAAAATTAATGTACTGCAGGAGCAGCTTCAGTTGGTGCTGGTGTCTCATCTTTCGCATCGTCACCACCACTTTTATATAAAAACTGACCGATAAGGTCTTCAAGCACCATCGCAGACTTAGTATCTTTGATCGTATCACCGTCAGCTAAAATCTTAGTTCCCATATCTTCATCTTCAAAACCAATATTCAGGGCTAAAAACTGCTCGCCTAACAGGCCTGACGTTCTGATAGAGAGAGAACTGGTGTCCGGGATATGATCAAAACGCCGCTGCACATCAATGCTCACGCGTGGAGAGTAACTTTTGGGGTCAAGAGAAATTTCAGCCACTCGTCCAACCAGCACGCCACCGACTTTCACAGGAGAACGCTCTTTTAGGCCGCCAATATTGTCAAAATTAGCATAGAGTCGATATGTTGGCTCATTACCTAACGACTTCACATCAGCAACTTTTAGACATAGGAATAAAAGAGAGCATAGTCCAATGACCATGAATATTCCCACCCAGATTTCCGTTTTTTTACTTTGCATCGGTTTAATTCCCAAACATCATTGCAGTCAATACAAAATCCACACCAAGCACGGCTAAAGATGCATGTACGACGGTACGAGTAGTCGCCTGACTAATACCTTCCGATGTCGGAATACAGTCATAGCCGTTATAAAGAGCAATCCAGGTTACGGTGATTGCAAATACAATACTTTTTATTAATCCATTCAATAAGTCGGTATGCCAGCTGACAGAACCCTGCATGGCGGCCCAAAAGAAACCATCATCGATTCCCTTCCAGTCAACGCCAACCATTGCTCCGCCCATGATACCGACCGCAATAAAGATGGCGGTCAGTAACGGCATACTGATAATTCCCGCCCAGAAACGTGGCGTTATAACCCGACGCAGTGGGTCAATCGCCATCATTTCTAAACTGGATAACTGTTCAGTAGCTTTCATCAAACCAATTTCAGCGGTTAGCGCAGATCCAGCCCGACCGGCAAACAACAGTGCGGTGACCACCGGCCCGAGTTCCCTCAACAGAGACAGCGCCACCATCATTCCGAGGCTAGCCTCTGCGCTGTAGGTCGTTAGAATAATATAGCCCTGCAAGCCCAGTACCATGCCAATAAACAATCCGGAAACCATAATAATCAGCAGGGATTGCACACCGACAACGTACAGTTGCTTCATCAGTAGCGGCCACTGTTTACGAAACTCGGGTTTTCCAACTACCGCGCCGTAAAGCATCATTCCTGCCCGACCAAATGAGACTGCAAATTGAATACCACGACGCCCTAAAGACGCCAATGCCTGTAACAACATTAACTTAGTAACTCCGCTTTATAATCATCGGCAGGAAAACGGAAAGGAACCGGCCCATCAGCCACCCCGTCTAAGAATTGTCTGGCGCGAGGATCTGGGTTAGCACACAATGCTTCCGGTGTTCCTTCGGCAATAACCCGATGCTCTGCAACAATATAAGCATAGTCAGCAATACTTAAGACTTCCGGCACGTCATGAGAAACCACAATGCAGGTAATACCCAATGAACTGTTCAGTTCATCAATCAGCTTGACTAAAACCCCCATGGTAATCGGATCTTGCCCGACAAAAGGCTCGTCAAACATGATCAGATCGGGTTCTAACGCAATAGCTCTGGCCAGCGCAGCCCTCCGTGCCATACCGCCAGAAAGCTCATTTGGCATCAGCATTGCCGCCCCCCGCAGCCCTACCGCTTCCAATTTCATCAGCACGGTGCTACGCAGCAACTCTTCGGGCAACCGGGTATGTTCTCGTAAGGGATAAGCCACATTTTCAAATACGGTTAAATCAGTAAACAGCGCTCCCGACTGGAACAGCATGCTCATTTTTTTCCGCACTTCATATAAACGTCGCCGGGAAAGCGTAGGAATATTATCCCCGTCAAAAAAGATATCACCACTATCCGGCGCCAGTTGCCCGCCGATTAGCCGTAATAATGTGGTCTTACCAATACCGGAAGGCCCCATAATCGCAGTCACTTTACCGCGAGGCACCGTCATATTGATATCCTGAAAAATTGGACGACCGTTACGGGAGAACGACATCTCCCGCACTTCGACCAAATTATCTGTCGATTTACTCATAGCGTCCTTTAACTACTCAGGATGAAATACCTATTCTATCCATCATAAGTATTTAGATACTCCGGCTCAATAGTTGATTGCCAGAGTTGTATAACTAACCATTTCAGCCTGTATTACATTTTTCACTCTACTTCCCAAGGGAGTATCTCCGGTGATAATGCAGTAACCTCAAGGCCAATACAATTGGAACCTGACGTTACTCTCCACTAAGACGAAGACTCGATTGCTAAAGTTCCATAGACTTAGAGATAAAAGTATCTTATTTCTTTAGTACCACCTAATAGGGTTGCCCATTTTGCCAGTTTGTCACCTACGCCGTTTGGTTTTTAACGTTACGGAGTAAAAATTGGGCGTTGAACCATATTAACGGTATTATGTGCTTAATAGGCCAGCGTATCGAACCATCACTACGCCCTGTTAGTGGCCAGTTTTATCTTTTATATTGGCATACATAACGTATTCTACACGCTAATAAATATGCTGTTTCTAGCTATATTGCCGTAACAGGACGAAGAGCCCTTGAATAGAGTGAGATTGAGTCATGTCTAGTTTTGATTTTCAACAAGCGGGTAAAGAAGTTCTTGATATTGAAAGAGCCGGGCTTGAACAGCTCTATCAATATATCGACCAGAATTTTGAACAAGCCTGCAAAATGATATTCAACTGCAAAGGCAAAGTGGTCGTTATGGGTATGGGAAAATCAGGCCACATTGGCTGTAAAATGGCTGCCTCATTCGCCAGTACCGGAACGCCGTCTTTCTTTGTTCATCCGGGTGAAGCCAGCCACGGCGATTTGGGCATGATCACCGCTGATGACATCGTTATTGCCATTTCATACTCAGGCGAATCCAATGAAATCACCGCGCTTATCCCGGTGATAAAACGGTTGCAAATCCCGCTGATCTGCATGACGGGTAATCCGAATAGTTCGATGGGCAAAGCGGCAGATGCCCACCTTTGCATCAATGTTCCCCAAGAAGCCTGCCCGCTTGGATTAGCCCCAACAACCAGCACAACGGCCACGCTGGTTATCGGTGATGCTTTAGCCGTTGCCCTGCTCAAAGCCAAAGGCTTTACGGCTGATGACTTTGCGCTTTCTCACCCCGGCGGTGCACTGGGCCGCAAACTGCTGCTACGGGTTAGTGATATCATGCACACCGGCGATGACATTCCACGCGTCAATAAAACGGCATCACTGCGTGAAGCGCTCATTGAAATTACCAGAAAGAATTTAGGCCTGACGGTGATTTGCGATGACGACCTGATTATTCAGGGTATCTTTACCGACGGCGACCTACGCCGCGTGTTCGATCAAGGCATTGAGTTTAATGATGCCAAAATTAGCGATTTAATGACTAAAGGTGGCATCAGAGTATCACCAAACATGCTGGCAGTTGAGGCGCTGAACCTGATGCAATCTCGCCACATTACCGCCGTTTTAGTGGCGGAAGGCGATCAATTACGCGGCATCGTTCATATGCATGATATGCTGCGCGCTGGCGTTGTTTAAAGCAAAATAGTCAATAAACGAATAAAGCGTTTCGGATGAGTAATAAACATGATTAACACGTGCTACGGCTCTGTAAGTAAAGACGTTTTTCAGCGAGCGAAAAATATTCGTTTGTTGATCTGTGACGTTGACGGCGTTATGTCAGATGGCCTGATTTATATGGGCAATCATGGCGAAGAGTTAAAAGCATTCAACGTGCGTGATGGTTATGGTATCCGCTGCCTGATAACATCGGATATTGAGGTCGCTATCATTACCGGGCGAAACGCAAGCCTAGTGGAACATCGGGCTAAAACGCTAGGCATCACTCATCTGTATCAAGGGCAGTCCAATAAACTGATTGCATTTGACAAAATCTTAAGCAACTTATCGCTACTACCAGAACAAGTTGCCTATATTGGCGATGACCTGATTGATTGGCCTGTAATGGAAAAGGTAGGTTTATCCGTCGCCGTTGCCGATGCTCATCCGTTACTGTTACCCAAAGCGCACTATGTCACACGAATTGCCGGTGGCCGCGGTGCAGTACGTGAGCTCTGTGATTTAATTTTGCAGGCTCAAAATAAGCTGGAAGGCGCACAGGGGCTGTCAATATGAGTAGAATGAAGCTAATTTTGACAATGATATTGACCCTCATCGCCGTGGCCCTGATTGGCTGGAACTTGGCCGATATGGACGATAAAAAAACGGCAACGCCGCCGGACGAGAAAGAACCTACCTATCAAAGCCAACAAATGGTCACGATAGTGTACAATCCCGAAGGTCAGTTAAACTATAAGCTAACGGCAGAAGACGTTAAGTATTATACCGCCTCGGAAGATACTTGGTTTACTAAGCCAATGATGATTATGTTTGATAAAGATACCGTTGCTACGTGGTCCGTTCGGGCCGATCGGGCAAAGCTGACTAAAAATCGTATGCTGTATCTTTATAGTAACGTGGAAGTAAACAGCCTGACGACAACATCTCAGCTGGAAAGAATCAAAACGGATAACGCTGATGTCAATTTGATAACGCAAGACATCAGCTCTGACGACCATGTGACTCTGTACGGAGCTAATTTTACCTCCGAAGGAATGAAAATGCGTGGTAACCTGCGCAGTAAAACAGCGAAGCTGATTGAAAAGGTAAAAACCTATTATGAAGTTCAACCAAAAGCTAAAAATTAAATCCCGAAATAGCGCTAAGAGCGTGATGGCGAGTACCGTGATAGCCGGGATTTTTCTGGTTAGCAGTGCGCCCGCTTTTTCAATGAAGGATGATACTAATCAGCCTATCAATATCACGTCCGCCCAGCAGTCTTTGGACATGGAAGGCAACGTGGTGACATTTACCGGCGATGTTGTCGTTAAGCAAGGCAGCATTGATATCCGCGCAGATAAAGTTGTGGTAACGCGCACAGAAGAAAAAGGCAATGAAGTGGTTGAAGCCTTTGGTAATCCGGTTACCTTCTCCCAGATGCAAGACAGCGGCAAGCCGGTTAAAGGCCACGGGGCTAAACTTCGCTATGAATTGGCCAATGACTTCGTCGATCTAAGCGGAAATGCCTATCTGGAACAGCTAGATAGCAACGTTAAAGGCGATCGTATTACCTATAAAGTTAAACAGCAAAAAATGGAAGCTTTCAGCGACAAGGGAAAACGCGTAACCACAATATTGGTACCTTCCCAGTTACAGAAAAAAAACTAACTCCATTTTAATAGCAATCTAAATACAGAAGAGTAAACAACAGCGAATGGCAACGTTAACAGCAGAGAATTTAGCTAAAGCCTATAAAGGCCGCCGGGTTGTCGAAGATGTCAGCCTTACCGTCAATTCAGGTGAAATTGTAGGTTTACTCGGGCCAAACGGAGCCGGAAAAACAACAACGTTCTATATGGTTGTCGGCATAGTTCAGCGAGATGCGGGTTCTATTTTCATTGACGGCGAAGATATCAGCCTGTTACCTCTGCATGCCCGCGCCCGTCGCGGCATCGGCTATCTGCCTCAGGAAGCGTCAATATTTCGCCGCCTGAGCGTTTACGATAACCTGATGGGTGTGCTGCAAATTCGCAACGATCTGACCAGCCAGCAGCGAGAAGATCGCGCTAATGAGCTATTAGAAGAGTTCCACATCGACCATTTGCGTAAAAATTTGGGGCAGTCCCTCTCCGGTGGTGAACGCCGTCGGGTAGAAATTGCACGGGCGCTGGCGGCTAATCCTAAATTTATTCTGCTAGATGAACCTTTTGCCGGCGTTGACCCGATATCCGTTATCGACATCAAAAAGATCATTGAACATCTTCGCGATAGCGGGCTAGGCGTGCTAATCACCGACCATAACGTCCGTGAAACGCTCGACGTGTGTGAGCGGGCCTATATCGTCAATCAGGGCCACTTAATTGCTCACGGAACGCCGGAATCAATTCTGGAAAATGAACACGTGAAACGGGTTTACTTAGGCAACGAGTTCCGCCTGTAGCTGTCGACTACCAACGACCAGTAATAATAAAGAAGCGTAGTAACTTATTATGAAGCAAAGTTTACAGCTCAAGTTAAGTCAACAACTAACCATGACTCCACAGCTACAGCAGGCAATACGTCTGCTGCAGCTGTCGACGCTTGAGCTACAGCAAGAAATTCAACTCGCGCTGGAAAGTAATCCATTGCTTGAGCAAACCGATCTTCACAAAGAGATAGATGCTCGTGAAGAGCAAGACAGCGAACAGCTTGATACCAGCGAAGCGCTACAGCAGTCAGACATTCCAGAAGACCTGCCGCTAGATGCGACATGGGACGAGATCTATTCGGCCGGAACGCCATCAGGCACCAGTAATGACTACGGCAGCGAAGAATTGCCAATTTTTCAGGGCGAAACCGTTCAAACGCTGCAGGATCATCTGATGTGGCAAATGGATTTAACGCCATTTTCTGATATCGATAAAGCCATTGCCACCTCGATTATTGACGCCGTAGATACTACCGGTTACCTCACGGTCTCTCTTGAAGAAATTTTGGAGGGGCTGGGCCAAGATAATATCGACCTTGATGAAGTAGAGGCCGTACTAAAACGCATCCAATGGTTTGACCCGGTCGGCGTTGCCTCGCGCGATCTGCGCGAATGCCTGCTGGTCCAGCTATCACAGTTAGACGTCAAAACGCCCTATCTCGCAGAAGCTCGACAGATTGTCGATCGGCACTTAGCCCTGATGGGAAGCCACGACTTCCGCTCTTTGCTTAAGCTCAGCCGCATTAAAGAAGAATCGCTTAAAGAGGCGATGTTGCTCATTCAACGTTTAGACCCGCGCCCCGGCCAGTCAATTCACGCTGGTGAGTCAGAGTATGTGATTCCAGACGTGCTGGTACGCAAAATTCAGGGGAAGTGGACCGTTGAATTAAATACCGAAAGCATCCCCCGGCTACAGATTAATCAACACTATGCGTCAATGACTAACACGCATAATGCCAGTGACAATCAATATATCCGCACTAATTTGCAAGATGCCAAGTGGCTGATCAAAAGCTTAGAAAGCCGCAATGACACCCTGCTTCGCGTAACAGAATGTATTGTTGAACGACAGGTAGAGTTTTTTGAGCTGGGGGCTGAATACATGCGCCCGATGGTACTGGCAGATATCGCCCAAGCCGTGGATATGCACGAGTCAACCATTTCACGCGTAACTACGCAAAAGTACTTACATAGCCCCCGCGGAATATTTGAGTTAAAATACTTCTTTTCCAGCCACGTAAATACGGATACCGGCGGTGAAGCCTCATCAACCGCCATCCGGGCATTGGTTAAAAAATTAATTTCAGCAGAAAACTCAGGGAAGCCGTTGAGCGATAGTAAAATTGCCGACATGCTGACCGAACAAGGGATTATTGTTGCCAGACGGACGGTAGCAAAGTACAGGGAGTCGTTATCTATTCCCCCATCAAATCAGCGGAAACAGCTGATTTGACTCAATGGCATCAACATGATGAACAGTCAATCCAATATGCATTTAAGCTCTATTCTAAAATTAGAAAGCACACGCAGTGCCGTTCACTGCACCAGTAAGAAACGTGCTTTAGAAATAGTCAGTGAACTGGCCGCCAGCCAGCTCAATATTCCTACGGCTGTAGTATTCGAAGCTATCCTGAACCGCGAGCGGATGGGCAGTACCGGAATTGGCGCTGGCATTGCCATTCCACACGGCAAGCTAACTGAAGATACTACCCGCGCCATCGGCGTATTTATCTGTCTGGAACATCCGGTGAATTTTGATGCCGTTGATAACCAACCGGTTGATATCCTGTTTGCCCTGTTAGTACCGGCTGAAGAGTGTCAAACCTACTTGGAAACGCTATCGGCGATTGCCCAGCAGCTGGCCGATAAATCCCTCTGCCGCCAGCTGAGAATGGCGAGAACGGATGAAGAACTTTATCAGTTGCTGACCAAACAGCCTTCTAACGGAATAGAAAACCCAACGATAGAAAATCAGCCTGTTTAAAAATTATGGTTCATGTTAACGTCATAGCTATTGTTAAAATGAAGAAGCAGAAATGTCCATTACGGCAGCCTATTAATGACCTGAATAACTAAGATTGTTACTAAGATTGAAACGGTTGTAGGCTAGTAATGTAAACAGAAATTGAAGGTTGCCAGTATAAACTGGGTTTAGCATTTAAGATCGTATTACGATTATCAAGGGGAGTAGCAACATGGTGCTGATGATTGTCAGCGGCCGTTCAGGCTCAGGAAAATCGGTTGCATTACGCGCACTGGAAGACATGGGTTTTTATTGCGTCGACAACTTACCGGTTGTTTTATTGCCACAGCTAGCGGAAACCTTAGCCGAGCGAAATATCTCAGCGGCAGTCAGCGTTGACGTGCGTAATCTGCCTGAAACACCAGAAGTTCTGGAAGAAGTGCTGAACAATTTACCCAGCAACTTTTCTCCGCAGCTACTGTTCCTTGATGCTGACCGGAATACGTTAATCAGGCGCTATAGCGATACTCGCCGCCTGCACCCGTTATCCAATAAAAACCTGTCGCTGGAAAGCGCTATCGATGAAGAGAACCTGCTGCTTGAGCCGCTACGCTCCAGAGCAGATCTGATCATTGATACTGCAGAAATGTCGGTTCATGAATTAGCCGAAATGCTAAGAACTCGCCTGCTAGGCAAACGTGAACGCGAACTCACCATGGTATTTGAATCTTTCGGCTTTAAGCACGGTATTCCTATCGATGCGGATTACGTGTTTGACGTGCGCTTCCTGCCAAACCCCCACTGGGATCCGAAACTGCGCCCAATGACCGGCTTGGATAAGCCAGTGGCCTCGTTTCTCGATCGCCATACCGAGGTTCACAACTTTATTTATCAGACCCGTAGCTATCTGGAACAGTGGCTACCGATGTTGGAAACCAACAACCGTAGCTATTTGACGGTTGCTATCGGTTGTACCGGCGGTAAGCACCGTTCGGTTTACGTTGCAGAACAGCTGGCTGATTATTTCCGCTCTCGCGGTAAAAACGTTCAGTCTCGTCATCGCACCTTAGAAAAGCGCAAGAATGACGGTAAAAGTAGCTAATAACAGTTAAAAAGATTGATTGATAGCCTTTTTAAATACAGCAAAAAAACAGACTTCAATCATCGAAGTCTGTTTTTTTATAGCCATCACGCCACGATCAGCTACTCTCCGGCAATCTTCATTTGCTCAAGCAACACCGAACCGCACTGAATATTGCTACGGGTTTCAATATCATCACCAACCGTCACAATATTGCGCAGCATATCTTTAAGATTACCGGCAATCGTCACCTCGCTCACCGGATACTGAATTTCACCGTTCTCAACCCAGAAACCGGCCGCACCACGAGAATAATCACCGGTTACGGTACTAACGCCCTGCCCCATCAGCTCAGTCACTAACAAACCGCGACCCATCTGTTTTAGCATGGCATCAAAGTCATTACCCTGCCCCGGCACCCGCCAGTTATGGATACCTCCGGCGTGGCCGGTATTAGTCATATTCAGCTTACGGGCAGAATAGCTGGTAAGAAGGTAGGTCTCCAGCATGCCTGCTTTCACAATATCGCGCTGCTGGGTCCGAATACCTTCACTATCAAACGGCGTTGAAGCCAGCCCTTTTAGCAGGTGAGGATATTCAGTAATCGTCAGCCAGTCCGGCAGAATCTGCTTACCCAAGTGGTCGAGTAAAAAAGAGGATTTACGATAAATATTGCCGCCGCTGATAGCGGAAACCAAGTGGCCAAATAAACCGGTTGCCACTTCGGCCGAAAACATAATCGGCGCCTGCATAGTGGGAAGCTTACGGGCATCAAGACGGGAAAGCGTACGGCGGGCACATTCCTGACCAACCCACTCGGCCGTTTCTAAATCGGCAATGTCTCTGGCAACGGTATACGCATAATCACGCTCCATTTCGCCATTATGCTCAGCAATAACGCAGCATGAAAGGGAATGGCGGCTAGAGCGATAGCTTTGCAACATACCGTAGCTGTTACCATAAACTTTAATGCCGTAATGGCTGTTATAGCTTCCACCTTCACTGTTAGTAATGCGCTTATCGACCTGCAGCGCCGTACGCTCGGCAATCGATGCTTGCTGAATAAATTTTTCTGCATCCAGCTCAGTCGGGTAGAACAAGTCCAAATCAGGCGCTTCAAACGCCATGAGTTCACGATCGCCAAGGCCTGAGAATGGATCCGGCGACGTATATCGGGCAATATCCAGCGCCGCCTGAACCGCGCGAGCAATCGCCTCGGGGCTTAAATCTGTTGATGACGCATTTCCTTTACGCTGCTGGTAATAAACGGTAATACCTAAAGCGCCATCGCTGTTAAACTCTACGTTTTCGACTTCACCGAAACGGGTAGTAACGCCAATACCGGTAGATTTAGTAATCGAAACTTCTGCAGCGTCGCAAGCAGCTCCGGCGAGTTCCAGTGCCTGAGCAACCGCCTGCTCCAGCATTTTGCGTTGCTCTGCAACTTGAGTGACTATATTCATTGTCTTAGGTTCTGCCATCATCAAAAAGAGATTGAACAAAGTTTAACAGGATCTCACTTCAAAGTAATTGGCGTTACGGCCCGGTAATAAGTTTCAGAGCCAGAATGAGAGACAGGATTTCGCAGAAAGCCAACTACCTGTTAAGATTAATAGTAAATATAGCGATCCTAAATAATAGCTTCTGGCCGTAACTTTGGCTTATTTGGGCCCTGTTTCTGCAAAGAGACACAGAAATAAATTAATACCAACTTTAAAGCACCTTTATTTAGGTTAAGTAAAATATGAATAAATTCGATAGCGAATGGCTCGAAGACGATTTGCCGAAAGAAGATCCGCAAGACGATGAGATTATTTGGGTCAGTAAAAGTGAAATCAAACGCGACGCTGAAGCCCTTAAAGATCTTGGCGCGGAACTCGTCGAACTGGGGAAAAATGCGCTGGATCGCATCCCATTAGGCGAAGACTTACGCGCGGCGGTCGATCTGGCGCAGCGGATAAAAAAGGAAGGCCGCCGTCGCCAACTTCAGCTGATTGGCAAAATGTTGCGTTCTACCGACGTTGAACCGATCCAGACCGCGTTGGACAAACTAAAAAATCGCCATAACCAGCAAATTTCCCTGTTTCATAAACTGGAACATTTACGAGATCGCCTGCTGGACGACGGTGACGATGCCATTACCACCGTGATGGATCTTTATCCTCACGCAGACCGCCAGCAGTTACGTTCGCTGGTACGTCAGGCTCAGAAAGAGCGTTCGGCCAAGAAACCGCCAAAAACCTACCGTCAGATTTTTCATTATCTGCGAGAGCTTGCCGAGAATATAGAAGACTAAGTTTCTTTGCGCCCTGTGCCGTTATCCTCTTCAACGCGGGATAATGGCCAGCCCCTCTCGCCACAGCTCTCGATATTCAATAACGATTCTGCCAACAGTCCGTAACAAACCTGTGATGAATATTTAGCCTTCTCGCTTTTTCACGATATATCAAAAATCCCCCGACCTGATGTGCTCACCGTCTCTAATTCCGGCTACCTATAAATAATTAGAATATCCATAACTTTATTATGGAGAATAACAATGAAAAAATATTCAGCGGTAGTACTTATTGCAGGCTCGCTATTCAGCGGCTGTTTAATGGCACAGGAATTTCTGGTACTCAATGGCCAAAACCTAACGGTTGCCGAAGCCTGGGCCGTTGCGGCCGAAGGAAAAAATGTTCAAATCGATCCGGCCGCAATGGAACGAATGAAAAAATCAAACCAACTGCTAATGCTGGCGGCTGAACAGGGCGTTCCTGTTTATGGGTTAACCGTAGGCGTTGGGCTAAACAAAGATAAGTCGCTTTTTGATGCCCATGGCAAGCTCAGCCCGGAGGTGTTAGCAGCCTCAAAAGACTTCAATCGCAACGCATTACGCGCCCACGGGGCTGGCGTTGGGCCCAACATGCCGGTTGATATGGTTCGCCTTGCGATGGTTATTCGTTTAAATACCATGCTGACCGGCGCTACCGGAGCACAGCCTTACGTAGCCGAACTGTATGAAAAATTCCTTAATCAGGGGATTACCCCAGTGGTTCCTTCCCGCGGTTCAGTGGGTGAAGCCGACATCACGTTAGCCTCACATATCGGTGATGCCATGATGGGTGAGTGGCGCGTTACGGTAAATGGAAAAGAAGTTCCTGCCGCAGAAGCCTTAAACAAAGCCGCGATTAAGCCATTAGAACCCGTTGGTAAAGACGCCCTGTCTATTTTATCAACCAACGCCATCTCTACCGCTTACTCTGCCAAAGCAATTATGGACGCTCAACAGATTATTGACATGACTCCCGTAGTATTTGCCATGAGTCTGGAAGGCCTGAACGGTAATATCTCGCCGGTATTACCGCAAACTATCGCGGTTCGCCCCTTCCCCGGCTTAGCCGATAGCGCCAAAGATATTCGCGACGCGCTGACCGGTTCTTATCTGTGGGATAAAAATGAAACCCGTCCTCTTCAGGATCCGCTCTCTTTCCGCACTACGGTTTTTGCGTTAAACGAAGCTAAACGCGATCTGGCTGACGCCCAACAAATGTTATCAATACAGATGAACAGCTCTGACGACAACCCGGCGGTTATTCTGAATGCCACTGAAGAATATGCCGATAACAGTCAGGTAAAACAGTACTACGTACAGGGTAAAGACATTAAAGGCGCAATCTATCCAAGCGCTAACTTTGAGCCATTACCGCTGGCGCTGGCCGTTGAGCATCTATCGCTATCACTGGCGCATTTATCTCATAACAGCGTGCAACGCACCTTACACCTATCTGACGATCACTTCACCGGCCTCAGCCGCTTTCTGACTGCTAAAGGAAATGCCGGACACGCTTTCGGTGCCATTCAAAAGCCTCAGGTTGCACTTCAGTCTGAAATTGTCGATTTAGCCAATCCTGTATCGCTGGACGGACAGGTAATGGCCGGCACCATTGAAGATACGTTCACCAACAATCTGTACGCCTCTCAGCGTCTACAGCACATTGTTGATAATATCAGCGTGATTTACGGACTTGAGCTGCTTCACTCTACTCAGGCTATTGATTTAAGAAAAGAAATCATGCCAAAACTCAAAATGAGTAAACAAACTCAAGATCTCTACCAGACCTACCGCAAAATGATTCCTTTCGTCGATCAGGACCGGATTTACAGCGACGATATCAAACATGGTGCAGAGATTGTTGCCAGCTATCACGGCCAAAAGTAAGGTTCTGAGGGATATTGATATGAGTAATGATAAAAAAACGCTATCACCGGATAGCCTTAATAACCCCACCCGCAGGCGCTTTTTAACTCGCGGCGCGATATTAGCTACCGGCGGAGTGATGTCACTGGCCATGGTCCAATCCGGGCAGGCTGCTCCTGTGACGGTTAATATCCCTGAAACGGTAACCGGGGGAAGAACCCGGTTCCACCAAATTTATGACGTGATTATTGTCGGTAGCGGATTTGCCGGGTTGGCGGCGGCGCTGGAAGCCAGAGCTAAAGGGCAAAGCGTTTTGGTGATCGATAAAATGGCCGTATTCGGCGGTAACTCAACCATTAACGGCGGCGCGTTTGCCGTCGCCGGTTCGCCGCTGCAAAAAGAGGCTGGCATTGAAGACTCGCCGGAGCTGATGTTCAAAGACATGCTAAAAGCCGGTCGCGGGCTGAATCATCACGATCTGCTCCACGTATTGGTTAACGGCACGCAGGAAGCCTATCAGTTTACTTTACAGCACGGTGTCCGCTACAAACCGTTTGTTCAACACTTCGGCGGACACTCCGTTCCACGCACCTTACAAACCGTTGAAAGTTCGGGTGCCGGTATCGTTATGCCCCTGCGTCAGTCAGCACAAAAAATGGGAGTGGTATTCAAAAACCGCTGTAAGTTTGAATCTTTTATTCAAAATGAGCAGCAAACGGTGCTCGGCATTCAGGTTAAGGACGATTATCGCTTCCCCGATGAATCGAGCGGTACATTAAAAAGCTACGGAGCCCGAAAAGGCGTGGTGATGTGCAACGGCGGATTCAGCAATGACCTGCGCTTTCGGATGCTTCAAGACCCTCAATTAGGCACCGATGTTGATACAACAAACCATCCGGGCGCTACGGCCGAAGGCATTATGGCAATGCTAAAAATCGGCGCTACGCCGGTTCAGCTGGATCTAATACAGCTTGGCCCATGGTGTTCTCCGGATGAAAAAGGCTTCGGCTATGTCTCTCAGTTCAATACCATTGCGGGCTACCCGAAAGGAATTATGGTTGACGTTCGTACCGGTAAACGTTTTACCAATGAACTCGCCGACCGCAAGGCCCGTGAAGATGCGATCCTTGCCCAGCGCGACGCCAGTGGAAAACCGGTTTATCCCGTCTGCTTTACTAATCTCGAAGGCGCTAAGCAGGCTCAAAGCCTGCCCGGCGCGATGAAATATAACGTCGCCTGGCAGTTTGATACGCTAAAAGAGCTGGCCGACCACTTCGCTATTCCGTATGAAAACCTGCAAAACGAAGTTGATACCTATAATGCCGCGGTGAAAAAAGGCAGCGGCGACCCAATGGGTAAAGACGTTAGCCGGGCAATTTCTATCGAGCAAGGCCCCTACGTTGCGGTCCGGGTTTGGCCTAAAGTGCACTACACCATGGGTGGGGTTCAGATTAACGTCAATGCTCAGGTCATCGACTCCATGTCAGGGCAACCTATCCCCGGCCTATATGCCGCAGGAGAAGTGACCGGAGGGCCGCACGGTGCCAGCCGGCTCGGTAGCTGCGCCGTCGCTGATGGATTAGTTTTGGGGCGAGTTGCCGGTGCACATATTGCCACTAGACCAGCCGATCCTTTGTTTAACTCGTCTGTACCAGACAACGCCTAAGCTACGGGAGAAGCTATGTCTATTTATCAACGCATCGCAATTATTTTACTGGCGCTGTTCAGCCTGAGTACGTGGGCCCAACAAACTGCGGAGCAACAGCCTAATGACGCTAAAGCTTTTCAGCAAAAGCTCAGCGGCATCACCATTAAACCCTACCATAAACCGCTGGAAGCCACGAACAGTCAGGCCAGCTGCCAGCTGTGCCATGGTGCAAAAACGCCGACTACGCCGCCGAACGATAAGAGCTGCTTAACCTGCCACGGAAGCACCGACCAAGTTGCCGCCATGACGGAACCTAAGTCAGACGAAGCGCATCCAGAGCCAAACCCGCATAACTCAATCCATTATGGAAAAGATGTCCCGTGCAGCGCGTGTCATAGCGAACATCAGCCGTCTAAAGTCTATTGCAATAGCTGTCACTTGTTCAAATACCCCAATATGAAGCCATGATGAGGATATGATGAAGACAGCATCCATAACAAAATGGCTGGAGTACACATTTCGCTCCGTGACGCTCTTAGGGCTATTGACTCTTTCCCTCTATGCTCAGGCCGCTAACGATCCTAATGCTCAGTGCCAGCGCTGCCATAACGACAGCGATATTCATGCGGTCACATCAGGCAATGCCGGTGCCAAGCTACTGATTACCGATGAAAGCTATCAGGATAGTGTCCATGCTAGCGTTCCCTGCGTGGCCTGCCATCAGAGCGTCAATGGTAATGCCGGGTTTGAAGCCCTGCCCCACGTTCAGACCACCGTGGCATCCAACAGCTGTGAAAGCTGTCATGGGCTGGTGCAGCATAAGATAACCGATGCGTACAAAAAGAGCGTTCATGCAACCAAGAGTGAGCAGGGTAAGTTTACCTGTGAATCCTGTCATGACGCTCACACCATGCAGCCGGGCATCATTACCCAGCCGACGGTACCACAAATAGCGGCATCAAACGCCATGTGTACCGACTGCCATACCCGGCCAACGGAATATAAAGCGCTGTCGGGTGGAAAAAAGGTCACCGAGCAGGATCTTACCCACCGATCTCTGCCAAATCCGCCTCTGCACCTAAGCTCACTGCGCTGTATCGACTGTCATGCTGATAGTAAAGATCCAACGCTGCATAACATTGCTCCGGCAAAAGAGAGCGTGGCCTGTAACCAGTGCCATACCGCAGAATCACTGCTGGCTCAACGGCAAAACTTTACGCCGACCGAGCAGAATCTGGCGGGCAGTTTGCTCAAACAAGGGCTGTTTGACGACAAGGCACTTCAGGACAAGCTCAACGCGTTGGGTGGAATTCCGGCCGAAAGAGGCATTCAGTGGGTTAACGGAAACCTGTTTACTAACACCTATATGATTGGCGCAAACGGGAATATTCGACTAGATAAAGCCATCAGCGCTATTGCAGCCGCCCTATTCCTGCTGTTAGCGGGACACGGCCTGATTCGTTTACTGACAGCCAGAAAACGTCGCTTACTGTCCAACGGTATGTCATTGCATAAAACCTACCTGTATACCTTACCGGTCAGGCTCTGGCACGGTCTCAACGCCCTGTGCTTTATTTTGCTGCTAATTTCCGGCATTGGTATGCACTTCAGTCAGGGCGAACTGTCAGTCTGGGTTGACCTGCATAACCTGGTTGGCCTTGCGCTGTGCTTTATCTGGCTGGTGTTTATTGTGATTAACCTGCTGGGTAATGGCCATCATTACCTCATCCGGATCCAAGGCCTGTTAGGCAAAATATTGCGACAAACTCGTTATTACCTATACGGGATCTTTGTTGGTGCCGAACACCCGGAGCACCCGTCTGCGAAGAGTAAATTTAATTCGTTACAACAGTTAGGCTACGTCACTATGATGTATTTAGTCGTGCCATTGCTGATAATTACTGGATTACTGATGCTCTATTCAAACTATACGCCAGCAATACTATTTGGCCTTCCGGGCAAGCAGGTTATTGTTTATACCCATTACGGACTGGCAGCGATCTCGTTGTTGTTCCTGATGGTCCACCTTTATCTTTGTACCACCGGAGATAGCCTCACTGCGTTGTTTAAAGGCATGATTAGTGGCTATCACCGTTATAGAGGAAAAAGTGACGACGAGTAATCTGGCCTATTACCAGCACTAAGCTAAGCCCCTTTTATCTGATATCGATAAAAGGGGCTTTTTAATTTCATGGTCAAATAAAAAAATAGGGTGTTCGAGAAAATAAAACATACCGGCCAATAAGTTAACCACCGGACACAATATGACCTAGATGAATAAATTCATTTTATTAAACGGAAGTTTGAAATAGTCGATTATCTTGAGATAGGTCAGAGTATATCCCCATACAAAAGTTTACATTCATAATTATCACCATAATTAATCAATCAAAAAGCTGATAAATAAATATCCGGTTTATACCTTAAATAAAGAGAGTGACAGCAAGAAAGTGTGTGCAGTCAACGTACCTGCGGCTTGAGGTACAACGGGTATATTACTGACGTTTTTCCAGCATCCAGAGGTTAAATAGTAGGAATAACTCATTATGCACGAAGCTTTATGTAGTACGCTTCATTTAGATAAAGCTATTTCAGCCTGCGTAAAAGCCGCTCCGGAAGATTTTCCCGCTGACGGCATATTTCTTAATTATTATCGCGATGATATTCAAAGCATTCAGTTTCTGGCTTTAGCCACCCGAAATCGCGGACACCTGAAGCTCGACGTACTTTCAATTCCACAGCACGTTCTGTCTAATTTTATCGTCAGCGATAATTTTACTACCGTCATTCTAAACCAGCTATCCGATGAGCCATTAACCGATTTCGTGATTAAAACTCACTTTCGCAAAGTAAAGTCCGCCATCGTTATGCGATTAAAAGTCGACGACACACGTTTAGGTGCGGTGGTGTTTTTTAGCTATCAAACTAACGCATTCAAACCGGTACACGGCGAGCGGGTTGAGTCTCTACGCGGCCCGTTTTCGCTGTTATCATCCCGTGCGCTACTGCATTTGGGGCTAATTAATGAAGAGAATAAGCACACCCGCTATTCTCATCATACGTCTCAGTCTACAAAAATATTACCGGCCGGATTTATTGCCGCGCAAAATAGTCCGATATCGGTACTATTCTGCCAGCTACCGTCAATATCCCAAAGCCAACAGCCCATTATGATTAAAGGTGAAGAAGGAACGGGAAAATCACGCTTAGCCCACCATCTTCATCAATTATTTAACCACCCGGATAAACCGCTTACGGTCTTTTACGCCGAGACGATGACACTGTTTATCAACCGACCAAATAGGCCACCCCAAATATCTACACTTTCTCTGCAAAGCATTACCAGCGATACTCTGCTGAATAATGCAGGAGACGGGACGTTCCTGATTGAAAATATTGAGTGTCTGAATGAAAACCTGCAAGAACAGCTAATAAAGAACATTCAGATAAGGCAACAGCAGGGTTGTTTACCCCGCATTATTATTACCCGAACCTTACCAAACCAAACGCGGGTAGATCCTGAGCACCTATTAACCTGCAGTTCTTTAGATAGGCTATTTTGCCTATGTATATCGCTATTACCTCTCAGACAACGGCGGGAAGATATTCCTGAGCTGGTCACTCATTATTTGCTAAAACTGGGTAAGAAACACCAACGGCGTCTGCCACTGCTATCAACACGCTTTCAGCAATCATTATTAACCTATGGCTGGCCGGGAAATATTACCGAGCTAATAGCCCGCTTAGAAAAAGCACTGATCGCCTCTCACTCTGACATTTTAGATATCAGGCCGGGTGAATACGCTCAGGAAACGTCGCCAAAAGAGCACACGATTTTATCGCTAAATGAGATAGTAAAGCGGCATATTATTGAGACGCTAAAGCACACCAATGGAAAAATATCCGGAGACGGTGGCGCAGCCCAAATGCTTAAGGTAAATAGTAATACCCTTTATAGTAAAATGAAAAAGCTGGGAATAACCAAAGAAACGTTCAGCTAAAATGGCCACCAAGGCCCGCATTGCCAAAGCTCAATTACGGGCTGGTCAAGAAGGTAAGCTGGCCGTCTAAGTCTTCCTCTGCGTCTTTAAGCAGCGTAAATAGCGAACGGAAATCTAATGAATAACGATCAAAATGGAGAAAAACTATTTCAACCGGAAAGTTAATTTGTACGGTTAATACATCCCATAATGCATCTAAATTATTACCAAACCAGTCTGGCAGCAGAAATGAATCTACAAACTGGAGATAAAAATCGGACATAGAATGAATATTTGAAAAATCAAAAATGACCTTTCTCATTAGTTCTTAACCTCTGTGAAACGCTTATAGTGATTATGAGTTACATAAATCAAACCATCGCTGGAATAAAGCAGTCGATCTGCTCCCCGGTGGCCGCAGCGATAATTAATATCTGCCTCAAACCATATTCTCCCCTTAGCCTCAGGCAAAGTGCCTTCGCGATTAGAAAATCGATCGCCGCCAATGGCTTTACCGGGTAATACTCGACATAGGTTCCCATCGCGTGCATCCCAGCCTTGAGAGCGCGCCTTATTCTTAGTGATGTAATAATCAGGCAATCTATTATTCTGGCGTAAATAATTAACCACTACGCCTTGTTGAGTCAGTCGGTCAATATCGACGGAAGGGGCATTTACCGAAGTTGGTTGTTGCACATCAGAACTCTGACGCCCGACGGACTCGGTTACCTGCGGGCGGTTATCGGTTAAATACATCCTGTTGATAACAATTCCACCAATAACTAACAGCACAAACAACACTAATATACTTAACGAATTTCTCTTCATATCTTCTTTATCAACGATTATTACCTTTAATATATGGGCCAGATTAAATAGCCCAGCTTGGTCATCCTATCATTAGTAGAGAATTAACCAAAAAAATTGCTCGATAAAATGTGACTATATGTATCGAAATAATCGTTATAAGATAAAATACCTTTACTTATTAGCCTCTCAACTCATTTTCTTCTTTACGTTTACTGAATAATTTCAATTCAGCCACAATAACAAAAGTAATAACCACTAATAACCCCCACGACCCAATCTTACCAAAACTCACTAACTCCCAATGATTAACCTGATTAGGATATTGCCAGCCGCCAAACAGCGTAACTATATTTACAGCTATCCAAACAAAGAAGCCAATTAACAGAAATGCTAAGGGTAAAGGCATCCAGAATTCACGCTCTATCGGTTTAAAATGAACTTTAGTCTTCCAGAAAGTAGCCAGCAAAATACAGGTCAGTGGCCAACGGTAATCGCCAATATAATGGTGAGTGAAGAAATTAAGATAAATTGTTGTCGCCAATAATATCGCCACCCAATGATGTGGATAATCGCTAAGCCTTAAACAGAGGTGTCGCCACGATTGCAGCATAAAGCTGGCAACGGCCGCATGCATAAACCCACTGTACAGCGGAGCACCGAATACCTTGGTATAAGCAAATTCAGGGTAGACCCACGAAGCTATTTCGGGTGAAGTTTTAAATATCTCCAGCGCTAGCCCTAGCAGATGAAACAGGGAAATAGCCATCAGCTCTTTTTTAGTTTCCAGCCCGCTATAAACCATTGCAAACTGCACCCCCAACGCCACGATTAAAATAAAGTCATAGCGGGGTAAACTGCCAAAATAAACCAGTTTTGATAGGGCTAACGTAATAAAAAAGGAGACGGCAAAAGCACAGCTCAGAGCCTCTTTAATGCCAAAGCTCCAAAACTCTAATAAAGGTAAAGGCAGGCTACGCATCCATCGGGGCAGGTACCATGGGCAAGCATAATTAGAAATAATGGATGTAGGATAAATAACAGACATTGCTAGCTCCGACCCTATTCGATAATGCGGCCAGAATAACTATGTAATGTGTGAAGTTAATGAAGCTTATGTGAAGTGAAAAAATTGAAATCTATCGCTTATTACCCTATTGACCGCGTATATAGCGTCCAGTTGCAAATCTCAAATATGATTAACACCAGAAAAAAACGAGTCATGGCGCTGACAAATAAAATTACCCGGGTAAAAAGAAAGCCTTAAGGAGACCCTCAAGGCTTTGATTCAGATTTACGCCAGTATTAAATCTGGCCCAAATAATCCCGTTTACCCACGGCAACGCCGTTATGGCGCAAAATATTATACGCGGTGGTAATGTGGAAATAGATATTTGGCAGCGCATGCTGTAGCAAGAACACCTCGCTGATCATCGGCTCAGGGTACCAGTTCAGCGCAACTTTACGCGTTTCACAGCCGGCAAAGTCGCCCTCTTTCACCGTTTTGATAAAATCGATAGTTTTCGCAATTCGCGCCTTAAGCTGTTCAAAGGTTGCTTCATTATCTTCGTAGCTTGGCACATCAGCCCCCGCTAACCGCGCGGCGCAGCTTTTAGTCATATCGCTGACTAATTGAATCTGGCGAGACAATGGAAACATGTCCGGCGACAGGCGCGCATTCAGCAACACCGACTGTTCAATCTTTTTCTCGGCACAGAAAATAACCGCCAAATCGATTAAATGATCCAGATTATTCAATACCCGAATAGTGCTTTGAGTAGCAATTTGATAATAAGACAGACTCATTTTTAACTCCTGAAAAACAGTGCATAACGATTGTGCCTTTTGGCGTTAAGCTCAAAAGGTAATCAGCCTCCCGGGCTGAAATTCAGCTCGGGCAGAAATCCCGTTTTCTGACCTAAATAGCCTAAATAGAAACTAAGCCGTGCCACCAACTGTCAGGTTATCTAACTTCAGCGTTGGCTGCCCCACGCCGACGGGCACGCTCTGGCCTTCTTTGCCACACACGCCGACGCCTTTATCCAGCGCTAAGTCATTACCGACCATCGAAATTTGTTGCATCGCTTCAATGCCTGAACCAACTAAGGTCGCACCTTTAACCGCTTTACCAATTCGGCCGTTTTCAATCAGATAGGCCTCTGAGGTAGAGAAAACAAACTTACCGGAAGTAATATCAACCTGACCACCGCCGAAATTCGGCGCATACAGGCCATGTTTTACGCTGGCAATAATCTCTTCGGGAGTCGACTGACCGGCCAGCATATAAGTATTGGTCATACGCGGCATTGGCAGGCAAGCATACGATTCACGGCGGCCATTGCCGGTCGGAGAGAGCCCCATCAGCCGGGCATTAAGCTTATCCTGAATATAGCCTTTAAGAATACCGTTCTCAATCAGCACATTATACTGACCGGGAACGCCTTCATCATCGATAGCCACTGAACCTCTTCGCCCTGCCATCGTGCCGTCATCAACCACGGTACAAAGCTTGGAAGCCACCAACTCGCCCACTCGGCCGCTGAACACCGATGAACCTTTACGGTTAAAGTCGCCTTCAAGGCCATGGCCGACGGCTTCATGCAATAACACGCCCGGCCAGCCGGCACCTAACACCACGGGCATAGCCCCGGCGGGCGCGGCAATGGCTGACAGGTTAATTAAGGCCATTCTCACCGCTTCTTGGGCATACACTTCAGCCCGAATGCCCCGATCGGTATTTTCTAAGAAGTAATCATAGCCAGCACGCCCACCGCCGCCGCTGGAGCCGCGTTCACGCTTACCGTCTTCTTCAACTAAAACGCTGACAGAAAAACGAACCAGCGGGCGAACGTCGGCGGCCAGAGTTCCATCCGTTGCTGCAACCAGAACCTGCTCATAGACACCGCTGATACTGGCCGTTACTTCCTGCACACGCTTATCGGCATTACGGGCCACTTTATCAACCTGATGCAGAAGCTCAATTTTGGCTTCGCGAGTGAGGCTTTGTAACGGGTCTAACGCCGGGTACAGAGGTAGATAGCTCACTGCGCCCAGCACGTGACTTTTACCATTGCCTTTGTCGCTGACAATACTACGTGCGGCGTGGGCACTTTGGGTTAATGCGTTTAGGGTTATCTGATCTGCATAGGCAAAACCGGTTTTTTCACCGCTAACGGCCCGAACGCCTACGCCCTGATCGATGTTATAAGAGCCATCTTTGATAATGCCATCTTCAATAACCCATGATTCATGAAAGCTAGATTGAAAATAGAGATCGGCATAATCTAAACGGCGTTCAGACATTTGGCCAAGAACGTTAAATAAGTCCTGATGGCTTAATTTATTAGCAGCCAGTAGCTGCTCACTGACCAATGTCAGATTCATATAATTATTCGCTCTTAGTCTGTGAGTTTATCAGCACGGGCTGAAATCTATTGTGTTGCACCACCGGCATTTGCTCCCGGAGCTTTTGCATACCGGAGGTATCAACATGAATCTTTATTCCTTCAACCGTATCGGCGTTCAGCCCGATAATCGTACCCCACGGGTCAATCGCCATAGTATGGCCCCATGTACGGCGGGTCGCACCATGACGCCCGACCTGAGCCGGCGCTAAAATCCAGCACTGGGTTTCTATCGCACGCGCACGCAATAAGATCTCCCAGTGGGCTTCACCGGTCACGCGGGTAAATGCGGCTGGAATAGAAATTAACTCGGCGCCCTGTTCACGCAAGGCCTGATACAGGCCAGGGAAACGCAGGTCATAACAAATGGTCATACCTAACCGGCCAACCGGCGTATCGACCACGGTAATATGCTTACCGTAGTCATAGGTGTCTGATTCGCGATAGCGACCGTGACTGTCGGCAACCTCAACGTCAAACATATGAAGTTTATCATAGCGGGCCTTCAGTTCTCCCTGCTCGTCAAACAGCAGGCTGCTGGCGGTGAGGCGATTCGGATCATCTTTACTGATTAGCGGCATTGAACCGATCAGAATCCAAACCCCATAGCGGATAGCCATCTCGCGAATAGCATCCTGCAGCGGGCCGCTGCCTTCGGTTTCGGCATGTTTATAGTAGGTTTGAGTATCCGCAAACAGCAGCGCATTCTCCGGCGTCATGACCAATTTAACATGAGGTTTCAGTTGTTTAATTTGTTGCTCAATCTGCGCTAAATTAGCGCGAACATTATCCCCACTGCATAATTGTAATAAGGCAACGTTAGATTTTCTCATCAACTTTAATCCTCTTTGGGTTTACGTAACACTTCGTCCACGACTGGATTAGTAAAATCACCGTCAATTTTATAGCGGATAAACGAAACTTTATTCCATATTGGTGACAAGACCTGACTGGCTGCGAATACCGCTGCACCGGCTATCGGGTTAATCACAAATGCCGTTGCAACACCCACAGTAGTCGAAATTTCAGGCGCCACTACCGCGTTAAGCGCCAGCCGTCGGTTGACTAAATCAACTTTACCGTCGATCGCGATATCCGCTGATAGCCCATCGACTAACAAATCATTGGTTTTAGCAATACCGTTAACTACCGTAGTAGTACCGTTAATGCTATCAAATAAGAAGGCGCTGCTAAAGGTATCACTAAAATCCAGCTGCAGCTTACGCAACAGTGAATTGAAGCTTAACAGCTGAAGGACCTGACTGGTATGGCCGCCAACGTTGGCAATCCGGCCTTTGCCTAACTTGGCGGTCATCTGACCGTTGAGCGTGTTCATCTGAGGCTTCCACGGTGCACCCTGCCACGCGAAATTGAATACGACGTTAAACGGAGCCTCCTGTAATGGTGTATTAACACCAAAATAATTCATTCCCCGATCGAGCTTATCTCCGGAAAACGTACCGTCAAACTGGGTTGCTGAACCAGCAGAAGAGCGTAACCAGTCGCCTTTGAATATGAGTTTGGCAACGCCAGCATCAATAAGACCATGAGTTACACTGATGCTATCGCGACGGAAGCTCAGATCTGCATTCACGGAGCCTAGGCGCTGCCCCATTCCCCAACACTCTTTACAGCGAACCATCATTGGCGGTAATTGCTCAATATTAAAAGCAGGCACTTTACGTTTACCTACCTGAGCCATATCGGTGCTATCGGTATTCAGCAGCGGATTAATTTTAGGATTAAAGTAGAGATAGTCCAAATCGATATGCAATGGACCGTTAGGCGGCATATTCAGCGTTCCGTTAATCTCGTTGCCTTTAATGGCCATCGTCATCGCAGTCGGCTGGTTATGAACATCTACCGTTAGGTTACGCCAGTATTGCCCGGCTAATGCTACCTGTGGAGAAGAGAACCGCCAGCGTTCCGGCAATTGGAATCGGCTAGCGGCGCCATTAGCCGTGGTACTCGCCACGCCTGACGTACTGAGTAGCGGAGCCAGTACCGGGAATAGCTGTTCTGCGTCAAGGGCCGGTAGCTGAGCAGACAACATCTCTGTTGCCGGTAATGCCGGCGTTTTCACGCTGTTCATCGCCCACGCAAAGCGCGATAACTTAACGAGGTTCTCACCAAACGTCCATTGACTATTAATCGCCTGATTACCGGCAACTAGCCCGCTCATAGTAAATCCATGCAGGTCACCGCTGGCATCCAGCTTTATCGGTAGTGCCGTCCCGGCGGTTTTATTCAACGGTGCAGGTAAGTGACTGCTTACACTTTTGAGATCGCCGTTGAAGATGACGTTATACTTAGCCGTACCTTTTGGCGGCAGCGTAATGCCGAGCACGCTGTTCCAGTTTGCATTACCCGAAAACTCAGGCTTCACGCTGTCCGGAAGCCAAGGCAGCTTTGCCAATGCCCAGTTACCATTCAGCGTAACGTTCACCTTATAGTCTTTCTCAGTCTGCTGAGTACTAAAATTCAGGCCTATCGGTTGTTCAAACCAGTTTGCCGTTAGAGGCTCGCTGAGCAGGTTACCGTTATCAAAGCTAAAGCTGCCGCTGAGGTTTTCTAAAGTAGAACCGATCGGTTTAATAAACAGGCTATTATCATTTAATCTGACTTTGCCCTGAGCTTTAACCGCTTCATGGCCATTTAGCGGAATGTCCAACTGTAAGTGCCCACTGACTTTTCCGCCGATATCCAGCTCATTCAGCGCGGAGCCAATCGTTGGCTTCATCGGTGAGTTATTGAAATAATCGCGAACGTCACGCCCTTCACCGCTAACCTCAGCGGTAACGACCAGCTGGTGTTGATCAAACTGTTTGATAATGGCTTCAATGTTCGTGGCGTTAACGTTGCCCAGTTTAGCCTGAGCTGCATTCATCCATAGGCCATCGTTAACAAAGTCCAGAACAATAGGCATCTCCGTCAACGGCTGCCACGTTGGCTGAAACTTGAAGGTTGCATCGCGCAACGGTGCATAGACTTCAAACAGCCCGTCTTTGTTGCGATAAGGGAATTTTTTAGGATTACCGGAAAAAATCAGCGTGGCGTTGTCAGACTTCCCGGCAAGAATGGCGGAAGAAAGATAATCGGCCAGCTGTTGTCCCATTAACGGTACGGGAAAATAGCGCCATGCGTCACCGCCATCATAAACCCGAATACCGGCCAGAATGTTTAACCAAGGTTCTTCACCCTCAACGGAAGTGAAATCAAATCCACCATTGACCCACAGGGATTTCGCCTGCACGTCAACGCTATCACTCCACAGGCGGAATTGATCTTTAGTATTTAGCCAGTTGACCGTAACGTTAGCCTGACTGACTTCTAACGGGGCCTTGAACATGCTGTCATAAGGCAGCGTACTGTTATTCAGAACAACGTTAGCCATTCCGCCGCTGGCACTTCCTGAAATAGAGCCATCAGTATGATCCCCGCCGGGAAGACGTTGCCATGGCTGCCAGCTGGCGTCTTTCCAATCAATTAAAAATCGGGTTTGTTCCGGCGTCTGTAATGGGATATCCAAAGCCACCAGAGGCAGGTCACCCTGCGGTTTTAGGCTAAACCAGACGTTTAATACGTCCGGCGTCAGAAAGCTAAATATGGGTAATAGCGGGTTGATTCGATCAAGATTCAGGTTGCTGGCACGAATACGCAGCTGCTGTTCCTGCTTTTCGCCCGACGCTAAAACCGCCTCAGGCTGCCAGAACAGGCTGACTTTACCTTTTGGCCATTCATTGCCGTCGGTTTTTAAATTCAAAGAGGGTACATCTAAGCGCCAGCCATTGGGCTGACGGCTCATATTCATCGTCAATTGGTCAACATCCATCCGATGCTGATTATTCCCGTTATGCCACGTCGCGTTGCCCTGACTGAGTAAAACATCGCCGCCGTTAATCTCACCGTCTTTAATATGCAGCCAAGATGCCAGACTAAACTGAGCGTTATCAAAACCTGAGTTAATCTTAAACCAGCGGCTCAGCCACGGCAGCATATCTACATTATCGGCCTGTAAATAGACGGTGCCGTTATCCAGTAAACCCTGTTGATCGTTGAGATCTAAGTGCAGCTGAAATAGTCCATGCTTACCTTCCGGCGTGGAAACATCAAGCTGCCCTTCCGCGCGGTGACGATTACGATCGTTGAGCCAGGTTAAACTAGGTATATTGAGTGAAACCCGCTCGCCGGAAAAGCCTAAAAAGGAGATCTGACTATCTTTCAGAATAAAATGGTCAAACTGCTTTAAGAAGATATTTTCCAGCGTCCCTGCCTGCGGATTAGCTTCATCTTTCTGAGGCTGACCAAAGGTATAGTCCAAATCACCGGTTAATCGATAAAACGTGAGGTCGCGGAACTGCCAGCGAAAATGCAGTAAAGACTGCCAGACATCGAGCGCGAGCGTGACGCGGGAAATATCAACGTTACCGGCCGGGGTTTGTAGAGAGATATCACGTAAATCTAACGTCGGGCCAAACATCTCCCAACTGCCGTCCATGCGACCTATCTGCATTGGAATGCCGGTCACGTCATGGGCGCGGTCTAAAACGAATTCGCGATGTTGATTAATATTGGGTAAAGCGAGGCGCAGACTACCGACGATCAACGTAAGCAGCACCAATAGTACAGCGAGTACTTTTAACAGCATGTGGCTAGATCGCCCCATACCTTCCCCCTAATTCAACGGTTTAAACACAGGCCAAACCAAGACCTCTGCGCGAATATTCTCTGCGCTAATGCAATGACGGACTACATCATAGCTACATCATAACTACGTCAAACTGCTCTCGGTTATATAGCGGTTCTATTTGTATTTTAACCTGTTTTCCAACAAATAGTTCAACCTCGGCCAAAGAGTATGACTCTTCGCTTTTCAGCGCATCACCAACGTCTGGTGAAGCATAAACCAGAAAACGATCGGCATCATAAGCGTGGTGAACCCGAACGATTTCACGCAGAATTTCATAGCAAACCGTTTCAACGGTTTTCACTCTTCCCCGACCTCGACAGCTTGGACACTCACCGCATATCACATGTTCCAAACTTTCCCGAGTGCGCTTACGGGTCATTTCGACTAACCCAAGAGCAGAGAAATCATTCACCCCGGTCTTCACCCGATCTTTAGCCAGTGCCTGTTCCAAAGAGCTCAGAACCCGGCGGCGGTGATCTTCAGACGTCATATCAATAAAATCGATAATGATAATACCGCCTAAGTTACGTAACCGAAGCTGACGGGCAATCGCCTGCGTTGCTTCGATATTGGTATTAAAGATGGTTTCATCCAAATTACGATGGCCGACAAATGCGCCAGTATTGATATCTACCGTAGTCATCGCTTCAGTCTGATCGATAATCAGATACCCGCCTGACTTAAGCTCAACTTTACGATCCAGCGCCCGCTGAATTTCATTTTCAACGTCATACAGATCAAAAATCGGCTGTTTACCAATATAGCGATCGAGCCTTTCGGTCATTTGCGGCATAAATTCAGTGGTGAACTCAACCAGCGAATCGTAAGTCAGGCGGGAATCGACCCGAATTTTGTCTAATGACTCACCGGCGAAGTCCCGCAGCACGCGCTGCGTTAGCGCCAGTTCACCGTACAGTTTGTTTTTGGTTCCGCTACGCTTCTTACGCTCCAGAACCTTGCTCCACAGGCGCTTGAGAAAGGCGGCATCCTGAGCCAGTTCTTCACTTTTTACACCTTCGGCGGCAGTACGGATAATAAACCCGCCCATCTCATCGCAGTATTCAGAGACGATCTGCTTTAACCGCTCACGCTCCTCTTCACTATCAATGCGTTGAGAAACCCCAACGTGAGAAGCACCTGGCATAAACACTAAATAGCGGGAAGGAAGCGTAATATCAGTGGTTAAACGAGCGCCTTTGGTTCCCAGTGGATCTTTGACTACCTGAACCACTAAATCCTGCCCCTGACGGACCAGCTCGGTAATATCCCGCACGTTAAACTGTTTTTGTTCATTATCAGCAATACATTCAGTGTGAGGTATGATGTCTGATGCATGAAGAAAAGCAGCTTTATCCAGCCCGATATCCACAAACGCAGCCTGCATTCCGGGCAAAACCCGACTGACGCGCCCTTTATAAATATTTCCTACGATGCCGCGTTTAGATTCGCGATCGATATGCACTTCTTGCAATATTCCACCGTCAATAAAAGCCACGCGGGTTTCTGACGGGGTAACGTTGACCAATAATTCAGCTGTCATTCCAATTCCTTATTTATACCGCCATAGCTCACCTGAACAAACTTGGTCAGAAGCTCACGAGTCTCGACTAAGGGCAACCCTACAACCGCATGGTAGCTACCGTTAATAGAGCGGACAAAACTGCCCCCGAATCCTTGAATACCATAAGAACCGGCTTTGTCCATTGGTTCACCGCTATCAATATAGGACGCGATATCCTGCTGAGTTAGCGAACGAAAAACCACGTCAGTGGTAACAGAATAGCACATCACATCTCGTTGATTAGCAAATGCAATTGCCGTAATCACCTGATGCTGATTCCCTGACAGCTCACTCAGCATACGGGCGGCGTGGTTTTTATCACGCGGCTTTTCTAAAACGCTACCGTTCAGCACCACAATCGTATCCGCACCCAGCACCGGGTAATCTTTCTTGGCGACCTGAACCCCGGCCTGTGCCTTAGACTGTGCCAGACGGCAAACGTAATCGGAGGCGGTTTCCCCCGTTTGCTGCCGTTCTTCAACATCGACGATCAATCTTTCAAAGGGGATTTGTAATAGAGTCAGTAATTCTTGGCGACGGGGAGAGGCAGAGGCCAGATAAATAGGTTGCATATCAAGCCTCATCTAACGGCAAGGCGCCGGCGTATTTTACGCATCAATAGGAAAATCCATGGCCATAGCAAACCATTGCTCACGCTGTTCCAGAAAATTTCAGGCCGGAAAGTCACATTACGGACTAAAAACTCGGCCCAAAACACGATAACGCCCATAACTAAAGACAACAAAACCACAACCAGTGCCTGCTGCCACAGCGCCATATTGCGTAAGAGTTGACAACGGAAAGCCACAATGTAGGCAATAATTCCCAAAGCCAGCCCTCTAACACCCAAGGTCGAACCAAGCGTTAAATCCCAAATCAGACCCAAAACAAACGCAGTACCGACGCTAATCCGGTGAGGCAATGCCATCACCCAATAGATCAGTATCAGAGTGACCCATGATGGCCGAAACAGATATAACTCTTCAGGCCAAGGCATAGTCTGCAAAACTAAAGCAATCAGAAAAGACAGCAAAATCACCCAACGGCCTGAGCGAATATAGAGACTCATTGACGGCCCCGTGGCGGCTGACTATTTGCCGGCTGAGCGACCGGAGCTGAGTTTGTTGGCACGCTTCTGGCTGGCGTAGGCGTTGCCGGAGTAGAACGAGAGGCTGGCGTAGCGGTTGTTGACGCTGACGTTGCCCCAGCCGGCGCTGCCGGAGTGCTGGCTGCTGGCGTTGTTGTATCTGTCGGAGCCGGGGTTGCTTCAGGCGGCAATACCTGTGGCATCATCTGACGTAACCGCTCTTTGGCAATACGCCTGACCTCTTCCGGCAGCACCGGTCGTTCTCCATCCCGATCGCTTGGCCAGAGTAGTAGCAAATAGCGTAAACGCTGCAGGCCAACCGTAGGGTGAGCTTGAATCACCGTATTTGCCCGCTGATCGTCGATAGTTACTGAAGAAACCACGGCAACCGGATAACCTTCAGGAAAACGCCCCCCCAGCCCGGAAGTAACCAGAACATCACCAACGCGAATGTCGGTATCACGAGGCAGATATTCCAGCTGTAAATCATCAGTACAGCCAGAACCCACGGCAATAACCCGAATATCATTACGCAAAACCTGAATCGGCAACGAGTGGGAAGTATCACAAATTAATAAAACGCGACTGGTATTGCGGGCAACGGCAACCACCTGACCAACCACGCCCTTATCATTAATAACGGGCTGGCCTTCATACACACCGTTCTGAAAACCTTTATCAATAACCACCTGATAGCTATAAGGATCTGATTCAGTAGAAAGTACCTGAGTGATCATCTTGTGTTCATCACCGCGCAGCGGAGAACCCAGCAGCTGACGTAAGCGATTATTTTCCTGCTGTAACTGCCCAAGCAGCAGCAAATCACTGTTTTTCAACAGTAACTCTTGTTTTAAGGTTTGGTTTTCTTTTTGAAGATCTTGACTAGAAGCAAAGGTGTCTGAAACGCCATCCAGAACATCACGCGGCCCATTAGCTACGAAAAAGAACGGGCTGATCGCCGTATCTAAATAAGATCGTACTTTCGAAAAAATGCTCAACTGACTATCGGCAACAATCAGAACGATAGCAAAGATGACGGCTAGGAATAACCGGAGCTGCAGAGATGGACCCCTGCTAAAAATAGGCTTCATAAATCGCATTATCCTTGACGATAAAAAGGGGCCAAAGCCCCTCAGGCAGCGACAACTTATTTCTTCCTGTTACCGGATACGGCAAACATCATCACGGATAAAGGGAAACAGGCTCCAAAAACCACGGAGCCAATGCCTTAATTCTCGATAACTACCTACATTCAGGCAACAAAAACGAAATCAGTCCTCGCTGAATAAATCGCCACCGTGCATATCGATCATTTCTAACGCTTTACCGCCACCGCGGGCAACGCAGGTCAGAGGATCATCACCGACAACAACAGGAATACCTGTCTCTTCCATTAGTAGGCGATCTAAATTGCGCAGCAGAGCACCACCACCGGTCAACACCATTCCACGCTCAGAAATATCTGACGCCAACTCCGGAGGACATTGCTCTAAAGCAACCATGACAGCGCTAACGATACCCGCCAGCGGTTCCTGTAATGCTTCAAGAATTTCATTAGAGTTCAGGGTAAATCCGCGAGGTACGCCCTCAGCCAGATTACGGCCACGAACTTCAATTTCACGGACTTCATCGCCCGGATAGGCTGAACCGATTTCGTGTTTGATGCGTTCTGCCGTCGCTTCACCAATTAATGAGCCATAGTTGCGGCGCACATAATTAATGATCGCTTCATCAAAACGGTCTCCGCCGATACGTACCGAAGAAGAATACACCACGCCGTTAAGTGAAATAACCGCAACTTCAGTCGTACCACCACCGATATCAACCACCATCGAACCGGTTGCTTCTGAAACCGGTAAACCGGCACCGATCGCTGCAGCCATTGGTTCTTCAATCAGGAACACTTCACGGGCACCCGCACCTTGAGCGGATTCACGAATAGCCCGACGTTCAACCTGAGTAGCGCCAACGGGCACACACACTAATACCCGAGGGCTAGGACGTAGAAAGCTATTGCTGTGCACTTGGCGGATAAAATGCTGAAGCATTTTTTCAGTCACGAAGAAGTCGGCGATAACGCCATCTTTCATTGGGCGAATCGCGGCAATATAGCCAGGAGTACGACCCAACATTTGTTTTGCTTCGTGGCCAACAGCCGCAACGCTTTTCGGCGAACCGACGCGATCTTGACGGATAGCAACCACTGAAGGTTCATTTAAGACGATGCCTTGCCCTTTTACATAGATCAGAGTATTCGCAGTACCCAAGTCTATGGACAAGTCATTAGAAAACATGCCACGAAATTTCTTAAACATTCTAGAGAGTAATCCTGAAAGCTGAGGCGGTATATTAATTCGCCTACTTTACCAATCACGACGGACTGCTACAAGGCACAAAAGCGTGCATTTTAGTGACTGCAACCAGCGTGAACTCAATCTGTATGCTGAATTTTAGGGCTACCAACATACAGCGCATAAACTTTTTAGCTTATTTTTATTGGCTTACGCACGATTGTATGTACGAGCAAATAAAGATAGGTCAGCAAGGAACGCTATTCTACGTGAAAAACATACATAATTCAGAGTTAAAAATGATGATAACGCCAGTATTTTTTCATTATGAGGTTGGAATACGTATCGGCGAGCCAAAAAAGTCACCTTGTCCACCCACAACCCCGCGAGAACGCAGCGTTTCCCATTCAAGATGCGTTCTGACACTCGCAGCCATAACGGCAATATTTGTTCCTTCACAAGCGCTGACTAAGCTATCGACAAACAGCTGATTTTCTGACCGCCGATCGATATTTCGCACCAGTCCCGGATGAAGCTTTATCACTTCAATCGGCATTATTTTAATATAACTGGTACTGACAACGGTTAAACCGGCTTGCATAATGCCTAAACGACAGCCAACGGCGGTTAATAAACGGGCAACCGGACGTAAACGATCGCTATATTGACAAACATCGGCCTCAGCAAGTTCAAATATAATTCGCTTACGCTGTTCTTTCGTTCTTTCCAGCAAATTATCCCGTAGCCATATTTGAAAAGAGTGTTTTAACAGGGAATCAACGGTGATTGAAACCGCAATTGAATCGTTCGGCCACAAATCGAGTAACGGTAAGCTTTTGCCAATAACCTGTCGGTCAAAGCGCTCCGTCAGCCCAAATTGCTGCACCAATGGCATAAACTCTGCGGGTTGTAATTCATCCTTTTCGTCGTGAATACGAACCAATATCTCTCGATGGTTCAGCTTACCGTTAATATTCACCGCTGGCTTATAGTAAATATCCGGGCCACCACGGCTTAATACCTGTTCAAGCAAGGTCCGCCAACGCACGCTACCTCTGACCACATTCTGCACCGGGCTATCGTAAATGGACCACCCGTTTCCGCCTTGCAGCTCTGCGGTGCGGGCTGCCTGCTCGGCATTATCCATTATTTGATCGGGCAATTGGCCACTATGGTATGCACAAATACCAATATGAATCAGAGAATCACGCTTGATGCTCGGGAGGATCGGTAATGTGCCAACCGCGTTCACCAGTTGACTGGCTATCGCATCGGCCTCTTTTAAGGAACGATGCGGTAACATCACGCTAAAATCGTTACTAAAATAGCGCGCCAACAGCGCAGCAGGATGACGCATAATAAACGTCGAGAGCATGTTCACCAGCATATACAGTAGATCGTCGACCACCTCTTTACCGTGAGCTTCGGTTAACAGCTCTAACTCAGGTAAGCGGATCATCATGACTACGCCGTGAACATTGTTCTCTTCCAACTGTGTTGCCAGCTGATTATCAAAAAACAGCCGGTTATTTAACCCGGTTTGCGAATCCTGAGCGGCAAAAGCTCTGATCAGTTTGTCTACCCGGAGCCGCTCTTCGCTCAAATTTTTCAAATCTGACAGTAAGCGGTCTATTGCCCCACTGGTATTCACCGGCCACTCATGAATATTGCCCGCGGCCACCTCTTCCCGCTCCCCTGCCAGAATCCGCCACGATCGCTCTTCTAACAATAGCAATCCGTTAAATTGTTGTTTTAACCAGCGGATCCACAAAAACAAAATCAGTGAGATAAAAACGGCTGTGGTTAATATAGATAACAGCGTAGGAATAGAAAAAATAGTGCTCAGGATAGGACTGGCATAGACAATCTTCAGGTCATAATTCGGATGCAGCGGCAGTTCAAGATCGGCCTCGCTCAAACTATGAAAGCGATCCCAGAACCCGGTTCTGCGTTCACTGGAATGGGTATATATCACGTTGTTTTGCGCGTCACTAATCGTCAAATGACGAACGTCGGTCGCATATATAAGGGCCGGAAGCCAGTCGTTATAATATTCTGAAGATTGATGACTCAAGGCTTGATCAACGGTAGAAGCAAGCGCCCGCCAATGCTTCTCCATTCTATTTTCTCCGACAAAATAGATGCTCAACATGCTGGTAATGAGCACGATAATCATGGTCAGAAAAACTAATAAAGAGATAAAAATAGATAATCTGGCGGTAAGTCTCATTCCCATAAAGATCAATTCTAATCAGTAAGATAAATAGATGATGAGAGAAAACTACCTCATCCATGAAAATTTCAACTAACGAACTAAATTATAGCTAATTTATTAGAATTTAACTGGCCTATTCCTTATTTTTTAAAGAAAAAATAATCTTATGATAAAAACAGGATTTCCGAGTAAAAAGACTAATGAAGGTGAATTAATGCTGAATTATCAGCCCGCAATGTTCAGAGGTTAGCACCTTATTGATTGCCCCCCGTGGAGCAAAAGCGAATAATACCCCAAATACTGAATGCCGGATGAACGAGTTACTATCCATCCGTCCCTTCGAACCTTCTGGATAAGAGCCATAATATGACAAAAGCACTAATTCTTGAGCAGCAAGATGGGCTAACTGTAGCGTCATTACGAGACATTTCAGCAGAGCAATTACCGGCGGGTAACGTAACCGTAGACGTGAACTGGTCCAGTATTAACTATAAAGATGCGTTGGCGGTAACCGGTAAGGGTAAAATTATTCGCGATTTCCCTATGGTACCCGGTATTGATTTTGCCGGTACGGTCCGTGCCAGCGAAGATCCGCGTTTTCAGGCCGGTCAGAATGTATTACTTACCGGCTGGGGCGTGGGAGAAACACACTGGGGTGGGCTAGCAGAGCAAGCCCGGGTCAACGGTGACTGGCTGATTCCCCTGCCTGCGGGTCTGGATCAACGCAAAGCGATGATTATTGGCACCGCCGGTTTTACCGCGATGCTGTGCGTTATGGCGCTGGAAGATGGCGGCATTACGCCCGAAAGCGGTGACATTTTGGTGACCGGAGCCAGTGGTGGAGTGGGCAGTACGGCGGTGGCCTTGCTGCACGCACTGGGATACACAGTCACCGCCGTCAGCGGGCGCCAGCAAAATGCCGAGTACCTGCGCTCTATTGGCGCGAACTCGGTCATTGAAAGAGAGCGTTTCAATGAGCCAGCCCGTGCGCTAGAAAAACAGCTCTGGGCCGGAGCAATTGACGTAGCCGGTGGCGATATGCTGGCAAAAATCATTGCCCAAATGCACTATAACGCTACCGTTGCAGCCTGCGGTCTGGCGGGCGGTTACCAGCTTCCGACTACCGTGATGCCATTTATTCTGCGAAATGTCCGCCTACAGGGCGTTGACTCCGTCATGACCCCGGCAGCCCGCAGGGCTGAGGCGTGGAAACGTCTGGCGGAAATCCTACCGGAAAGCTTCTACCGCTTAGCGACCACAGAAATATCGCTGGCTGAAGTACCTAAGGTGGCCGCTGAGTTACTCAACAATACCGTCACCGGCCGGGTTATTGTTCGGATCCGCTAAATATGCCATAAACGTAACGTCGGATTATTCACCTACGGCGTTACGCTTTGATTCTTTTTATCTACTGGCGTAAAAGCACTTTTCCGACAATCCTTTGTCTATAAGATATCCTTATGTCCCTCATTCAGGCAGAGAAACCATCATGGTCAATAAATCGAAGTTAACCGAAAACAACGTCACGCCTGAAGAGATTTTTTACCAACGCCGCAAGGTATTACAAGCGCTGGGCATTACTGCCGCCGCGTTAACCTTACCAGTTAGCGCTCAGGCCGAACTGTTGTCCTGGCTTAAGGGCGATGAAAAAGCGCCGGTATCGGCAAGTAAACCCCTGAACTTTACCAAGTCAGCGGTTTATCACCCCGATCTGCCCTTAACGCCTGAAAATAAAGTAACCGGCTATAATAATTTCTATGAATTTGGCTTAGATAAAGCCGATCCCGCCGCTAATGCCGGAACGTTAAAAACTGAAGGGTGGAAAATTCGTATTAGCGGTGAAGTGGCAAAGCCGATCGTGCTCGATATGGACGACTTACTTAAACGTTTCGCGCTGGAAGAACGTATTTATCGCCTGCGATGCGTCGAAGCCTGGTCGATGGTCGTCCCGTGGATTGGCTTTGAGTTAAGTAAACTGATTCAGTTGGCAGAACCCACCAGCAAGGCGCGATATGTTGCCTTTCAGACGCTTTACGATCCTAAACAGATGCCCGGTCAGGCCAGCCAGTTTGTCGGCGGTGGGTTGGATTACCCGTATGTTGAAGGGCTACGTATCGATGAAGCAATGAATCCCTTAACGTTGCTCACCGTTGGCGTTTACGGCAAGGCTCTGCCTAATCAGAATGGCGCTCCGGTACGGCTGATTACTCCGTGGAAGTACGGCTTCAAAAGTATTAAATCTATTGTTGAAATCAAACTAACGGAACAACGGCCACCAACAACCTGGAATTTGAGTGCCCCCAATGAATACGGTTTCTACGCCAATGTAAACCCTACGGTTGACCACCCGCGCTGGTCTCAGGCCACGGAACGGGTGATCGGTTCCGGCGGTATTCTGGATGTAAAACGCCAACCAACGTTGCTATTTAACGGTTACGCAGATCAAGTTGCGTCTCTGTATAAAGATCTGGATTTACGGAGCAACTTTTAGTGCGCCTAACACCCAAAAACCTCAAGTGGCTAAAGCTGGTATTGCACTTACTGGCTTTTATCCCCTTTCTGTGGCTGCTCCTGTCAATTAATCAGGGCTGGCTAAGCGCCGATGCGGCAAAAGATATTCAGCATTACACCGGGAAAATGGCCCTAAAATTACTGTTAGCCACGCTATTAGTGTCACCGCTTGCCCATTACCTGCACATGCCAATTTTGGTGAGATGCCGCCGGTTACTGGGCTTATGGTGTTTTGCCTGGGCGTCTTTGCACTTAGTCAGCTACAGCGTTCTTGAGCTGGGGCTGGATATGTCGCTATTGCTCGGCGAGCTGGCTAAACGTAATTACCTGATACTGGGCATTATCAGTTGGATAATACTGCTAGCGCTGGCCATCACCTCAACGCAGAATCTACAGCGGAAACTCGGTTATCACTGGCAACGGATACATAACTTCGTCTATCTGGTAGCGATATTAGCGCCAATACACGGATTACTATCAACGAAGGTGCTATCCCTACAGCTGGTAATCTATGCCCTGATTTCCGCGTTTTTGTTAACTTTTCGCTATAAAAAGGTCACGAATTGGATGCGAAATCGCAAATAACTTTCATCTTTTTATTGCGTGAAGGGCTTATCGAACAAGGCCTTACCGTAACTGCTTAAACAATCTTCGCTGATAAGACCAGTAAAAGGCTGCTAATTTCGTCGATATAGATATAATGGCGCACTTTAATTTTTCGATACCCTACAATTTTCCAATTAGACTAGTGACAATTGGCTAACATCGGGTTATTTTTAACGATTACTGTTTGATTGCCGGAGATGCCAGCACAATGACGAAAAAAGCGCACATTTTGCTGTTAAACGGTCCTAACCTAAACCTGTTAGGTACCCGCGAGCCAGAGAAATATGGCCATACTACGCTGGCTGATATTGTCAAAAAATTAGATAGCGAAACCCAACGTTTAGGCTTTGAGTTTTCACATCTGCAATCAAACGCAGAGCACGAGATCGTTAATAAAATTCATCAGGCTCGTGGCTCAGTAGATTTCATTTTAATCAATCCGGCCGCATTCACCCACACCAGTGTGGCTATTCGTGATGCTCTATTGGCCGTCAATATCCCTTTTATTGAAGTTCACTTGTCTAACGTCCATGCCCGCGAACCATTCAGGCATCACTCATATCTTTCTGATATTGCAGTCGGTGTTATCTGTGGTTTAGGTGCCGACGGCTATGACTTTGCCCTGCAGGCGGCAGCCCGCCGACTGCAATAACGTTTTTATTCAACACAACAAGAGAATACGGAATCACACCTATGGATATTCGTAAGATTAAAAAACTGATCGAACTGGTTGAAGAGTCTGGCATTAACGAGCTAGAAATTTCTGAAGGCGAAGAGTCAGTTCGTATCAGCCGTGGCCCGGTTGCCGGTAGTTACGCTATGCCTATGCAGCAATATGCCATGCCTCAAATGATGGCACCTGCCGCTCAGCCAGCTCCTGCTGCCGTTGCAGCACCGGTTGAAGCAGCGCCTGCTGCTATCAGCGGCCATATCGTGCGCTCCCCAATGGTTGGTACTTTCTACCGTACCCCAAGCCCGGATGCGAAAGCATTCATCGAAGTGGGGCAAACCGTTTCTGCTGGCGATACCCTATGTATCGTTGAAGCAATGAAAATGATGAACCAAATCGAAGCTGATAAATCAGGCGTAGTAAAAGCTATCCTGTTAGAAAGCGGACAGCCGGTAGAATTTGACGAGCCGCTAGTCATCATCGAATAACGAGGCGAGCTATGTCTAAGAAGAAACTGGACAAGATTGAAAAAGTTGTCATCGCGAACCGCGGTGAGATCGCATTACGTATTTTACGTGCCTGTAAAGAGCTGGGAATTAAAACGGTTGCCGTTCACTCCAGCGCAGACCGCGATTTAAAACACGTACTGCTGGCAGACGAAACGGTATGTATCGGGCCTGCTCAATCGGTAAAAAGCTATTTGAACATCCCGGCGTTGATTGCCGCCGCTGAAATTACCGGCGCCGACGCAATCCACCCTGGGTATGGCTTCTTATCTGAAAATGCTGACTTCGCAGAACAGGTTGAACGTTCTGGCTTTATTTTCATCGGACCAAAAGCAGAAACCATCCGCATTATGGGTGACAAAGTTGCTGCAATCCATGCGATGAAAAAAGCTGGCGTACCTTGCGTACCGGGCTCTGATGGCCCGCTTGATGACGATATGGCAAGAAACCGTGAGTTTGCTAAACACATCGGTTATCCGGTTATCATCAAAGCCTCAGGCGGCGGTGGCGGTCGTGGTATGCGCGTTGTACGCAGCGACAAAGATCTGGAAGAGTCCATTATTATGACCCGTGCGGAAGCCAAAGCGGCTTTCAATAACGACATGGTCTATATGGAAAAATTCCTTGAAAACCCACGCCATATCGAAATTCAGATCATGGCCGACGGTCAGGGAAATGCGGTTTATCTGGCTGAACGCGACTGCTCGATGCAACGTCGTCACCAGAAAGTGGTTGAAGAAGCACCGGCACCGGGCATTACTGAGGAGCTTCGTCGTTATATCGGCGAACGCTGTACTAAAGCCTGTATTGAAATCGGTTACCGTGGCGCAGGTACGTTTGAATTTCTATATGAAGACGGCGAGTTCTATTTCATCGAAATGAACACCCGTATTCAGGTAGAGCATCCGGTCACTGAAATGATTACCGGCGTTGATCTGATCAAAGAGCAGCTTCGCGTTGCCGACGGTCAGAAACTGTCTATCAAGCAAAAAGATATTCACGTTCATGGTCACGCTATCGAATGCCGTATTAACGCAGAAGATCCGGATAACTTCCTACCTTCTCCGGGCAAAATCACTCGTTTCCACGCACCGGGCGGTTTTGGCATTCGTTGGGAATCTCATATCTATGCCGGCTACACCGTACCGCCATACTATGATTCAATGATCGGTAAACTGATTGCTTACGGTGAAACCCGTGAAGTTGCCATTTCCCGTATGAAGAATGCGCTGGCCGAGCTGATTATCGACGGTATTAAAACCAACGTAAGTCTGCAAATGCGGATCATGAATGATAGAGGGTTCGAGAAAGGCGGAACCAACATTCATTATCTGGAAAAAATGCTGGGCATTCAGGAAAAGTAATTAGTTACTGGTTCTGATATTGTGAAAAGGTCGATGAAAATCGACCTTTTTTATTATAGGCCTGAACCTGTATATCACAATTGTGGCTGCTTATTTATCTAACGAGGAGCGATCCCGGTGACGTCAAAAAATATCATCTTAAAAAGAAATGCACAGTTCGCCCTGCCTTTGGCTATTATTTTGGCTAATTTGCTATTTTTAATTTATTACAACATTCGATTTTTTGTTGAAAGCGGTGCGTTAGATGAACTCTCATTTATTAGCCAAATTCCCTACTTCATCATTGATTCAACGTTAATATTCCTACTGTTCGCCTCACTGAACCAAGGAAAGGCCTATTTTGCAACGCCCAAAGCTTGGTTTATCAGCGCTATCTTTTTCTTTCTTCAATTAAAAATACCGGGTATAGCATCCGAGTTTATTATTACTAACCTCATTTATCCGACGGTCGAACGTATTAGTGGCTATGAGCACCTATCAGCGCTTATCGCCGTATTTGGCTTTATTTGTTATTACCTGATTTTTATTGCGCTGTTCTTTATATTGAGGATCGCACTGGCACCGGAAGCGCGCACTAACACGATAGAAGCAGAAGAAAATACCACAAAAATTAATGCGTGTTTATATACTGCCCTGATAGCATCACTCTACTGTTGCCTGATTTCATTTCTACCCTATTTTGAGTGGTACTCAATATCCTCATACTTACAGATGCCCTTCCTGATCTTAACCATTATTAACGCCTTTATCTCTTTTAACGTTTATATAAAGATAAGAAATACCCCTCAGTCACGCCTTGAGATTAAGCCTATTTTACTTTCAGGCTTACTCAGCTCTTTTATGTTACTCACCCTCACGGTTGTGGTTAATTTGCTTATCTCTTTTATTGTTTTTATTAATATATTTAATATTTATGCCTCCCTGATGATCTACGCGGCGATGGCTATTATTATTAACCTGTTTATCTTTACCTATATCTCTTATCTAACGCAGAAGTTTGCTATTGGCTATATCTTCGGCACGGCACCGACGGATGAATAAGCGTCTATTGTGACTGTGCGTTAGAAGTAATTTCAAGGTGAAAATCAACGGTAATTAAATAGCTGAATAAAGAATCTTATTCAGCTATTTTGTTGTTATTGATTTAAATTATTGCAACTTTGTTGCGGCCACCCATCATTAACAAAACGGCCGATATTATTGCTAATGCACCTACCAGATAGAATGCCGAATAATATTCCCCAGTTCCCTGAACAATAAAACCGGTAATCATAGGCGCGAACACGCCAGCAAGGTTGGCAAGGAAATGAATAAAGCCGCTGACTGCGCCAACGTTACTGCCTTTCACCGTATCCTGCACAATAGCCCAATAGCAGGAAGTCGTGACATACATGGCAAACATGCCGACAGACATCAGACCGATTGCGCCATAGAGATTAGCGACTAATGCGGAGGCAGTAATACAAATAGCAGCGATAATTAACCCAGTAACGATGACTATTTTGCGTGAAAACAGAAGATTCTTACTAACCTTATAAATATAGTCTGAAATGAATCCACCGGAAATAAGCCCAACGAAACCAAGTAACCAAGGTAATACGTTGGCAATACTCATATCGCGCATATTAAGCCCCCGCGCATCCAGAAGATAGCTCGGGAACCAGGTCATAAAGAAAAATAGAATATAGCTATAGGCAAAAAACGCCAGCGCAGTATAAAGAATAATCGGCTGTTTCAAATAAAAGGAAAGTTTCTCGTTTGGTACGCTAACGTCTTGGGCATCGGGTAACGTCGCGGATGGGAGAGTAGAGCTACCCTCGCTTTCTTTGCTTTCAGAACCTTTTGTCGCCGCAAGCCAAATAACAACCCAGACGAAACCAATCAACATCATGCCGATAAATGTCATTTTCCATCCGAATGCCAGTGCGGAGGCGGCGATGATCGGGGCCGATACGGCACCACCCATCGGATTTCCGGAAAAAGAGACACCCACGGCTCTGGCACGCTCAGTGGCGGGAAACCATTTCACAATGGTTTTGTTGGTTACTGAGCCCATAGGCCCTTCAGCTGCACCAAAGATAACGCGGATAATAAATAACGAAGTAAAGTTGAATGCCGCGCAGGTGAGGCCCGCAAACAGCGACCACAGGCCCATTGCGCCAGCAAATACCCGCCGAGGCCCATATTTATCGGCCAGCCAGCCGCCGACGAAACAAAACACCGCATAGCCAATAGCAAAGCTGCTGAAAATAAGTCCCAATTCAGCCTTGTTAACGTTGAGGTCTGCAGTAATGTAAGGAGCAAGAATAGATAATGCCGCCCGGTCAATATAGTTAATCATTGATGCAATAAAAAGGAGTATAAGTATAAAATACCTGCGATTAGTGTACATTTTTTTCTCCATGATAAAGATATTTCTATTACCAATTGGTTTTAATTCTCTTTTATCAATAATATGGCGTAAATGAGTCCCACATTAGTCATATCTGTCTTTTTGGATATTAATTATTAATTTCTTATTCTATTTCCAATTTTCATACCGTAGCTAAATAATAGCTGAATTCAATATAGAATTTGTGAACCTCCATTTTCGGTTATATGCATTGTATTTGTAGAGATTAAGGATTAGAAAACAAATCGGATACTGACAGCTTGCCTTTATCGTTATCCTTTTCCCCGACATTTTTATAGTTCTCTATGACATGCTAAACCTGCCTAAAATATTATTCATGCGACCGTGGGCCGATAAGATATTGATAGATACTTTCGGCTACCGGAATTCCTTCATTCAGACATTTTTCTTTATATGTCATTTGAGGATCGTTAGGCGCAAGAACCTTATCAACGCCGGGAACGGGCGTTACCGCTCTTAGTTCATCTCTCATATTTTTCATGGCGTTAGAAAATAACGGAGTACCCAATACCTGAGGATCAATCACAATAATGAGGCTCGCCAGTTTTCGCATCTTGTCATAATCACCGTACATGCGAACAATATGGTTGCCAAGATTTGCCCCCATCAACCCCCCAGTCAGGGCGTCAATAGCCAAAGCGATACCCGAACCTTTATGTCCGCCGAAGGGTAATAAATTTTCTATTTTATGAGGATCGGTGGTGATACGCCCCTCTTTGTCTAGCGCCAGACCGTGCCCGATGTGCTGTCCGGTTTCTTTGGCGTGTAAAATCTTGCCAAATGCAACGGCACTGGTCGCCATATCAACAATTATTGGATACTCGTCTTTAACTGGAAAACCAAATGCGATGGGGTTAGTTCCCAAAAACCGTTCGGCTCCGCCGTGTGGGGCAACGCAAGTATCTGTTTGCGTCATAGCGATAGCTATTTTCCCCCGATGAGTAGCCCGTTCAATAAAGTAGGACAATGCCCCACAGTGGGAGGTGTTTTTAACGCCGACAAAGCCTAACCCTACTTCTGTTGCTAGCTTAATCGCGTGATCCGTCGCCGCAATCAGCGCAGAGTGCCCCATTCCATCATCGGAATCCAAAATAGCAACGGAAGGTGAAATCTGTTCAATACTTACATTTGCCTGTGGATTAAGCCCGCCAGCCCGCAGACGCATACAATAGTGCTCCACGCGCATCACCCCATGAGAGTGAACTCCAGTAAGATCGGCGTGAACTAAAACATCCGCTACCTGCTCGGCGGTTTCACTATTCAAGCCAGCATGAGTTAATTTATTAATAACTAACTCTTTTAGCTTATTTTCTTTAACTAATACGATAGACATAAGTATCCCACTATTAAAATTTAATGACGCCTTTAACTAACTCTTTATTTTCTACAACGTTTTCTTTGTATTGATGGCCAAACGTGTAAAAATCGTATTCCTTATTTTTCATCATCATTTCGTTAATAGTCCCCATAGCCATTAACTCAATCACACATTCAAAGTCTTCGCGCGTTGCATTACGGCTACTTAATAAGGTGGTCTCTTTCTTATGGAAAGTAGGATCGTCAATGACTAAATCGCCAATATACAGGCCGACAAATACAATTTTTCCTCCGTGGCGAATAAGGTTGACGGATCTACTCATGGAGGACTTATTACCAGTAGCGTCAAATAGAATGCAGGCTAGTTCACCACTAAAGCACGTTTTTAACGCGTCAATATAATTCTCATCGGATGGATCAAGCGTATCCACTCCAACTTTCTCAGCGATTTGCCGACGGCGTCCTGCATCAATATCTGCCACTACCACATTTGCGCCTTTCGCTCTTGCTATCGCTGCCGCTGCCAGCCCAATAGGTCCGGCACCCACCACCAGCACGTTTTGCATCGGTTTAACTTCTGCGCGGCGTACCGCATGTGCGCTGATGGCAAAACACTCGACCAATGCGCCCGCGCTGTCGGTAAGATTGTCCGGCAGCGCGACCAGATTTTGCTCACGGACGGCCAGGTATTCGGTAAATCCCCCGTCTTGATGAACGCCATACAAAGAAACTTTTTCACAGCAGTTGGTTTTTCCTTCCCGGCAGGCGACACAAACGCCACAAGGGATACAGGGAATAACGCTGTAGCGCTGTCCGACTTTTACGCTTCGGCACGATTTGCCCAGTTTTTCCACCGCGCCACAAATTTCATGGCCAAGAACCCGTGGGTAGGAGAAAAATGGCTGCCGCCCGGCAAAAGCGTGAATATCAGTGCCGCAAATACCCACGGCCCTTATTTTTAATAGCACTTCATCGTCGTTTAAATTGGGCAAATCCCTTTCAACGTATTCGATTTTTTCTGGGCAATGGCAAATAAGTGTTTTCATACGTGACCTTGTAGAAGTAAATGGTTAATTGTGGCGGCTACGCCGTCCGATTCGATATGGGTAAACGCTTGTTGGACGTCGTTTAAAAAATCGGCGTTATCCTTTGCCTGAGTTCCAAAGATGCTACTTATCTGAAGTAATGACAGAGCCTGTTCCCACGGCGAACTGTGGCTTTTAATCAATGAGTAGAATTGATTACCGAGAGGATCGGAAACGCTCTGGCCCTGCGAAACGGCATTAATCACGTAGTGAAGCCAGCCAGCAATCAGCGTTGCCAGAGCGATGCCTCTAATGCCGCGTGCCTGTAGCGTGAAATAGGGGTCTACCGCCCGTTGGGGAAGCTTTTGGGAGCCGTCCATAGCGATTTGACCAGTTTTGTGCTTAATGTTGGGATTGCTAAATCGTTCAATAAGCAACTGCGCGTATTGGTTTACATCCACGGCCAAATTGGGGTTTAGAGATTTGGCCTGCTCTTCAATCATTAAATAATGCACGGCCGCTTTAAATACGGGATCTTCCATGCATTGATAGATAAATTCATACCCGGCAAGGCTACCGTTATAAGCAAGAAACGAATGGCTGCCGTTCAACATACGTAGCTTCATTTCTTCATAGGGAACCACATCGCTGACAAACATTGCACCGGCTCTATCCCAGTCAGGTCGGCCTGCAATAAAGTTGTCTTCTATCGCCCACTGGCGGAAATCTTCGCATACCACGCCGCACGGATCCGCATAGCCCGTTTCGGCTTTAATCACCTCAAACTGTTCAGCCGTCATAGCCGGGACAATGCGATCCACCATGGTATTTGGGAAGGTGACGTTTTGTTCAATCCACAGTGCCAACATAGGATCGAGCTGATTTGCAAACTTAATAATCGCCCCTTTGGTCAGGTGGCCATTTTCTGGAATATTGTCACACGACAGTACGCTAAATGGCCTTAGTTGCCTTTGACGACGTATTCGTAATGCTTCAACGATCAGACCGATAGCGGATTGGGGATGCTGAGAATTGGTAAGATCGTGCGCGATAAGGGGATTGGCAAGATCAAGTTTTCGAGATTGCGGGTCGGTACAGTACCCTTTTTCGGTTATTGTCAAAGAAACAATTTTGACCTGCGGTTCAGTCAGCTTATCTACTGCGGCCTGAATACCGGAGTCCGGCGTGTGTAGCGCTCCGGTTATGGTACGAACCCGGCGGCTATTTGTTGAGCCTGCCGATTTTTCCACTACCGTAAACATACAATTTTGGGCGTTAAGCGCGTCAATAAGCTCAGCACTACCAAACATGTTGATCTCAAAAATCCCCCAACGTTTTCCCGTTATTTCATTGGTCAAATCGTTATAAACAGCCTGATGGCCTCGATGAAAGGCACCAAAACCAATATGCACGATGTTGGTTTCTAATTCGGATTGTGGGTAGGTGGTCTTTAAGCTGTGATTTGCCATTTCCACAAGATTATTTTCCGTTTCCATTAAAGCGTTCTCGGCTACCATTTTGTTTACCAATTTTGCTTAATCAATATACCAAAATCAGTGATCAAGATCGCAAATGGTAAACCTTAATATCGAGAGGATAATAGATACGATCATGGAAATAGCATAACAAACTGATTAACAACGAATTAATTTTTTAATTTATTATGAAATTTTAGAGAAGCATAAAAATGTGACGCCGATTATAAAACACAGACCGATATTGGTATACCATAAAAATCCAACCAGAGTGAAATGAACATTATTTGATTGAATTATAAGCGATATTTAAAAACATCCGAATGCAGCCATTCATTTTTAGATAATAAAAAAAGCAAACAGAGCAAATTTTGGTAAACCAGTTAGCAGCCGTGATTATGAAGTTTTCTCCTATAATTAAATGATAATAATCAGATTATTCAATGCACCGCAGTTAATTTGGTCGGCAGGATTGGTATATCAATTTTGGGTAAAGTGATGAATTAGATAGGCGGCTGAGTCATTTAAGACAACCAGATAATGTGGATCACTATCGTATCGATACCAGCCTGTATAGCAGGCCGGTAGAAGAAGGTCAGAGAATGGTTAGTAGACAGTAAATAATTGGACCAAGAACATCATAAAATTGTAACAAATTGACTAATAAATAAAAAATAGGAGAGAGTAGATAATGAGAACAAAAATTAAAGAGGTTAAGACAAGACTTTTTAAAGTACCTTTAGCGGAAGTGTTGGTTGATGCCAAACACGGCGATCACAGCCACTTTGAACTCGTCACAACGACTATCACGCTGGAAGATGGCTCCAGCGGTACCGGATACACCTATACCGGAGGAAAAGGTGGATATGCTATTAAAGCTATGATCGATCACGATCTTGCTTCTGTTCTGGTCGGAAAAGAAGCCGTTATTGACGATATTTACGACTTTATGGAGTGGCATATTCACTATGTAGGCCGAGGGGGAATAGCCTCATTTGCCATGTCTGCAGTAGATATTGCCCTGTGGGATCTGAAGGGTAAGCATGAAAAATTCCCCCTATGGAAAATGGCCGGCGGGAAAAATAATACCTGTAATGCTTACTGCGGCGGTATCGATCTGGCGTTTCCGCTGGAAAAACTATTACGTAACATCCAAGGTTATTTAGACAGTGGGTTTAATGGTGTAAAAATTAAAATTGGTCGTAAAAATCAGCAAGAAGACATCGAGCGCATTAAGGCGGTACGTGAGCTGGTTGGCCCTGATATTACATTTATGATCGACGCTAACTATTCTCTTTCGGTTGAACAGGCTATTGCATTATCGAAAGCGGTTGAGTCTTGTAATATCACTTGGTTTGAAGAACCTACCATCCCTGATGACTATGATGGTTATGCAAAAATCGCCGAACAAACCTCGATTCCGCTGGCGATGGGAGAAAACCTTCATACTATTCACGAGTTTGGCTACGCGCTGGACAGAGCAAAACTGAAATATATTCAGCCCGATGCTTCTAACTGCGGTGGAATCACTGGCTGGCTGAGGGCGGCAAACCTGTCTACCAATTACGGACTATCCGTGTGTTCTCATGGGATGCAGGAACTGCACGTTAGTTTGGTGTCTGCCTTTGATACTGGCTGGCTGGAGGTACATAGTTTTCCTATCGACCAATATACTAAACGGCCTCTGGTTGTGGAAAACTATCGCGCCGTTGCGCCTGATGATCACGGCACTGGCGTAGAGTTTGATTGGGAAAAATTGAACCCTTATGAGGTTTAATTATGCCTTTTCTGGGCCTGCCATTTGGCAGGTCCAGCTGGCCAGCAAAGAGAAAGACATCGATTTATTACTAGGTAGCAAAGAAAAAGTCGTCAAAATCCTCTAGCGAATCGTCTTGCTGAAATATATTCACTAGTTCATTCTTACTATTTTCTAGGTGGTTCCAGGATGCCTGCCGGGCCTGTTCTACATTACGTTTCTGTAACGCAAGGAAAATATTGCGGTGATCTTCTACCCACCTCATTCTCAATTCAGTTTTGTGCAGATATTTATAGTTTAATTGTTTCCAGCGCGGATTTTCAGTTCTGACGGCTCGCCAAAGTTCGGCAGACTGCTTCATTAAAACCCTGTTCTGGGTAGACTCTGAAATAATATTGTGGAACTGGCAATCCAACTCTTCAAACTTGTCGCTATTGCCCTTAATATGTTTTTCCTGCTGTTCAATAATACGTTTAAGCTCATGCAGTTCATTAAGCCTGATTTGAGTTGCAGCAAAGCCGGTAATATTACTTTCTATCACTTGTCTGGCTTGTAACAGCTCAAAGGGCCCAATATCAGAATAAGGCAACAACGCCTTGTGATTTATGTTTTCTGGGCTATCAATGAAGTAAATACCTGCACCTTGTTTAACTTCTACAACGCCCTTTAGTTCAAGCATGATAATTGCTTCACGGATAATCGTTCGGCTCGTTTTAAAACGCTCACCGAGCTCCCGCTCCGAAGGAAGACGCTCGCCGGCTTTGAAAATGCCGGAATAAAGCAGCTCTTCGATTTGTAGTCCCACGTCATAATAGCGACGTTTAGTTATAATATGTTCCATGCTTAAGCCTATACAAACGCTGTTTGTTTCACTTGCCCATAGTGTAAACAAATCCCGATGTCTATGGTAAGCAATTTTCCTGTAAGTATAATGCCTGTCAGTTTATCTGGCCGATATTATGGCATCGGATTAACTTTAACGGGCTTAATTTCAGTCCATCTTCCTCCTTCATCTCAGCTAAAATAATTCTAGGCAAACGCATTCCTTTCCGTACAATCCTATTCCTAGTTCATTTTCAACCAACGGCGACGAAGAACATGATGGATCCTCGCTTTATCCAAGCCCATAAAGAAGCGCTTTGGGCATTGGGGCTGACCATTGCCTACCTGATAGCCTGGTGTTTGGCTGCCTATCTGCCGGACAATCAGTCAGGAATTACCGGACTACCTCACTGGTTTGAAATGTCCTGCCTGTTGATTCCACTGATATTTATTCTGCTGTGCTGGTTTATGGTGCGTTACGCCTTCCGCGATATTCCACTGGAGGACAACAATGAAGATTGATGTAATTTTGCCTCTGGGGGCTTATCTGGCGTTGGTTTTTGGCCTGTCTATTTACGCCTACACTAAACGTCAGAAAGGAAATTTTCTTAACGACTACTTCCTTGGCGATCGTTCAATGGGTGGATTTATTCTAGCCATGACCCTGACGGCAACCTATATCAGCGCCAGTTCGTTTATCGGTGGTCCCGGAGCTGCCTATAAATATGGCCTTGGTTGGGTGCTACTGGCAATGATTCAACTTCCTGCCGTCTGGCTGTCCCTTGGCATACTGGGTAAAAAGTTTGCCATTCTGGCCCGGCGCTACAACGCCGTCACCCTGAACGATGTGCTGTATGCCCGCTTTAAAAGCAAGCTACTGGTATGGTTTGCCAGCATCAGCTTACTGCTAGCCTTTGTCGGCGCGATGACGGTGCAGTTTATCGGCGGAGCCCGTCTGCTAGAAACCGCAGCCGGTATTCCTTACGATATTGGGCTACTGATTTTCGGCGTAACCATTGCCCTTTACACTTCCTTTGGCGGCTTTCGCGCCAGCGTGCTCAACGATGCCCTGCAGGGTTTAGTGATGCTCGTGGGTGCCATTCTGCTCTTGGTTGCGGTTATCTACGCCGCCGGCGGGCTAGAGAGCGCCGTAGGCAAGCTGCAGCATATCGATCCCAAGCTACTAACGCCTACCGGTGCGGGTGACTTCTTGTCCCTGCCGTTTATGGCTTCGTTCTGGATTCTAGTCTGCTTCGGCGTTATCGGCCTGCCGCATACTGCCGTTCGCTGTATCGCTTACAAAGACAGTAAAGCCGTACACCGTGGAATTATCATTGGCACGATTGTCGTGGCTATCCTGATGTTCAGTATGCACCTTGCAGGGGCTTTGGGGCGGGCGATTTTACCCGATCTAATGATTCCGGATCAGGTTATCCCAACCCTGATGATCACCGTATTACCGCCTTTCGCTGCGGGTATATTCTTAGCCGCACCGCTGGCAGCAATCATGTCGACCATTAACGCACAGCTGTTACAGTCTTCGGCAACGCTGATCAAAGATCTTTATCTCAGCGTTAAACCGGAGCAAATCCGCAATGAGCGGAGGCTGGCTAGAATATCCAGCACCGTCACGCTGGTGCTCGGGCTGCTATTAATCCTTGCCGCATGGCGCCCGCCTGAAATGATTATCTGGTGGAACCTGCTGGCCTTTGGCGGTCTGGAAGCCGTATTCCTATGGCCATTAGTCTTTGGCCTCTATTGGGAACGCGCTAACGCCTGCGGTGCTTTAACCTCAATGGTCTGTGGCGCGGTATGCTATAGCCTACTGGCAACCTTAAATATCCATATGTACGGGCTACATCCGATCGTTCCTTCGCTGCTGTTAGGCGCGGTAAGCTTTCTGCTCGCCAATATGTTTGGCGAACGTTTAGCCGCGAAAGCAGCTCGTACATGATAAATTGATGGGATAACTAGGTTATCCCCCGTAAGAGAATTAGCTATGCCTTGGATACAACTAAAGTTAAATACTACCGGCGCGCAGGCCGAATCTATTGGTGATGCGCTGGTCGAAAGCGGCGCAGTGTCAGTCACCTTTCAGGACACGAACGACGTACCGGTTTTTGAGCCACTGCCGGGAGAAACTCGCCTGTGGGGCGATACCGACGTTATCGGCCTGTACGACGCAGAAACCGATATGAAACAGGTTGTCGCCATGCTGGAATACAATCCGCTGCTCGGTAGCGGTTTTGTGCATAAAATCGAACAGCTGGAAGATAAAGACTGGGAGCGTGAATGGATGGATAACTTCCACCCAATGCGTTTCGGTGAACGTTTGTGGATTTGCCCAAGCTGGCGCGATGTGCCGGATGTCAATGCGGTTAACGTCATGCTCGATCCGGGTCTGGCTTTTGGAACCGGAACCCACCCAACTACCGCGCTGTGCTTACAGTGGCTAGACGGGCTGGATCTGGAAGGCAAAACCGTTATTGATTTTGGCTGTGGCTCCGGCATTTTAGCCATTGCCGCTCTGAAGCTAGGTGCCGCTAAAGCTATCGGCATCGATATCGACCCGCAGGCCATTCAGGCCAGCCGTGATAATGCTCAACGTAACCAAGTCTCAGAGCGTTTAGAGCTTTACCTGTCTAAAGACCAACCGGATAACTTAAAGGCCGACGTAGTGGTTGCCAACATCCTTGCTGGCCCGCTAAGAGAACTGGCGCCGATTATCGGGCAACTGCCAAAAGCCAATGGCCATTTAGGCCTGTCGGGCGTTCTGGCAACGCAGGCTGAAGGCGTAGCGCAAGCCTATCAGGCGCTATTTTTGCTCGATTCGGTTGCCGAAAAAGAAGAATGGTGCCGGATCACCGGCGTCAGAAAGCCTGACTAACCGCTTATCGGCCTAAAATAGAATAAACCGCTGATACCATTTACCCGGCATCAGCGGTTTTTTTATCGACACAATCTTCCCCCTTCTCCTTCCAGCTACCGCCCCAACAACCGCTCAACCAGCCAGATAAACGGCCCGCAAGAGCAGGCATCAAGTACAATATAGCCCCCCACATTTCTAACATAAAAACCAATAAAATATGGTCAAAAAGCGCTCAACAGAGACAACCGACATGAATTATAATAAAAAAATTATCGTTCAGTGAAAACATAACTTATTGTTAAACATGGTGAATAACATCTTGACCATTAACACATATTTCTTTCTTTGATTTTAGTCGTAGATTGTTCAAAGTTTGGCCTTTCATCTGTGCAAAAAAATGCGTAATATACGCGCCCTTGCAGACATATATGGTCTTTCGTTGTCTATGCGCATTGGTAACCTTCAGCTAACAAATCGTTTAATTGCCGCGCCTATGGCGGGAATCACGGACCGTCCGTTCAGAACGCTATGCTATGCGATGGGTGCAGGAATGACCGTTTCGGAGATGCTCTCTTCTAACCCAGAAGTATGGCGAACCGATAAGTCACGATTGCGTATGGTCCACCTTGATGAGCTCGGCATTCGAGCCGTTCAAATCGCCGGATGCGATCCGGAAGATATGGCGGCAGCGGCGCGCATCAATGTAAAAAACGGCGCACAGCTTATTGATATCAATATGGGCTGTCCGGCAAAAAAAGTGAATCGTAAATTGGCAGGTTCAGCACTGTTACAATATCCTGAACTGGTTGGTAGAATTCTTAACGCCGTCGTGAGCGCAGTTGACGTTCCGGTAACCTTAAAGATTCGTACCGGCTGGGATCCAGAAAACCGTAACTGCGTTGAGATTGCCCAACTGGCGGAACGCAGTGGTATTCAGGCCATTACAATACATGGCCGCACTCGTCATTGTTTATTCAACGGTGAAGCAGAATACGACAGCATCCGTGCGGTTAAACAGAATGTAGATATACCGGTTATTGCTAACGGGGATATTACTGACCCGCATAAAGCCAGGGCCGTTTTGGACTACACTGGAGCTGACGCTCTGATGATAGGACGAGCTGCTCAGGGAAGACCGTGGATCTTTCGGGAAATCCAGCATTACCTGGACACAGGGGAGCTGTTATCACCAATGCCGTTGGCAGAAGTGGAACGCTTGTTAAACGAGCATGTGAGAGAATTGCACGACTTTTACGGTCTAGGCAAAGGACTCCGCATCGCACGTAAGCACGTTTCTTGGTATATCCAAGCGCATGCCCCAAATGACCAGTTTCGGCGCACCTTCAACGCGATAGAGGATGCCAGCGAACAGCTGGATGCGTTGGGGGCATATTTTGAAAATTTTGCCTAAACAGATAAAAGAGCTAACAGAAATATGTTCGAACAACGCGTAAATTCTGACGTACTAACAGTCGCCACCGTAAACTCTCAAGACCAAGTTACCCAAAAACCTTTGCGTGATTCGGTTAAACAAGCATTAAAGAACTACTTTGCTCAACTTAACGGTCAGGACGTTAACGATCTATATGAATTGGTATTGGCTGAAGTAGAACAGCCTCTGTTAGACATGGTTATGCAGTACACCCGCGGTAACCAAACTCGCGCAGCAACAATGATGGGTATCAACCGTGGTACGCTGCGCAAGAAACTGAAAAGATACGGCATGAACTGATACTAATCAGTTTGAATGCTTTTAGAAGCGCTGTCGGGCAACCGGTAGCGCTTTTTTATTGATACTCCTCTTTTTCTTCTGCCATCATCCCGAGTCCCGTCACGTCGTATATTAGCCACGCCCAGCGGAATGTATTCTACATAACGATAATATCCCTCGCCGGAAAATGCGTAGCTATATAAGGATTAGATGAAGGCTGGATATAGGGGGGGTAAAGGGGGGGTAAATAGTTCTAATCAGAATCACCGCTATAAGCCCCCCAAAAGAGAGGGGCCTTGCCGATAACAAACGGACTTAAATTGCCCAGCCGCCAACGTAGAACGCAACCAGCGCAATACTTATCAGAACAACGCTGATATTCAGCTTACGCCATTCGCCAGAGCAAACACGGCCGATAACCAGAGAAGCAAAGCCCAGCATAATGCCGGTAACAATATTGCCGGTTAACACGATAAATACCGCACAAATCAGGCCAGACATGGCATCAACAAAATCGTTGAAGTCTAAGCGAGAAACGTTGCTCAGCATCAGTAAACCAACATACATCAGCGCAGGCGCAGTAGCATAGCCCGGAACTAAACTGGCTAGAGGAGACAGAAACAACAGTGACAGGAACAGCACGCCAACCACTAATGCCGTTAAGCCAGTACGACCACCGGCTGCGGTTCCGGCTGCCGATTCAATATATACCGCAGCGGGTGCTGCGCCTACCAGACCAGACAAAATACTGCTGACGGAGTCTGTCGTCAGAGCGCGACCGCCGTTAATAATCTGACCGTCTTTGTCTAACAGGTTAGCCTGCCCGGCTACCGCCCGAATAGTACCGGTGGCATCAAATACCGCGGTCATCACCAGCGCCAAAATGCTCGGCAACACCGTCATTTGTAGGGCACCTTTGATATCCAGACTAAAGATCAGCGATGTCCCATCTTTGGCTACCAGTGTAGGCATTGAAGCCAGACCTTTATAAGTCACTTTGGGGTCAAAAATCAGGCCGAGAACAGAAATACCAACAATCACCAGCAGAATACCGCCGGGTACTTTCAGTTTTTCCAAACCAATAATCACTGCCAGACCGGCAAACGCAATCATCACCGGGAAGGATTTAAAATCACCAAACTGAACCGGCAGACCATCAATAGGGTTTTTAATCACCGCACCAATGCCGCTGGTAGCAATTAACAGTAGGAATAAACCAATGCCAATACCGGTTCCGTGAGCAATACCAATCGGAATATTACGTAAAATCCACGCCCGAATACCGGTTGCTGAGATCAGCGTAAAAAGAACGCCCATCACAAATACTGCACCTAAGACTACCGGTATTGAATGGCCTTGGCCTAGAACCAGACTAAATGCGGTAAACGCCGTTAGCGAAATAGCACAACCCACCGCCATCGGTAGATTAGCCCACACGCCCATTACCATAGAGCCCACGCCAGCGACCAGACAGGTAGCCACAAATACGGTCTCAACCGGAAACCCAGCCTGACCAAGAATATTGGGTACCACAACGATGGAATACACCATCGCTAAAAAGGTAGTTAGCCCGGCTAGTACTTCCTGACGGACATTACTGCCTCGCTCAGAAATTTTAAAATAGCCATCAACGCCACTATTTTGACCTGCAGATTTGCCTTTCTGATCGTCAATGCTCGACATACAACATGTCCTCTGGAAGTAGAATTTCGGGTTTAATTCGCCTAAGCAAACGATTATCTGAGCTTATATACCCTGATTTCAACCTATATTACAGTTTTTGAGGATATTTTTATGACAGAAGGATGAGATTGAGCAGATAACAGGCAGAATTGACCAATCAGACCTCCTACTTTACCGTTTTGGCTTCTTCAGGATTGTTATCCCGTTGGAGTGCCTCTGTACCCGTGGCCCACCCTGCCCCATATTCTAAGCAAGAATTGGAAATCCATTGTCTTAATGGCCACGGTTGCCGAACGGGAAGAGATATAAAGGTCACCACGATGAAATTATATAAACAACGCATTAAAGCTTATCTAATACTTTTATTTATTAAGCAGTAAAATATTATTCCAAAAGAAAAATATTTATTAAATCTGGACGGTTTTAACACAAATGGAGAATGCTAATGGCTATTTTCAACCTGCAAAAGGCGGGACTATCTAGGCAACAATTCTATAACATCATTCATAGGTTAGAGAAAGACCCGCGGTGCTCGCTTGGTCAGCATAGGTTCACCATACCTACGGCCTTACTTTAGCCTGATACCAATTAATGCAAGACTATTTAGGCACTGAAAAGCCACCGCGCAGTGCGGTATACGGTAAATTGAGTGGAGGGATTTAAGCAATATGGCAGTTAAAATCGGGGGTAAAATAGGTGGCAATTAGGACCAAAATGTCAATTGCCAGATCTGACGGTTTTTATTTTCTCTGAATCAAAAATAAAGATCCAGCATTATTCATCATCATTTTGAATTATAGGAATTTTTCCATGCTCAATAAATCACCAACCCATTAAATTATAAATGAATTGTATCAAAATTATTTTTTAGAAATATATTCACACATTAAATAGCTCCATTTCTTAATATTAAAAACCATACAAAATAAATCACACAATATATTATAAATGTTATTATCATCATTTGAATATTTAAATCTTATATTGTCAAAATGGTCCTAAATGACAACAAATCAGGGTACCAGCGCTACTATTTTTTATGGTTAAGGATGAGGTAAAAAATGGACAATATGGCAAAGGCAGTTGTAACAAAAAGGTGGCATTACCTAAATTTACTCTCCTCTATCTCTCCGATTATGCAACCTGCTAACGTAGATTTTCTACAGCGCCCACCTCTAAAAAATAGCCCTGATGCTGTTAGTGTTGAGATGAATTTTAGCTGCCTTGATTATCTATATAAAATAAAAATTTATGGCCGAAATTTAATTTATCCCCGTTGGTTAACGCGTTGCATACGACACACCGATACTCATCATATTTTATTCATGAAAATACTGAACGAGCATTGTGACGTCTATTCGGCTCCTGATTAATAGCTGTTCTATAAATAATAAATAACGTATTGGGATAATTCTATTATCTCATTAAAGATATTCTTACATTTAAAATGGAATTAAATTATGAATAAAATCCCTCGTACTACTTATTCAAAATCAGCAGGAAGCGCTAAAAAAAATCATTTTTCCCACGCTTCTGCCTGCAAAAGCAACTCGATGTCTAGTACAACAACGAAAAGCCTGTTTAAGCTTAGCTACCTTTCCATTGTGCTTTCGGCTTCGCTCCTGAACGCAACGCCTGCCACTGCTGCCGATACGATCGTTGACGGTGGCCAAACCGTTACGGTTCCGGGAACACAGACTTCGCCTTGGAACCTTGGTAATAACTCCATTTACATTGGCCAAACTGGTAATGGTGCGCTCATCATTAACAATAGCGGTGTTGTTGAAAACAAGATGGCCTTTATTGGTGATGCTGTTGGTTCGACGGGCCGCGTTGAGGTGTCCGGTATTGGGTCTCAGTGGAATAACAGCACTAAACTCTATGTTGGTCATTCCGGTAATGGTTCGCTAGCGATTAACGATGGCGGCGTTGCTAGCAGTTATGATGGCCATATCGGCCATATGGCCGGTTCGACGGGCCTTGTCGAGGTGTCCGGTACTGGGTCACAGTGGAATAACGACTACTTTCTCTACGTTGGCTACGCCGGTGATGCCTCGTTAACGATTAACGATGGTGGCATGGTTAGCAGTAACGGTAGCGTGATTGGTCTCGAGGAAGGCTCATCAGGTATTATCTCGATATCCGGCGTTGGTTCGCGGTGGAATAATCAACGTGAAGTCCATATTGGCTATGAAGGTAATGCCAAGCTCACGGTTAGTGATGGCGGTTTTGTTAGCAGCTACTTTAGCGTAATTGGTAACGAGGAGGGTTCATCAGGTATTGTCTCGATATCCGGCGTTGGCTCTCAGTGGAATAATCAACGTAAAATCTATATTGGTTATTACGGAAATGGCTCACTGACCATTTCCGATCGGGCAGAAGTTTCTGCTGGCCCAGTATATATGGCTGTTGGCTCAACCGGTGTTGGTACCTTAAATATAGGTAATGGAAATCAGTCCGGTACCTTTAATGCGGAGAGTATCACCGGCGGTGACGGCTCTGCAACGGTCAACTTTAACCATACTGACGATATCGACTTTTCACCGCCGATGTCGGGCTTTTTAACCGTTAATCAGATGAATCAGGGTACGACAACGCTGACCTCTGCTAACGATTATGCGGGCGTGACTACCGTTAGTGCCGGAACGTTGAAAGCCGGGGCAGCATGGGCGTTCAGCGCCGCATCCGATTTTACCGTGAAGAGTGCCGGTCAGTTGAATTTGGCCGGTTATGACCAGGCGGTCGCTAGCCTGAATAATAGCGGCATAGTGAGCTTTAACGGGGCGCCCGGCGCTGTATTGACCGTATCCGGTGATTATACCGGTAATAACGGCTTACTGAATTTCAATACCGCGCTCAGTGATGACAGCTCCGCGACCGATAAACTGGTGGTTACCGGTAATACTGCTGGCGTTACTCGGGTTAGCGTAACCAATGTCGGTGGCAGCGGCGCAGTTACCTTAAACGGCATTGAACTAATACAGGTTAATGGCACTTCTGGCGGCGAGTTTGTTCAACAGGGCCGTATCGTGGCCGGTGCTTATGATTACTCTTTGGTACGCGGGGCGGATGTTAATGCCGGTAACTGGTATCTGACCAGTAAAGCACCAGAGTCTACGCCGAACCCTACTCCAGAGAATAACGATCCCCTGCTCAGACCTGAAGCGGGCAGCTACCTAGCCAACATGGCCGCAGCCGGTAAACTGTTTAATCTGCGCTTAGAAGACCGTGAAGGTCGGGCAGAAAACTCCAGCATGTGGCTGCGCCAGCAGGGTTCGCGCACCAAGTTCAGGGACACCAGCGGTCAGATTAAAACCGCCACCAACAGCTACGTGGTACAGGGCGGCGGTGAAGTGGCTGAAACCCGGTTTACGGACGCTGACCGTTTAGGCGTTGGCCTGATGTTAGGCTACGGTGAGGCTGACAGCCAGAGCAGTAACCGTCACAGCGGTTATCACTCGAAAGGCAAGGTTGACGGCTACAGCGCCGGGGTTTACGCCACCTGGTATCAGGATGCGAAAACGCTAAACGGCGTTTACGTTGACAGCTGGGTGCAGTACAGCTGGCTTAACGGTGAAGTGCACGGCGAGCAGCTATCGGGCGAGCGTTACGATATCAACGGCCTGAGCGCATCGGTAGAAAGCGGCTATCGGATCCCGGTTTATCAGAGTGAGAACGGTGCCGTGTTTGTGACCCCTCAGGCCCAAATAATCTGGAGCGGCATCAAAGCCGATGACCATACGGAGACCAACGGTACTCGCGTCACATCTGACAGCAACAATAACGTTCAGACCCGTCTGGGCGTCAAACTATCGCGTGATGGCGTGAGCAATATGGACAAGAACAGCGACAAACTGTTTACCGTGTATGCGGAAGCGAACTGGCTGCATAACACCGAGCAGGCGGGTGCCGTCATGGACGGCGTGACGATGAAACAGGCTGGAAATAGCAACGTTGGCGAACTGAAGCTGGGGGCCGAAGGCCAGCTGAATAAACACGCCAATCTGTGGACTAACGTAGCCCAGCAACTGGGTGATGATGGCTACAGCGACACGTTGTTAACCGTTGGATTTAAATACACGTTCTAACAGGTCTGACATACCGGCCCGCAGTTATCCATTGCGGGCCTTCATACTATCCACGGCCATGGTTTATATTTCATCCGGATAAGAGGTGTGGAACATATGGAAATCAAACCGAATCCTTGCTGTCACTACTGTGAAGACAAGAATCATGTTTGTAAGCACGGAAAGTCCAGATCGGGAATGGTGCGTTACCTGTGTAAGGCCTGTAATCGATCCTTTCAGACCACTTATATTTATCAGGGCAATGAAGCAGATATACACCGGTTAATCCAGAAACTGCTGGCCGAAGGGAAAAGTAACGTTGATATAGCTGGCCAGCTGGGCATTAAGCTGAATGTGATTAGCCGACATATTTGTATGTTGGCCAATGAGAGTGAGCGGTAATTTAACCGTAATCTGGGCGAGTACAGCTAAATTAGACTCAGTCTGCAAGGTTGAAGTTTAGAACCGGGGCCTGCGCCCACAGAATCAAAGAAACCAGAGGCTAAAAAGCCCGCTTAACCATTCTCTTAACCATGAATGATAAACGTACCTAAGAAGAACAAACAGACAAACAGCGGCAGTGAAAGGAGCAGCATTTCAAGCACTCTGAGCACCGGATTAAACGTCGACTCGGCAGGAAGACGGTACAGCGCAACGGCATTAAGAACCACAGCGACAAAGCCCAATACGCCAGCGACAAATACGTCGACAAACAATACGCTCAGCGTCCACCCGAGCTCATCAGTGACCAAACCTGCTGCCAGCAGTTTTTGATGTTGAATCCACTGCCATAAAAATAGCACGGCAGGAACCAGCACCGACAACACGCCAAATACCCAAGAAATTCTTCTTAACATCACAATGCCTTTTAATTCCGTACGGTTGAAAGCATAAAAACAAAAATGGGTATCCGCACCAGCAACAGTACCTCACCGCGACCTTTGATTTAGAAACTTGGTTCCGAAAAATTATCGGGGCTACTATAGCAATTAATCAATTGAGGTAAATACCCAATAAAGGCAAGTCGTGCCAAATCGGCTCAACAATTTTTATACTTTTTTTACACCTTTCAAAACTATTTTATCAACATCTTTGCACCCACCCGCCTAGTCTGGAGGCATCCAAACTGGCCGCCTCCGGAGGCATATCATGAGTATTAGCATTATCGCCGGTGTGTTATTCGTCATTCTGTTACTCGGCTACTTAGTGTATGCCCTGTTTAACGCTGAGGATTTCTGATGAACGCAACCCTGTTTCTCACTATTACGGTTTTTCTCGCCGTACTACTGATGCTAGCGCTCACCTTGAGTAAGCTGCTGGTTAAACTGATCGAAGGCGAGCCAGCCTATGGCCTGTTGCGTATAGAAAAAAAACTGTGGCGCGGCTGTGCGATTAAACAAAAAGAGATGACCGGCTTTCAGTACGCGCTGGCTATCATTGTATTCAATCTGTGCGGGCTGGTTGTGCTGTTTATCTTGCTGATGGCCCAGTCAGGGCTACCTCTCAACCCGCAACAGCTGCCAAATATGTCATGGGACTTAGCCTTCAATACCGCCGTCAGCTTTGTCACCAACACCAACTGGCAGGCTTACAGTGGAGAAAATACCCTAAGCTACTTCAGCCAAATGGTCGGGCTGTCAGTGCAGAATTTCTTGTCGGCCGCCACCGGTATTGCCGTAGCCTTTGCGCTAATCAGGGCGTTCGCCCGCCACTCATCGCAAACTATCGGCAACGCGTGGGTAGACTTAACCCGCATAACGCTTTACATACTCCTGCCGCTGTCGCTGATTTTGGCCCTCTTTTTCGTCAGCCAAGGCGTATTACAAAACGTCAGCCCTTACCTTCACCTGACGACCCTCGAAGGTTCACATCAGGTACTGCCGATGGGGCCGGTGGCATCACAGGAAGCCATTAAGCTACTGGGCACTAACGGCGGCGGCTTCTTTGGCGCAAATTCCGCCCATCCGTTTGAAAACCCTACCGCGCTGAGCAATATGGTGCAGATGTTGGCCATATTCTTGATCCCTTGTGCACTGTGTATGGCCTTTGGTCGGGCAGTTGGAGACAGTCGGCAGGGCAACGCCCTGCTATGGGCAATGTCGATCATTTTTGTTATCGCCGCCGTTGTCGTGGTTTATGCCGAGCTTAATGGCCCGGACTATTTCACTCAGCTAGGGCTAGACGGCCGGTTCAATATGGAAGGCAAGGAGTCGCGTTTTGGTATCATCGCCTCCTCGCTATATGCCGTCGTCACTACCGCCGCCTCCTGTGGCGCTGTGAACGCGATGCATGATTCATTTACGGCGCTGGGCGGGATGATGCCGCTGTGGCTAATGCAAATTGGCGAAGTGGTATTTGGCGGCGTTGGCTCAGGGCTCTACGGCATGCTGCTGTTTGTGCTTCTGACCGTATTCCTGTCGGGCCTGATGATTGGCCGCAGCCCTGAGTATCTGGGCAAAAAAATCGACGTGTTCGAAATCAAAATGACCGCACTGGCGATTTTAGTCACCCCAACGCTGGTGTTGCTTGGTACGGCGCTGGCGCTGGTTACCGACGTGGGCAAAGCGGGCATTCTTAATCCCGGCGCTCATGGTTTTACCGAGGTGCTTTATGCCTTTTCATCCGCCGCCAACAACAACGGTAGCGCTTTTGCCGGGCTGAGCGTCAATACCCCGTTCTACAACCTGACGCTGGCCGTCATCATGTTTCTCGGCCGTTTCGGCGTCATTATTCCGGTTCTTGCTATTGCCGGTCGGCTGGCCGCGAAAAAACGACAGCCGGCGGGAAATGGCACCTTACCGACCCAAGGCCCGCTGTTTATCGGCCTGCTGGTTGGCACTATTTTACTGGTAGGCGCGCTGACCTTCGTTCCGGCTCTGGCTTTAGGCCCGATCGCTGAATATCTCCAGTTCTGACAGAAGAGACAACAAAATGACTCGTCAACAACGCGCAATTTTTGAACCCGCATTACTACGCACCGCGCTGAAAGAGGCGTTCAAAAAGCTAAGCCCGCGCACCCAATGGCGCAACCCGGTAATGTTTGTGGTCTATTTGGGCAGTATTATTGCCACCGTGATTTGGCTAACGATCTTAGCGGGTCAATCTCAGGGCAGCGCTCTTTTTACCGGTAATATTGCCCTGTGGCTATGGTTTACCGTTCTGTTTGCTAACTTTGCAGAAGCAATGGCAGAGGGGCGCAGTAAAGCACAGGCGCAAAGCCTGAAGGGCGCTAAAAAAACCAGTTGGGCTAATAAGCTGGCTGAGCCACGGCTGAATTCACCGTCTGAAACCGTCAGCTCCGAGAGCCTGCAAAAAGGCGATATCGTGCTGGTCAAGGCTGGCGATATCATTCCCTGCGATGGGGAAATCATTGAAGGAGGCGCCTCGGTCGATGAAAGCGCCATTACCGGTGAATCCGCACCGGTGATCCGTGAATCCGGCGGCGACTTTTCTTCCGTCACCGGCGGCACGCGAATTTTGTCTGACTGGCTGATTATCCAGAGCACGGTCAATCAGGGTGAAACCTTCCTCGATCGGATGATTGCCATGGTTGAAGGCGCGAAACGCCGCAAAACGCCAAATGAAGTGGCGCTGACCATCTTGCTGATTGCCTTAACTATCGTATTTTTATTAGCCACGGCGACAGTCTTCCCCTTCTCTCTGTTTAGCGTGGAAGCGAATGGCTCTGGCACCGGCGTATCGATAACTATCCTGATCGCCCTGCTGGTCTGTTTGATTCCAACCACCATCGGCGGCCTGCTTTCCGCTATTGGCGTCGCGGGAATGAGCCGGATGCTGGGCGCTAACGTGATTGCCACCAGCGGGCGCGCCGTTGAAGCCGCCGGTGACGTAGACGTTTTGCTGCTGGATAAAACCGGAACCATTACGTTGGGCAACCGTCAGGCTTCAGAGTTTTTACCCGCTCACGGCGTAAAAGAGCAAGAGCTGGCCGATGCCGCACAGCTTGCTTCACTGGCGGATGAAACCCCAGAAGGCCGCAGCATTGTGGTACTGGCTAAACAGCGTTTTAACCTGCGCGAACGAGACCTCAACGCACTGAACGCCACCTTCATTCAGTTCTCTGCCCAAACCCGCATGAGCGGCGTCAACGTTCAGGGCCGCCATATTCGTAAAGGCGCCGTTGACGCTATTCGCAACTATATGGCCTCCAATAAGGGCCAGTTCCCGGCAGAGGTTAACGTTCTGGTCGAGCAGGTTGCCCGTACCGGCGCAACTCCGCTGGTGGTTGCCGAAGGCAATCGGGTGCTGGGCGTGGTCGCACTGAAAGATATTGTCAAAGGCGGTATTAAAGAACGCTTTGCGCAGCTACGCCTGATGGGCATAAAAACCGTGATGATCACCGGTGATAACCACTTAACCGCTGCTGCCATTGCCGCCGAAGCCGGGGTCGATGACTTTCTGTCTGAAGCAACGCCCGAAGCGAAACTGGCCCTGATCCGTCAGTATCAGTCTGAAGGCCGCCTGGTGGCGATGACCGGTGACGGTACCAACGACGCTCCCGCGCTGGCACAGGCCGACGTTGCCGTTGCGATGAACTCGGGAACTCAGGCGGCCAAAGAGGCCGGGAATATGGTCGATCTGGACTCTAACCCAACTAAACTGATTGAAGTGGTGCACATCGGTAAACAGATGCTGATGACCCGGGGATCGCTGACCACGTTCAGCATTTCCAACGACGTGGCTAAATACTTTGCCATTATTCCTGCCGCGTTTTCAGCAACCTATCCACAGCTGAATATTCTCAACGTTATGTATTTGACATCGCCCTCATCGGCCATTCTGTCTGCGGTAATATTTAACGCACTGATTATCGTATTTCTGATCCCGCTGGCGCTGAAGGGCGTGAGCTATACCGCCATGTCGGCAGCGGCGCTGCTGCGCCGTAATCTGCTAATTTACGGACTTGGCGGTCTGGTGGTTCCTTTTGCCGGTATTAAACTGATCGATATGCTGCTGACCTTGTTAGGTCTGGCTTAAATGGGAACCAACATCATGAGCTACTTACGCCCGGCCTTTGTACTATTGATATTAATGACGTTGGCTACCGGAATAGTTTATCCGCTGGCCGTTACTGGCTTAGCACAGCTATTTTTCCCGGCGCAGTCCTACGGCTCGCTAATAACCGCCAATAGCCAAGTGGTCGGCTCCGCCCTGATCGGTCAGAACTTTACCCGGGCGGACTATTTCCACGGACGACCGTCGGCAACCGCCGAGATGCCTTATAATGCATTAGCGTCCGGCGGTAGTAACCTTGCTGGCAGCAACCCGCTGTTAAAACAAAGGATCGCCAGCCAGATTCAGCAGATCCGCCACGATAACCCGGCTCAGTCCGGCCCGGTTCCCGTTGAGCTGGTAACCACATCGGCCAGCGGCTTAGACCCGCAAATCTCACCGCAGGCGGCATACTATCAGGCCAACCGTGTTGCGCTGGCCCGCGAGATTCCTGTGGACAGAATAAACCAACTGATTAAACTGAATACGTCAGAACCCTTTAACGTGCTGGGTGAACCGGTCGTTAACGTGCTGCAGCTCAATCTGGCGCTGGATAATGAAACCAAAATCAGACAATGAGGATACGTATGTCGGATAACCAACTTCAGCGGCCAGACCCGGATAAGCTACTCGCTCAGGTTGCCGAAGAGACCCGCGGTAAGCTAAAAGTCTTCTTTGGTGCCTGCGCTGGCGTTGGGAAAACGTATGCGATGCTACAGGAGGCCCAGCGGCTTCGAGCTCAGGGGCATGACGTGGTCGCAGGCGTGATTGAAACCCATGGTCGCAGCGAAACCGCCGCCCTGCTTGAGGGGTTAGAGGTACTTCAGCTCAAGCGTATCAATATCCAAAACCGTCACGTCAGAGAATTTGATTTAGACGCTGCGCTAGCCCGCCATCCGGCGGTTATCCTGATCGACGAACTGGCCCACACCAACGCCAGAGGTTCTCGCCATCCTAAACGCTGGAACGACGTTGAAGAGTTGCTCAACGCTGGCATCGACGTTTTCACCACGGTTAACGTTCAGCATCTGGAAAGCCTGAACGATATCGTTGGCGGTATTACCGGCATTCGGGTTCGTGAAACCATTCCTGACCGGATATTTGACGATGCCACTGACATTATTCTGGTGGACATTCCCCCTGACGATCTGCGCCAAAGGCTCAACGAAGGCAAGGTGTATTTACCCGGGCAGGCCGAGCGGGCCATTGAACACTTTTTCCGCAAGGGTAACCTAATCGCTCTGCGCGAACTGGCCCTGCGGCGCACCGCCGATCGGGTGGACGACCAGATGCAGGCTTTTCGTAAAAGCGGCGATGGAGAACGAGTATGGCACACCAGAGACGCCATATTGTTGTGTATCGGTCGTCATAGCGGTAGCGATAAGCTGGTGCGAACGGCAGCCCGCCTTGCGGCTAAGCTTGGCTGTATCTGGCACGCGGTGTATGTCGAAACGCCTCGGTTACATCAAATTCCTAAAGACCAGCGTCGGGTAATTCTACGCTCCTTAAAGCTAGCTCAGGAGCTAGGAGCCGAAACCGCAACCCTATCCGATCCTTGTGAAGAGCAGGCCGTTTTACGCTATGCCAGAGAGCATAATTTAGGCAAAATCATTATCGGGCGCCGCAGCGAACAGCGTTGGAAGCTGCACAAAAGCTTTGCCGATCGATTGGGCAAACTGGGACCAGACCTCGATCTGGTAATTATCGCCGTAGAGGAAAACCCCGCGCCTCTTCATAGTGGAGAGATTGACGCCCGCCCGTTTAGCGAAAAATGGAAGTTAGAAATTCAGGGCTGTGCGGTGGCACTGGTGCTGTGTGGTCTGATTACCATGCTGGCACACTGGCAGCTACCGATGTTCGATTTGGCCAATATCGTGATGGTCTATCTGCTGGGCGTGGTGATAGTGGCATTATTTTACGGCCGCTGGCCATCGGTATTAGCCACCGTCGCCAACGTCGCCTGCTTTGACCTGTTTTTCGTCCAGCCCCGCTGGTCTTTTTCCGTCACGGATATGCAATATATTGTCACCTTCGGCGTTATGCTGATGGTCGGCTTAGTGATCGGTAACCTGACTGCCGGAGTTCGTTATCAGGCTAAGGTTGCCAGAACCCGCGAACAGCGCGCTCAGCATATGTACGAAATGTCTAAAATGCTCAGTCGGGCGCTGACCGTTGAAGATATCGCCAAGAGCAGCAGCTACTTTATTTCCAGCAGTTTTAACGCCAAAAACAGCCTGCTGCTGCCCAATGAGCGGGGCATTCTGACCCCCGTTAACGTCGACAGCCACAATATCGTCAACGTTGACAGCGCCATCTCCCTGTGGTGTTTTGATAAACGCTCGCCGGCCGGTTCCGGTACCGATACCCTGCCCAGCGTTCCTTACCAACTTCAGCCATTAATCAGTCAGAATAAAACCTTCGGCGTTTTGGCCATTGAACCGGCTAGCCTGAGGCAGTTAATGATCCCCGAACAACAGCGGCTATTACAAACTTATACCGTTCTGATTGCTAACGCGCTGGAGCGGCTTGATTTAACCAAAACGGCCGAAGCGGCTAAGCTGGATGCCGACAGAGAGCAGCTTCGTAACTCACTTTTGGCCGCCCTGTCCCATGATTTACGTACACCGTTGACAGTCCTGCTGGGCCAGACAGACATTCTGGCGTTTGGCCTCAAAGCCGCCCGTTCAGAATATGCACCTCAGGCGGAGAAAATCCGCCAATATGTACTGAATACCACTCAGTTGGTCAACAATTTGCTCGATATGGCGCGCATTCAGTCGGGTGGGTTTGCGCCCAAAAAGGAGTGGCAGTCGCTGGAAGAAATTATTGGCAGCGCCTTACATACGCTAGATAACCTGCTGGATCAGCATCAGGTTAATATTGACCTACCGCCGGACCTGCCGCTCATTAACTGTGACTCATCGCTGATTGAACGCATTTTTCTTAACCTGCTGGAGAATGCGGTTAAGTATGCAGGAGAACGCGCTATAATCGGCATCAGCGCTCATGAGCAGCCTAACCATAAGTTTATTGAAGTTGAGGTTAACGACAACGGTGGCGGAATTATCCACGGGCAAGAGCGGGCTATTTTTGATAAGTTTTCCCGCGGCAATAAAGAGTCCGCCATTCATGGTATCGGGTTAGGTTTAGCGATTTGTCAGGCTATTATTAAGCTACACGGTGGTACTATACGGGCAGAAAATGGCCCCAACGGCGGAGCCCGTTTCTACTTTACGCTGCCGTTAGAGCCCCAACCCGAGCTGATAACCGGAATAGAAGAACAATGACCCAACCGTCACCGGCCATATTAATCGTTGAAGATGAAAAAGAGATCCGCCGCTTTGTGCGGGCCGCGCTAGAGCATGAGAACTGCCGGGTGTTCGAAAGTGAAACCTTGCAGCGTGGATTAATCGAAGCCGGAACCCGTAAGCCCGATCTGATTATCCTCGATCTTGGCCTGCCGGACGGCGACGGTTTAGATTTTATCCGTGACCTGCGCCAGTGGAGCTCCATTCCGATTATTGTACTGTCGGCCAGAGTCTCGGAGGAGGATAAGGTCAGCGCATTAGACGCCGGGGCCGAAGACTATCTGGTTAAGCCGTTTGGCGTTAGCGAACTGATGGCCAGAGTCAGAGTTGCCCTGCGCCACCGCCCGAACTCAGCTCAGGAAGATCCGATAATTACCTTTTCCACTATCAGCGTCGATCTAATTAACCGTCAGGTTATGCGTGATAGCGAGGCGATCCACCTGACACCGATCGAATTTCGCCTGTTGTCTGAACTTCTGGCCAACCCCGGAAAAGTGCTGACCCAGCGCCAGCTGCTCAACAGCGTATGGGGGCCGAACAGTACCGAACACGGTCACTATCTACGTATCTATATGGGCCACCTGCGGCAAAAGCTGGAACAGGATCCGAGCCGTCCTCGGCATTTGATTACTGAAATCGGCGTTGGATATCGGTTTATGCTTTAGGCCGGTTGACCGCAATCACGGTTATATTGGGTTAACATCTCTCCCGCCAGCTCCCCGATTCGCTTAATCGCCCAGCTATAACGCTGGTCAAACGGGTAACAGCAGGATAAACGGAATACATGGCTATACCGGCCGTTAGGTGAAAACAGCACGCCCGACATCCAGCCAATGTGAAAATCAGGCGCTAACGTTTTAGTAAAGCTGGTACAAAATATTACTCAAGCACTCCGCGCCGTATGGCATTACCAATGCCGTCGGCTAGCTGTTGGTATAGCGTCGCTTCATTGTCGGAGGGTATCATCAGTTAGTCTCTGGGCTTTCAGTTCGATAGAATAAAATTAGTACAACTGTATTCATCTAAAAATATATTTTCTGTATTTGTTACCCAGTGAATTTCCCCTCTACTATATTTAAATATTTTATTAGTTAGCGCAGGAACAACGATGCCCGATATTGCCCTGATTAGTTACATCATTGTGATGAGTATTACCCCCGGCCCCAATAATTTGATGCTGGCGACTTCCGGTGTAAACTTCGGCCTAAAGCGCACGCTTCCGCATTTGGTCGGAATTAGCCTCGGTTGTGCCGTTTTATGCCTGTGTATTACCTTTTCTCTTAGCACCATCATTACCCATATTTCAGCCATCAGGCTGCCGCTGGCAGTGTTTGGCTGTCTGTACCTACTGTGGCTGTCATGGAAAATTTGGCTGTCGGGAAGCCCGGTAGGACGTGAACACGCCGCGCCAATGACGCTGGTCGGTGCGATGCTATTCCAGTGGGTAAATCCTAAAGCGTGGCTGATGCTGATTAACGCGGCCATTTTGTTCACGGCGAAAGAGGGTAATATCATCAACAGCACTCTGCTGTTATCGGGCTCCTTTTCCATTATTGGCTTTCCCTGCGTTTACGTTTGGGCATGGATGGGCGATAGGCTACAGCAAACGCTACGGGTCGGCTGGCGGCTTAGGGTGTTTAATGGCCTGATGGCCGGATCGCTGGCGATTACCGCGGGCTGGCTGCTGCTGGATGAGTGGCGAACGTTTCGGGCGTTGGTATAAGGAGCACAGAACAGGCTGGAGAGTAAAAGCATTGAGTAATACCAATTGAGCGAATCTGCTGATTAAACCAAGAGCCCGATCAATTATCGGAAAGACGCTACGTTTGTCTGTTTTTAGCTATATTTTCCAAACCTGACAGAGGTACACTCTGTGCTTCAATTTTACCGGTGTAAGAGTTTTCCGCCCATGGCCATTTTGTTTCCACTGTTTGCCGTCATCATCTGGGCTATCAATGCGATAGTGAATAAGCTGTCTGCAGGGGCCATTGACCCGGCGGCCATCTCCTTCTATCGCTGGGCGCTGGCAGTGGCAATTCTGACTCCTTTTATTCTTCCCGGCGTTATCCGCAACAGAAAGACCGTGTATCTGAATCTGGGAAAGCTGTTGATACTCGGCCTGCTGGGCATGGCGCTTTACCAAAGTCTGGCCTATTACGCGGCTTACACTATCAGTGCACTGACTATCGGAATATTTGTGTCGTTAATTCCGTTACTGACGGTGTTAATCAGCGTTGCCGTACTGCGCGTTCCGCCAACGCTGGGCACCGTTCTTGGCGGCATTCTATCTTTTAGCGGTATCGTCTGGTTAATCAGCGCGGGTAATCCCGGCCAGTTATTGCATATGGGCGTGGGTAAAGGCGAGCTGATGATGCTGGCAGCCGCTATCTCTTATGCGCTATACGGCGTGTTAACTAAGCGTTGGGCTATCCCGTTAACCAGCTGGCAGTCGCTGTACGTGCAGGCATTCTTCGGTGCGCTAGCGCTGCTGCCTAACTTCCTGATGACGGCGGACGTTTCACTGAACGCCACCAATATTCCGCTGGTGCTGTATGCCGGGATTCCAGCGTCGATACTTGCGCCGTACTTTTGGATCCTCGGAGTAATGAAGCTGGGAGCCAACAAAGCCGCACTATTTATGAATCTGGCACCGCTGTTTACCGCAGTGATTGCCATCAGCGTTTTACACGAACCATTGCACAGCTATCATATTATTGGCGGCGGGGTGGCATTGATTGGCGTGATTCTGGCCCAGCGATTACGCACGCCTATAGGCAAGAGAAAGCCCTAGGCTCTCGATAGCAATAGAACGCTGCGGGGTAGCCGATCGGCGCTACCCCGACAAATCAGGTTTTCCCGTTTATATTCTCATCTATCAGGCTTCTCAACGCCTCCGGCGACATCGCCGGTCGGGTGCGGTGGATCATCGCATGGCAGTTCGGGCATAGCGGGCGAAGATCGGCAACCGGATTGACTTCATAATCATCGGCAATCAGTGAGAGCTCTTTCAGATGGTGAACGTGAATAAAGCCTCGCCCGACTTCACCATACGCCTTGGCAAAATCAAAATGGCAAACGTAACAAACGCAGCCGTAATAATCGATGCACGCCGTTCTGACCGTTGGATTACGCTCATAGCCGCTGACTAATACCGACCTGACCGAGCCTTCACGATAATATTGTGCACTGACGTCGTCGGGGTAATGGGTTATCGAAAAATCGCTAACCGGAACGTGAATTCCACCCCGATCGCTGATGAATTCCTCACTCAATACGTGGCCTAACTTAGCAAGAAATTGGCTTAGCTGCCGCTCAAGATCGTTGTACATTGAGGTATTGGGATCTAACGGAGAGAACCATTGCTCAAGCACATTAACCGTATCTAAAGCCTTATCAATATAGGTTAAGCCGTCATGATTAAAATCAGCATCCTGATACTCAATAAATTTTCCCGGAGCAAAAACGCCGGCATCAGGAAAATAGTACCAACGCTCAATATGGCTTAACTGGCTAAAAATACGTGATTCTTGGTATTGCAAAACCGCTGAAAAACGAATGGCATTATCCTGTGCCTGGCCAAATTGGGTAATCAATGCCAAAACCATCTCCAATGGAATATCGATAAAAGGGGGCCAATATTCAGCAGCGGTGAAAGATTGTCAAATTCAATTAAATGGGTACCGGTCAGGAAGCGTATGATAATCGCTATAATTACGTACGAGAACGCAGTATTATCATACGTCACTGATTTAATCGGTTTGTCCATGCCCTACAACAGAAGCGGTACGTTATGAACTTCAACATTATGATTAATGGCCGGATACAGGTAGGAATAGACTTCGAGGTATTACAGGAAGCTATTGCCGGGCTATATGATGATATTGATAGTTTTATCGTTCTCGAACCACAAACGCCAATCGGTGGGTCAATCTATTTACAAGCCGCTCTCGACGGCAATCAATATATGATTGAAACTCGGGTAATGACGGATAATAACTTTATTCACTACCGTTATATAACCACCGATCTCAATGAAGTGGTTACGATTTTTACCGACTATTACCGCAAACACCGGCTGACAAATTTGGACAGTTGGTTAGACGCCACGAGTGAATTCTAAAATACCGCCAGACAAATATAGTCCGATCTTCAGGCAGCCATTAATCTGACTGAATTAATCCGCCGCCTGAATCACCCATTCTTAAGACTAACCCTGCACCGGTGCTGGCACCGCGTTAGCCCAATCGGCTTCGGGATCGTCCATCACTACCTGATGAACGCCGCCGGCAAACTGAGCCTGTAGCAATTCATACTGTTCCTGTAGTTCACTAATCGGATGTATCCAGTCATGGAGGTAGTAAATCGCCTGAACTTTAGCCTGTAGCATGGATTTCGTGCAGTCGAAGCAGGGGCGCAGCGTTGAATACACCACGGAACCTTCAACCGGGTTGCCAAAGCGGGCCGCTGAAATAATCGCGTTCTGCTCAGCGTGAACGCAGATACACACGTCATAGCCGACGCTGGCTTTATACGCCTCACGCTCCCGGCAGCGAACGCATCCACCGTCGGTACAGTTGGTTATTCCTTCCGGCGTACCGTTATAACCGGTCGAAATTATCCGGTTATCTTTCACCATTACACCACCCACTTTGCGACCGAGACAGTTGGCTTTCTTACGTACGGCCATCGCAATATTCATGTAGTACTCATGCCTTTCCATACTGTCGCTCCAGAGGGGGTAATAAATTGAATTAGTTGATATCTGCCGCTGATATCGCCAGAAAACTAAGCTTGGGCCACAATATACCAGCCAAAGTAGCGCTTTTCTATTTTGCTATACAGAGAAAGAGTTGGTTTTACCACAACAGGCTTTAATCGTCAGTTGGCCCGTGCTCAGATCTACGTTTTGTCCGGAAATTAGTTCTATCTAATTAATACTTCAATATATTCGTCGGTGAAATTGAGGCCAAAAAAAAGCTCTACGGTTAAATAGAGCTCTTTATACTAAGTTTTTAGCCATGGCTAAAATCAGAACGGAATGTCGTCATCGAAATCCATCGGTGGTTCATTTCCACCCTGCGGCGCTGCCGGAGCGCTGCTAGGAGCCGGACGTGAAGCCTGACCTTCCGCCTGTGGCTGCTGAGGCTGGCCCCAACTGCCCTGCTGCTGTGGCTGACCGTCTGGTGCTCCGCCGCCCTGACGCCCGCCTAACATTTGCATCACGCCGCCAATGTTAACCACAACTTCAGTGGTGTAACGATCTTGACCGGCCTGATCTTGCCATTTACGAGTTTGCAGTGCGCCTTCAATGTAGACCTGCGAACCTTTACGCAAATATTCACCGGCTATTTCAGCTAATTTGCCAAAAATAGCAACGCGGTGCCATTCGGTGCGCTCTTTCTGCTCACCGGTTTGCTTATCACGCCAGCTTTCGGAAGTCGCGATAGTAATATTCGCTACGGCACCACCATTAGGCATATAACGAATTTCCGGGTCTTGCCCCAGATTTCCGACAAGAATTACTTTATTGATGCCTCTGCTGGCCATATCAATTCTCCTGAATGAGTAAAGGTCTACGATTTTTAATCTAACGATTGTAGCATGGCAATAGGCGATCCACACTACTGTAGAAAGATGGAATTTAGTGCACAAATTTTATTACAACATGAACATGATTGCATCATAATACTGTATATCCATTCAGTTTATTTTATGCCATAATTTCTAGTTCCGTGTCGGAAATAACTTAAGGCCTGTAGAAATGGATAAGATCGAAGTCCGGGGCGCCCGCACCCATAATTTAAAAAACATTAACCTGATTATGCCTCGCAACAAGCTGATTGTTGTCACAGGCCTGTCGGGTTCAGGTAAATCATCATTAGCGTTTGATACTTTATACGCTGAAGGGCAGCGCCGTTACGTCGAATCACTGTCAGCTTACGCGCGCCAGTTCCTGTCTCTGATGGAAAAACCCGACGTAGACCATATTGAAGGTCTTTCTCCGGCAATTTCTATCGAGCAAAAATCAACCTCTCATAACCCGCGCTCTACCGTGGGAACCATCACCGAAATTCATGACTATCTGCGTCTGCTGTTTGCCCGCGTGGGTGAGCCTCGCTGCCCGGAGCACGATATTGGGCTAACGGCTCAAACGGTCAGCCAGATGGTTGATAAAGTGATGGGATTACCTGAAGGTAATCGCTTAATGTTGCTGGCCCCGATCGTTAAAGATCGCAAAGGCGAGCACGTTAAAACGCTAGAGAATTTGGCCAGTCAGGGCTATATCCGCGCCCGAATTGACGGCGAAGTCTGCGATTTATCCGATCCGCCAACGCTGGAACTACAAAAGAAACACACCATTGAAGTGGTGGTTGACCGGTTTAAAGTGCGTGAAGATCTGGCCCAGCGTTTAGCCGAATCTTTTGAAACCGCATTAATGCTGTCCGGCGGCACCGCCGTTATCGCCGATATGGACGATTCAAAGGCTGAAGAGCTGATGTTCTCCGCTAACTTTGCCTGTCCGGTGTGTGGCTACAGTATGCGTGAGCTGGAACCCCGCCTGTTCTCGTTCAACAACCCGGCCGGTGCCTGCCCGACCTGTGACGGCTTGGGCGTTCAACAATTTTTCGACCCTGAGCGCGTAGTGCAAAACCCCGAGCTTTCGCTGGCCGGTGGCGCTATTCGCGGTTGGGATCGCCGTAACTTTTATTACTTCCAAATGCTGCGTTCGCTGGCTGAGCACTATAAGTTCGACATCGAAGCGCCGTTTGGATCTCTGCCAGACAATATCCATAAAGCGGTATTGAGCGGTTCCGGCAAAGAGACGATTGAGTTCAAATACGTTAACGATCGCGGTGATACTACCGTGCGTAAACACCCGTTTGAAGGCGTGTTGCACAATATGGAACGCCGCTATAAAGAGACCGAATCTTCCGCCGTGCGCGAGGATCTGTCTAAATTTATCAGCAACCGTTCTTGCATGACCTGTAAAGGTACGCGCCTGAAAGAAGAAGCCCGCCACGTTTTCGTTGAAAACACCACATTGCCGGAAATTTCTGAGCTCAGCATTGGTGATGCACTGAAGTTTTTTGGCGCACTTTCGCTGGAAGGCCAGCGCGCACAGATTGCCGATAAAATTCTGAAAGAGATCGGCGATCGGCTGAAGTTTCTGGTTAACGTAGGCCTGAACTATCTGTCGCTGTCCCGCTCTGCCGAAACCCTGTCCGGCGGTGAGGCTCAGCGTATCCGCCTTGCAAGCCAAATTGGTGCAGGGCTGGTCGGCGTGATGTATGTGCTGGATGAACCTTCGATTGGCCTGCATCAGCGTGATAACGAGCGCCTGCTGGAAACCCTGATTCACCTGCGCGATCTGGGTAATACGGTGATCGTCGTTGAACACGACGAAGATGCGATTCGCGAAGCTGACCACGTGATTGATATCGGCCCGGGTGCCGGCGTTCACGGTGGCCATGTGGTTGCCGAAGGTACCGTTGATGACATCATGAAGGTACCAGAATCATTGACCGGCCAGTACCTGTCGGGCAAACGCAAAATTGCCATCCCGCAGCAGCGAGTAGCGGCAGATCCAACCAAAGTGCTTAAAGTCATCGGTGCAACCGGCAATAACCTGAAAGACGTCACGCTGACGATACCGGTTGGCCTGTTTACCTGTATTACCGGCGTTTCCGGTTCGGGTAAATCAACGCTGATTAATGACACGCTTTACCCTGTCGCTCAGCGCCAGCTAAACGGTGCTGCCGAAGGGGAAGTTGCCCCTTATAAAGAAATCACCGGCATGGAGCACTTCGATAAAGTTATCGATATTGACCAAAGCCCGATTGGCCGAACTCCGCGATCTAATCCGGCGACCTACACCGGCATTTTCACCCCGATCCGTGAACTGTTTGCCGGCGTACCTGAATCCCGTACTCGTGGCTATAATCCGGGCCGTTTTAGCTTTAACGTTAAGGGTGGCCGGTGCGAAGCATGTCAGGGCGACGGCGTGATTAAGGTCGAAATGCACTTCTTACCGGATATCTACGTGCCTTGCGATCAGTGTAAAGGTAAACGCTATAACCGTGAAACGCTGGAAGTGAAGTACAAGAATAGAAGCATCCATGAAGTTCTGGATATGACGGTAGAAGATGCCCGTGAGTTTTTCGATGCGGTGCCTGCGCTATCGCGTAAGCTACAGACGTTGGTGGAAGTTGGCCTGTCTTATATTCGTTTGGGTCAGTCGGCCACCACGTTATCAGGCGGTGAAGCACAGCGGGTTAAGCTAGCCAAAGAGTTGTCGAAACGCGGTACCGGCCAGACGCTGTATATATTGGATGAACCAACCACCGGCCTGCACTTTGCCGATATCGAACAGCTACTGACCGTGCTTCATCAGTTGCGGGATCAGGGTAACACTATCGTGGTGATTGAGCATAATCTGGACGTAATTAAAACTGCTGACTGGATCGTTGATTTAGGCCCTGAGGGCGGTAGCGGTGGCGGTGAAATTTTAGTTGCCGGTACGCCAGAAACCGTCGCGAAATGTGAAAATTCACATACTGCGCGCTTCCTAAAGCCGATTCTGGCTAAGGGTTAGGCTAAAAAGCTAAACGGGATAAACCAGTTAGTATGGTTTATCCCGTTTTAGATTGATGACAAACCCAACCGTTAACTATTTAGTCTTAAAAATATAATCCTAGGCCCGGTGCACGCTATACTCAAAAACGTCGCCCCTCGGCCGCTCGAAAAAGCTAATATTTCGACGTGCTTTTCGCGGACGAAACTTACGCGGCAATCCAATTAAACTACATTGTCAGCAGCCAGAACGCACACAGTCTATAACGACCCGCTCAGCGTAAGCTGTACCTTCTTGGGCAAGGTCTTTAAAACTTCTTGATAAGAGATATCAATCATCTGGTGGACAAACGCCTCATCCAGCAGCCCGTCAAGAAACAGCGTATTCCAGTGCGCTTTATTCATATAATAACCGGGGATCACCTCTTTATTGGCATCCCGCAGCTGCTCTGCCAGCGCCGGCGGGCATTTAAGCGTAATGATCGGACGATTATCAAAGTCGCCCAACAGAGCAAACATTTTGCCAGATACTTTAACCCGATCGGCTTCCCACGTGGCTTCATAATCATGCACCGAACCCAGCTTTGTTAAACAATATTCAATCAGCGTTTCGTGATTCATATTTTTTCTCATTATTTAAATAAATTTATTTTACTTTATTAATTTAATTAGCCGCGATTAAAATTAAATTAAAATATATCCACCTAATTTGGGTTATACACTATTTAGATCAAAATAAAATTGAGGAAGTTAGATAGTATTAAAAATGTGCAAACGCCGAAATTATTGACGCACGCTCATCCGATCTAAAATTAAACTCCAGATAAATTAATCTAATTAGTGATTAACTTCACATTTGTACGACATAGCACGCTAATGAATCTGGTTATAACAAAGAAAAAGAAATATAACATGGCCTAGATGTAGGTTATCAGACCGACATCTTTGTTTTGCCAGCAAGAGAATAAGCTGACGGCTTGCTTCGTGGTACATCAGACAGTAAAGCTGCTATAACCACTTTATAACGTTTAACTTTAAACCATAAAAATTACTATTTATGTTTTGCCTCAGTACATAGATAAAACAAATATAACAACCTGTAGGCCATCTGTTCAGGCTAACCCCACGGTCTGAGCAATATTCCTCTCGTTTTTCATATTCTTATTTTTATTATTCCAACAAGACAGATAGTTAAGGCATACTTATATGATAAATAACTCTCAAACTATGGGTCAAGATACAGAATTACTGACGTTACAGCCTAAGAAAGCACTCTGGAAAGGCCTTGGTTTTCAAATTGTCGTTAGCATGATCCTTGGTATTCTCGTCGGTTTTATCTGGCCTGAATTTGCCACCAGCCTGAAAATTCTCGGTGATATTTTTCTGCGTTTAATCAAAAGTGCAGTGGCACCGCTCATCTTCCTGACGGTAGCCCTCGGTATTGGTTCCACCGGAGATATCAAACAGGTCGGTAAAGTCGGGCTTACGGCCCTCATCTACTTTGAAATCGTTTCTACTATTGCCATCCTGTTTGGCTTTGGGATGGGCGAACTGTTTAGCGTCGGCAGCGGTACCGTTCTTACCAATGGTGCAGTTAACGCTCAGGCGACAAGCTTAATCCAGGCTTCCCACGCCGCACCTCAATCTTTCGGTCAATTCTTTCTGGGAATTTTTCCCGATAGCTTTGTTGGCGCCTTCTCCAGCAATAATCTGCTACAGGTTCTGGTTCTGGCGCTGATGTTTGGCTTTGGTATCTTGCTACTGAAAACCAAAGAGAGAGAAGTGGTTGAAAACGCGCTGAATTTTGTTGCTAAAGCATTCTTCAAATTTATTCATGTGATCATGCTGTTAGCCCCGATTGGTACCTTTGGCGCTATCGCCTATGCGGTAGGCAGTAACGGTGTCGATATGTTGCTCAAGCTGACCTATCTGGTACTGGCCTTCTATGCCACTTTACTGCTGTTTATTGGCGTTGTACTGGGTAGTATTTGCGCCATGTTCAAACTGAATCTGTTTAACATCATCCAGTTTATTAAAGATGAGCTGTACATTACTTTCGGTACCGCTTCATCGGAAAGCGTACTGCCGCGATTGCTGGAGAAATTGCCTACATATGGCATCACCAAACGAACCGTTGGGCTAGTGCTTCCTACCGGATACGCATTCAATCTGGACGGCACCTCAATCTATATGTCGATGGGCGTTATCTTTCTGGCTAATGCTTACGGCGTTTCGCTAAGTATGGAACAGCTACTCGGTATTTTACTGATTATGTTACTGACATCTAAAGGTGCGGCGACGGTGTCCGGCGGTGCGTTTGTTGTATTTGCTGCCACCATAACCACAACCGGCATACTGCCGTTGGAAGGCGTAGCCGTCATGTTTGGTGTTTACCGGTTTATGTCTATGGCGCTGGCCACCACCAATATTATCGGTAATGCCGTGGCCACCGTAGTGGTCGCGAAAATCAACGGGGAATACGATCCTACGCTACGAGCCAGACTGGAAGCTGAAGAATAGAGCCATTCTGAAGGGTCTCAGCAGGAACAATGTAAAAATCCCGCGTTCAGATAAACTACTGAACGCGGGATTTCGCTTTATTGGCTACTTATCTATTTCAATCTATGGCCGATCAATCTTATTTACTATAGAAGTAGGTGCTATCAATGTATTTGGTTGAAACTCTGGCGGTCAGCTTAGTAATCAGTTCATAGGCAATAATGCCGGTATGCGCCGCTATTGTCTCAACCGGCAACTCCGGCCCCCAGATAATCACTTCATCGCCCACTTTGTCAGTGGCATCCGGTCCTAAATCGACAGAAATCATATCCATCGAAACCCGACCCACCAGCGGCACCTGACGCCCGTTAACTAATACGGGCGTGCCGGAAGGAGCACTGCGCGGGTAGCCATCACCATAGCCAATCGCCACCACGCCTAAACGGGTATCCCGTTCACTGATCCAGGTTCCACCATAGCCAACGGGCTCACCGGCTTTATGCTCGCGAACGGCAATCAGACTGGCTTTGAGCGTCATTGCGGCCTTAAGGCCAAAGGTATCGGCGTGTGAATCGGCCAGAGGAGAAACGCCATACATAATAATGCCGGGGCGGATCCAGTCGCGATGGGCGTCGGGCCAGAGTAAAATACCGCCGGACGCCGCCAACGACTGTAGCCCCGGCTTACCCGCAACAAAGGTATTAAAGCAGTCAATCTGTTTGAGAGTGGCGTCAACTTCTGGCTCATCTGAACGGCTAAAGTGGCTCATCAGATTCACCGGCTGAACCACATTTTCACAGGCGCTCAGGCGCTGATGAAAAGCATCGGCCTGTTCAGGGCGAACCCCTAAGCGATGCATACCGGAATCCAGTTTCATCCAAACGCGAACGGGACGGTCTAAATCGGTTTGCTCTAACGCTTCCAGCTGTTCAATGTTGTGTACCACAGTTTCGATATTATTCACCGCCAGCAGCGGTAAGTCTTCGGCGCAAAAAAAGCCTTCTAACAGCAGAATGGGTTTTATCACTCCGCCTGAACGCAGCATCAGCGCTTCTTCAATTCGCGCAACGCCAAAGCAGTCGGAATCAGGTAATGCGTGTGCAACATCTAATAGACCGTGCCCGTAACCGTTGGCTTTAACCACCGTGATAATACGGCTTTTGGGCGCCATTTCACGAATTCTATGCAGGTTATGTTTCAGAGCACCGCGATCGATGACAGCCGTTGCCGAGATCATTTCTATTCCTTGGTTATGACATTATTGCTACGTGGGTAGCCCTCAAAAACCGGTAAATACCCACGGATTGGTCTTTTATTTTTATAATATGATTGTGAAGTGTGTATGAATTAGTGACGTCATATAACCGATGGCTACCGGTTCAGGCCACGTTATTCATCGTCATACTGTGGACCGCCGTAGTTATCAAACCGCGACCACTGACCCTGAAACGTTAGCCGAACGGAACCGATCGGGCCATTACGCTGTTTACCTAAGATAATTTGAGCAACGCCTTTCTCTTCGCTGTTCTCGTTATACACTTCATCGCGATAGATAAACATAATCAGGTCGGCATCCTGCTCGATAGAACCCGATTCACGTAAGTCGGAGTTAACCGGACGCTTATCGGCCCGCTGCTCCAGGCTACGGTTCAGCTGTGACAGGGCAATAACCGGCACCTGAAGCTCTTTTGCCAGCGCTTTAAGCGATCGGGAAATTTCGGCGATTTCCAACGTACGGTTGTCCGACAGTGACGGAACGCGCATCAGTTGAAGATAGTCGATCATGATCAGACTAATGCCGCCGTGCTCACGAAAAACGCGACGGGCGCGGGAACGCACTTCCGTCGGCGTCAGGCCAGAGGAGTCATCAATATACATATTGCGCTTTTCGAGCAGAATGCCCATGGTGCTGGAAATTCGGGCCCAATCTTCGTCATCCAGTTGACCGGTACGAATTTTGGTCTGATCAACCCGGGAAAGCGACGCAAGAATACGCATCATAATTTGTTCTCCGGGCATCTCCAGACTGAAGATTAGCACCGGCTTATCCTGCATCATGGCTGCGTTTTCACACAGGTTCATGGCGAAGGTGGTTTTTCCCATTGACGGACGAGCCGCAACGATAATCAAGTCAGACTTCTGGAACCCGGCGGTCTTCTTGTCAAGATCGACAAAACCGCTGGATACGCCGGTCACACCATCGTGGGGGCTTTGATAAAGCTGCTCGATGCGGGAAACCGTGTCTTCGAGAATCTTATCAATGCTTTTCGGGCCTTCATCCTTATTTGCCCGGCTTTCGGCTATTTGGAAAACCCGCGATTCGGCTAAATCCAGTAAGTCTTCGCTGGTACGGCCCTGAGGGTCATAGCCTGCATCGGCAATCTCATTGGCAACGGAAATCATTTCACGAACAACGGCGCGTTCGCGAACGATATCGGCATAAGCGCCGATGTTTGCCGCACTTGGCGTGTTTTTAGATAGCTCAGCCAGATAAGCGAACCCACCGACCTGATCCAGTTCACCTTTCTGCTCAAGTGATTCTGATAGGGTAATCAGATCGATCGGTTTGTTCAGCTCCAGCAAACGCTGCATTTCAGCGAACACCGTCCGGTGCGGGCGACTATAGAAATCGTTAGCCGCCACGCGTTCTGAAACGTTATCCCACCGTTCGTTGTCCAGCATTAAGCCGCCGAGTACGGACTGTTCGGCCTCAAGGGAGTGAGGCGGCATTTTCAGCCCTTCCATTTGGCGGTCTACAGGCCGTTGTTCTGAACGGTATTTTTGCTTATTTGTAAAAGGTGTTTTGCCAGACATGGGATTGTTAGCTATCCAGATTGCGATTAAAAATTAACAATGCTCAGTATACTCGATGATAGCGGCCTACCCAACGATCAACGTCGCTGCTATGCTAAATTTAAATAAGATTTATATAAAAATGCCTCACTCCGGAGATAAAACAATGGCTAAGCGTATTGAGTTTGCTGTTCACGGCGGGCCCGAAGTACTGCAATATGTTGATTACACGCCCAGAGATCCTGCACCAAACGAAATTTTAGTTTCCAATATTACTATCGGCATTAACTATATCGATACCTACGTACGCAGCGGTTTATACCCGCCGCCGCATCTTCCCTCTGGTTTAGGTACTGAGGCCGCAGGCATTGTTGAAAAAGTGGGTTCTGGCGTAACGCATATTAACGTCGGCGATCGGGTAGTCTATGCACAGGCTCCGTTGGGAGCATACAGCGAATATCACTGCGTGCCGGCCGACAAGGTCGCCAAGCTGCCTAATGCTATCTCTTATGAACAGGCCGGTTCGTCGTTTCTCAAAGGCTTAACGGTTTATTACCTGTTTCACCTTACCTATAGAGTGAAACCCGGAGAGATTATTCTGTTTCACGCCGCTGCCGGTGGCGTAGGCCGCATAGCCTGCCAGTGGGCAAAAGCCTTAGGCGTGAAGCTTATCGGCACCGTGGGTTCTGCAGAAAAAGCGGCTCAGGCTATGCAAGACGGAGCGTGGGCCACGATTAACTATCGGGAAGAAAATATCGCTCAGCGGGTTCTCGAGCTGACGGACGGAGAGAAAGTCAACGTCGTTTATGATTCCGTGGGTAAAGCAACCTGGTTAGATTCGCTAGACTGTATTAAGCCTCATGGGCTTATGGTTAGCTTTGGTAATTCCTCCGGTGCGGTGATCGGCGTTGATCTCGGCATATTAAACCAAAAAGGCGGTCTGTTCGTCACTCGCCCTTCCCTTGGCCACTACATTAATACCAAACAGCTGCTTCAACATGCCGCGAATGAGCTGTTTTCGATGGTAGCCAGCGGGGCCATCAACGTTAACGTCGCGGTTGAACAACAGTTCCGACTGAAAGAGGCTGTTCGGGCCCATCAGGCGTTAGAAAGCCGTTCTACCACAGGTTCTAGCCTGCTCATTCCTTAATATTGTTGCGCCGCAGGTGATAAAACTTCGGCGCATGTTTATCATGGTCCCCTATTGACCGTTTTATTCATCTAACCTTAAATGCGGATACCACCTATGGGAATGAACGCCTGCTACATGGCTATCGAAGAGCACCAGTTAAGCAATCTTATCGACCTTGAAGGGCAAGCGTTGGTTGACGCGCTTGAAGAGCTGCAGGAAAACAATGACGCGCTGGATATTGGCAAAATGTGGGACGGGCTGCATTTTATTCTGACCGGAACCTCTGCCAGCACGCCGATTGAAGACGATCCGTTAAGCGATGCTATTGTTGGTATTCACGTCATGGATGAAGATAACTTTATTGCTGCCATCGGTAACAATGAGCTGGATGCGATTGTTGCAGCCCTGGCAAAGGTGAATATCGAGCAACTGCGCGCAGAGTTTAATCCATCCAAACTAAATCAGGCAGAGATCTACCCGAATATCTGGGTTAAAGAAGACAAAAATTCACTGTTCATTGAGCTGGAGCAGGCATTACAGCAGTTAACTGCCTTCTATAAAAACGCCATGAACAGCGATCGACATATTGTTGTCAGCATCTACTAAACCAAATGGCTCTTCCAGCGCCGCCGTTTCATTCTGACGGCGGTGATGACATTTACTCAAAATAGAGCGTCCTGACTATTTCCTTGGCTTAGAGTGCACTCAAACCTTTATGGTTATCGTACTTACCGGCAAAAAGGCTTTTTTATATAGAGAAAAAGTCCGTAGCCATCTGGCTGAATTAGAACACTGCCTGCTGGCGCTCGATAAGAAGATTGATGGCTATTGCAGCCATCCGGTGTTTGATAAAACAGGAGGCTCCTAATGGAGTATGTACGCTTCGGTTCCACTGGTATGAAAGTGTCGCCTATATGCTTGGGCTGTATGACATACGGAAGCCCTGAGTGGCGGGAATGGGTTCTGGATGAGAGCGCAACCAGGCCGTTTATCAAGAAGGCTCTCGATCTGGGGATTAACTTCTTTGATACCGCCGATATGTATTCACTAGGTACCAGCGAACGGGTATTAGGCAAAACCTTACTCAGCATGGTGCCACGAGACGATGTCGTCATCGCCAGTAAAGTCTTTAACCCGATGAGTGATAAACCCAACGATCGGGGCTTATCCCGTAAGCATATACTCAACAGCATCGACGCATCGTTAAAACGCTTAGGCACAGATTATCTCGATCTGTATATCATTCACCGTTTCGATCCTGAAACGCCGATTGAAGAAACCATCGAAGCGTTAGATACCGTAGTTCGTTCAGGTAAAGCCCGCTATATTGGCGCGTCATCGATGCATTCTTGGCAATTTATGCGCATGCTGGGCCTGCAGGAACAGCTCGGATTAGCTAAATTTGTCTCAATGCAAAACCACTACAATCTGATCTATCGCGAAGAAGAGCGCGAAATGCTGCCATTATGCCGTGAAATGGGGATCGCCGTTACGCCGTGGTCACCGTTAGCCCGAGGCGTTCTCACCGGCTCCAGAAAAAGCAAAACTATCCGGGCAGCCACCGATACACCGGCTCATAGCTGGTATAACCAACAGGCGCAAGAAGACGCAATTGTCGCTGCCGTTGAACAGGTTGCTTCAGCTCGTGGCGTTCAACCGGCTCAGGTTGCATTAGCTTGGGTAAACGGGCGCGAAGGAATCACCTCGCCGATTATCGGCGCGTCTAAAACTCACCATTTGGATGATGCCGTTGCGGCGCTTACGCTAAAGCTATCGGACGACGAAGTGAATATTCTACAGGCACCCTATCGCCCTAGAGAGCTGGCCGGTCACGAATAGTCAATCACGAGATTAACCCTATGCAGCCACCCGCACGGGTGGCTGTTCTAAAATAGAGATTAACCATTCTTACCCGTAACGAACGCCAAAGCCTGACGTAAAACCTCAACGTCAGCGCCCGCTTTATGCGCATTTTCACTAAGATGACGGCGGAACTGGCGAGCGCCGGGAATACCTTGAAAAATACCGAGCATATGACGGGTAATGTGCCCGAGGTAAGTTCCTTGTGAAAGCTCGCGTTCGATATATGGATACATGGCTTCAATCACCGCTGCGACATCCGGCGCTGGCGACTGAAGGCCAAACAGTTCGCGGTCTACGTCTGCCAATATTCCCGGATTCTGATAGGCTTCGCGCCCCATCATCACGCCGTCTACGTGCTGTAAATGCTGTTTCGCTTCATCCAGCGTTTTGATACCGCCGTTAATCGCCACGGTCAGATGAGGAAAGTCCTGTTTAACCTGATAAACTCGTGAATAGTCCAGCGGTGGGATCTCGCGGTTCTCTTTCGGACTTAGCCCGGACAGCCAAGCCTTACGGGCATGAAGGGTAAAATTATCGCATCCCCCCTGCTCTGACACGAGCTGAATAAACCGCTGTAAAAATGCATAACTATCTGAATCATCAATACCAATGCGGGTTTTTACCGTAACAGGAATAGATACCGCACTCTTCATAGCCTTAACGCAGTCAGCAACCAGCTCTGGCTCGGCCATCAGGCAAGCGCCAAACCGCCCGTTTTGCACGCGATCGGAAGGACAGCCTGCGTTCAAATTGACTTCGCTGTAGCCAAGATCTTCGGCACGCTTAGCACACTCCGCCAGCGCCTGCGGATCGCTACCGCCTAGCTGTAATGCCACCGGCTGCTCTTCCTGACTGTAAGCCAGATAATTTCCTTTTCCGAACAAAATTGCACCGGTAGTAATCATTTCGGTATACAGCAACGTTTGCCCGCTTAACAAGCGGTGAAAGTAGCGGCAATGACGATCGGTCCAGTCGAGCATCGGGGCTACGGAGAAACGGTGAGAAGGGTAATTAACGGCATTATCAGAGTTCATAAGAGATTCGCGAGTTTTATGGATACGAGTTTTATAAATAAATAAGATCTAGTACAGGTTGACTGTGTTTCTGCTTACCAAACGACATCGATGGTGCTTAGACGCAGAAAAGTAAATGAACTTAAGGGTTATTCTAACATAGAAAACCCAGCGAAAGCTGGCAACGTACCCGCTTCGGGCCAGATAAAACCCCGACTAAATTTCAGCGGGGTTTATCCATGGGGAACTATCGGCGTTAATCTCTAATCATGATAGAATCGGTGGCAACATTGCGAAGAAAAGTGATAAAAATGAAACCAGCCGGTGTAGAGTCGACATTAGCAAAAGCACAAAAGATGTGTGAACAGCGGGCGGTACGTCTGACACCCCAGCGCCAACAGGTGTTACGCCTCATGGCCAGTCAGAAAAACGCCATCAGCGCTTACGATTTGCTGGACTTGCTTCGGGTGTCCGAACCTCAGGCCAAACCGCCAACGGTATACCGGGCTCTCGATTTCTTAATGGAGCAGGGCTTCATTCATAAAATTGAATCAACCAATAGCTATGTGGTGTGTCACCACGTTGGAGAGCCGCTTCACACCTCGGCGCTGTTTATTTGCGATAGCTGTGGGCAAGTAACAGAGCACCATGCCGATGGTATCGATCGGTTACTTCAAGCATTGGCGTTCAAAACGGGATTTATGATTCAACACAGCGTGTTAGAAACGCATGGCACCTGTAGCCTTTGCGCTAAATAAAATAGTAACTACGAGCCAATTGATTAGGCCAATAGCGAGTTTTGATTTTGTCCCGCTTACCAATTCGGTATATATTTCACACTCATTAATCAGTAATACCGCGACTTTTTTATCTTGGTATCGATAAATTGATTTAATCTGTTTTTCAAGGAAATTATCAATGAAGCAGCTCATGTGGGCGATGGTAGCACTTGCGGGTGCGTTCTCAGGCTTTGCTGCCAGAGCAACAACAGACATACCGATGAGCCTTACCAGCGATAGCAATCAACGCGTTACTGCCCCGAGCTGGGCTGAGATCACTGGGCTTCCCGGCAGTTTACCCGCCCATTGGGAACTCATCGAGACTGAACTGTCAGCCATCTGGCTATTAAAGAATCAGGACGATCCTAATTTACAGGGGCGAATTTCTGCACAGCTAATCGACGATGATATCCTGCTGAAAGATGAAGTTGACCTGATGGCCGATAGCTTTAAAACTCAGTCTGCGAAAGTAACCCGCATCTCCGGCACCTATGGCCCGGTCAGTACCGAGGAGATCGATCTGAGTACCTCTGAAGAGAACGAAAACGTCTCCGGTATCTTTGTCTTTACCCGCTATGAGAATAAAGTTTATATGGTTCTTCTTACCAGTAATTCTGATATTACTCGGCTAGAAAAATATAAGAACCAGCTAATGAGCAGCATTTTCCTACCAAAGAAATGATCCGATAGATGTGAAAAAAGCGCCTTAAGGCGCTTTTTTATTATTGTCTGACGTAAAAATAGCTTACATCCAGTTTCCGTTGCGGATAACGCCAACGGCCAAACCTTCAATCGTCAGGCTTTGTTCACGTAAATCGACCACAATGGGTGAGAATTCTTCGTTTTCAGGCAGCAAATGAATCACATTCCCCTGCTTCTTTAAACGTTTAACCGTCACTTCATCGTCAATACGGGCTACGACAACCTGACCGTTGTGTACATCCTGCGTTTTATGAACGGCCAACAGATCGCCGTCCATAATACCAATATCTTTCATCGACATACCGCTTACCCGCAGCAAGAAGTCAGCGTGAGGCTTAAATAAGGCTGGGTCAACATGGTAATGGCTTTCGATATGTTCTTGAGCTAACAGTGGTTCACCGGCGGCTACGCGCCCAATCAGGGGTAGCCCTTCATCTTCGGTTTCCATTAACAGGCGAATGCCACGTGATGCGCCGGTAACGATCTCAATCACGCCTTTACGAGCCAGCGCTTTTAGATGCTCTTCTGCCGCATTCGGTGAACGAAACCCTAAAGTCTGAGCAATCTCCGCTCGAGTCGGAGGCATGCCCGTTTGGGCAATGTGATCGCGAATCAGGTCATAAATTTGTTGCTGCCTGGCTGTTAATGCTTTCATGTTTCTAAACCCTCACCCTGTTTTTATATACAGTTATCCTGTGAGTATATACAGGTATGCGCCAGATGAAAACCTAAAAGCTCAGCTTTATGACCTACGTCAGAAGAAATGGCTATAGATAACGGTGCACCAGACAAACAGAGCCAGTAAAATGGCTATTAATACGGCGGAAGATCCCATATCTTTTGCGCGACCGGACAGCTCATGATGCTCCGGGCCAATACGATCAACAACGGCCTCTATTGCACTATTGATTATTTCGAAAATAAGAATCAGTACCACTGAGCCAATTAGCAAGATTCGCTCTATCGGGCTGACATCAAGCCATGTGGCTATGACGATAGCGACAATAAGCAACAGGCTTTCTTGCCTGAATGCCGCTTCGTTCTTCCATGCCGCCTGCAGCCCTTTCCAAGAATAGCGGGTAGCATTAATGATGCGGGTAAATCCTGTCGCTTTGTTCATTTAAAAGGGATCCTTTGAAAGTTTCTCTTCAATTTTAGCAATTATCAGACAACACATCATCACAGATTCGCGCGAGTTCTGGTATTCTTGCGTTTCATTATCTATAAGAGGCTTGGCGATTTATATGTCTGGTTGGCGAAAACTTTACTATAAGTTATTGAATATACCAATTAAAATGCTGGTTCGCAGCAAGTGTATTCCTTCCGATCCTATTGCGGAGTTAGGATTAGATCCCACTCGCCCCATACTATACGTTCTGCCATACAACTCAAAAGCAGACTTACTAACCCTGCGCGGGCAGTGTTTAGCACAAGAATTACCCGATCCGCTAGAGCCTTTTGAGATGGACGGCCAGCTTCTCCCCCGCTACGTCTTTATTCATGACGGGCCGCGGGTGTTCAACTATTACACGCCAAAAGAAGAGTCGGTAAAGCTGTTCCACGAATACCTAGACCTGCACCGTAACCACCCGACGCTGGATATCCAAATGGTACCGGTCTCGATCATGTTTGGTCGTTCACCGGGGCGCGAAGGTCAGGAAAGCCATGAGCCGGCTAAACTACGCGTGTTTAACGGCATACAGAAATTCTTTGTGGTGCTGTGGTTAGGCCGCGATAGCTTTGTGCGATTCTCACAAACGGTTTCATTGCGCTATATGGCAGATGAACACGGTACCGATAAAACCATCGCCCAGAAACTGGCCCGAGTTGCCAGAATGCACTTCGCCAGACAACGTCTGGCCGCTACCGGCCCCAAATTGCCGGTTCGCCAAGACCTGTTTAATAAACTATTAACTTCTAAGGCGATTGAAAAAGCCGTTGAAGAAGAGGCAAGCGCGAAAAAAATATCTATCACTAAAGCACAGCAAAATGCTGTCGATATGATGGAAGAGATAGCTGCCAACTTTACCTATGAAACGCTGAGAGTCACCGACCGCGTACTGAGCTGGACCTGGAACCGGCTTTATCAAGGTATTAAAGTCCATAACGCAGAGCGCGTTCGTCAGTTAGCGCAGGACGGTCACGGTATCGTCTATGTTCCCTGCCACCGTAGCCATATGGACTACTTATTACTCTCCTATGTTCTCTATCATCAGGGGTTAGTACCACCGCATATTGCAGCAGGAATCAACCTGAACTTCTGGCCAGCGGGCCCTATCTTCCGCCGGTTAGGCGCTTTCTTTATCCGCCGAACCTTTAAAGGCAACAAGCTTTACGCCACCGTGTTCCGTGAATATTTAGGCGAGCTGTTTAGCCGCGGTTATTCCGTTGAATATTTTGTAGAAGGCGGACGCTCCCGGACCGGCAGACTGTTAGAGCCGAAAACCGGTACCTTAGCAATGACTATTCAGGCCATGCTGCGCGGTGGAAATCGCCCTATCACGATCGTTCCGGTATATGTCGGCTACGAACACGTGATGGAAGTGGGCACTTATGCCAATGAGCTGCGCGGAGCAACAAAGCAGAAAGAAAATCTGTGGCAAGTGGTTCGCACAATACGCAGACTGCGTAACTTCGGTATGGGCTACGTGAACTTTGGTGAACCAATCCCGTTACTGACGCACTTAAACCAAAACGTGCCTAACTGGCGGGATTCCATCGACCCGATTGAAACGCCGCGGCCAAGCTGGCTAACGCCAACGGTCAATCAAATAGCCAATAAGCTAATGATTAACATTAATAATGCGGCTGCAGCAAATGCGATGAATTTATGCTGTACGGCACTACTAGCCTCACGCCAGCGCGCTTTAACCCGTGAGCAACTGCTTGAGCAGTTAGACTGTTACCAACAGCTATTGCAGAATGTTCCTTATACTCAGGATTCCACTGTTCCAAGCAATACGCCGGAAGAGATGCTGGAACATGCGCTGAAAATGAGTAAGTTTGAAGTCGAAAAAGATAACGCCGGTGAGATTATTATTTTACAGCGTGAACAGGCCGTGCTGATGACTTACTACCGCAATAATATTCATCACATGCTGGTTCTGCCGTCGTTAATTGCTTGTATCGTCATGCATCATGACGGTATATCTCGTCAGGCTGTGATAGAACAGGTGAGTCTGATTTATCCGCTACTGCGTGAAGAACTCTTCATGCACTATACCGATGAAGAATTACCTCAAGTGCTTGAAACTTTGACCAACGAGTTAGAGCGCCAACAGCTTATTCGTACTCATGAAAATGGGCTATTAGCGTTAAATCCGCCGCGCATCCGAACGCTGCAGCTTCTGGCCGCAGGCGTGCGGGAAACGCTACAGCGATATACCATCACGCTTTCCCTGCTGCGAACCAATCCAAGCATTAATCGCGGTATGCTGGAGAAAGAGAGCCGACTGTTAGCCCAGCGCCTGTCCGTTCTGCACGGTATTAATGCGCCAGAGTTCTTTGATAAAGCGGTATTTTCAACGCTGGTTGCGACCTTGCGCAACGCTGGCTACATTAACGACGTGGGTGATGCCATCCCTGAGAACATTCAGTCAATGTATGACATGCTGGCCAAGCTAATGACCCCTGAAGTGAAGCTGACAATAGAAAGCGTCAGTGAACTTAATGTTTCGGGCACAGACTCAGAATAAAAATCACTGATTGAAGCCACAAAAAAGCCTGAGGATCCTCAGGCTTTTTCTTTTCGTATCGACCAAACCAACGGACTATTATTCCAGCACCAGCGCCATCAATAAGCCTAAAAATATCACCAGCCCGACATAGTTATTATTCATAAAGGCCTGAAAACATTGCTTCCGCTCCCGGTTGGCAATCAACCTTTGCTGATAAACAAACAGCGCAGCTACCAATAACAGAGCCCCGTAAAAAACGCCGCCCAGATGATTTAAATACCCCACCAAAGCCAGCAATATCAGCGTCGCCAGCTGGAGTATACCAATAATCAGCTTATCAAAACGACCGAACAGAATAGCCGTAGACTTGATACCAATTTTTAAATCGTCATTGCGATCGACCATCGCGTATTGGGTATCATAAACCACGGTCCAGCAAATATTGGTTAGCAGCAGTAGCCAGCAGCTCAGCGGCAGCGAATTGCCCACCGCCGCATAGGCCATGGGAATAGACCAACCAAATGCCATCCCCAAAACCACCTGAGGAAGATGGGTAAAACGCTTCATAAACGGGTATATCCACGCGAGTATCACGGCGGCAAAAGAGAGCGCAATCGTCAGGCGGTTCAGGGTCAATACCAATAAAAACGAGACGGTCACCAGCGCCAGAAACAGCACTTTGCTCTCTTTTTCACTTACCGCGCCGCACGGCATTGGGCGGCTGCGGGTACGCTCAACGTGGCCATCAAAATGGCGGTCAGCAAAGTCATTAATTACGCAACCTGCTGCGCGCATAAGAAAAACGCCAACGGTGAAAATGGCCAGAATATAAATATCCGGCGTTCCGTGCCCTGCCAGCCACAAAGACCAATAGGTAGGCCAAAGCAGTAACAGCGCTCCAATGGGTTTGTTTATACGCATCAAACGGCAGTATGCCAGCCATTTGCTTTGAGTCACATTATCCCCCAGTTAATACAACGGTGCCGACGGTAAAAAAATTTCAGTTAACAGCAATGGTTTTCCTGATAACCGCAGCCGGGATCGTCGCCCCCACAGGCTATCCAGTAAAGATATCTGAATATAGTCCCGTTCAAGCGCAGGCTGAGCATATAAATAGCGCCCGAGAGGTGTGGTGCCTAATGTCTTCAGGCTTAGTTCCGGGCCTGATAAAGTAAATTCGGGAACCACGGTGCGGGCCCACAGCCAGGGAATGTTATCACCAAACAACAAGATTTCACGAACCCAGTAGCGTTGGTCTACAGGCAATTCAGATGCTTCACCGGCAAGAGACTCTGCGGACACATACCCTTCAAACTGCGGTTGTACAGTGACTTCACGGCAATAACACTCACACCGACGCGTCATTGACTCTTCTTCCAATAACCAGTCAGCGATGGATTTATTCAGAGGGTAGCCCTGCGGAGAAAACCAATATCTGTCCTTCCAGTTTGGTACAGAGATAGCCCTACTTCCCATCGTAACACCCGAATATATTCAGCATTGGTAACGTATAACCGAAATAAAACCGGTGGCTATTGTATCGCAAAAAGTGACACAACAGACACCGAAGGTTTCAATTTGAGAACTATTTTATAACAAATCGACAATAACATGGCAGAGGCGAGCTATTCCCGCTTTAATCGATCGGTGTTGGCTAAATAAAGAGCCACAACCAGAATTAATATTGCACCTGAATAAACCAGCGTACTTCCGGCATCTTTATGATCCACGATGATTAAGCGGATAATGGCGGTAATACCGATATAAATAAAGTAGCGCAGAGGGAAATGATACCCAGACTGGAAGTATTTGATAATAAGCGCAATAAATTCAAAATAGAGGAAATAAATAACAATGCCTTCAATCAATAAATAGGTTGAAGACTGTTCGGTGTTGATAAATAGAACCTGAATTAACGCGTAGGTTTCTTTACCCAGAAAGGCAATCAGAATCACTGCCAGTATCAGCAGGCCAAAGTTCAGGATAGTTTGTAGAATTCTTGCTACCGTCGTCGAGCGCTGTAGGTTCTGCATAATAACTCTCATATCACTTCTATATCACTTTTGTCGGCAGCGCGGGGCTACAGCCCGCACACTGCACGATTTAACCAGCTATCGCCACTGCTTAAAGGCGTTAATCAGTCCATTGGTTGAAGCATCGTGGCTCGACACCGGTTTATCATCCTTCAGTTCAGGCAGGATCCGATTCGCCAGTTGCTTACCTAACTCTACGCCCCACTGGTCAAAGCTAAAGATATTCATAATCGCGCCCTGAGTGAAAATCTTATGCTCATACAGCGCGATCAGCATACCCAAGCTATATGGCGTAATTTCGCGCAGCAGAATGGTGTTCGTTGGGCGATTGCCCTCAAATGCCTTGAAAGGCACGATATGAGCGACCTCTTCTGGCTTTTGCCCCATCTTAGCAAACTCAGCCTCAACCTCTTTGGCACTCTTACCAAAGGCTAAAGCTTCAGTCTGAGCAAAGAAGTTAGACAGTAGCTTAACGTGATGATCGCTTAACGGATTATGGCTTAACGCCGGTGCAATAAAATCACACGGAATCATTTTAGTGCCCTGATGAATCAACTGGTAGAACGCATGCTGACCGTTAGTACCCGGCTCGCCCCAAATGATTGGCCCGGTCTGATAGCTGACTTTGTTACCGTCACGATCGACACATTTACCGTTAGACTCCATATTTCCCTGTTGGAAATAGGCCGCAAACCGGTGCATATATTGGTCATACGGCAGAATCGCTTCCGTTTCTGCACCGAAGAAGTTGTTGTACCAGAGGCCGATCAGAGCCAGCGTTACCGGCAGATTATTTTCAACCGGCGTATCGGCAAAGTGGCGGTCCATGGCATGAGCGCCGCTGAGCAATTTCTCAAAATTATCGAAACCGACGGATAAAGCGATCGACAGGCCAATGGCTGACCACAGCGAATAACGACCACCCACCCAGTCCCAAAATTCAAACATGTTGGCGGTATCAATACCAAACTCACTCACCGCCTTGCCGTTAGTCGATAAAGCGGCGAAATGTTTAGCTACGTCACTTTCTTTACCGGCACTGAGGAACCAGTCGCGTGCAGTATGCGCGTTCGTCATGGTCTCCTGAGTGGTAAACGTTTTAGACGCAATCAGGAACAGCGTAGTCTCAGGGTTCAGGGTCTTCAGTGCTTCAGCAATATGAGTAGCATCAACGTTAGAGACAAAATGCATATTCAGATGGTTTTTATAAGGACGCAACGCTTCCGTTATCATATAAGGCCCAAGATCTGAACCACCGATGCCGATATTTACAACATCAGTAATAGCTTTGCCGGTGAAGCCTTTCCATTCACCGCTAATAATTCGATGGCAGAATGATTTCATTTTGGCCAGCACGGCATTCACTTCCGGCATCACATCCTTGCCGTCAACCATAATTGGCGTGCTAGAGCGGTTACGTAAAGCAACGTGCAGCACCGAACGATCTTCGGTCCGGTTGATTTTTTCACCGCTGAACATCGATTTAATTGCACCGGATAAATCGGTCTCTTTAGCCAAGTCGCGCAGCAGGGCTAACGTCTGGTCAGAAATACGGTTCTTCGAAAAATCCACCAGCATTTGGTCATCGAAAGTGGCAGAAAAACGGTTAAAGCGCTCGCTATCTTGAGTAAACAAATCACGCATAGTGACCGTTTTCATCTGTTCAAAATGCTTTTCCAGCGCTTGCCAGGCAGCCGTTGTGGTTGGATTAATATTTCTCATCATGGGCCCTTATACATGAAATAAAAACGGAATATAGCTCGATTGTAACCTGTTCACCTGCGATTGAAATCGCTTTTATTTAACTTTTGGTCTGCTGGTTTTAAACACCATAGCCAATGGCTCAATAGACGATTTCCTAGTATGGAGCACCGAGAATCATTTAGCTCAAACGCGAGATATATTTTCCAGCATTCATCATTTTTACAACGTTCATCTAAGCAGGTTTAGTAACGCTCGCGGCGCTGATACTGAATTCTATCGGAATACCAATTTTTTTACGGCTATCGCTGAGATAGCTAAATATACGGATTACACTATTTGAAAAGTTAAAAAATATTTATCATAGAAACAGCGACAATCTCAGCATCTACCACCAAAATACTAGATAATTATAAATCATTTATCTACCTATTAAATACAAATCCGCGTAAACCACTAGCACTTCGGCAAAGCGATAACAAAACGAGCGCGTAAAGCTGATTGACAGCCAGCCCATAACCCGCTATTTCTTAAAGCCTACTTATGTACCCGTACATAAGCCAGAAGAGGCGCGTCGCTCAGGTAGAATGACTGAGGAGCCGGAATCCTAAGAGGCCATTTAAGGGGATGCGACGCCGAGGCAATATTCTGTCCGGACAAGAATGTTGTCGACCACAAGGGCTGAATCCCTTGGGTTGTCACCAATGTGGCTCACAGACATATTGTGAGAATAAGAGTTTATACAGTGGAATGCTAAACGCGGCCGTCTTTGCGTGGAACACATGAATAGACTCTCAACAAGGTGGGGCGCTTCTGGGTGTATCGTAGCGTGTCTCACCTACGCCTGCCCCCTGTTTACCGCGCTTCCTTTGTGCCAAGGTTAATGAATTTTGAGGGCCACATAGCCCCCCTGACACGAGGAATTATTTTATTATGTCTCAAATAGTTATTGCAAAATTTGGCGGAACCAGCGTAGCTGACAGCGTAGCCATGAATAACTCTGCGGATGTTGTTCTATCTAATCCTGACGTTAAAGTTGTCGTTCTTTCTGCTTCAGCGGGCATAACTAATTTGTTGGTCGCTCTGGCCGATGGATGTGGCTCCGCAGACCGAACGGATAAAATCGATCAAATTCGCCGTATTCAATACCAAATTCTGGATAGCGTTTCCGGCTCCGACGTCGTCCGGGAAGAAATTGACCGTATTCTGGAAAATATTACCACGCTGTCTGAAGCAGCCAGTTTAGCAACATCGGCTGCATTAACCGATGAATTAGTCAGCCACGGTGAATTAATGTCAACGCTGCTGTTTGTTGAATTACTCAGGAACAGAAACGTAAACGCCGAATGGTTTGACGTTCGCAAAGTGATGATCACTAACGACCGTTTTGGCAAAGCTGAGCCTGACATTATCACATTAACAGACCTTTGCCGGCAGCACCTAAAGCCGCGTCTAGAGCAAACGTTAGTCATTACGCAAGGCTTTATCGGCAGCGAACCTAAAGGGCGCACTACCACGCTGGGCCGCGGTGGCAGTGACTATACGGCCGCTCTGTTAGCTGAAGCGCTGGGCGCTAAGCGCGTTGATATCTGGACCGATGTTGCCGGAATTTATACCACCGATCCGCGTGTAGTACCCACGGCCAAGCGTATTGATGAAATTGGCTTTGAAGAAGCGGCTGAAATGGCAACCTTCGGCGCAAAAATTCTGCACCCGGCAACGTTGCTTCCTGCGATACGTAGCGATATCCCGGTTTTTGTTGGCTCCAGCAAAGATGTTGCTGCCGGTGGCACATTGGTGTGTAACAAAACCAGCCAACCGCCCCTGTTTCGCGCATTAGCCCTGCGCCGTAAACAGACGTTATTAACGCTACACAGCCTGAGTATGCTGCACGCACACGGCTTTCTGGCTGAGATTTTTAATATTCTGGCCAACCACCATATTTCTGTCGATCTGATTACTACCTCAGAAGTCAGCATAGCCCTGACGCTGGACACCGCCGGTTCATCAACCTGTGGAGCAAGCCTTCTCACTAGCGCATTGCTCACCGAACTCTCGGCGCTTTGTCGGGTTGAAGTTGAAGAGAATCTGGCATTGGTCGCCTTAATTGGCAATCAATTGGCGCACGCCCGCGGCGTTGGTAAAGAGGTATTTGGCGTATTAGAACCGTTTAATATCCGCATGATTTCTTACGGAGCCAGCAGCCATAATTTATGCCTGTTAGTTCCCGGCGATGATGCAGAGCACGTGATTAAAACGCTGCACCACAACCTCTTCGAATAAACGTGAATTAACCATTCCAATTAAAGCTGGCAAGTAACCGCTTCATTACTTGCCAGCTTTTTCTTTTCTATTACATCGCCAGCCGCTAAAACCATATTGCCTCCGTTGGCTTTATAGTGGCTATTGCCGTCGTGATGCATAACAACATTGGCCAGCCGGGCAGGCCGGTTCAGCGTAAACCAGTTAACTGAGCTATAGTCGAGAGAGAATCCTCTTTTTTATGCTTACCGCGACAAATTGATAAACTCTGAATTATGTTGAAACATATTAATATTTAATATTATAAATAAAAGTCTATTCTATCGGCACCCAAAATAGGTTAATCATTATTAGTTAGTTATTACTTAGCATCCTTTAATTTACCTCTATTTAAATAGAGTAAGGACAATTTGTGGTATCAAAAAATGTATCTCCGGTTAATTGGTTACCGCTAATTATTATCGTCATTTGTGCAACGGCGCTTTGGCATATATCTCCACCGGAAGGATTGAGCATTGCCGGATGGCATTCGGCCATCGTATTCGTATCAACTATTGCCTGTATCGTAGCAAAAGTGTTGCCTATCGGGGCGGTTGGCCTGATCGGTATCACCGTGTTTGCGCTCACTTATGCTTCGGGAGCCACAACGTCGGTTGACGCCATTACCATCGCGCTCAGCGATCTGAACAGTTCATTAATCTGGCTGATCGTGGTTGCTTTTATGATCGCCAGAGGGTTTATTAAAACCGGGCTTGGCCGTCGCATCGCGCTGCAGATGATTCGCCTGTTGGGGAAAAGAACCTTGGGCTTAGCCTATGGCCTGGCCGTCGCAGACCTGATCTTGTCGCCTGCCATGCCAAGTAATACCGCCCGGTGCGGTGGCGTTATTTACCCTATCGCTGACTCATTATCCCGCAGCTTTAATTCCAATCCGGAAGATGAATCACGCAATAAAATTGGTACCTTCTTAATAACCTGTATTGGTAACGTTAATGACGTTACTGCGGCAATGTTTATGACAGCCTATACGGGTAACCTATTAGCGGTAAAATTAGCCGCCAATGAAGGCATTATTCTGACGTGGGGAAGCTGGCTTGTCGCCGCCGTGGTTCCCTGCTTAGCCTCATTAATCATCGTTCCCCTGTTAGTGTATTGGTTAACCAAGCCTGAGATTAAGCGCACGCCTGATGCACCTAAGTTAGCAAAAGAAGAACTGGCTAAAATGGGCAACATGAGCAGCAGCGAATGGATTATGACCGCAACGGTTATTCTGCTGCTTATACTGTGGATCTTTGGTGATAAATTGGGCGTTGACCCAACCGCCGCATCATTCGTCGGCCTGTCATTTCTACTGTTGAGCGGTGTATTAACCTGGGAAGACGTAAAAGGCGAGAAAGGCGCGTGGGATACCTTAATCTGGTTCGCCGCGCTGTTAATGATGGCAAACCAGCTTAAAAAAATCGGGTTCACAACCTGGTTTGGTAATTTAATCGGCGACCATATTGGCAGCATGATGGGCGGTAGTAGCTGGATTCTAATCTTGGTATTGCTGAATGCCGCTTATTTCTATACCCACTATTTCTTTGCCAGCGGTAACGCTCAAATCGCCGCACTGTATGCGGTATTCCTCGGCGTGGGCATTAACTTACATATTCCCGTGATGCCAATGGCGCTGATGCTGGCTTTCACCAGCAGCCTGTACTGTTCGTTAACTCAATACTCGCACGCCCGAGGCCCAATCCTGTTTGGTGCAGGGTACGTTCCAACCGGAACCTGGTGGCGGGTTGGATTTGTTGTTAGCCTGATTAACCAAGCGATATTCTTGGTACTCGGCCTGCTTTGGTGGAAAGCGATCGGGCTATATTAATAGCCAAGAGATTTTCCGATAAAAAACCACGTCTTCTGACGTGTTTTTTTTACTTACCGGCAAGCTATAAAGATTACGCCAGCGAAAGGGTAAACGGTTGCTTTCTAAGCAGCTGCTGAATATCCGGGCTCAGAGCTAAATCCGTAACGACATCAGTAAACTGCGTCAATGGATAAGCGCAAAACAAAGAATAATTCCCGTATTTACTGCTGTCAGCTACTAAAACCCGACGGGTAGCATTAGCCACAATAGACGCTTTAATTGCCGCTTTTTCTTCAGTTGGCGTCGTGACGCCTTTATCCAGACTCCATGAGTTACAGCTCATAAAAGCGATATCCGGATAAACCTGTCGCAGCAGATGACGGCCGTGTTCACCAATACAAGACTGACTACTGTCATCAATGCGGCCACCAATAATGGTCACTTCAATTTGTTTAAACTCGGAAAAAAACAGCGCAATGTGCAGATCTGCCGTAATTATCCGCAGCGGGAGATGAGTTAACCGGTGGGCTATTTCGAGCGTAGTCGTACCGGCATCCAACACCACAGAGTCGCCAGGCTTCACCATCTTGGCCGCTATTTCGGCAATAGCCCCTTTTTCAACCAGATTACGCTGAAGCTTTTCATTAGTCGTTGGCTGAGAAGGAATAAATCGATTGAGCGTAACGCCGCCATGAGTACGGCTGATTACGCCTTGTTCATCGAGCTTTATCAGATCGCGCCGAATAGTTGCCGCAGAGGCATCGATAGCCGTGACCAATTCTTCAACAGTAACCAGATTGTGCCCTTTCAGATAGTTCATAATCTGGTCTAAGCGGTTTTGTCCCTTCATGATCCCTTAACGTAATATCAGGCAAGCTATATGGCTAATTGAATAGATTCTTCCATATTCTCAGACTTTCCTTTTTCTGTCCATGCTATATCAAGCGGTTAAATTCTCTAACTTAGCCTCTTGTTTAGCGAAAATACCTATCGTCTTTTCATCCCAACGTTGTTCAATATCAGCCTCGTGGAAATGACTATTTATTATCATATCTAGAAAAATATCAATTAAAATCAACAATGAAACCAACAATCAAAACGGAAAATAAAATCTAATATAATCAATTTATTATTGGAAACAGAAATCCATATGGGCAATTTTATAGTAAATATGGGAGCCAGATCTCGGTCTTTCCATTTTGATTGAATATAATCACCATGACTATTAAAAATCAATTCGGATAACTATAAAAATGAATATTAAAAAGACAATAGAGAAAATTCCTGGGGGCATGATGGTGGTCCCTTTAATCCTTGGAGCAGTGATTAATACATTTGCACCAGAAGTATTTAGTATTGGTGGTTTTACTACCGCACTATTTAAAAATGGAGCCGCACCGCTAATTGGTGCGTTCTTATTGTGCATGGGCGCAGGAATTAGTGTTAAAGCGGCCCCACGCGCCATATTACAAGGCGGAACGATCACATTAACAAAACTATTGGTTGCTATTGCACTAGGCCTTGGTGTTGAACATCTGTTTGGGTCCAGTGGCATTTTTGGTCTAAGTGGTTTAGCTATTATTGCCGCTATGAGTAACTCTAATGGCGGCCTTTATGCTGCGCTGGTTGGTGAGTTTGGCAATGAACGTGACGTTGGCGCAATATCCATTCTTTCATTAAACGACGGTCCTTTCTTCACCATGATTGCGCTGGGAGCTGCGGGAATGGCTAACATTCCAGGAATGGCCTTAGTCGCAGTTCTGATACCTCTGATTGTAGGAATGGTGCTAGGTAATTTAGATCCTATGATGCGCGATTTTCTGACAAAAGGTGGCCCACTCCTGATTCCTTTCTTCGCCTTTGCTCTAGGTGCAGGCATCAACCTTGAAATGCTATTACAAGGTGGTCTTGCCGGTATTCTGTTAGGCGTTCTGACAACATTTATTGGTGGAATATTTAATATTCGCGCTGACCGTCTGGCCGGTGGTACAGGAATTGCTGGCGCAGCCGCATCCAGCACCGCGGGAAATGCCGTCGCCACACCGCTAGCCATTGCCCAAGCGGATCCATCTTTGATGGCTGTCGCTCAGGCCGCAGCGCCATTGATTGCTGCGTCCGTAATAACAACCGCGATTCTCACACCAATTTTGACTTCATGGGTAGCAAAACGTAATGCGCGCATGGCGGCGGCTAAAGAGAATAACGCATGAAAATAGTCGTAATTGCAGATGACTTTACTGGTGCAAATGACACCGGCGTTCAGCTGGCCAAAAAGGGAGCCAGAACCGAAGTCATGTTGAATCAAGTAGATAAACCATCTAAACGAGCAGATGTACAGGTTATTAATACAGAAAGCCGGGCGCTGAATGCGCAAGCAGCAGCGAAAAAAGTTCATGATGCACTTTCTGTTTTTTGTTCAAAAACGGATCCGGCTAATAACCCGTTAATTTATAAAAAAATAGATTCAACGTTTCGTGGCAACGTCGGGGCCGAAATTGATGCGGCAATGAACATCAGTAGCGTACAAATAGCGTTAGTCGCAGCGGCAATACCCGCTGCGGGCAGAACAACCATTAATGGTCAATGTCTGGTCAATAACGTGCCGCTGCTTGAAACCGAATTTGCCAACGATCCAAAAACGCCAATCGTGTCTTCGCATATTAAGACGCTGATTGGCATGCAAAGCCAGTATCCAATCCATGAAATAAATCTTGAAACCGTTCGTAGCGGCGCGCTGTTACAGTCGCTAAACGAGTTAGGCTTGAAAGAACGTTGCATCATCATTGCTGATGCAGAAGTTGAAAATGATTTGGCGCTGATCGCCCATACGCTATCTGAAATGGCAATGCCCTATCTCTTAGTTGGGGCTGCCGGATTGGCTAATGCGCTACCTACGGCCAGCTATCTTACCCCCAAAAAACGGTTGCCCGTCTTGGTCGTTGCGGGTTCGATGAGTGAAGTGACGCGCAATCAGATAAACGTAGCGGTCAAAGAAAACTCGCTGGGTATCGTGGATGTCGATGTGGAATCGCTGCTACAGGCCGACTCACAAAAAACAATAAAGACGCTTATTGAAAAAGCGCTAGTGGTATTACATCAAAATCAGCACTGCGTATTGCGAACCTGCAAGGATGCAGATGCACGGTTGATGATTGATAAACTTTGCACCGATTATGATCTTTCTCGTCAGCAATTGGGCGACAAAATCAGTGCTGTACTCGGTCAGATAACTCTCGAGGTCATTGGGGAGTCACAGATTGGTGGTCTGTTCTTGACGGGCGGCGATATTGCTATTGCTGTAGCCAGAGCTCTTAATGCTGAAGGATATCGCATTATTAGCGAAGTCGCGCCATGCGTACCATGCGGTACCTTTGTTAACAGTGAAATAGATGATTTGCCTGTAATTACTAAGGCTGGAGGATTCGGTGCAGCGGGCACATTGCGTGATGCACTTTATTTTATCGAGGAGATGTACAGTGAAAAGTAAAATAATTGCCATCACGATGGGAGATCCAGCCGGTATCGGCCCGGAAATTATCATCAAGGCAATGTCGGAAGGTGAACTAGCAGGCATTCCTGCCGTCGTTATTGGCTGCCTACAAACGCTAAAACGTATTCAGGCATTAGGCATTACGCCTCCCGTTGAGCTGAAGGAAATTCATCAGGTTTCAGACGCGCATTTTTCGCCCAACGTGATTCACGTTCTCGATGAGCCTTTGGCTCAACCGGCGTCATTAGTTTCAGGTAAAGTTCAGGCTCAGGCAGGTGATTTAGCCTACCGTTGCGTAAAACGCGCCGCTGAATTGGCGCAGGCCGGAGAAGTCCATGCGATCGCAACGGCACCGTTGAATAAAGAAGCCATGCATATGGCGGGCCACATGTACCCCGGGCATACTGAACTGTTAGCTACGCTGACTCACAGCAGCGACTACGCGATGGTACTTTATACCGACAAACTGAAAGTGATCCATGTTTCGACCCACATATCACTACGGAAATTCCTCGACACGCTGAATCAGGACAGAATAAAGACCGTCGTCAATATTGCTAATACCTTCCTGAAGCGCGTTGGTTTTGATAACCCTCGAATTGCCGTGGCTGGCGTTAATCCACATGCGGGAGAAAATGGCCTGTTCGGTGATGAAGAGATTAATATCGTTAGTCCTGCGGTTAAAACCATGCAGCAACAGGGCCTGGACGTACATGGCCCATGCCCACCGGATATCGTATTCCTGCAGGCCCATGAAGGCCTATACGATATGGTTGTCGCTATGTATCACGATCAGGGACATATTCCGCTGAAGCTACTCGGTTTCTATGACGGAGTGAATATAACTGCGGGATTACCGTTTATTCGGACATCAGCAGATCATGGAACCGCATTCGATATAGCATGGACAGGAAAAGCCAACGCTGACAGTATGGCTACCGCAATCAAGTTAGCAATAAAGCTAGCATAGCAATAGGCATACGGATAAAACGTAGTCTGATACAAGCAACATAATCAGACTACGTTAATCCCGCCAATCAATTCGCATCGTAGCCCAAGTTGGGTGCCAACCAGCGTTCCACATCAGAGATACTCATCCCTTTACGCTTAGCATAACTCTCAACCTGATCCCGCTGAATCTGGGCCACGGCAAAGTACTTGCTGTCAGGATGACTGAAGTACCAACCGGAAACGGAAGCGCCTGGCCACATGGCATACGACTCGGTGAGTTTCATACCAATCTGCTGCTCAACGTTTAATAGCTGCCAAATAGCCGCTTTCTCAGTATGCTCAGGGCAGGCGGCATAGCCAGGAGCAGGGCGAATCCCCTGATAGTTTTCACGAATCAGGTCATCATTTGATAAGTTTTCATCTACGGCATAGCCCCAAATTTCTTTACGCACCTGCTGGTGCAGATATTCAGCAAAACCTTCAGCTAAGCGGTCGGCCAGCGCTTTGAGCATGATCTTATTATAATCATCATGCTGAGCATCAAAAGCATCGGCCAACGCATCTTCTTCTAAGCCACCGGTAACGGCAAACGCGCCCAAATAATCCGCTTTTCCGCTACTCTTTGGCGCAACAAAATCGGCCAGACAATAGTTGGGAAAATCGCTCTTTTCTGTTTGCTGGCGCAGATGATGCCCGGTGAGCAGAATGTCACTGCGAGTTTCGTCTGCATACACCTGAACGTCATCCCCAACCCGGTTAGCAGGGAAGATCCCCATAATACCGCGTGGATTCAGCCGGTTATTTTTAGCCAATAAATCCAATAATGCATTAGCATCCGCAAACAGCCGCTTGGCCTCTTCACCAACAATTTCATCTTCTAAGATTTTCGGGTATTTGCCAGCCAGCGACCAGGTCATAAAGAACGGCGTCCAGTCGATATAGCGCCGAAGCGTATCAATAGAGGCTTCCACCTTACGCACGCCTAAATTCTTCGCGACTGGCGGAGTATATTCATGCCAGTTGCATTCCCAACCGTTAGCTCGGGCTGCTTCAAGGGTTATCGGAGCCGATCTTGGCTTTTTACGCGCATGCTGAATACGAACGGTCTCATACTCTTTGCGCGTACGGGTGACAAAATCGTCTCGTTGAGCGTCAGAAATCAGCGCGGAGCAAACGCCTACGCTACGCGAAGCATTTTGCACGTATATCGTAGGACCGCTGTAGTTCTGCTCAATCTTAACGGCAGTGTGGGCTTTAGACGTTGTTGCGCCGCCAATCAGCAATGGTAGGGTGAACCCCTGTCGTTCCATCTCTTTCGCTACGTTAACCATCTCGTCAAGGGATGGCGTAATCAAACCGGATAACCCAATAATATCGACCTTCTCTTCCCGGGCAGTTTTAAGGATTTTCTCGGTTGAAACCATAACCCCGAGATCAATAATTTCGTAGTTATTACATTGAAGCACCACGCCAACGATATTCTTGCCTATGTCGTGAACATCGCCTTTTACCGTAGCCAATAAAATCTTACCGGCAGCCGTTCCCTGCTGTTTACTGGCTTCAATATACGGCTGTAAATAAGCTACCGCTTGCTTCATAACGCGTGCTGATTTGACTACCTGAGGCAGGAACATTTTACCTTCGCCAAACAGATCGCCGACAATGTTCATGCCGGCCATGAGTGGCCCTTCGATCACTTCCAAAGGTAAAGTGGCCTGCTTGCGGGCCTCTTCTGTATCCAGCTCAATAAATTCGGTAATCCCTTTAACCAGCGCATATTCAAGCCGTTTTACTACAGGCCAGCCGCGCCACTCGGCCTGCTGCTTTTCGATTTCACCATCATTACCAGTACTACGGTATTTTTCTGCTATATCCAGCAACCGCTCAGTACCGTCGGCCCGGCGGTTAAGTACAACGTCTTCAACGGCTTGTTTAAGGTCAGCGGGGAGATCGTCGTAAATAGCTAATTGCCCGGCGTTCACTATCCCCATGTCCATGCCATTTTTGATGGCGTAATAGAGAAATACGGCGTGAATGGCTTCGCGTACCGAGTCGTTACCGCGAAATGAAAACGAGACGTTAGAGACTCCGCCTGAAATTAAAGCGTGGGGAAGTTCACGTTTAATATCCGCACAGGCTTCAATAAAATCAACGGCGTAGTTGTTATGTTGTTCAATACCGGTGGCCACGGCGAAAATATTCGGATCAAAGATAATATCTTCCGGCGGAAAGCCAACCTCTTCAGTCAATATGCGATAAGCCCGGCGGCAGATTTCAATTTTACGTTCGCGGGTATCGGCCTGACCGTCTTCATCAAACGCCATCACCACCATCGCCGCACCGTAGCGACGAACCAGCTTAGCCTGTTGAATAAACTTGTCTTTGCCCTCTTTCATCGAAATAGAGTTAACGATGCCTTTGCCCTGAATACACTTTAGCCCTTTCTCAATAACGTCCCACTTTGATGAATCGATCATAATGGGAACCCGGGCAATATCAGGCTCACCGGCTATCAGATTCAGAAAGCGCACCATGGCAGCTTCGGCATCCAACATGCCTTCATCCATATTGATATCGATAATCTGAGCGCCGCTTGCAACCTGCTGTAGCGCAACGTCTAATGCTTCCCCATATTTTTCTTCTTTTATGAGGCGCTTAAAGCGAGCCGAACCGGTTACGTTAGTACGTTCACCCACGTTGACAAAAAGCGTATTGGCATCAATCGTTAGAGGTTCAAGGCCTGCCAGCCGACAGGCCACGGGAATATCGGGTAATGCGCGCGGAGCTACACCCTCTAATTTTCGCGCAATAGCCGCTATATGAGCCGGAGTTGTGCCACAGCAGCCACCGACAATATTCAGAAAACCTGACCGCGCCCATTCTCCAATTTGAACCGCCATGTCCTCAGGACCTAAATCATATTCACCAAAAGCGTTGGGTAAACCGGCATTAGGGTGAACAGAAACCGAGTATTCAGATATGCGGGAAAGCTCAGCAACATACTGACGTAGTTCATCAGGACCCAGCGCACAGTTCAGGCCAAATGAAAGCGGCCTAACGTGGCGCAGAGAGTTATAGAAGGCTTCCGTCGTCTGACCGGATAAAGTTCGGCCAGAGGCATCGGTAATAGTACCAGAAATCATGATCGGCAGTTCAACGCCCAATGCCTCAAACTCAGTTTCCACAGCAAAGGTCGCCGCTTTGGCATTCAGGGTATCAAAAATGGTTTCAATCATAATGATATCCACCCCGCCTTTGACTAAGGCGCGGGTGGATTCTCGATAGGCTTCAACCAGCAGGTCAAAAGTAACGTTGCGAAATGCAGGATCGTTAACGTCCGGAGAGATTGAAGCCGTACGATTAGTTGGTCCGAGAATACCGGCCACGTAGCGCGGTTTATCGGGAGTTCGGGCTGTCCATTCATCGGCGCAGGCTCGAGCCAAACGAGCGCCTTCATAGTTAATTTCAGCCGACAGTGATTCCATATGGTAATCAGCCATCGCTATCGTCGTGGAGTTAAACGTGTTGGTCTCTAAAATATCAGCGCCAGCTTCCAGATAAGCGTTATGAATAGCCGAAATAATCTCAGGCTGAGTCAGCACCAATAGATCATTATTCCCTTTCAGATCGCTTTGCCAGTCAGAAAAACGTGTTCCCCGGTAATCTTCTTCGCTTAGTTTGTAGCTTTGGATCATGGTTCCCATACCACCATCGAGAAGCATAATGCGTTTCGCTAGCTGCTGGCGTAATTGTTCTATTTTGCTCATCCGGTTTATCTCTTAACAAAGCTGCTTGCAGAAATCAGGCATAACTATCTGAATAATAAGATTACAACATAGGCTATGTTTTGACATTAGCTATGTCTAAAAATTAATCTAGCGTCGGATTCATCTGGCGTAAATCGTAAGGCGTAATTTGATATACGAAGTAGTTAAGCCAGTTGTTAAATAGCAAATGCCCATGGCTACGCCACGTGGCGCTCGGATGCAAATCCGGATTATTCTGAGGAAAGTAGTTGAGCGGCAGTTTAGGATTTAACCCGGCTTCACGATCCCGAAAGTATTCACCGGCAAGTGTCGTTGCATCGTACTCAGGATGCCCGGTTACAAACGCCATTCGGCGGTCGTGACTGGCAAAAAGGTAGGCACCGGCTACGTCTGATTCTGCCAGAATATCCAGATCGGTATGCTCACGGATATAGTCGGTGGGAAAATGAGCATGACGAGAGTGCGGCGCTAGAAATTGATCGTCAAAACCGCGGGTTAACGGGGCCTGTGGCTGTAAGATCTTATGTGTATATACCCCTGACAGTTTCTCTTTCAACGTTAATTTAGGCAAACCATACAATATATTCAGCGCGGCCTGAACCGCCCAACAAACAAATAGAGTAGAAGTGACGTGCTCTTTTGCCCAATCAATAACCTGTGCGATCTGCGGCCAGTAGGCAACATCATCAAATTCCACTAATCCTAATGGTGCCCCGGTAACGATAAGCCCGTCGAAGTTTTGGTCCTGAATATCCTCAAAATTGCAGTAGAAATTATTCAGGTGCTCACTCGGCGTATTCTTCGACTCATGGTTATCAATTCTCAGTAGCTGAATATCGATCTGTAGAGACGAGTTTGATAGCAAGCGCAAAAACTGATTTTCAGTCTCAATTTTTTTAGGCATGAGGTTAAGTACGAGAACTTTAAGCGGACGAATATCCTGATGACTGGCGCGCGTAGAGGTCATCACAAAAACGTTCTCTTCACGTAAGACGTTAACGGCAGGTAGCTCATCAGGTATACGAATCGGCATTACTTATTCCTCAATATCCATTTATACGTTTAGACTTCTAGATAGCCAACAATAGCGTTTTTTACATGACGTGTCGAGCCAGAAATTCGATAATTTGCTATTTGCTTATAATCAATAAATGAGTTTGAAAAAATGAAGGATAACAGAGGGTATATAGGGCTGGAGGTTAATAACGCTATAGCCAGAATAGTTGTCATTAAGGTCAATTTGATTAAAAAATTCCATAGAAAAAGCCCTCTGCTTTCGCAGAGGGCTTATCCGTTTAATTAAAGCCTGGCAGTTCCCTACTCTCGCATGGGGAGACCCCACACTACCATCGGCGCTACGGCGTTTCACTTCTGAGTTCGGCATGGGGTCAGGTGGGACCACCGCGCTATTGCCGCCAGGCATATTCCGTTTCATCAACCGTTATACCTGCGTATAACCATCAATCTCAATCCAAAACTTCGCTGAAATTCGTCTTCGTCTCTTCAATCTCACCCAAAACACCTTGGGTGTTGTAAGGTTAAGCCTCACGGTTCATTAGTACTGGTTAGCTCAACGTATCGCTACGCTTACAC
>NZ_WOYF01000039.1 GCF_009800925.1 Budvicia diplopodorum | reverse complement strand
ACTTCTACAACGACGGTACCATCACCGTGCAGGGCAACAACGCCGTGGCTATCAGCGGCGGTATTACGGGTTATGCAGCGAATCTGGTTAACAGTGGCACCATTAACGTCGGTACTGAGGTAGGTAAAACCAACGGCACCAATGGCACCAATCTTGTAGGTATCAAAGGCAATGGCGTCAATACGACGATTAATAACGCGGCTGACGGGGTCATCAATATTTATGCTGACAGCTCTTACGCGTTTGGTGGTACGACTAAGCAAATCATCAATAATGGTGAAGTAAATCTGCGGTGTGATACCGGATGTGCGATTTCAGCGCCGGGTACGGTCGGCACTATAACGACGGGCACCGTGGTCGATCTGACGGTACCGGCATCAAAGGTAGCGCCAACGCAGGGCAGCGTACCGAAAGCGCCGGCCGATACCACGCTGGTTCTACAAAACTATGTGGTGGGTACCAATGCTGATGGTTCAGCCGGTTCGTTAACTGCCAGTAATATGATGCTGGATTCCGTTCAGATCGATACCGGCTTCACCGCGGGCACCGCGGCTAAAACCGGAACCTTCGATAACGTGTTCAAGGGCTCCGACATTCAGGGCGCGGAAAACATTCAGTCTGATACGGTGGTGTGGAAGGCTCAAGGCCAAACCGATGCCAGCGGCAACGTTGACGTCACCATGACCAAAAATAGCTATCAGGACGTGGCCGACGCTAGCGTCAGCAACGTGGCCGGTGCGCTGGAGGCGGGTTATACCAACAATGCGCTTTACCAGAGCCTGAACCTGAAAACTGTGGCTGATGTCACTCACGCCATAAAGCAGATTTCTGGCGTGAACGCGACCAGCGCCTTTAACGAAGCGCGCGTGCTGAGCAACCGCTTCAGCATGCTGGCAGACAGTGCGGTAGTCACCGCCAGCGGTCTGGGCTTTAACGTGGTAGCTAAAGGGGATCAGCGTGCCGAACTGGGCAACAACACCCGGTACGACATGATGGCGCTGAGCAAGGCGTTCTCGCTGAGTCCGGACCAGAACATGACGCTGAAGTACGGTATTGCGCGGCTGGACGGTAATGGCGATGTGAAAAACGGCGGCGACAACGGTCTGACCGGCGGTTACAGCCAGTTCTTCGGCCTGGAGCACAGTCTGGCGCTGAATGAAAACTACAGTCTGAATACCGCGCTACGTTACGATAATCAGCAGCTCGACAGCAGCCGTTCGATTCAGTACGGCGGCGTTAATGAAGTGGCGGACTCCAGCAACAGCCAGCAGTATATGGAGCTGAAAACCGGCGTAGGCCGTGGGTTTGCCCTGAGCGATACGCTGAGCTTTAAACCGTCTGTGGGCATGAAACTGCGCCATACGGTGGAAGGCGGCGTGAACGAAACTGGCGCTAATGACTTCAACCTGAATATGGGCTCCAGCACCGAAAGTGCGGTGGATGCGGTAATCGGCATGCAGCTTGATTATGCCGGCCAAAACGGCTGGTCAGCGTCGGCCAAACTGGAAGGCGGGCCAAACCTGTCTTACAGCAAAAGCCAGCACAGCGCCGAATTGCAGGGTGCAGCAGGTCAGCGCTTTAGCGTAGACGACGGTCAGAAAGGCGGCGGCGTAAACGGACTGGCACAGATAGGCGTGCATTATAATCAGGGCAACACCACGATGGGTCTGGACGCTTACAACTGGCGGGAAGACAGCGCCAGCGATAAGGGTCTGAATATGAACGT
>NZ_WOYF01000038.1 GCF_009800925.1 Budvicia diplopodorum | reverse complement strand
ACACCGCTCTTTAACAATTTATCAGACAATCTGTGTGGGCACTCACAAGACGGTATCATAGCCACTCCGGTGGCAAAAACTATACCAAGTCTTAAAGAGTGACCAAGCAGTAATTCATTTGTAATTTATTACTTAAGTTTTATGACGAAAACTTTTAGTTTTCAAGGTAGTCTTTGAGCATCAGACTTTAATTGAAGAGTTTGATCATGGCTCAGATTGAACGCTGGCGGCAGGCCTAACACATGCAAGTCGAGCGGCAGCGGAAAGTAGCTTGCTACTTTGCCGGCGAGCGGCGGACGGGTGAGTAATGTCTGGGGATCTGCCTGATGGAGGGGGATAACTACTGGAAACGGTAGCTAATACCGCATAACGTCGCAAGACCAAAGCGGGGGACCTTCGGGCCTCGCGCCATCAGATGAACCCAGATGGGATTAGCTAGTAGGTGGGGTAATGGCTCACCTAGGCGACGATCTCTAACTGGTCTGAGAGGATGACCAGTCACACTGGAACTGAGACACGGTCCAGACTCCTACGGGAGGCAGCAGTGGGGAATATTGCACAATGGGCGCAAGCCTGATGCAGCCATGCCGCGTGTGTGAAGAAGGCCTTCGGGTTGTAAAGCACTTTCAGCGAGGAGGAAGGGGGTAAGGTGAATAGCCTTATTCATTGACGTTACTCGCAGAAGAAGCACCGGCTAACTCCGTGCCAGCAGCCGCGGTAATACGGAGGGTGCAAGCGTTAATCGGAATTACTGGGCGTAAAGCGCACGCAGGCGGTTTGTTAAGTCAGATGTGAAATCCCCGCGCTTAACGTGGGAACTGCATTTGAAACTGGCAAGCTAGAGTCTTGTAGAGGGGGGTAGAATTCCATGTGTAGCGGTGAAATGCGTAGAGATGTGGAGGAATACCGGTGGCGAAGGCGGCCCCCTGGACAAAGACTGACGCTCAGGTGCGAAAGCGTGGGGAGCAAACAGGATTAGATACCCTGGTAGTCCACGCTGTAAACGATGTCGATTTGGAGGTTGTGGGCATGACCCGTGGCTTCCGGAGCTAACGCGTTAAATCGACCGCCTGGGGAGTACGGCCGCAAGGTTAAAACTCAAATGAATTGACGGGGGCCCGCACAAGCGGTGGAGCATGTGGTTTAATTCGATGCAACGCGAAGAACCTTACCTACTCTTGACATCCAGAGAATTTAGCAGAGATGCTGAAGTGCCTTCGGGAGCTCTGAGACAGGTGCTGCATGGCTGTCGTCAGCTCGTGTTGTGAAATGTTGGGTTAAGTCCCGCAACGAGCGCAACCCTTATCCTTTGTTGCCAGCACGTAATGGTGGGAACTCAAAGGAGACTGCCGGTGATAAACCGGAGGAAGGTGGGGATGACGTCAAGTCATCATGGCCCTTACGAGTAGGGCTACACACGTGCTACAATGGCGCATACAAAGTGAAGCGAGCTCGCGAGAGTAAGCGGACCACATAAAGTGCGTCGTAGTCCGGATCGGAGTCTGCAACTCGACTCCGTGAAGTCGGAATCGCTAGTAATCGTAGATCAGAATGCTACGGTGAATACGTTCCCGGGCCTTGTACACACCGCCCGTCACACCATGGGAGTGGGTTGCAAAAGAAGTAGGTAGCTTAACCTTCGGGAGGGCGCTTACCACTTTGTGATTCATGACTGGGGTGAAGTCGTAACAAGGTAACCGTAGGGGAACCTGCGGTTGGATCACCTCCTTACCAAGCGATACCAGTTCGAGTGCAGTGTCCACACAGATTGTCTGATGAAAT
>NZ_WOYF01000037.1 GCF_009800925.1 Budvicia diplopodorum | reverse complement strand
CCGCGCCCTAGTACTGCCAGTTAAGATTGAACCCCAGCGTGACCGGATCGGTCTGGAATCCGTCTGGCTTGGAGGTGGGAATACCGGCAAATACGTCATAGCTGGTGTTCAACAGGTAGCCTCTCAAACCGGTCACTGCGCCGGCCAGATGCTTACCCAAAATATATTCACTGCCTTTGCCGCCGACTTCGCCGTAGTCCATACCCAGATAGAATTCGTGGTTTTGTACCGGCTCCGGTAGCCTCCACGCCAGTTCATTGCGGGTGTACCAGCCCCGATCGGCCGACAGGCTCAGTTCACCGTCATAGCCTCTGACCGACCAGCGCCCCCCGATAGAGAAGCGATCCTGTGAGGTTAAGGCCGTCGATGAGGCGAGCTGGCGCTGGTATTGCGTACGGTAGCTGAACTGCTGGCCAAACAGGCTAAAAGGCAGGTCGAGGTTCGCCGACAGCTGGGTGATTTTGCTCAGGGCCGTGGCCTGACCGTTGTACTCTTCCGGGGCGGGCTGGGCGCCGAACCAGCGATTACCCTGCTGGTAGGTGATACCGGCATCGAGCGTGGCGGCGGCGATATAGTGCCGGTGCTGTAGGCCTAAGCGCCATGCGGAGGTATTTCTGCGCTGGACTTCGATTTCCGTGTCGTTAACGTAATTCTTTGAACTCTTGACCAGCACGTCATAGCTGAGCGTGGTTTTTTGGGTCGCATTACGGTGGATAAGCCGACTGGCGCTGAGCGTCAGGTTATTGCTGTCGCCGCTGTACTGATAGTTTTCAATCGCACCGGCGACCGTCTGATGGTAGCTATTGCTGCTGGTGGTCACGGCGAAGGTCCAGTATTCGTAAGGCAGCGAGTAGTGGGCAGTATAGTTTTTGGTGCCGCGCTGGCCTCGGCCCTGCAGGTCATGGCCGCCGGAAATATAAAAGGAGTCGTTGACTGAGAGCGGGTTGTCCAGATACAGCGTGACGCCGCCCTGATAACGGCCGGTGCTGACGGTGCCGGAATCGTCTAATGACGCACCTAAGCGCCAGTGGCGGGCCTGCTTCCAGCTGACCGCCAGATTGGTCTCGCCCGGTTGCTCGCCCGGGACCAGTTGAATATCGGCCTGCGCGGTAGGAACGCGCTTCAGGTTTTCTAAACCTTGCTCAATGTCGCGCAGGTTAAGCCGGTCGCCTTCCCCGCTGGGGATAGTATTAAACAGGCGAATATAGCTGTCGCTGTCGGGCGTCAGGACAATCTGGTTGACCCGGCCTTCCAGTATCTGAAGCTGTAAGGTGCCGGAGGTGAGATCCTGCGGCGGAGCCAGCACGCGGGTGGTGACGTAGCCGCCTTCAATAATGCGGTTTTGCAATGCGCTCATCAGCAGGTTAATACCCTGCCCGCCCAGACACTGATGATTGCCCTGACCGGCAATCCCGTTGAGTAATAGCCAGTTGGTGATAAACGGACTGCCGGAGAGTTCGACCTGATTAATAGGAAAGCAAGGCGTTTCAACCGGGAATCGCTCGATCGTTGAACTGCCTTCGGGGAGCTTAATGCGCACGTCCGGCGTTTCGGGCGCTAACTGGTCTTCTAATGCTTTTTGCCGTTCCTGCTGATTAATCGCCTGCTGGTCGTTGATTTGATTTAACGTGGGAGCGCAATAGCTAATGATAGGGATGAATGCCGTTATCAATGTGCTTATTGATACCAGTAAGTGCTTATTACATAGGATTTTCTTAACGGCAAAATCCTGTTCTGCTCTCGCAAACATCGCTATTCCATTAGGGGGGCTTATCATAATTTCGCGTAAAATATACAACAGTCTATTTGTTGTCTATCACTATCTTTCACAATA
>NZ_WOYF01000036.1 GCF_009800925.1 Budvicia diplopodorum | reverse complement strand
CCACCACCGACCCCGCCTGCGTGCCGATGGTACCGGCATTGTGTACGCCGACGCCGTCTTCGGTACCAATCAGCCGAATGCTGTTGGCATACATACCGCCGAGGGCGGCAACGTCAACGGCAAACTGAGGGCTGTCGGCGTCGTTTTTACCCAGTTTTTCGATTTGAGTGGTGTCGGCACTGACCCGGTTTTTACCCGCCACCACGGTTAATTCTTTGGCCCAAATCCCGGCATTGACGTCAACGGAGCGGGCAATCAGGTCGGTGTAGTCCTGCTGGTTACTATCCAACCCTCGGCCCTGCACCACGATTTTACCCTGCGTAACGGTATACCCGTCCAGATTACCGTTGTTAACGACCGGCGTACCGGTGGTCAGCGTGGCGCGGTTAGCGTTGATAAATCCGCAGCCGTCACAGGTGATACCCGACGGGTTGGCAATCACTACCTGCGCTTTTTTACCGGCCACTTCGATATAGCCGTTGAGCTTGCTCGGGTCGCGGGAGTTTACCTCATTGAGAATGATTTTGGCTTCGCCCTGCGCTAGCCACGGGTTAGCGGCCACGTAGCCGCCGAGCTGGGTAGTGGCCGGGGCGTTGGCGTTATTTAAAATCACGCCTCGCTGGTCCACGTCAAACTGCGAATAGGTATTGCGCGACACCCCACCGGCGCTCGGGGTTTGGATATTCACCTGCGGCGTGCCGTTACCGCTGTTGATAACCGTAGGCTGCTGATTGGCCGGAGCCGCGTGGTCTGCCACGATGTCGGCGCTGGCCGGTAAGCTGATGGTCATTAACCCCAGCGCCAGGCTGGTGAACAGCGTGAGCGGAGAAATTCCGGCAATCAGCTGGCTGAGAGTATGACCGGTGCCGGAGGTCGTTGAACCGGCGCTGTGGCTGCCGGCAATGTCAGACACCACCATCAGCATACCGCGGGCTTTGTTGAATACGATGCGATAGAGATTCTTATTCATAGGATATCCGTTTCTAAAACGTGTCTATTATTCGTAGTTATATTCGTAGTTATTTCAGTAGCCAGCGGATGCGTTTGATACCAAGGGCCGGTAATTGATTTATCGATATTTTTTCCATGCCAGGTTTTTATCTTTTTCCCGGTCATCTCCCCTTTGTGATAGAGGAAGCGGCCAAATTGGTCGGGGAAAACAATATCAGTCACGATCTCTTTCATTTTGCCGGTATGGCCAAACGGCGATATCCAGTCCAGCACCCACAGGCGGTCGCCGCTGGTCCAGTCGCGCTCTTGGATCATCACGGCGGGCTGCGTGAGGTAGCGATACTCCGCCTCTTCATCCATCCACGCCCAGGCAAAATAGAACACGGGCTTTTCGTTTTCGCTTACTAAAACAAACTGTTGTTTCTTAATTGCCGGTAACAGCAGCGTCGGTAACGTATGTAACGGCGCGTCGCGGTGAGAAGGCGAATGCATCCACAGCCACACGGCGGCACCGAAGGCTTCTGCTTCGCTGTGTTCACCGCCTAGCATAAGCGGTGCGGAAATGACGTAGTTATCTATTTTCATAATCTGAGACCCGCGCCCTAGTACTGCCAGTTAAGATTGAACCCCAGCGTGACCGGATCGGTCTGGAATCCGTCTGGCTTGGAGGTGGGAATACCGGCAAATACGTCATAGCTGGTGTTCAACAGGTAGCCTCTCAAACCGGTCACTGCACCGGCCAGATGCTTACCCAAAATATATTCACTGCCTTTGCCGCCGACTTCGCCGTAGTCCATACCCAGATAAAATTCGTGGTTTTGTACCGGCTCCGGTAGCCTCCACGCCAGTTCATTGCGGGTGTACCAGCCCCGATCGGCCGACAGGCTCAGTTCACCGTCATA
>NZ_WOYF01000035.1 GCF_009800925.1 Budvicia diplopodorum | reverse complement strand
AACACCGCCAACGGTGCTACCGTGAAAAGCGGGGCCAGCGTCAACGTTGCTCAGGCTAACGGCGGCTCTGCGCTGGTGGTGAATAACTCGGCGGCATCGGTTATTCAGAGCGGCAATCTTATCTCCTCCTCCACCACCGACGCGGTGGTGCGGGCTGATAAAGCCCAAAGCTTTACCAATACCGGCAAAATTATTGCTCACTCCGCGACGGCACAGGCCATGGCGTTTGATAGCGCCATCAATACCGTGTTAGTGAACGATACCGGTGCTGCCATTCAGGGCATCATCGCCATGAACGGCGGAAATAATAACGTCACCAATAAAGGGCTGATTACCGGTACGCTGAGTGCGGCTAACGGCAATAACCAGATGCTGTTTGAAACCGGCAGTACCCTGACCGGCAGCGCGACGTTAGGCCAGGGTAACAATCAGGTTACGCTGAACGGCACCGCCCATACGGATCAGGTGACGGCAGGCGGCGGCATCAATACCTTTACCATTAAAGGTACCGGTGCGACCTACAACCTGTTAGACGGTGGTCTGGGTGCCACCGATTCGCTCATTTTTGACGCCGCAACGCATACCATTGCGCAGGCGGCTAAGCTGCAGAACTTTGAGTCTGTGAAGCTGAAAAATCTGTCAACGGTTGTTCTTGGTGAAGCACTGGTATTAACCGACGGCGGCACCGGTGCCGGTGCGGTTGATATCGAAACCGGCAGTGAAATGGCCATCAGGCCAACGCTGGCGGGTAATTTTGCCTTTGACCCGCTATTGACCGGAAACGGGCTGTTATCCGTGATACTGGATGCCAATACCTCGGCCTTTGATTTCACCACTAATGTGGGTAATCAGTTTGCCGGTACCGCTAAGCTGGGTTTAAGCAAGTTTGATTTATCGGCCCAAAATACCGCCAGCCTGACGGCCGCGACGCTGCAAACCGACACCGGGAATATCACCACCGTGGGTACCGGCGTGCAGAATATCGGCGGCCTGACCGTGAACGGCGGCACGCTGGTTTTCGGCTCGATTATGCCGGGTGACACGGTGTCTGCCAACAGCATCGTGACCTCCACCGCCGGAACGCTGGATATTCGCGGTAGCGGCACCGTTCAGGTCACCATGCCGAGCGCGGTAATTAACGACGTGCCGGCAATCAATACGCGCAACAGCCTGTTTAAACAAGATGATGAGACCACGCTGGTTAAGCTGGTTACGGCTAAAGGCAGCGTGCTGGGTAATGGCAGTGCCATTGTGTTGAAAGACAACCTCGGTAATCTTATTAGCAATGCCCAAACCTTCGATATTAATCAGAATGGTACCGTGGTGGCCGAAGGCACCTACGACTACAAACTGATGAACGGCGACGGCAACACCGTTGACGGCCTGTATATCGGCTATGGTCTGACCCAGTTAGACCTGCAGGGTACGGCGGCCAATGCGTTAATTCTGACGCCAAACGCGGGTGCGACCGGCAAGGCGGCTGACCTGAGCGCTAAAATCATCGGCAGCGGTGATTTAGCGGTAGAAGCCGGTACTCAAACCGTTAGCCTGTCTAACCAGCTTAACCACTACACCGGTGACACCACCGTGCGTAACGGTACGCTGGTGATGGCGAATAATCACGTGCTGGGCAATACGGCTAACTTAACCGTTAACAACGGGGCCGCGTTTAACACCGCTGACGGCGCAGGCAGCTACAGCCAGACCGTGGGTGCGTTAAATACCGTTGGCGGCGCGTCCGTGACGCTGGCTACGGGCAGCGTGTTGACTATCAGTGATACCCAGCGCGCTGCCGGTGTGACTGACGGCGGAACCATCGCTGACAGCACCCTGAGCGGTGCGGGTGAACTGCGCGTGTCTGGCAGTGAATTGGTGGTGAACGGCGCTAACGCCGGTTATACCGGTGACGTGACGTTGTCTGATACGTCGCAGGCTACCTTAGACGG
>NZ_WOYF01000034.1 GCF_009800925.1 Budvicia diplopodorum | reverse complement strand
ATATTTGCTCTTTAACAATCCGGAACAAGCTGAAATTTGAAAGCTTAAACACGCTGTGAGAATGACTTCGGTCAGACACTGACACAGCCTGTCTTAAGCAGTCTCTCAATTTTTTGCAATCACCTTTGTGGTCTTGAATAGCGGTTCGTCGCCGGTGTTTATCAAAAGACACCTTGGGGTTGTGAGGTTAAGTGACTAAGCGTACACGGTGGATGCCTAGGCAGTCAGAGGCGATGAAGGGCGTGCTAATCTGCGATAAGTGCCGGTAAGGTGATATGAACCGTTATAACCGGCAATACCCGAATGGGGAAACCCAGTGCAATACGTTGCACTATTTCATGATGAATACATAGTCATGAAAGGCGAACCGGGGGAACTGAAACATCTAAGTACCCCGAGGAAAAGAAATCAACCGAGATTCCCCCAGTAGCGGCGAGCGAACGGGGAGGAGCCCAGAACCTGAATCAGGTTAGGTGTTAGTGGAAGCGTCTGGAAAGTCGCGCGATACAGGGTGATAGCCCCGTACACTAAAATGCCTAATCTGTGAGTTCGATGAGTAGGGCGGGACACGTGACATCCTGTCTGAATATGGGGGGACCATCCTCCAAGGCTAAATACTCCTGACTGACCGATAGTGAACCAGTACCGTGAGGGAAAGGCGAAAAGAACCCCGGCGAGGGGAGTGAAATAGAACCTGAAACCGTGTACGTACAAGCAGTGGGAGCACCTCGTATGGTGTGACTGCGTACCTTTTGTATAATGGGTCAGCGACTTATATTTTGTAGCAAGGTTAACCGAATAGGGGAGCCGTAGGGAAACCGAGTCTTAACTGGGCGCTAAGTTGCAAGGTATAGACCCGAAACCCGGTGATCTAGCCATGGGCAGGTTGAAGGTTGGGTAACACTAACTGGAGGACCGAACCGACTAATGTTGAAAAATTAGCGGATGACTTGTGGCTGGGGGTGAAAGGCCAATCAAACCGGGAGATAGCTGGTTCTCCCCGAAAGCTATTTAGGTAGCGCCTCGTGAACTCATCTTCGGGGGTAGAGCACTGTTTCGACTAGGGGGTCATCCCGACTTACCAACTCGATGCAAACTCCGAATACCGAAGAATGTTATCACGGGAGACACACGGCGGGTGCTAACGTCCGTCGTGAAGAGGGAAACAACCCAGACCGCCAGCTAAGGTCCCAAAGTCATGGTTAAGTGGGAAACGATGTGGGAAGGCACAGACAGCCAGGATGTTGGCTTAGAAGCAGCCATCATTTAAAGAAAGCGTAATAGCTCACTGGTCGAGTCGGCCTGCGCGGAAGATGTAACGGGGCTAAACCATGCACCGAAGCTGCGGCAGCGATACGAAAGTATTGTTGGGTAGGGGAGCGTTCTGTAAGCCGTTGAAGGTGAACTGTGAGGTTTGCTGGAGGTATCAGAAGTGCGAATGCTGACATAAGTAACGATAATGCGGGTGAAAAACCCGCACGCCGGAAGACCAAGGGTTCCTGTCCAACGTTAATCGGGGCAGGGTGAGTCGACCCCTAAGGCGAGGCCGAAAGGCGTAGTCGATGGGAAACAGGTTAATATTCCTGTACTTGGTGTTACTGCGAAGGGGGGACGAAGAAGGCTAGGCTATCCGGGCGACGGTTGTCCCGGTTTAAGCGTGTAGGTGGGAGAAATAGGTAAATCCGTTTCTCTATTAACACTGAGGCGTGATGACGAGTCTCTACGGAGATGAAGTAGTTGATGCCCTGCTTCCAGGAAAAGCCTCTAAGCTCCAGGTAACATTAAATCGTACCCCAAACCGACACAGGTGGTCAGGTAGAGAATACTCAGGCGCTTGAGAGAACTCGGGTGAAGGAACTAGGCAAAATGGTGCCGTAACTTCGGGAGAAGGCACGCTGGCATTAGGTGAAGAGACTTGCTCTCGGAGCCGAAGTCAGTCGAAGATACCAGCTGGCTGCAACTGTTTATTAAAAACACAGCACTGTGCAAACACGAAAGTGGACGTATACGGTGTGACGCCTGCCCGGTGCTGGAAGGTTAATTGATGGGGTTAGCGTAAGCGAAGCTCTTGATCGAAGCCCCAGTAAACGGCGGCCGTAACTATAACGGTCCTAAGGTAGCGAAATTCCTTGTCGGGTAAGTTCCGACCTGCACGAATGGCGTAATGATGGCCAGGCTGTCTCCACCCGAGACTCAGTGAAATTGAACTCGCAGTGAAGATGCTGTGTACCCGCGGCAAGACGGAAAGACCCCGTGAACCTTTACTATAGCTTGACACTGAACATTGAGCCTTGATGTGTAGGATAGGTGGGAGGCTTTGAAGCGAGGACGCCAGTTCTTGTGGAGCCAACCTTGAAATACCACCCTTTAATGTTTGATGTTCTAACTTTGGCCCCTAATCGGGGTTGAGGACAGTGTCTGGTGGGTAGTTTGACTGGGGCGGTCTCCTCCTAAAGAGTAACGGAGGAGCACGAAGGTTAGCTAATCACGGTCGGACATCGTGAGGTTAGTGCAATGGCATAAGCTAGCTTGACTGCGAGAGTGACGGCTCGAGCAGGTACGAAAGTAGGTCATAGTGATCCGGTGGTTCTGAATGGAAGGGCCATCGCTCAACGGATAAAAGGTACTCCGGGGATAACAGGCTGATACCGCCCAAGAGTTCATATCGACGGCGGTGTTTGGCACCTCGATGTCGGCTCATCACATCCTGGGGCTGAAGTAGGTCCCAAGGGTACGGCTGTTCGCCGTTTAAAGTGGTACGCGAGCTGGGTTTAGAACGTCGTGAGACAGTTCGGTCCCTATCTGCCGTGGGCGTTGGAAGATTGAGAGGGGTTGCTCCTAGTACGAGAGGACCGGAGTGAACGCACCGCTGGTGTTCGGGTTGTCATGCCAATGGCATTGCCCGGTAGCTACGTGCGGAAAAGATAACCGCTGAAAGCATCTAAGCGGGAAACTTGCCTCAAGATGAGTCTTCCCTGGGGCTTTAAGTCCCCTGAAGGAACGTTTGAGACTAAGACGTTGATAGGCTGGGTGTGTAAGCGTAGCGATACGTTGAGCTAACCAGTACTAATGAACCGTGAGGCTTAACCTTACAACACCCAAGGTGTTTTGGGTGAGATTGAAGAGACGAAGACGAATTTCAGCGAAGTTTTGGATTGAGATTGATGGTTATACGCAGGTATAACGGTTGATGAAAC
>NZ_WOYF01000033.1 GCF_009800925.1 Budvicia diplopodorum | reverse complement strand
CGATTTCTAATAGTCCTGCCTCATACAGTTAAAAGAGCGGATAACTCACGTTATCCGCTCTTTTTTTTGGCGTTGACAACACGTAAATAGGGTTAAAAACAGTCACTATCTGTCTACCTTGGTTTTTTCTAATCCGAGAGTAACAGACTGAGATTAAATACAAGCTCTTCAAGGATGACCGATTATTCAATAAAATTTCCGGTACAAATAAATACTGAGGGCCGTTTGGGAAATAATAGAAAAGTGGCTGATGGAATACGATGCTGTAATAATATCGGCTGATACATCAACAGTCGGAAATATAAAAAATAGTTTCGATGAAATTTCCACTAATAAATAGATAGGCTCGATTTAGATAATATTATCGTATTTCTCATTATTTTTCAGATTGTTAAGTGGTGGTCGGGATTTGTTGGGATGATATTCTACATAAATAATCATCGCCGCTATGGGAGACATTTTATAAATGACAATAATAACTGGATATATTATATAATATTCTATATTACATTATATTTAATCGATTATTATAATGAGTAAACTCGTTTAGCTATTGTAAGCAACGATTTGAATGTTGTTATATTATTGTGAAATGATAGGTTAAATGGTTGTGTATTTTATTTTAAAATAGTCAATACCTCATTTTGGTTATAATGAAAATATATTGACCTATTGCGTCAATTATTGATACTGTAAAGATATCTTATAAAGTTAAATTAATTCATTGATGTATCTTATATACATTTTTGTTGTTTTTAAATGGAGTTAAAACAAAATGGACTATAGGGAGCTGTCTCAAATAAAGCGCTTAAGTCCTTATTCTAATTTATTAAATAACAACACGATCGGGAATAATGTCATTTCTTCTTTAATGTTGTTATCGTATTGTAAAATAATAGATTAAATGGTTATAAATATCCTTCTAAAATGATCAATACCTTATTTGGGTTATAAAAGGGGGGTGTTGATCTATTGGGCCGGTTATTGATACGGCAGAGATATCTTGTAACGTAAAATCAATTCATTGATGTATGTTTTATATGTTTTTATCGTTTTTAAATGGAGTTAAAACAACATGGGCTATAGGGAAGTATCTCAAATAAAGGACTTACGTCCTCGTTCTAATATATTCAATAGCAACACGATTGGAAAAAATACCATCTTTTCTTTAAGCCGTATTTCTGCTGCAGTTCTGCTGGCTTTAGTTTTTTTACCGGAAGCCTTAGCTCAATGTACTCCTGATAGTAGTGGATCGAAATTTACCTGCTCAGGCTCTGCATCTGACCATGTCTTACTTGATTTGACGGGAAATACCGGCGATGTGCAGGTTACGAGCACGCCTGATTACGTTTCTAACGATAGTCTCTATATCGGTAATAAATGGGTATTATTTAGCGGTATCTCAGAGCCCTATATACAAGGTGATACTAGAGCATTTCGTTCAAATAGCCTGTCTGTTCTTTTGGAAGCGGGTAACAAACTATCTCAGCATATCGCACCGGAGCAGGAGTCTCTTCGCCGGGCTTTGTATATCGAGGCCTCAACCAACAAACTTTCGGTTATGGTGAATCGCGATATTGAACAGTCACTGTATGGCAGCGGAGAGAATACCTACGGTTATCAGCATGTAATAGATATCAGAAATGTGCTGGATTATGCTGATTACTTGCCTGGACTTGCAAATAATTATTATAGCCCAACTGAGAATGATATCTCCATAAGCGGAAATATCCGACAAACGGCTATCAATACTGATCTATATCGTATTCACGCAAACGAATATGGTGGTTTTATTGGCGTCAATGCAGCCGTTGCGGGTATTAAAAATCGTATTGTGGTATCGGGTGATATTACACAAGATATTATCTCTGATAGTCTTAATGGCAGCTTCTCCACCTCTGTGGCTAATATCGCGGCGGTCAAAATTTTTAGTAACTCAAAATTATATGGTAGCAACTATTCTGCACAATTTGCTCCTCTGCCCATTGTAGAAAAAGCAGAAAATTACATAGACATCTCTGGAAATATAAAACAAAACTTCTCTATCCGTGACGAGCTTAGGGGCTATGTTCAAAGCGGCTCTAACTACATAAATAACGCGGTATTTGTCAATGTTGGCGGGGTTAACAACACGGTCCTGATTTCAGGCGATATAGAAAAAACCACGTCAGCAAATTTAATAAATGAAATGATAGGCAGCGGTGTTAACGTTCAGAGTAATCTTTATGATGGCCTTAATACTGGGACATTTAGCGCCGTGTCTACGCCTGGCGCTGGTTTTTTTATTCATGAAATTGTTAATAACGTTAATATCAGCGGCAACATTAAGCAAACCGTAGCGGCTGATACTGTTCATTCTGATACGAGTGCCAGTTCGGGCCGACAGGCTTTTTCCACTGCGGGCGTTCAGGTGATGGGTAATCAGAATACGATTTCTGTTTCCGGAGACGTCAGCAAAGAAATCGATATTAGTAGTTCCTTTAACGCCCCTCCCGGAGCGGCTATTCTTGTTCAGGCTAATGCAACGCCTTTAGCCACCTTCAGCGCCAGCCGCCTCAGCTTTACGCCAGAAATGTGGGATATGGTGGCACGTACGCAAAACAAAATTGATATTTCAGGTAATGTTATACACCGGATGACCGGTGGCCAGCACTCGATGGAAATGTTATATGACAATATCAACCACTCCAGCGTAGATATTAATGCAAACGGAATTAACAATATAATTTCTGTTTCCGGTGATATTGAAAAGTCATTCAGCGGCGAGTTCACAAGAATGCCGCTTTACAGCAATGCCGCTTTAGCCATTAGGTCGAATATTACTGAAGTACGTCAGATCTGGGGTACACCAATCTTATATTCTCCTTTTGCCAACATACTGGAAAAGACGCAAAATAGTATTCACGTATCCGGTAACGTCAATCAGGAGATAAGTTACCAAGACGGTAGGAGTTCCTCATATTCTCGTAACTTTGATAGTAATTTTGAACCTTCATCTGAGCTATTTGCTACGGATATTGTCGTAGCGGGTCGTAATAGCACGCTGTTGATTTCAGGAAACACCCAGAGTTCAGTATCACTGAACTCAAGCGAAGATGATTCAATACCGGCTCATGCTGGGGGTATTCGGTTAAGAAACTATTATGGTGATATGGATACGGTTATCACCGGTAAGATCGCCGTCAGCGATGAAAAAGACGTGGCTAATGGTCTACTGAATACAACCCCACCATCACGGTGTCTGACGGTCATCGGCTCAGGGTGTCTGGGTAGTCTGGTCGATATTAAATATGCTTCTGTGGGCGTCAGGGCAACCAACTACGGTGATGTGCTCAATTTGGCGATAGAAGGCGATATCGTCAGTTCCGGTATTGGTATTCAGGTTAGGCCATTCGCTGAAAACCCGACAATTATCACTGAAGATTGGGGTGGTGAATTATTACTCAAGGGCAAAGGCGATGTGATGGTCGATATTGCTGCCCGGGTACAAGGTTCAGGTGGATATGCGCTCG
>NZ_WOYF01000032.1 GCF_009800925.1 Budvicia diplopodorum | reverse complement strand
ACTCTTAACCCTTGCCCTTGTAGTCGGGTCGTCATCCCGTTGAAAAACAGGACCCAGCTGTTGAATTTGACCTTTGTTTTTGTCTTCTAAATTCAAGAGAATAAGGTCAAGGACTGGGTCCGTTTTTCAACGGGATGACGACCAGAAGGGATCAGAATGAAGGGCAAGGGCAAGCCTCCCGCTGTCATTGAATACACGAACACACGTGATTCGCCAAACCGCCGGACAACTCCCTCCGGCCGCCAGCGAAGGGATATTCCGGTACGGCTTGTGCAACCAAGACCGCCGCAATATCCCCATTAAACCCGTCATCAGCCCCATAAAAAAAACGCCCCTTGCAGGGCGTTTCATTTGGTTGCGTTAACTCACCGGCTGGCTTACAGCGTAATCACACCATACACCGTTACCACGGTCAGCAGCGCGGCAATGCCGTAGAACACCAGCTTACCGGCCGGAATGTGCCACTTCAGGTCGTGGGTCATATGGTGCATACGGTGAAGTGCACACCACACCGGCAGGATAATCATCAGCAGCAGGAACACCCGGCCGATAAAGCTCTGGCAAAACGCCAAAATGCGCGGGTAGCTCAGCGCCTCCGGGGCCCAGCCCAGCGGCAGGATAACCGCCACCAGCAGGATAATCGCCGGGGCCACCATCGCCCCCCACATGCCGCCTGCACCAAACAGGCCCCAGAATACCGGTTCGTCAGAACGTTTCGGGTTTACTTGATTCATGTCGTTCTTCCTCCGTTTAAATCAGGGCAATGGCCAGGATAGCCAGGCTCACCACTACAGTCACCGCCCAAAAGCCGGCCACAATCGGTTTCGGGCCCAGCTTGTTGTCACCGATAACCACGTTAGCGGCCTTCGGCGTCAGGTCAAACCAGGTTTTGGTGTGAACCAGCGCCATAATCAGCGTAATGATATTCACCACCATCACTATCGGGTTTTGCAAGAAGCCGACAAAGCTTCCCCAGCTTTGCGGTCCGCCCCTGAGGGCAAACAGGCCGATAATCAGCACAATGCTGAACCACAGCGCCGGTACTGCGGTGCTTTCACGAAACATATAGTACTTATAGAACCCTAAGCTTTTCCACCAGTCGGCTTTCACCTCACGGACATAGGGCTTACGTTTGGTCGTCATCATAGTCTCCCTCTCCTTTATTGAGGCTTCAGCATGGCAATCATAAAGTCTTTCGAGCTCTCGACCTTGCCCTGCTGGATAGCAGCGGCCGGGTCAACGTGCTTCGGACAGACTTCAGAGCAGTAGCCGACGAAGGTACAGGACCACACGCCGTTCTTGCCGTTAAGCTGAGGCATCCGGGCGGCCTTACCCTTATCGCGCGTATCCAGATTGTAACGGTGGGCCAGCGTAATGGCGGCCGGGCCGATAAACTCCGGATTGAGGCCGAACTGCGGGCAGGCCGCATAGCACAGACCGCAGTTGATACAGCCCGAGAACTGATGGTATTTCTCCATCTGGGCCGGGGTCTGCAGGGTGGCGCCGTTTTCAGGCTTTAGGCTGTCGTTGATAATATAAGGCTTAATCGCTTCCAGACTCTCAATAAAGTGGGTCATATCGACCACTAAATCGCGCTCAATCGGGAAGTTGCCCAGCGCTTCCACCTTCAGACCGGTAGTCGCGTATTCGCGCAGGAAGGTCTTACAGGCCAGCTTCGGCACCTTATTGACCATCATGCCGCACGAGCCGCAGATGGCCATGCGGCAGGACCAGCGGTAAGACAGGTCCGGCGACAGGTTGTCCTTGATGTAGCCCAACGCATCCAGCAACGAGGTGGAGGTGTCATAAGGCACGTCATACGCCTCGAAGTGCGGGGCACTGTCATGCTCAGGGTGATAACGCATGACTTCAACGGTGAGGGTTTTCATCTCAGACATTGGCCTGCTCCTTCTTCAGTTTGTCTGCCGCATCCTGGGCGTCAGCTTCCGCCCCGTAAACGCGTTTGGCCGGGGCCAGAGTGGTAATTTTCACATCGCTGTACTCTAAGCGCGGTGCGCCTTGTGGGTTAAAGAAGGTCAGGCTGTGCTTGAGGAAGTTCTCGTCATCACGCTCGGTACAGCCTTCGTCTAAGCGCTGATGCGCCCCGCGGGACTCGCGGCGGTTGAGGGCTGAAATCGCCATGCATTCCGCTACGTCCAGACCGTGACCCAGCTCAATGGTGTACAGCAGGTCGGTATTGAACACCCCGGAGTTGTCGGTGATGCGGATACGCTTGAAGCGCTCTTTCAGTTCAGCCAGCTTGTCGACGGTTTTCTGCATCAGTTCGGTGGTGCGGTAAATGCCGCAGCCTTCTTCCATGCTCATGCCCATCTCATCACGGATGGTCGACCAGCTCTCGGTGCCTTCCTGCTTAAGCAGGGCGTGCAGACGGCCTTCGATATCGCTTGCCTGCGCATCCAGCGCGCCGGCGTTAGCCGGGGTAGCGGTGCGGGCACGTTCAACCGCCTGCTCACCGGCCAGACGGCCAAACACCACCAGCTCAGCCAGTGAGTTGGAGCCTAAACGGTTAGCGCCGTGCATGCCGACGGACGAACATTCGCCTACCGCAAACAGCCCTTTGAGGCGGGTTTCGCAGTGCTGGTTGGTTTCAATGCCGCCCATGGTGTAGTGGGCGGTCGGGCGAACCGGGATAGGTTCGTTAACCGGGTCTACGCCGACGTAGGCTTTAGACAGTTCACAGATAAACGGCAGGCGCTCGTGCAGCACCTTGGCCCCTAAGTGGCGCATGTCGAGATAGACCACATCGCCGCGCGGGGAAGGAATGGTGCGGCCGGCACGCCACTCGTGCCAGAAGGCCTGAGAGACTTTGTCGCGCGGGCCGAGTTCCATGTATTTGTTTTCGGGTTTGCCCAGCGGGGTCTCGGGTCCCATGCCGTAATCCTGCAGGTAACGGTAGCCGTCTTTATTGACCAGAATGCCGCCTTCGCCGCGGCAGCCTTCGGTCATCAGAATGCCGGAGCCCGGCAGGCCGGTCGGGTGATACTGGACGAATTCCATATCGCGTAACGGAACGCCGTGGCGAAACGCCATGCCCATACCATCACCGGTAACAATACCGCCGTTGGTGTTATAACGGTACACGCGACCGGCACCGCCGGTGGCCATAATGACCGCATTGGCCCGGATTTGAATTAAGGTCCCTTCCATCATGTTCATGGCGACTAAGCCGCGGGCATGGCCGTCATCCACCAGCAGGTCGAGAACAAAATGTTCATCAAAGCGTTTGATGTTGGGGTACTTGAGGGAGGTCTGGAACAGGGTATGCAGCATATGGAAGCCGGTTTTATCGGCGGCGAACCAGGTGCGTTCGATTTTCATGCCGCCAAAGCGGCGGACGTTGACCGAGCCGTCAGGCTTGCGGCTCCACGGGCAGCCCCACTGCTCCATCTGAATCATTTCCCGCGGGCTGTGCTCGACGAAGTACTGAACGACGTCCTGTTCGCAGAGCCAGTCGCCGCCGGCGACGGTATCGTGGAAGTGGGATTCAAAGCTGTCGTGGTCCTGCGTGACAGCGGCAGAGCCGCCTTCGGCGGCGACGGTGTGGCTGCGCATGGGATAGACTTTAGAAATCAGGGCAATGGTGAGTTCGGGATTAGCTTCGGCGGCGGCGATAGCGGCGCGAAGGCCGCCGCCACCGGCACCGATGATAGCAATATCAGCGTTAAAGGTTTGCACTGCATTCCTCCAAATGTTCCAGTTAAAGTG
>NZ_WOYF01000031.1 GCF_009800925.1 Budvicia diplopodorum | reverse complement strand
CCGACAGGGCCGCTTTGATTTGCTGTAAGGCTTCAATCTTGCTGTCGTTGGCGTCCTGCGCCTGTTTGGCCTGCGTTACCGCCGCATTCAATGCGCTACCGACCGCGCCGGAAAGCGCCACCGTCATGCCGGTTTGGGTGCGCTCGTACACGTCTTTGATGCTGGTTTGGTTTTCAACCGATTCCACCGACACGTTCTTGCCGGTGAGGCTGATATCTTTTTTCGCAATCACGTCCGAGCCTTTGATGGCTAAGTCGTTACCGGCGATAAGGGTGACACTACCTTCGGTACTGCCCACGGTGCTACCCAAGTTACTGATAGTGCGTACTGTTTGGGTAGATTTCTCATCAATCTTGCCGTAGGTTGCCCCAATGCCGCCGCTGCTCATCAGGCCGGACTTGGTCTGCTGAGTCATATGCATATCATTGGTGGTCTCTTCGGCACTGGTAATAGTCAGATTATTTCCGGCCTTGAGCGTAACGTCGTGAGTACCTACGACCTGACTGCCCTGAACCAGCATATCGTTGCCTGCGCTCATGTTAACCGAGTTACCGCTAAAGCTGCTGCCCTCGGCATTTTTATGGTCGAGTTTAATCACCGTAACATCGGTAATTTTAGTCATGCCGCTGCCACCGCTGCCGGTAGTTTTGCTCTTCTCGTCAAGGTTTACCGTGGATTCACCGGCCACGATATTCAGGTCATGACCGGCTTTGACCTGCAGATCGCCGCTTGCCTCAACGTTGGCGGCTCTGGCGTTAATATCGTGCTTAGCTGACAGCGCAACATCGCCCGAACTGCTGATTTGGGTGCCAATATCCTGAGTATGGGTCAGGGTGTAGTGATTATCGCTACCGAACTCGCCGGAACGGGTGGTCGAGGTATTGACCGTATTCAGATTGAGATCGTTACCGGCAGCCAGTATGGTCTGGCTATCCTGACCGTTATTAATCACCTGAGCGGCGGTTAAATTGATATTGTTGCCCGCCACCATAGCCATGGTACTGGCATCGTTGTGCACCACCACGCCAGCCACCTGATTGACATAGGCGCTGTTGCCATTTCTCGCGGTGGTCGTGGTGATATTGATGTCATGACCGGCGTTCATCATCAGGCTATCGCCAGCCTGAATTAATCCACCGATATTATTGATGTCATTATTGGCGCTAAGCATAACGCGGGCTGCGCTGATGCTACCGCCCATATTCTGGATGTTTTCGGCCAGAACGCTGAGTTTATCACCGGCAATCACCCGACCGCTGTTGATCAGATCGCCGGTCAACTGAAGATTAACCTGCTTGCCGCTCAGTAGCGCCCCGCTGCCGTCAAGATCGTGCGGTTTCACCACCGCATACACCTGCGGTACTAATACGGTTTGTTTCGAGCCGTCGGCCAACGTCACTTCACGGCTGACCATCCAGATAATATCGCTGGTCAAATTAGCCATCTGTTCCGGCGTGAGCGCGATACCCAGCGACAAATTATATTTTTCAGCAAACGCCACGCCGTTGTTCATCAGGGCTTTGAACTGCTCTTCATCATTGCTGAAGCCGTTAAGATAACGCTGGCCGGTTAAGTTAACGATCTGCTCAGTGATCAGCTTTTGTTCGTAATAGCCGTCGCCTAAGCGTTTATGAACGCTATTATGATCGCTTTTTAGCAGCGCGGTCATGTAGTCAGAGCCGAGCCATTTTTTGTAATTGGTGAATTTCGGATCGGTTTCCACCAGATAGTGGCTATCCGGTGACGGGTTAATCACATACAAACTCGCGTTCGGTACGATCATCTCCGGCAGGCGACTTATAATCGTAATATCACCAACGGTAACCGACTGGCCGCCGTTGACAACAATATTGGGATTGATACTGGGCCCGTTGCCTTCAACCCTACCGCCAAGCGAAGTACCGCTGCCATTGGGGCTGGTCTGTGAAAGCAGATCCGATGGTTTTAAGGTAATGTCTTGAATCACCGTTGGTGGGATATAGTCGGACCACGAATCACCCTGTTTATCGCCGCCTTTCTTTTTGATGCGGTAATATTTGGTCTGGCCACCCACATCTTCGATAAAGCGCTGCCCTGCCACTTCAACGTTATTCACCGTGCTGGCGGCAATATTCAGGATATTACCGGCAACAATTTGGCTTTTATCGTTAAACACGGTATCGGCAATAATTCCCAGGCTGCCACCGGCCAGAATTTTAGCCGGATCGCTCTTAGTAATCACCGTTTCAAAAATCGTACGGATATATTCGTACTTATAGTAGGTGTCTTTCCCCCTCTCGTTTTCAGGCGTGATGATATTTGACACTTCATTTTTATAAAACGAGACCTGATCCGGGCGGTAATAGTTCTGCCCCCCTTCAACCCGATATTCCAGAAAGCTTTCCTTTGAAACCTGCTGCACTTCGGTTTCAAAATTATCGTTAACGTTATTGAGCTGTTGGACCGCAATCTGAAGGTTGCCGGAGGCCTCAACGGTGGCGCTGTGGTTATTGAGTACGCTTGCCTGACCGATAGCATAGCCATCAGCATGCAGCGCGCCGCCAATCGACATATTGCCGCCGCTGAATATCAGCGAGTGGGCGTAGTTGTTGAGAATGCCCGCGCCAATATCCACGCTTTCACGCCCGGCAATCGTTGCGGCAATGCCGCCCTCTTCGCGGTTATTGATGGTGTTGGCCTGCAGGCCCAGCCAGGTACCGTAAATACGACCGGTGCCGTAGTTGTCTATCTGGCTGGCCTGCAGCCGGGTAAGCAGACCGTCAATCAGCCCGCGATTGCTCAGGGTCGTGCTCAGCGTGATTTTGTTTGATTGGGCGCTGATTTCACCCTGCGCATCGTTGGTTAACGAGGCGGCGTTCAGGTTGATTTCACCGGCATACAGTTTGCCGCCCAGATTACTCCAGTGGGCGGTGGTGTCGGCGTTCAGCGCGTTGCTGACGTACGCTTGCGCCCGGTCGGTGTTCACGCCGCCGCCGTGGGCCTGAAACGTGATGGCTCCGGCGCTGACCCGCGCATCGGCCAGATTAATGCCGTTCGCATCGACCGACAGAGTGCCGGAGACCAGCGTCTGGCCCTGTAAATCGGCAGACTGCGCAACGTTAAGGGTGAGATTGCCGTTTTGGGCCAGCTGGCCGTTGCTTTGTACACCGGCGGCCAGCAGCCCATTGCCGGTTTGGCTGAAGGCGTTGGCTGATACTATCATATTGCCCAGCGCGGCCAGCGTGGCACTATTGGTCAGATTACCGCGCGCACGCAGGCGCAGTTCCCCGCCGCTGTAAAGCTGAGCATGGTTAGTGACGCTCTGTTCGCTGCTCAGGTTGAGGCCCAGCAGGGAGAAGACGTCCGCTTCATTCAGAATATAGCCCTGCGTATCCATCCAGATTTGATCTTCACTGCGCAGCAGGCCGTGATTGGTGAAGCTGCCGTTAATCCGGTATTTACCGGCACCCTGACTATACAGGGTGCCGTTATTGAGCAGGCTGCCACCGGTGGTCAGCGTCAGTTCACCGCCGCTGCCCAACGTGCCGCCGTTGGTGAGCGGCCCGTTAACCGTCAGCCTCATGGCCTCTTTACCATAAAGCGTTCCGCTGTTGAACAGGTTACCCTGTGTGGTCAGCGTTAGCCCGCGGTCAGCGGCCAGCATGGCGGTATTCGTCACGTTACCACCGGCATTCAGCCACACGTGGCCCCGCGCATGCAGGGTATTGCTGCTGGAAAACTCACCGGGCATCGTCAGGGTGAGGTCGCCGTCAGCGCCGAGAGTGCCGGTATTCACCATCGCGCTCCGGCTCAGCAGCTGCGTGTTGCCGCCGCCGTAAATCGCACCACTGTTGGTAATATGGCTTGCGGCCAGCGACAGCCCCAGTCCGCTCTGGATAGCACCGCCGTTAAACAGCGCGTTAGTGCTGCTGAGCGCCGCGCCGTCTGCGGAATACAGGGTACCGTAGTTAGTCAGCCAGTCGCCGCTGTTGAGGGTCAAAAAGCCGGTGCTGATGATTTTAGAGCCCGCGGTGTTATTCACATAACCGGGAGTACTGATGGTGGTGCTGCCCTTGCTTTGTAACGTGCCGCTGTTATCGATGCTGCTGGCAGACAGGGTCAGGCCTTGCCCGCCCGAGACGGTGCCGCTGTTATTCATACTACCGCGGCTGGTGACCGTGGTGTGACCGTCGGCGACCATGGTGCC
>NZ_WOYF01000030.1 GCF_009800925.1 Budvicia diplopodorum | reverse complement strand
CCGACAGGGCCGCTTTGATTTGCTGTAAGGCTTCAATCTTGCTGTCGTTGGCGTCCTGCGCCTGTTTGGCCTGCGTTACCGCCGCATTCAATGCGCTACCGACCGCGCCGGAAAGCGCCACCGTCATACCGGTTTGGGTGCGCTCGTACACGTCTTTGATGCTGGTTTGGTTCTCAACCGATTCCACCGACACGTTCTTGCCGGTGAGGCTGATATCTTTTTTCGCAATCACGTCCGAGCCTTTGATGGCTAAGTCGTTACCGGCGATAAGGATGACGCTACCTTCGGTACTGCCCACGGTGCTACCCAAGTTACTGATAGTGCGTACTGTTTGGGTAGATTTTTCATCAATCTTGCCGTAGGTTGCCCCAATGCCGCCGCTGCTCATCAGGCCGGACTTGGTTTCACGCTCCATGTGGAGTTGATTGCTGGTTTCTTGTGCACCGGTAATAGTCAGATTGTTATCCGCTTTCAACGTCACATCATGGGTTGCAGCAACCTGACTACCCTGAACCAACAAATCATGTCCGGCTTTCATCACGACGTTATCACCGCTGAAATAACTGCTTTGCGCGGAAGTGGTATCAGATGTCGAATGTTCTTCTTTGGTTGTTTTAGTCAACGTACCGCTATAGCTGGTTTTCCTATGCGTATCAATATAATCGGTAGATTGGCCCGCAGTAATATTGATGTCACGACCGGCAATGACTGCAAGCTGGCTGTCCGTCGTTACCTGTGCCGCACGTGCGTTGATGTCATTTTTTGCCGCCAGAGTAATATTTCCATTACCATTGATTTGAGTACCAATATCCTGCGAATGGCTCAAGGTATAGTAGTTATCTTTATTAAACTCAGCGTGTCGGCTGTTATCGACCGTCACCGTCTTCATATTCAGGTCATGACCCGCTTCCAGTAGGGTATGACCATTCTGCCCCTGATTACTGATAACGGTAGCGGTGAGGTTAATATCATTTCCAGCAGAAAGCTGTAGTGTACCGTTGTCGTTATTCACCAACAGCGCGCCCATCTGGTTGATATTGGTATGAGATGAGCGATTATTGCTTGTGCCATTCTCCGCTTGGTTAGTGGTGGTGGTGATATTGATGTCATGCCCGGCTTTCAGCCTCAGACTATCACCGCCCTGCATCAGCCCGCCGATATTGTTGATGTCGTTACGGGCGGCCAGCGCCACGTTGGCACTGCTGATGGTGCCGCCCATATTCTGAATGTTTTGCGCCAATACGCTCAGCTTGTCACCGGCCAGAATACGCCCCTGATTAACCATATCGCCGGTCAGCTGCAGCCCGACCTGCTTACCGGCCAGCAGCGCGCCGTTGCTGTCGATATCCTGCGGCTTCACCATGGCATACACCTGCGGCACCAGAACGGTCTGTTTCGAGCCGTCGGCCAGCGTCACTTCACGGCTGACCATCCAGACAATATCGCTGGTTAGATTAGCCATCTGTTCCGGCGTGAGCGCGATACCCAGCGACAGAGAATATTTTTCAGCAAACGCTACGCCGTTGTTCATCAGGGCTTTGAACTGCTCGTCATCGTCAGCATAGCTACCGAGATAGCGTTGCCCGGTCAGGCTGATAATCTGCTCGCGAATAAGCTGCTGTTCGTAAAAGCCATCGCCTAAACGCTTAAATACGTTATTCGGATCGCTTTTGATCTGGCTGGTCATATAATCCGAGCTTAGCCATGTCTTATAGTTGGCAAATTTCGGGTCGGTTTCCACCAGATAGTGGCTGCTGGCGGCCGGATTGATGCGGTACAGGCTAGTATTGGGTAAGGCCAAATTGAGGCTCGGCGGTCGGGTGACCACGCTAACGTCGCCCCCCCCTATCTGAATATTTACCCGATCGATACTAATAGCGCCGATACCACCGCTTGGTGCGCCCATTTCCTGACGCCCGGCTATTGATGTTCCACTGCCATTCGGTTGGGTGTTGCCCTGGGTTTCAGAAGGTCTGAGAGTAATATCTTGCACCACCGGTGCCGGAGTGTAGGAAACATCACGCGACCGTTGCCGATCTCTGCCACTGCTAACTGAATGTCGGTAATATTCTCTTTCATTACCAACATCACTAATAATGCGCTGTCCGAGGACTTCAATATTACTGAGTTCAGCCGCATCGATACTCAGTACATTTCCTGCAACAATCTGGCTTTTGTCGTTCAATACGCTATTTGCGGTGATAATGAGATTTCCGCCTGACAATATCTTTGCCGGGTCAGTTTCAGTAATCACGGTCTCTTCTATCGTTCGTATATAGTCATAAAGATAATAATTGTCGGTACCTCGGGGGTATTCATCGGATATCAGATGCGGAACTTCTCTGTTGTAATCGATATATATTTCATCAGGAGTATAAAATTTTTGGCCGCCACCAATTCGGTATTGCAGTATGTGTTCCTGCGAAATTTGCCGAACTTCCGTCAAAAAGTGGTCATTGATGTTGTTAATCACCCTCGTCGACAGTTGCAGGTTACCCAACGCCTCAACGGTGGCGCTGTGGTTATTGAGCGCATCGCCCATACCGGTGGCGTTGCCGTTATCATCAAGCCACCGGCCAATCGACATATTGCCGCCGCTGAATATCAGCGAGTGGGCGTAGTTGTTGAGAATGCCCGCGCCAATATCCACGCTTTCACGCCCAGCAATCGTTGCGGCAATGCCGCCCTCTTCGCGGTTATTGATGGTGTTGGCCTGCAGGCCCAGCCAGGTACCGTAAATACGACCGGTGCCGTAGTTGTCTATCTGGCGGGCCTGCAGCCGGGTAAGCAAACCGTCAATCAGCCCGCGATTGCTCAGAGTCGTGCTCAGCGTGATTTTGTTTGATTGAGCGCTGATTTCACCCTGCGCATCGTTGGTTAACGAGGCGGCGTTCAGGTTGATTTCACCGGCATACAGCTTACCGCCCAGATTACTCCAGTGGGCGGTGGTGTCGGCGTTCAGCGCGTTGCTGACGTACGCTTGCGCCCGGTCGGTGTTTACACCGCCGCCGTGGGCCTGAAACGTGATGGCTCCGGCGCTGACCCGGGCATCGGCCAGATTAATGCCGTTCGCATCGACCGACAGAATGCCGGAGACCAGCGTCTGGCCCTGTAAATCGGCAGACTGCGCAACGTTAAGGGTGAGATTGCCGTTTTGGGCCAGCTGGCCGTTGCTTTGCACACCGGCGGCCAGCAGCCCATTGCCGGTTTGGCTGAAGGCGTTGGCTGATACTATCATATTACCCAGCGCGGCCAGCGTGGCACTATTGGTCAGATTACCGCGCGCACGCAGGCGCAGTTCCCCGCCGCTGTAAAGCTGGGCATGGTTAGTGACGCTCTGTTCGCTGCTCAGGTTAAGGCCCAGCAGGGAGAAGACGTCCGCTTCATTCAGAATATAGCCCTGCGTATCCATCCAGATTTGGTCTTCACTGCGCAGCAGGCCGTGATTGGTGAAGCTGCCGTTAATCCGGTATTTACCGGCACCCTGACTATACAGGGTGCCGTTATTGAGCAGGCTGCCACCGGTGGTCAGCGTCAGTTCACCGCCGCTGCCCAACGTGCCGCCGTTGGTGACCGACCCGTTAACCGTCAGCCTCATGGCCTCTTTACCGTAAAGCGTTCCGCTGTTGAACAGGTTACCCTGTGTGGTCAGCGTTAGCCCGCGGTCGGCGGCCAGCGTGGCGGTATTCGTCACGTTGCCACCGGCATTCAGCCAGACGTGGCCCCGCGCATGCAGGGTATTGCTGCTGGAAAACTCGCCGGGCATCGTCAGGGTGAGGTCGCCGTCAGCGCCGAGAGTGCCGGTATTCACCATCGCGCTCCGGCTCAGCAGCTGCGTGTTGCCGCCGCCGTAAATCGCACCACTGTTGGTAATATGGCTTGCGGCCAGCGACAGCCCCAGTCCGCTCTGGATAGCGCCGCCGTTAAACAGCGCGTTGGTGCTGCTGAGCGCCGCGCCGTCTGCGGAATACAGGGTACCGTAGTTAGTCAGCCAGTCGCCGCTGTTGAGGGTCAAAAAGCCGGTGCTGATGATTTTAGAGCCCGCGGTGTTATTCACATAACCGGGAGTACTGATGGTGGTGCTGCCCTTGCTTTGTAACGTGCCGCTGTTATCGATGCTGCTGGCCGACAGGGTCAGGCCTTGCCCGCCCGAGACGGTGCCGCTGTTATTCATACTACCGCGGCTGGTGACCGTGGTGTGACCGTCGGCGACCATGGTGCC
>NZ_WOYF01000002.1 GCF_009800925.1 Budvicia diplopodorum | reverse complement strand
AGCCAAACTGAAAGGTTACCATTCTCGCGGCGAAACTGACGGCTGGAGCTCGGGGATTTACGGCACATGGTTTGAAGACGGTAAAACTCAAGAAGGTGCTTACGCCGATAGCTGGCTACTGTATAGCCGTTTTAAAAATAGCGTCACCGGCGATGAAATGGCCACCGAGAAGTACTGGACCGAGAATGTGATGGCTTCACTTGAGTTAGGCTATACCTTTAAGCTGAGTGAAACAAAATATGAGGAAGGACATAACCGTCGTTCTTATATTCAGCCACAGGTTCAGGTTGTTCAAACGGTGGGTAACGATCTTGATCATAAGGAACATAATGGCACTCAGGTTAATAGCGAGGGTGATAATACGCAAATTCGTTTGGGTGCCCGAGCCTTCACGAAGGAAAGATGGCTCCAGCCTGATGGCAGTTTTAGAGAGTTTGAACCTTATGGTGAGCTAAACTGGCTAACCAGCAATGCAAAAAATTCAGTGAAAATGAATGAGACGACGGTTAGTAATAAGGGCATGAAAAACGTGCTGGAAATGAGGGTCGGTATTCGGGGGCAAGTCACCGATAACCTGTCATTATGGACAGACGTAACGGCCAAATCAGGTCAGGAAGGATACAGTGACATGATGGGACAAATTGGCCTGAAGTACGATTTCTAATAGTCCTGCCTCATACAGTTAAAAGAGCGGATAACTCACGTTATCCGCTCTTTTTTTTGGCGTTGACAACACGTAAATAGGGTTAAAAACAGTCACTATCTGTCTACCTTGGTTTTTCTCATGTAGCAACGTTGCCGGTTTCCTTCTGTTTAATTTCCCTGTCATCCAATCACGATAGCGACTCGGCCATATCTCACCCGGTTTAACGCCGATCGCCCCGGCTTATTAGTCATTCACCTTTAGGCATGGGCATTTGCCAGCGTTGATGAACTCAGCCCGGCAGAGCGGGAGAGGGCGGCTAAGATAGCGCCTTTCTTATGCTGCGTGGCAATACCGGATAAAACTAGGGTGATTAACCCCGTTCTCCAGATATTGCCTTGGGCACGCATTCAAAATCGATTTTCTACCAACGGGTAAAGCGAGCTTCGCTTAAACGGACAAATAGATGAAACTCATTCAACCGCCGGATGAAACGGGGATTTTTGACACAAAAAAAGCCACCTCACGGTGACTTAATTTTCATTCTAATGGTGCTGAGGCCGGACTCGTACATTAATTTAACTAATTGATATTGAATTTAATTAATTCATGTATTGATAAATGTACCCGTATTTGTACCCGCAATTGTTTTTATGTGATTTGATTAAATAATTTTGAATACCGGAATGGTGTTCAATTTACTATAGCCATCCTCTTTCAGCAAACGGTATGCGTTGACTACAACTAATGATTAATTAGTTTAGTAAGGCGCTGCTTTAGACTTCATTAGTTCCTACGACAAACAGATATGATAGAGGTTGCAACTTGGCTATGCTCAGAGATAAATGCATCTGGCACCATTCAGTAAAAGCAGGTTTATCAAAATCGAGCTGGTGGTCACGAATAAACTCAAGATCTAGTATCACATATTCTGCATTCGCTGAGCTTTCCGTTGCCGGGTAGAAAATACCTTCGCTACCCAACGTGGTTAAATCATTAAACGCCGACTCAGTCACTCGAACGGTATGTATCAAATCAATATTCTCCAGTGATTTCAGTGACAGTAAACGGGCAATCAGATTCATGGTTGTACTCCTGTAAATATTTCGGTGGGAAGCGCTATCGCAATTGCCAGTTCTGTCTGCAGCCAGTCGGCAACACGTTGCCATTCAGCGCAACTGACATCAGATGTGATTTTCCAGACAGTCGGGCAGGTGTGATGAGCGAGCAGTAATACTGCCATGACCATAAAACAGTAGGGGCGACCATAGGTATGACAATATCCCCGGTCGTAGGGATGACTATGTTGATTAAGAATAAAAGTATCACCGCTGAGTTGGTGATGATGTTCCCCGTTAAAAACGATAACCCCAAGCCCTATTAAACTGTCGTCATAGCGCAGTGGCGTGATACCCGCACCGTTGCAGATAATAGGGATTGGTTCAATACCGGTCGTTTCCGGCTTTAGACGGAGCTGCCGATGGGCTCGGGTGACCAGACGACATAGTGTGAACCAGTCGTCCTGAGTGATATCGCGTAATAAGGTAAAATGAAATACACCAGGTTTGGACGTCGGTGATTTAGACATCTGAAGGTCTCCCTGTTGGTAAAAAGGATTATGTGATTGATTGTTGAGGTATATAGGAGGAATTACGTTGAAGATTGAACTGTTAATGCGGTATAGCGTATTGGAACCATCTGACTTATAGCCAACCTCGCTCAGCAAATGAGACTAATTCACCATGACCAATAACAAAGTGGTCGAGTACCTTTACGTCAACTAATGACAATGCTTCTTTTAACTTATTGGTGATTGAGCGATCTGCCTGACTAGGTTCTGCCAGCCCGGAAGGGTGATTGTGAGCAAGGATTACCGCTGCAGCATTAAATTCTAAAGATCCTTTAATGATTTCTCTGGGATATATTGATGTTTCGTTAATTGTGCCTAATGCAGTGACGTCACTAGAGATTAGACGGTGTTGGTTATCCAGATACAAAATCATAAAAACTTCCCTTTCCAATTGTTCTAGCTGCAAACGAAGGTAATCTCTGGTTTGTGTCGATGAAGTGAAAGAATAAGGTCTCACTTTGATTTGTTTTTCTAATAGCTGTAACGCCATGCTGATAATGCGCTGTTCACGCCGAATGTGATTGGACATAGTGGTGCTCTCATAATGAAGAATAACAAGATGGCAAAAAGGGCAGGCCACCGATGACGGTGAGCCTGCCCTGTTATTATCGAATCAAAGCGCCATTAATAGCACTATCCCGAATAGAATGACCCAGACCCAGAAATAACTTGGAGCCTGTCCTAGCGCCTTTGCCCGCCGCCATAAGTAGACCGGTACCAACCAGGCCATGGCACCATATCCGGAAGTATCGATACCCGCCTTTTTCAAGTTGTGCTCATCCCGATAACTGAGTGCAATATTCAAGATAACGGAGAGATACCAGAACGGATGGGTAAAGAGCAGTTGATACACCGAGTAGCCAAAGCCTCGTCGGCCATAAATCAGAATGGCGACAATGCTTTCCAGCAGAAACCCTAATAATGGTGCGAATGCCAATAACCAGACGATGGTATTGTTTAACCGGTAGCTGGGTAGTGGCGGCGGTTCATGTTCCGGTGTGGTAGGTAACGCAGCCGCCAATAACGTGGTGTTCAGCGGTACCCAGGCCAGTTGGCCCTGATGCCAGACGAGCGTATTGGCGTGGATGCGCCGTTGAGTGATAAGTGTTGTGATGTCTTTTTCGGTTAACGGACCGTGACGACGGCCTTCTTTCTCATAATGCCATTCGGTCATGAGTGATGTCCTTTTTGTGTGAAATTAAATAAACGAGATTGCATCAGTGCTAAAACAGACTGATGTCAGTGGGTTTTTAGGTGATCAGGGCTGAAATGAGCTAGAGGTTACTGAGTATGGATGTCGTCATGGATCAGCGCGGGGATCGCGTGTGGTCTGATAAATATATCTCTGGCCATATTCCCGATGATGTCGGTAGTGATGCTGTCAAACACGCTACCGATTAATCCGCCGACTAACGGTATCAGCTTGAGGGCATTGATACTGCCTTTTTGGCCGACCTGCGCCATCAGCTTAACGCCGACTGAGCGGTTGATGTGTCGTATTATTCCTGATGAGGTTTGACCTAGCAGTTGCCGGGTTAGTCGTGTACCGAGCTGGATACCGACATTCTTCAGGATATCCTTTGCTGTATTACCACATAAGCATAAATAGACACAGGTTTTGACATTATCGTCCTTCAGACTATGGCCACCCAATAGAGCTATAGCTGCAATCATCCTGATTTGGATAAACAAGATGCTGGTCATATTGAGCGGTATCGTCACTGGCAGAGTCATCAGGCCACCTAATCCAGAGAGGAAGCCGCTGGCCCCAGCTTTGGTATTTTGCCAGCGTATTAAAGCATTCACACATTCTCGCCGGTCTGGGTGAGTATGCCGATAAGCATCAGCCAGCGCCTGAGCAGAGTCCAACCCGGGAATACCGTTGATAGCCCTGTCATACAGCCAATCAAGCGTTGACTGTAGGGTATTGATGGTCAGTCCATTATCATGAGTCATATTATCTATTCCTATTGATTCTCTTTGTGATGCATAGTGGTGTCAGGCTAAATGCTGGCGCATATTCTCAGCCATCACCCACAGGGCGCGATTAAGCTTGATATCACCATCGATACCGTTGATGGCCCTAGTCCGAGCTCGTTTACCTTTAGCTGAACGACTAGATAGCCCGCCTTTGATCAAGTTTTCCTGCAGTCGTTGGTACGTGGTCCAGAGGTCATCTTTTCTGTCTTCCCAACGCCGGGGCATCAGGATCTGTTCTTCGGTTATTGGTTGATACTCTTCACCGTAGCGGTAGGTTAAAGCCGCATGAGCAAAGGCTTCCTGAGCGGGTTTTGGTAGCGAGATGCCTTGCATGGCTTCCCGCTGTTCTTCTACTCGGTCAAATATGTTTAATACCTCGTAAGCACCTTCAATCACACGATCAACAACATCGCCTTTATGCGGTACGCGAATCTCGCCAAAGCTGTCACCACAGACCATTCCATTCGCACACACGAAGCGGAATAGGCCAGGGATCATCTGATAACTGCTGGAGCCGTCATGGCTGTTAAGTAGGATAATTTCAGGGACTTCTTTCCCGGTTATCTGGCCTTCACTACGTAGGCGTAGCATGTGTTTTGTGTGGTCTTGTTTATCAAGATTACGGACGCGAGTCTGACAGGCAAAGAAGGGCTGAAAGCCTTCTTTACGCAGATTATCTAATAGCGTAATAGTAGGAATGTAAGTGTATCGCTCACTTCTGGAGTTGTGTTTTTCTTCGGATAATATACTGGGGACGTGGCGAGCTAATTCGTCATTGGTTAATGGTCGGTCGCGGCGAATACTATTCACCGCACCAAATCGGGAAGCAAGACGTGTCATTGATTTATTTCCTCAACATAGATAATAACCTCAGGCTTGAGCGTTGTATTCCATCAGCCTGAATAAGCGTGATATGACCGATAGGTGAGTGATATCAGAATTATGATGTATGTGTGAAAATAATTAGAACGATGTTGTTTTTTATTAGACGTGAGAAAGGCCTTTTTGATAATGATATAGGTTTAATAAAACTGCAGTACAGAGCTTATAAACTTAGAATAAGACATTTTCAACTTGATTATCTTAGTATCAATCATTGATATTTCTTATATTCATTATCAATCATTAATTCAATCATTTCGTTAATTTTTCGTTTGCTGATTGCTGTCATTTTATCGAGTTTATCTTTGGCATTTTGTGAAATATAGGTGTTAAGTAATTTCTGATCCGAGACTTCATCTCTGTATTTTTTCTGGCTCCAGGCCTTCTTCATCTTGATTAAGAAGAGTTCTTTCTCCGAATCTAATGCAAACCATGAATCAAAAGCGGCAATAATAGTGAAGTACATTTCCTTTTTACTGATGGGAGTCAGTATATTTTCATTTTTAATGATGACCCCGCTTCTCTTCATATAGTCCCACGCCCATTCGCATTGTTTTTTATTCTCTTTTTTTATCCAAAGAAAGCTAGTGGAGAATGTGTAAACTTTTTGGAGTTTAATTCTTAGATGATAGAAATAGACTCGTATCATTCTTACATCGGTACGCAATATATCAAAGAATTCAACTATCGCATTATAGCGTTCTATGGTACTGGCCGGTATTTTGTTGATGGGTAATTGGTCATAGATTGGTGGGGTTTTTGAGTCAAATAGATTGGTGTATAAAGGGAGGTCTTTATTTCGAATGTCTCTAATCATAAGCCATGCCCAGAAACAATTTCGGTCATTAATCTTTATCCAGTTAAATTCTTTCTTCGGTAATATAACCTTGTTACAGGCGGCTCTCATTTTATCAACGAATGCCTTTCTCTCAAGGAGGTCAGGATAAACAATAACAAGGGATTCATTAATCGCATTACAGTTATTGGCTAATCTATATAGGTTAAAAAAGGAGTGGTTACTCCTCATATACTCTTCATAAAAATTAAGTCGTCTTATATCACTATCACGAATGATAACCTTTTCTTTAATATCCTTGCCTGTTTGAATTGTCATTATTATCGCCTTAAAAAATCAATTTTATCTTTTTTCACTACGTAGATTTTTATGTGATAACTGGTGTTGTTTTTTATGCGTGTTTTACGAAGGTTTTTTCGTGGTGTTATCATAAATATTTCCGTAGGAATTCAATTCTGGAATAGTTTCAATATACTCGATTTAGCCCCTAACTGCAAGGTGATTACTGTTCCATTTTCGTTTCCATTTGATGTGAAAATGTCAATGAATGATGAGCAATGAACATTATTTCCTTTCAATGAAAATACATGATAGCAATCGTTGATTAAAGGCGGTGAGTTTCTTGTGTTTAGGTTTTATCATCATTGGTCATTTTAAAATGACGCTATGGGGATTTTATTGAATGGTGTGAATAACAAATTTTATTATAGATGAAGCTATTTCTACTCAGTATTGGTCAGATAAATATTGATTGTTCTTTATTAATGTCAACCGATCTCAAGTTATTTTTTACACGGTTGCAGCATGTGATGTAGAGAATACGTTCGTCCCAGATTGAGTTATTGCTGATTGACTCTGATTATACGTCGTTAGCCTTACGCTAAGCGGCTGAATAACTCAGATAAGCCTATCATCGAATTACTTGAATTAACGGCACCCAAGGTGCCCGTACGCACAAATTCTCCCTATTAAATACCAAGGAGAAATATCACATGAATAACTTACCAACCGAATTAATGAATGACAAGCTAGTCGATATGGCCTTTATTACAACATTGACGGGTCTAACCGATAAGTGGTTTTATAAACTAATACAACTAGGTCAGTTCCCGAAACAAATTAAACTGGGGCGCTCCTCTCGCTGGCTAAAAAGCGAAGTCGAGACTTGGTTACGTCAACGGATTACTGCATCCAGATGTGAGCTTAATACTGAGTCAACCGTAGATGCCGAGAAGTCATAGACAATAAAGCTTGTCGCTAACACCTTTTACTATCGCTATAAAATTTATTAATCCAATCAAATTTAATAATCAATTTATCATCATGATGCTTTGGCATTTCTTAGGTTTTAATTCCAGAGTGAATAACCTGCTATAAATTATCTTGCTGCTATCTATTTTTCCTATCATTCTTTAATAAATTATTTAAATTAGTCATGATAAGAAGGTTTATTGTTCTGCTGGTTATTGTCGGTTTGTTTAGTATTTATATAGGATTTATATAGGTGGTATTTGTATGGATGGTGGATAGCATTGAGATAGATAGCACTAGTGATTGGTATGGAGGCTGCTATTAATTAAAGTAGGTAGTATCAATAATCGATAGTGTTATTAACAGTAGTCTCGCCAGTAATAATGCCGGGGGTATCTACGTATACCCCTTTATTCATTTAACCTTAGTAACGTTCTGCTTATTGTTATCAGCAATAAGCATCCGTATTTTTGTATCAGCATAACAGAAGTTATAAGTACGCCCATACTCTGGGCGTTATTTCTTATTGTTCAGTACTGATATTCCTAACCTTAATTATCAACTTGAGAAATAAACGATGAACGCTGAAGATATTATTGAAAGCTATGGTCCACTTAATCCTGATTATTTAAATAGAATGACTAAAACCATTCAGGCTGCCTTAAAAGAACACCCACGGACATTTGCTTTACGGGTTGACCTCAGGTTACCAGACGACGTGCTCGCGAGAACGGATCCAGCACTGATCTCTCGCTTTATTGATTCATTAAAAGCAAAGCTGAAAGCTGACTTAGCTAAGAAAGCGGTAGAAGAGAAAAGAGTCCATCCTTCTTCATTACGCTACGTCTGGGTTAGGGAGTTTAATGAGCAAGAAGATAAGAAACACTATCACGTGCTGCTCTTACTCAATAAGGACGCCTATGCCTTTCTGGGGGACTATCGTAGGCCAACAGGTAACTTAGCGGCATTAATCACTCAGGCCTGGCTCAGTGCGTTAGGCATCAATGATGAGTGGTATCAGTCACTGACTTACTTCCCCAAAAATCCTTGTTACTACTTGAGCATAAAAACGCTGGATACGGATGGCGTCTATGCCCAGTTGATGACTCGGGTCAGCTATCTGGCTAAAGAACGCAGTAAAATTTGCAATGATGGTGAACGTAACTTTGGGTGTAGTCAGCGCTGAGTCTTTTCTTACCACACAGGCTTATCTCATGAAGGAATAAGGCATTTCATCCCCCCTGATTAGTGACGTCTTACATTCTTATCTTCTTATTATCGTAAGCTTTTAAATTACTTCACTTGGAAGCAGGCACTTGTATCTGCCCTTAAGGGACGGACTACGGCTGCCTGCTATCCAGTAGAAAGGAGTATCTGTATGTATGCAAAATCATTTATTTCACGTAATGCTCATGGACATCTCATTTCGGCATTAACTGCACAGAAATCCCCAAATGGTGAATATACCTGTCACCTATGTAGGAGCGTATTAGTGTTCCATCGGAGTAGGGCGCGTAGTCGCCCTTGGTTTGAGCATTCGGATACAGATTTATCTGAACATGCACGTCAACACTGCCCATATGTCAATGTGGATGACGTAGAGGGTGCCACGGTTACAGCATTGAGGACTTTTATACCGAAAGCACTACCGCTGGTGCAAAAGGCTGATTGGCACTGTCGATGCTGTGGTAATGCGTACTATGGTGAGAAATACTGCCTGACTTGTCAGCGTGGAGCCGACAGCCAAGTTTCAGCTAAGTAACATCAGCCAGACAGTAAGCAGACTTATTTCGTCAGTGTTGGAGGGCTGAATATTACATTTTGCGACTTCGCTCCCATTAAATTAGATGGGGGATCTGACGGAATGCGATAGTTAGTTGAAATAGTTCAATCAGTAACACGGGCGATTAACAAAAAACTAGTATTTTTACCGGGTACCAAATGACTGGGAAGATCTTTATAATCGCGCGAAATTACTATAAACAGTATTTACTATTTGTATTTATCTTTCTAAAGACTAACCATTTGGCGTTAGTTTTATTTAATGACCATGGACAGGCAATTTATGAAGTCACAGCTGTGTGGAATATCTTTCGGACTTAACCAACACGTTCACGCTATTACAAAGCGTTGGCTTTCGCTGGCGATTGTCTGTCTGTTTGGCTATAGCTCCTTTATTTATGCTGCCCCACTTAACCCCGCCGAGCGTGAAGACAGTCAGCAGCAGCAGCGCGATATCTTGCTGCAAAACCAGCAGCAGCGTGAAGACTTAGAGCGTAGCATTCAGCTTCAGGATTCGACCAAAATCCCACAGGTTGAGGTTAAAGGCCCGTGTTTCCAAATAGCCGAAATTAATATTGAACAGGCTTCTCTATTATCAGAAAAGCATAAACAACAACTAGTTCAGCCTTATTTAGAGCAATGTATTGGCGTTACTCAAATATCTCAGTTAGTGGAGAAAATCTCTGACTGGTATATCAGCCGCGGGTATATCACCAGTCGCGCGTTTTTAACCGAGCAGGACCTCTCTTCCGGTAAGCTGAATATTGTGGTGCTGGAAGGCAAGCTGGAGGAAATTCGGCTGGAGGGTAAGGTTACGTCTGAAGTTCGAATGGCGTTTCCTGGTTTAGTCGGCCATATCCTAAACCTGCGGGATATTGAACAGGGCATGGAGCAGATTAACCGCACGCGCACCGTGCCGGTTCAGATTGAAATTCTACCGGGCAGTGAGCAAGGGCTGTCGGTTGTTAACTTAACGGCGACGCCTGAGTTTCCGTTAAGCTTTGGGCTTGGTTTTGACAATAGCGGGCAAAAAAGTACCGGTACCGGGCAAATTAACGCCTCGGTGACCGGCAATAATCTTTTAGGCTTAGCGGATAAGTGGTATGTCTCGGGCGCTAAAAGCAGCGATTATTCCAACAGTCACGACGCCCAAAGCGTACAGGCCAGCCTCAGCGTCCCTTACGGCTACGGCCTGCTGGATTACAGCTATTCCTACAGTGATTACCTGAGCAGTATTGAAAACCGCGGCTTTTTCTGGCGCTCCAGCGGCGATACTCAAACTCACCGCTTAAACAGTTCTTGGGTGTTATACCGCGACAGTGATATTAAAACCGGCCTTGCGCTGGGTATCACGCACCGCATCAATAATAACTACCTCAATGACGTATTGCTTGAAAGCAGCAGCCGTAAGCTGTCGAACTTTAGCGTGGGAATAACCCATAGCCAAAAGATCTGGTCAGGGTTCGCTACGCTTAACCCGACCTATACCCACGGCGTTCCTTGGCTGGGCGCTGAAGATGACCATGGAAAGGTATCGAATGCACCGAAGGCTGAGTTTTCTAAATGGAACGTCTCGGGCAGCTACTATTTTCCGCTCACTGAAAAGTTAACCTGGCTGAGCAGCCTGTACGGGCAGTGGACGCCGGATCGGCTATACGGTTCTGAGCGCTTAACCATTGGCGGTGAAAGCTCCGTGCGGGGCTTTAAAGAACAGTATCTGGCAGGCGATAACGGGGGCTACCTGCGTAATGAAATCAGCTGGAATTTTATCACGCTGCCGGTGCTAGGCAATATCAGCGCCATTGCCGCCGTTGACGGGGGCTATTTACATCACGACAGCCTCGACCCTTACGCGTCGGGCACGCTGTGGGGAAGCGCCATCGGGCTGACCGCTAATAATAATCACTACTTCAGCAGCGTTACCGTGGGTAAACCGCTGAGCTATCCGGACTGGCTGAAGCCGGATTCCGTGTCGATGTATTACCGTATTGGATTGGTATTTTAAGGGATAATAATAATGAAAAATAATACGACAGCGTTACCGGTGAATACCTCTAAGCGTTTACTCAGCTACTTGATTAGTGGGTTAATTGCCGTCCAGCCCGTTCTTCCAACTTTTGCTGCCGGTGTCAATGTCGCCAGCGGCAATACCACTACCGAGCAGGCCGCCAACGGCGTGCCGGTGGTCAATATTGCAACACCCAATCAGCAGGGCGTTTCTCATAATAAATACAATGAGTTCAACGTAGGCAAAGAAGGCTTAATACTCAACAATGCTACCGGCGCGCTTAATCAGACCCAGCTTAGCGGTATTATTCAGAATAACCCCAATCTACAAGCAGGCCACGAAGCTAAGGCCATTATCAATGAAGTGGTGGGCGCTAATCGTTCACAGCTTCAGGGCTATACCGAAGTGGCGGGCAAACAGGCCAACGTGATGGTGGCTAACCCCTACGGTATTACCTGCGACGGCTGCGGCTTTATCAATACGCCAAACGTGACGTTAACCACCGGTAAACCGGTGATGGACGCGCAGGGCAATCTCGATTCGCTCTCGGTGACTCAGGGTACTATCACCATTAATGGCCAAGGGCTCGATGCCAGCCAAAGCAGTTCGGTGGCGATTATCTCCCGCGCGACCGAGATTAACGCCGGGCTGCACGCGCAGGATTTAACCGTGATTGCCGGTAGCAACCGGGTGGGCAGCGATGGCTCCGTCACGCCGATTGCCGCTACGGAGAGCGCACCGCGAATTGCGGTAGATACCGGCTCGCTCGGCGGTATGTACGCCAACCGTATTCATCTGGTTTCCAGCGAGGCAGGCGTTGGCGTTAACCTCGGTAATCTTAATGCCCGTCAGGGTGACGTTCAGCTCGACGTTAACGGTAAGCTCACGCTCAATAATACCCTGGCTCAGGGGAATATAACCGCCAATGCCGATGAACTGGCGTTAAGCGGCAACCATAAGGCCACCGGCGACATTCGCTTAAACAGCAAAGGCAATACCGAAGTCAAGCAGGGCGTTATCTCATCGGGTAGCAACGTTACCCTGAATAGTCAGGGGCAATTAACTGTGAGCGACAGCGTGGTTGCCGCCGGGGTTGATGCTCAGGGTACGGTAGGCAATAACGGTACGTTGCAATTAGAAGCGGCTAACCAGCAGTGGAATAACAGCCAGCTGTCTGCCGCTCAGGTCACAGCGAAAAGCCATCAGGCGATACAGCAAGACGGTGCTTCCCGCGTGCTGGGAACGTCCGGCGTTAGCCTCACCGGTTCGCAGCTGTACCTCGATGGTCAGGTCAGCGCCGGGCAGGATATCGCGCTAGACGCGGGCTATTTACACATTGGCGCGCAGTCAAACGTTTCCGCTCAGCAGAACCTGAGCCTTCGGGCCAGCAATGGTCTCGACAACCTGGGCGAAATCAACTCGGGTTACTTCACGTCTTTATCGGCCGGGCAATTGAATAACCAAGGGCTGATAGCCACCAATGGCAATAGCGTTATCACCGCGACCGGTATCAATAACTCGGGCCGAATTCAGTCGTTAGGGTCGCAGTCTATTACCGCTGGCACTATGAATAGCAGCGGGACGTTATTATCCGGCGGCTTATTTACCTTAATCGGTGATGAAGTTTCTCTTTCTGGGAGTGTCGGTTCCCAACAAGAATTGCGGTTAACCGCCAATGACTGGCTGAACGTGGAGCAAACCGGTTCATTACTCAGCGACGGTAGTTTAAGCCTACAGGCTAACAGTGCTGATATTGCAGGCCTGATTCACGCTCAGCAGGCGATGTCACTGACTACCCAAACGCTGACTACCGCACAGGGCAGCCGTTTACTGAGCGATGAGCATATTGCGCTGATAGCATCAAGCATGACGCTGGGCGGTCTGGTCTCGTCCAGCGGCTCTCTGTCGATCGATTCGCCATTATTTACCTCGCTGGCGACGGCTCAAATTCAGGCTTTCGACGATTTATCCCTTAGCGCCAGCCAAAATGCGCAGCTTCAGGGAGTCTTCACCGCGGGCGGCGATTTAACGCTAACGGGCACGGCCATTACTCAGCAGGGCATTTTGAAATCTGACGGTGATTTGTTATTAACCGGCACCACCGTTAACCAGCAGGGCACGCTACAGGGCGACACGGTTGAGCTTAACGCTCAAACGCTGACCAACAGCGGCACGGTATTAGCCTTAGACCAGCTTACGGTTAATGCGCAGCAGGTAGATAACCAAAGCGGCGGCAAGCTGTTTAGCGCTGGTAATTTGGACCTGACCAGCAATTCGCTGAGCAACTCAGGGCAAATCGTCGCGCTATCGGATATCGACGTTCGTCTGCAGCAGGATTTTCAGCACTACGGCACCATCGCCGCGGGCAATGCACTATCACTGAGCAGCGTTGGTGCGATAACGCAATACGGCACGCTGCAGGGCGATGAAGTTAGCGTAAGCAGCGGCGGTGCGTTTACCAATCAGGGCCAAGTGACGGCCGGTGACGGTACATTAAGCGTGAATGCGGCAAATATTAACCTGACCTCAGACAGCCATTTGCAGTCCGGCGGTGATATTGCGCTTACCAGCCGTGACTCGATTACTCATCAAGGCTTTACCGGTGCGGGCGGTGATTTGCTGCTTAGCGCGGCTAATAACATCACTAATAGTTCGTTGCTATACGCCGCTGGTGATATGTACCTGTTCGCTAACCGCATCAGTAACATTAAAGGCGATATTCTGGCGGGCAATAGCCTGTGGATGCAGAAGGATGCGGCGGGGAATGCGAATGCTGAGGTGGTCAATCGCTCGGGGACGATTGAGACGATTGATGGGGATATTGAGATAAATACGGCTCAGTTTACCAACAGCTATCTGAGTTTTGATATGCAGAGAACCACCACACCACCGGGGGGAAGCAGCGGTAGTTCATTCCTGAATCCTGCTGTCACTGAAGGACATTACGAGTTTAGAGTGGATGCTCAAGGTGAGTATCTGATGGTTAGGAAATATGTAGGACGGGATCCGCAACCGGAATATCGCTATCAGGTCGGCGGCAGTGAAACCATTACGGTGAATAAAACCGGCAATGCTGGGCGTATTGCCAGCGGTCGTAACCTGAATATTGCGGCAACGACGCTGGATAATCAGGCCAGTATCCTATTGGCCAACAGAGATATCACATTAACCGGTACTAACTTAAATAATCAGAGCTACCAGACCGGAACGTCGGTGGTAGAGCAGGTTTATACCTTAGATACCAGCGGTCGACGTTATGTCTGGGGTGCCTATGAATATGCCGGCTATCGGCTAACGGACGTGAATGATGGTACGGCGGTAGGCCCAGTTTATCAGTCTGTCATTCAAGCTTCGGGTGACGTGTACGCGTATTTTGATAACGATATTAGTAATACCACCGCAGTGGCTAACGCCGGTCATATTAGTCATACGTTAGATGTTCCAACGTTATCGGGGCAGACCGATATTACATTACCCGATGGCCTTAACGGGTTATTTGTCACTAATCCAGACCCGGACAGCCCGTATCTGATTACCACTAACCCAAGGCTCAACGGGTTAGGTGGGTTAGACAATGGCCTGTTTAATGACCTGTATGCGCTTTTAGGGCGGCAGCCGGGTAGCGCACCGCGTGAAACCGACAGCCGTTTTACTGATAAAAATAAATACTTAGGGTCGGCTTATTTTCTCGACAGTTTAGGCTTAAATCCCGATCTCAAGTATCGTTTCCTTGGCGATGCGGCGTTCGATACCCGCTATATCAGCGATGCGTTAATTAAACAAACCGGCAGCCGCTATATCAACGGCATTGGTTCTGACTTAGCGCAGATGCAGTACCTGATAGACAACGCTGTTGATGCCCAGGCAGGTCTAAACCTGACGTTTGGCATAAGCCTGACGCTGGAGCAGGTCGCTCAGTTGAATAAGAGCATTGTCTGGTGGGAGCCGGTCACGGTTAACGGACAGACGGTGTTAGCACCGAAGCTGTATCTGGCTAAAAATGATGTGACCTCGCTTGAGGGTAGCGTGATTAAAGGCAATTACGTTGAGCTGGATGGCGGCCGCGTTATCAACAGCCACAGTACGATATTGGCCGATAAATCCCTGTTTATTGATAGCTGGAGCACCATTGATAATATCAATTCGGGCCAGATAAAGGCCGGTGGTTACCTGTCGATGAGCTCAATGGGCGATATTAACAATATCGGTTCAACCATTCGCGGGCAGCAAGTTGAGCTGGAAAGCATTGACGGCAGCATTGTCAATCAAACCCAGTCTCATCTATGGCAGACAACACAGTCGACGTTTACTACGGTAGGCGATATCGCCTCTATTCAGTCTGAGGGTTCGCTGGATTTAACTGCCGGAAAAGATATTACCCTGCATGCGTCAGAAGTGAGCGCAGAGAAAGGTAACCTGACGCTATCGGCGGGTCGTGATGTGAATATCGAAGTGGCTGAACTATCCCGGACTATTCATGGTAAGAAAAACATCATGGAAAGCGAGGGGGCGCTCAGTAGCTCACTGCAAAGCGGTGAGAATCTCACCATCGCCGCAGGGCGTGATATTAACGCCCAGGCTGCAGCAATCTCTGCTGATGATAATGTAGCTCTGGTAGCCGGACGGGATGTGAATCTGACCACGGCTCAAAGCCGGGAATATGAAGAAACCCGCGGCAAACGCAAACTGCAAATTGATGAATCCATACGCCAGCAAGGGACTGAAATCACTGCAGGCGATAAGGTACAAATCGTTGCCGGACACGATATTTCAATGGCTGCCGCTGATGTGAGAGCTGAAGGTGACCTGAAACTGTATGCCGGTAACGATATCAATATCAGCACCGCGACAGAAAGCGATTATCACCTGTTTGAAGAGACCAAGGTTAAGAAGAAAACCTTCTCTAAAACGACCACCTATAAATTAGATGAAACCTATGCCACGGATGAAAAAGGCACTTTGCTCAGCGGCGATAACGTTACGTTAAATGCCGGTCATGACCTCTTTATTCAAGGTAGTAGCGTTGCCGGAACCCATGATGTCAGTTTGGCTGCGGGTAATAATTTAACGGTGACCACCGCCGAAGAGGTGAGCAACGAAACCCACATTAACAAGACCACTAAATCGGGCCTGATGGGTACTGGTGGTATTGGCGTTACCGTCGGCAAGAAAAGTCAAAAAGTAACGGATGAGGGAACCTCTCTTAGCAGCGCAGGCAGTACTATCGGCAGCATTGAAGGTAATGTCACCATGAAGGCGGGTGAAAATCTAACCGTTCAGGGCTCTGACGTGATTGCCGGTAAAGATATTAATCTGAACGGGAAAAACGTCGATATTCTGGCGGCACAAAACCAAAGTATTCAGACTCACACAGTAGAACAAAAGCAGAGTGGCCTAACTCTGGCGCTCTCCGGTGCGGTAGGCAGTGCAGTCAATACAGCAGTCACCCAAGCTAAAGCAGCCAATGATGAAAAAGACGGGCGTTTAAGTGCCCTTCAGGGAATGCAGGCGGCGCTCAGTGGTGTTCAGGCGGTACAGGCAGGGCAAATGTCCATGGCCGATGCCAATGATACAAATATGATCGGCATCAGTGTGTCTTACGGTAGCCAGTCATCCAAGTCGAAGCAACAGTCAGAACAACGAGAGAGTCAGGGCAGCGCATTGACCGCGGGCGGCAACCTGAATATCAACGCCACCGGTAAAGACGCTGACCAGAACGGCAATATTTATATTCAGGGTGGCCAACTACAGGCCGGTCAGGATATTAATCTGCATGCGACTCAGGATGTGATTTTAGAGTCGGCGGCAAATACTCAGCGTTTGGACGGCAAGAACAGCAGCAGTGGCGGTTCTGTCGGAGTGGGTATTGGTGTTGGTCAGGGCGGCTGGGGTATCAGCGTTTCTGCCAGTGTCAATAAAGGCAAAGGCCATGAGAAAGGAAACGGAACGACTCATAATGAAACCACGCTGAATGCCGGTGACAATGTTTCCATTATCAGCGGACGGGATACCACTCTGACCGGTGCAGTGGTCAGCGGTGAATCTATTACGGCCGATGTGGGCCGTAACCTGACTATGACCAGTGAACAGGACAGCGATCGTTATGATGCCAAACAGCAGAATGCTTCAGTTGGCGGAAGCTTTACGTTTGGTTCGATGACAGGCTCGCTGAGCGTCAACGTGAGTCAGGATAAAATGCACAGTAACTATGATTCTGTGCAGGAACAGACCGGATTCTTTGCGGGGAAAGGTGGTTTTGATGTCACTGTCGGCGAGCATACGCAGCTTAACGGCGCAGTGATTGGCTCAACGGCCACGGCGGATAAGAACCGTTTAGATACCGGCACACTAGGCTTCAGTGATATTGAAAACAAAGCCGACTATAAAGTTGAGCATGTAGGTGTCGGCATCAGTACCGGCGGTAATATTGGCGGCCAGTTTGTTGGTAATATGGCCAACGGAATTCTGGCGGGTATGAACGGCGAGGGGCATGCCGATAGCCTGACCAAGTCGGCTATTTCGGAAGGTACGATCGTTATCCGCGATACGGAGCATCAGCAGCAAAATATTGATGACCTGAGCCGTGATGTGGAACATGCAAACCAGACCCTAAGCCCGATATTTGACAAAGAAAAAGAGCAAAACCGCCTGCGTGAAGCCCAACTGATTGGTGAAATTGGCAGCCAGATGGGGGATATCGTTCGTACGCAAGGGCAGATTATGGCTACAGAAGCGGCGAATGAAAAGATGAAAAATGTCCGAGAGGAGGACAGACAGGCTGCTCGCGAGGCCTTAGCTAAAAATGGGAAAACCGAACCAACGCCTGAGGATATTGAACGCCAGGTTTACAATACATTCTATAATAAGGCGTTCTCTGAATCCGGTTATGGTACCGGTGGAAAGATACAGATGGCCGTGCAGGCTGCTACCGCAGTGGCTCAGGGGATGGCCGGTGGCAATATGGCTCAGGCTATAGCCGGTGGACTAAATCCTTACGTGGCCGGTGTGATTAAGGACATGACCAAGAACCCGGACAAGACCACTAACGAAGAAGCCAATGCGATGGCCCACGCAGTGTGGGGTGCTGTGGCGGCTTATGCGAGCGGCAATAGTGCTCTGGCGGGTGCCGCAGGTGCAGCCAGCGGTGAACTGATGGCTGGGTATTTGGCGAAGGCTTTGTACCCTGAAGTGAAAGATCCGAAAGATCTGAGTGAGTCACAGAAGCAAACTATTGCTGCGTTAAGCACGGTAGCTGCGGGTCTGGCTGGTGGGGTTGTGGGTGACAGCAGTGCTAATGCGATTGCGGGAGCGCAGGCTGGTAAGAATGCGGTGGAGAATAATTTGTTCTCCCTTGATTTATACAATTTGGATAGGAAAGTTAAAGACGCAAAAGCGAAAGGCGAGGATATCACACCAATACTAGATGAATACCGCCAGCTAGCTGCAGATGATCGAGCTAAATCGGAGGAGAGCTGTAAAGCCAATCCAGATTTTTGTGGTTTTGGGAGGGCTCCTACTAATGAGGCTTATAATGAAATTATTTCAAATGGTGTCTATTTGGCATTTGATAAAGATGTCATGGATTTTGTAGCTCAGGAAACATCTAAAGACAATGGTGTAATCAACCAATACACCACTGCGTATGGTGAAGGGCTGGTTCTGGCTGCTGACGGTGTAGCTATTCTTGCGGGAGCGGGAACTAGTATTCTTATTCCTAAGAGTAAAACAACTAATATTGCAACGGGATTCATTGGTAACCCCCAATATATATGGGGGAGATCCGTAAATAGTATAGTGAATGATTTTAACGTAGCTGGTTATCAAGTTAATGTAAGGCAGTCTTCTCGTGGGTCGGCACAAGCTACAATAATTGAAGTTAGAGGCCATCCAACAATTAATCAGATACAGGTTCACCCAGGTGGCGGACGTCATGAAGGTAGTTATTATAAGGTATCAACTACGACGCAAGGTATAATAAAAGTTGTAGATCCTAGTACCTATAAACCAATACAGGGCGAAAAAGCTAAGCTTATAGACAAACCGGGGAAGTAAGTAGGATGAATAAAATTAAATGGATAACTCAAGCTATTGCGCAACCAAGTTCTATCCAAAAAGAGCTATTTCCTGATTTTGCTAATGTAGCTGATGAACTGGCAGTTGAGTGGGAACTTGCTTTAGATGAGGTAAATTTACCCTCTATCACTATATTGATGAGCGATGAGCAAAAAGCATCAATTAAGCGATTAGATGACTATATGTTATCTATAAGTGGTCCTACGAATATCCAGTTCTGGAATGATGATGCCCTTTGCCATAGTAGCGAATGGGAATATATGAGAACGCTAGCAAGAGAAATTTTGCTATCTATGGGGTGGGAAATGACAGCCCCGGCTAAAAGTGATGCTATATATATTAATAAAGGCTAGCTATCATGAATTTTGCAAATAATCGAGTCAGATAAAGTTCAACTTCTATCTTTGGAAAAATTATCTTGAGAAATATACCCTGACTGATGTGGTCGGGGTATTGTTTTTAACCGTCACAAATTGGACTCAGTTAATGGTCACTGTAACCGGCTTGCCGGAGGTGAATCCTTGCCCCTTCAACTATTAAATCTTAATGGTCTGTTGCAGGTAGGTGCCGGATCTGCTGTCGTCAAACTGTGTGCTCCATTCCTACAAGCGTATAGTTCAACAAAATAGAATATCAATAAAACAACAAGGATTCACAGGTAAAACATCATGGAAAAAACATTACTAGCCTGCATCATCGGAGCATCATTTTTAGGCTTTTCAGCTAACTCATTAGCATTTACAGAAAATGTTCGTGGAATTACCGTTAGTAACGAAATAATAACGGAAGCGGAAAGTACTTCACCTCGTAATTCGCAATCAGTCACGGGTGGCGGCATTATTAATAACAATATTGTTAGTGATGGTGGCGAGATATTTATACAGGATGCTGATAGCCGAGCTAATAATACTATTGTCAACCAAAATGGAACGCTATTTATACACGAGGGAATAATTAGTAATACTCAAGTTAATGCCGGTGGATTGCTGTATATGGAGGTAGATAGCCGTTCGAGTGGCTATTTAAATATTGCCAGCGGTGGGATGATGCATATTAGTAATACTGATTATCAAACCGTAGAAGTTACTACTCACGATCCTGCGGATCCGGCAAATGTTACCATAGAAAATCTGAATGTTGCCGGTGTTGTCACCATCGAACCTACATGGCTATATAGCCGTAGAGAAGATTTCGCCCCAACACCGTCAACTGTCGGCCCGAGCCTTGTAACCAAAATCAACAACCTCGTTCTTCAGAATGGGTATATTGATCTTATTGCGTATGGTCCTGCAGCGCAGCCTAACCGACTAGAAATCAATAACCTTTCAGGTCAAGGTAACTTTGGTATTACCACTCAGTTGGCAGACAACATGGGTGATTTTATTAATATTGCCAACAGGGCTACCGGGCAGTTTGGCCTGATGGTGAATGACAGCGGTAAAGAGCCACACACGACTGCACCATTGACGGTGATCCACGCCAATAGCGGCGATGCCAGTTTTAGCCTGTTGAATACCAATAATGTGGTCGATCTGGGTGTCTATCAGTACAAATTGTATAGCACCAGATCTGGTGAAAGTACCGACTGGTACCTGAATACCGTTCCAGCTAATACCGGTGACCAACAAGCAAACTCATCCGGGAGTGGAGCAATAGGTAGAGCGTTGAGCTTAAGTGCAAAAGGGGTTCTTGATATGGCTGCGGCTCCCCGCCATATATTATCCGCTGAGTTATCAACCCTTCGCCAACGTCAGGGTGATTTGAGCCTCGACAAAGCGGGGAATGCTGGCGTATGGGCACGTTATACCAACGATACCAGTCGCCTGTCTGACAATAAAAATGTCGGGTTCAAAAACACCCTTAACGGGCTGGAAATCGGCGGTGATAAACAAATTGATTTAAACCAGGGCAAACTGCTGGTTGGCGTTTTTACTTCTTACAGCAATTCTGACGTTAAATTTAATGACGGCGGTAATGGTGAAATCAGAAGCTACGGTGGTGGTGCATATCTGACTTATATGGATACGACAGGTTTTTATATTGACTCAGTTCTCAAGGGCAATCACCTCAGTAGTGAAACTCGTACCCAAATGAGCAGTGGCAATACCGGAACCGGCAGCTATAGCCAGAATGCCATAACCGCTTCACTGGAAAGTGGTTTTAACATTCCGGTGTATCAAGAATACGCGGTAGAACCTTATGCCAAAATGCAGTACTCAAAAATTGGCAGTGCGGATTACACCTTAAGCAACGGTATGAATACCCATATTGATAGTTCTGACAGCGTCCAGGGGGAACTTGGTACCCTGTTCAGCACCAAATTTTCGTCAGGAGAAATGGTGTTCAAACCTTATGCCAAACTGGCCGTTGCCCGTGAGTTTATTAAGTCTAACAAAGTGGATATTAATGATATCGGCTTTAACAATGATTTTTCCGGCAACGTTGGAAAATATGGTTTAGGGCTTGATGCGGCGATTACCAATCATGCTTCGGTTTACACTGAAGTGGATTACCAAAACGGCAATAAAGTTGAAACCCCTGTCAGGGTTGATGCTGGATTCAGAATCCGGTTTTGATGGTTAACGATGCATTCATGCGTTAAGAAGCAGATTATGACGTAGGTTCACGTTATTGAGTTGTAGTCGTTCAGTGCAGATCAGACAGTGGCTAGCTTTATCCGCGACTGTCTGATCTGGCCGAGTTGAATGTTAGCGATAGACCAGCGTTACTGGACGGTTCGTGGAGTTAGGTTTAGGCCTTCTCAAATAGGCGGATAACCATACGTCCGTGCCCAATTGTTACGCCAGCTCACACTGCTGCTGCAATCGAAATCAGTTCTGCGATTTCTTCAGCGGTAGCACCAGCCTTTTTAGCTGCCTTTGTATGAACATCGAGGCAGTAAGAACACTCAGTTCGTCAGACGTATATCTGTGAATATCCATGCTCTATTCCTATTGTTTTAAATGGAATGACTGATAAGTAAAACTTAGCTTACTCAGATCAATGGTGATGGAGAGAACATAAACGCTATGTCACCTTGTCTTTTCAGCTGTTCTTTTTAGGTGCTGACATTCGTTTAATCAGAAAAATAATCAGAACAACAACAAGAACAACCGGTAATGCACAAATTAAAAGTATTAACAATTGAAGAATTGATATGCCACCCATAGTACGAGTCCTTAAGTTAATGAGTAAAGTGCTTTATTTTCATGGCTTAGTGCCATTGCGATAATTGTCTTATCTCGATAAATATCACCCAATAATTCTTTGTAAATAGAAGACTATTGGGTTTATTCGGACAGATTGAAGAACACTACCAGAGCATGCAAAGAGAGTCAGATCGTTATGAACGATCAATGCTGTTGATTTTGATCGTCGTAAACTATGATTGGAATAAAATATATTTTCATGGGGTAAATCTAGAGTAACTCACTGGTTTTGGGCGGTGATATCAATCAAAGTAGCGCTGTAGGGGGGGCGTAATTATGTCTGCTGTTGTCATTCAATGACGATGTTCTCGAAAACACCGTCACCGCTCCCTCATTGATGACCGGTAATGTCATCGCAACGTAAAATTTTACTATTACGGCCATCTTTATGTATTGGATATAGACAGCCCTGATCTATCGTTCGCCACTGCTGAGCGATAACTCTCATCGGCATGCCTTCGCACCGAGCATTCATTTTTCTCTCATCTTAAACGACCCTATGGCTTTATTCGAAGACTTATCCCCGAAAGCGCAAAGGGTTACCTGTTTGATCCTATCGTCGTGAGACTATTATGACATTATCATTCATCACGGATGTGCCGGTAACCGCACGTCCTCAGACCTGCAATATGTATGCTTTCAGACATTACATTGCCCGACAGAACCGTTTTATTGATCCGACAGTATTAGGTCAATTAATGATATTAAAGATAGAAACTCAAAGCCGACTTAATCAATACTCTGATATCGCTATAGATTTAGAACCCGAAGTGAATCGATTACGCCGTTGGACCCAGATTGTACTCTGTGAGCTACCTGGTGGTTTCAATAGTATTGAAGGTACTCGAGCAAGCGGGATAATCGCTCCTGAACTCATTATTAAGGTGTTGATAAAGGAAAATATCATCCGTCACCATCCACGAAGGCTCGCTTATACACAAGGTTCCGCAATAACACGAACAAAAAGTCCGTTGGAACACTCTCCGCAAGTCCCCCCATTCGTTGAGCTCCTTAATGACGAGTGCCATCGCTTGGGGCTGAGTGAGTTACAGCACACAGTCTCTCAATTATCAGCAACGTTGATGGAGGCTTCAGAACGGGAACGTTTTGCATTAGTCTGTTTTCATGCGTTATTGAGCGGAAATATTGATACCGTATTAAGACAATCAGTTGTCACGCTCAATGCATTGATGTTGAGCTATTTGACTCAACATCCGGAATTGCAGGTCCTAGTTGAGGAATATCTGTTCTTTGCTTTCTATTCCAGTTGGCTAGATAATCCAATCTCAATATAAAGACATTGATGCTGATGGGGTGGTGTTTCTCAGGAGTTGGATTGATATGTCGAATATACGAAGGAATGGAAGGTGAATTCATGAAAGGGCGTTTGGTTGTATTAATTTTTGCTATTTTTATCGCGAGTAATGCGCAAGCAAAGATTAAAGATATCTCCTTTTCTGTCGGTGATGAAACAGTTTTCATTCCGGCAGATTGTGTCGTGGAAGTCTCTAAAGTTGAGTCAGAGTTGGTTGGCCGTGAGGGTGTTTTCTTTCGATTAAATCAAGGGTGTGCCGATCAATTATCAACATTTACTAAGATGAAAATTGGGAAGACTGTGGTGTTACGCTACAACGATCATGTTGTGGGGCAAGTAACGATTGCCAGCAGGATTAGCTCTAGCTTTAGAATTGATTCTTCAGGTGTAGAACCGATGATGATTCGCCAAATACTCGTGGATGCAGAAGCCAAATGATAGTAGAACCTATCCACGGGCTTTATCTTATTATGTTAACTGTATGGGACGAATGCTTTTCTATATTGAGATTCTTCATGGGGTTACTGCTTGAGAATGGTTTCTAGGCTGTCGGGTTGCCCATCAACCATCACTACCTGATAGTGGGTCTGGTCGATATAGGTAAAGCAAGCTAGCTCTTCCAATAAGTCATATCGAGCGATACGGTAAGTCAGTGCCTCATTGGGATGACACATCTGCGCATGCTTTAGCAGGTAATTCAGGGCAACGTCTTGAGTAAGCATTAAAGCCAACGGGTTAGTTGATGTTAATCCTTCGCTATTATTACGAATGATCGGAACGTAAATACTGAGAGCCATGTGATTTAATCCTGAATCGATTGAAGATTTATTGTTTTTTTTAATCTATCAGGTTTCCTATCACTGATTGATCGTTTGTTTCGATCGGGATTTGAGTATCGATTGTTTTTGACGATCAATGTTTAATGGCAGAGTACTATCAGTACGATATAACTTATTCTAATAAATAAGAATTGTTTACTGTAACTTGTATTTTCACAGGAAGACATGCTTAATGAAGCACCTTTGACCTAATGACGTAAGGGATAACGTTCTGTAGTATTTTATCGTAAATTACGTAAAATATAACGTAACTAGGTTTAATGAGAGTTCATCTCAGTGGATTGTGGCAATGGCTAATTTTGATACAGAGTACTGTTACTCATTTCCTGCTGTACGGGGAATACAAGCGGGGCGGCCTTTTTATATAGCAACTTGCCCTATGCGTATCATACCCAAAATTTTTAGTTTTGATGAGACAGAAGTTCCTCCTGAACTTAGAGCACAGCGAACATTAAATAAAACACGAATTCCAGAAATGGTTCGTTATTTGCTTGATAATCCAAAAGAATATGTCTTTTCTGCTTTAACTGCATCGATCGCAGTTGATGTTGAATTTGTCGAGCATACTGGTTCGAATAATCTTGGAATTTTAAGAGTTCCAATGGACGCACAGATTCTAATCAATGATGGGCAACATCGGCGTAAAGCGATTGAACAAGCTTTAGAAGAGAAACCAGATTTAGGGCAAGACAATATTCCCGTTCTATTTTTTGTTGATGAAGGCTTAAAACGCAGCCAGCAGATGTTTGCCGATCTTAATAAATATGCGGTAAAACCTAGCCCATCATTAGCGACCCTTTATGATCATAGAGATATGGGGTCTGAACTAGCTCGTTACCTTGCCAATTATGTTGAGCCTTTTATCGGTCTTACTGAATTGGAGAAATCTAGTATATCTATGCTTTCTAACAAACTTTTCACTCTAAGCAGTATCAAACAAGCAACACGAGCTTTACTTGGACATGGTCCAAAAGACGGTTGTACCGATAAAGATAAAGAGCTGGCAAGTCAATATTGGCTAGAAATTTATAAAGTCATGCCCGATTGGCAAATGGCCGTTAAAAAGGAAGTTTCTCCAGCCCATCTTCGCCAAGAATATTTACACGCGCATGGAATTGGTTTACATGCTTTAGGGTTGCTTGGGCGTAGTTTATTTGCTGAGTATCCAGAGCACTGGCAACAGCAACTAAATCTTTTAAAAGAGATAAATTGGCGTAAGTCTAATCCTGAGTGGGTTAAACGGGCAATGCTACATGGTAAGCTGAGCAAATCAACCACCGCTATTCAACTTACCTGCAATGCACTTAAGCAGGCTTTAATGCTGCCTCTCAGCGTTGAAGAACAACAGCTCGAAGCACAAATGGTCGTATCATGAGTAAATTGATTCAAGCCCACGATTTGGGTGATTACGAAGATTTCATCAATGAAGAGTCTTTTGCTGGCCGTCCTCTTTTTGAGTATGTGTCAGAGGTTCAACGTATCTATTGTGCAGATAAACGGCCTTGGGTAATTGGTTATAGTGGTGGCAAAGACTCTTCTGCAGTTATTACATTAGTATATTTGGCATTGTTAGGTCTTCCTCCCGAAATGCGGCAAAAGGATGTATTTGTTGTCTCATCCGATACGCTAGTAGAAACTCCAGTAGTGGTGGACTTAATCAAGAAAACCATGTTGCAAATTGAGTCTGGTGCAAAACGTGACGGATTACCAATAACTCAGCATGCGGTCACGCCTAAAACGCATGAAACATTTTGGGTAAATCTGTTAGGTAAAGGTTATCCCGCTCCAACACGCAGTTTCCGCTGGTGCACTGAGCGAATGAAGATCAATCCTGTAAGCGATTTTATCAAAGATAAAGTCAGTCAGTTTGACGAAGTGATTGTGGTGTTAGGTTCACGTAGCAGTGAAAGCGCCTCTCGTGCACAAGTTATAGCTAAACATAAAATTGACGGTTCACGTCTTGCCAGACACACAACACTATCTAATGCCTTTATCTACACGCCGATTGATACTTGGGATGTGGAAGACGTATGGAAATTGTTAAGAGGCGCATTCCGTTATGCACCTGATGATATTGATGAGTGGGAAAGCCCGTGGGGGGGGAATCATCGCCCTTTATGGACGTTATATATGGATTCTTCAGCGCAGGGTGAATGTCCGCTGGTGATTGATGATAGCACCCCATCATGTGGTAACTCACGTTTTGGCTGCTGGACTTGTACCGTTGTCACCAAAGATAAAGCAATGGAAAGCCTGATTCAAAATGGTGAAGTTTGGATGTCTCCATTGCTGAAATATCGTGATCTGCTGGCATTTACTACCGATCCGGCAAATAAAGATACTTTCCGTAACTATAAGCGCCGTACTGGCAAGGTTAGTTATCAGTACGCCAAAGATGGTGAAGACACTAACGCTGAACGTAAGCATGTTCCAGGTCCTTACTGGATGAAATACCGGCAGCAATGGCTGAAAGACTTACTGGAAATAGAGCGTGACATGAATGCGCAAGGTCATACTATCACGCTAATTACTCAACCTGAGCTGCACGCTATCCGTCAGGAATGGTTAAAAGATCCGAATGAGCCTGACTGGTATGATGCATTACCGGGCATTTATCGTGGGGTATATCAGAAAGATTTAGACTGGATAGTAGATGATCAGTCACGTTTTGATGCCAGTGATGCTGACTTACTTGCGCAGATTGCTCAAAGTTTCGACGTTGTGCCTGAAATGGTAATGAAGCTGATTGAACTGGAAGTCTCAATGGAAGGATTAAGCCGCCGTCAGGGGATATTTGATAAGCTCAGTACGATCCTGAAACAAGACTGGGGTAGTCTGGAAGAGATTAAGCAACAGCAGGCAACGTTACAGAAGCGTAACGAGCGGGATGTGCATCAGGAAGGGGTTGAAAAACTGGAGAAGGAACTTCAGGATTTACAACGCAGAATTATCAATGCCGGTGAAATATCTGTATTTACCAGTGAGGAAAACGAACGTGCTAATTAAACAACTGGTGCTACATAATTTCCGGGTATTCAATGGTTCTCATACTATCGATTTAGCGCCTAGAACACGACACTATGAAGATAACTCTCGTCCAATTGTATTGTTTGGTGGTTTAAACGGTGCGGGAAAAACTTCTATTCTGTCAGCAATCCGGTTGGCACTATACGGGCGATTAGCATTTGGCTCTGCGACTCAGCAGCAAGATTATATTAACCAACTCAGTGAGTTAATCCATAACGGTGTCGATACCTCCGAACGTCCGGAAGATGCAGCAATAGAGCTGACATTTACCTACAATAAAGGCGGACAGGAATCAGAGTTTACTGTGACGCGTAGCTGGAAAAGAGGCAAAAAGGACCAGCTTTCATTGCAACAAGATGGGCAACCTCGTAGTGAACTGGATTATGATCAGTGCCAGGGTTTTCTTAATGAATTAATTCCTCATGGTATTGCCGATTTGTTCTTTTTTGATGGTGAGAAAATAGCTGAGTTAGCTGAGGATGAATCCGGGAATATTTTACGCACTGCTGTGCGCCGTTTGTTGGGGTTGGATCTGATTGATAAGTTACGTAATGACTTAGTAATATTTGTTAAGCGGCAGCAATCTAACCAGCTAGAAGGCTCTCAGCAACATCATCTCGCAGAGTTAGAGACGCAAATTAAAACGTTAGCTAGTGAGGCAGAAATTCTGCTGGAAAAAGCAGATTTTACGAAAACGCGGATTGATGTTCTGTCTAAAGATATTACTCGTTATGAAGGCATGCTGAATGCACAGGGGGGGGCATTTGCCCGGACTAAAGCACAGGAAAAGCAAAAAGTCGAAACGCTGTTAAAAGATAAGGATCGGTTGGAGAAAGCACTACGCCATGAATGTGATGGTTCATTACCCTATGCACTAGCTCCAACCATATTATCTTTGCTACTAAAGAAACTTGCCGATGAAGCACAGATCAAACAGGCGAGGAGCTTTGAGAAAGAGCTAAATCAGTTTTTAGCTCAGCTAAGAAATGATATTGCTTTACGTTCCAGCAGTGAGAGTAGTACCAGAGTTATTGCTACGGAGGCAATTGCCGACAACCTGAAAGATTACATGTCGACTAAACCTAAAGGCGATTTATTGTTTGATATCTCTGAACGTGAAGTTGGCATGTTACAGCAGTCCATCGAGCAAGATAGTAAAAAAGCATGGGAGCGCTTTGATCTTTACCGCAAACAGCTTACTGATATTGAACAACAGTTAGAACAGGCAGCGGCCAATATCGCTCGAGCACCGGAAGACGATCAATTGCTTGATATTTTTGAGAAGCTACGAGATCTCGATCGACAACGAGAAACTGAGCATCAAAAATATCGTACTGTGCTGGAACAGGCTAAACAGGTTAAACAGCAACAGCTAGACTGCGTTCGTCAGGTACAAAAAACGCATGATTCCACGAGGAATCAACATAGTTTTAGTAGTGCATTTAAGAACGCACAAGAGACGATTAATTTGCTTGATCGCTACAGTGAGGTACTAACTCAGGCTAGGGTTAGAACACTGTCGACTAATTTTGAAATGGCCTATCGGAAATTAGCCCGCAAAGAAGATTTACAGCTTTACTCGCATATAAATCCGGAGACGTTTGACGTTGAGTTAGTAGATGAGAAAGGTTCTGTCATTAATCGTAAGCTGCTTTCTGCTGGAGAAAAACAGATTTACGCAATTGCCATTCTTGAAGCACTGGCAAAAACTTCTGGGCGTGACCTGCCGGTGATTATTGATACTCCGTTAGGCCGCTTAGATTCTCTGCATCGAGATAAATTGATTAATCATTATTTCCCGTATGCTAGTCATCAGGTAGTGTTGTTGTCTACTGATACTGAAGTGGATGAGCGGTATTTTGTTGATCAGCTGCGTGATGATATTTCGCATGCTTATGAGATTGTCTTTAATGCACATACTAAGTCATCCTCTCTGAAACCAGGATATTTCTGGGAATTAACTAAGGAGGCGGTTTGATGCTCCCGAATAGAATGCAGCTCAGTCGTCAGACTGAAGAACAGCTTAAAAAATTGAAAGGTTATACTGGAATTACCCCCAATGTTGCAGCACGTTTAGCATTTTTCCGTTCAGTCGAAAGCGGTTTTCGCTATTCACCCGAGAGAGATAATAAAAAACTTGATGGTTTATTGGTGCTGGATAAAATCACTTGGCTTGGAGAAACCACTCAAATTACTGAGTTGGTTCTGAAAATGTTTTATGCTGAACTAAATCACACGGATTTGATAAAGGCTTGGGCTGCGCATGTAGATGATGGCGTAGCATCTATTAGAAACCATAGAAGTATTAATGAGTTAACAAGGTTTCTGTGAGTTCTATATGGCATAGATTCTTTAATCTTAGAAGTTAAAATATTATACTTAAATGAATTTAAAAATGAGATAAGCATGAATATAACATATGAGCAAATTTCAGAATTAATAAAATTATCCTCAAGTAAGGATTGGATAGATTATATCTCTGCTATAGCTGGTATTTTCACATCATTGTTTTTTGTGTTTTTTGGTTACTATACTTTTATTCAAGCACCTAAACAGTTAGTAAAGAGTAAGGTGAATGAAAAAGAAGTTGAAATGTTATATAAAGCATTTGAACACTTGTTCATATTTTCAGATGCGGTAGGTTTATATATTTCAAATAAAGAAAGGAAATATAAGAAATTATCTAGTAATAGTGTAGTTGAGCTTGAGAGCAGTTTTGCGGAAAAAGATAGAGAATCATCTGAGGGCGTATATGCTTCTTTTAGAGATTATAATATGGCAGCCAGTATTTTTCGTTCAATAGGTGCAACGAAAATAAAAGATGATATCGATATGCTTAAAACAAAAGTTGTTGAATTTAGGAACTTCATATATGACATTGAAAATGTTGCAGCAAAGCAATCGAAAGAGGAATATGAAGAGTTATCTGAAAATATATTAAAAAAAAGAAATGAGATAGATAAAATAAAAAATAATTGTTTTGATGGGATTAGAGACTATAAAAATAAATTAAAAAAGTAGTGTTATTGAATCCCCAAAAAGAATGAAAAAATTCTTTGTGGGGATTCAATTGAGATTTATTCTATTTTAATAATCAAAAAAATTTCTATCTATTTCATATAAATCATATGAGCTAACCTTAGCAACACCCATGCCATTTTGAACCAAATACTCACACAACTGCTCACCATCAATTAATGTAATAGTCATGCCTTGAGCCTTTTCTGCGCTAATTATGGCTTGTTCAGTAAAATATGATGATGAAAAGAAAACGCCTTTATGTGCACCTTTTTGATTCATTGAGCCTATAAACTCACGAATTTCACTGGGAGGAACTTTTTTACTATTATATCTTTTGGCTTGAATGTATATTTTTTCTAGGCCCAATTTATCTTCATTAATAATTCCATCAATTCCCTCATCTCCAGCACCACCAACAACTTTACCGGCTTGAGATTCATGCCAGCCATATCCCATTTTTAATAAAAGAGTTACAACAAGTCGTTCAAAAAAAGCTGGATCGGAAGAGTTAATAGCATCAAGCAACTGACTCTTAATATTATTTGTATGTTCAATATACTGATTATGTATAATCTCTTCTGGTAATTGATCTTTGATTGTTTTTTCTATTTTTGTAGGATCATTTTTAGACAATTGACCATGCCATAAATCATACAGGGGTTTAGATTGCCCAATAGATTTAACCTCAACAAATATTTTTCGTGGGGATGCACTTGGAAAATCAATGCCATAACAATGTTTCCTAATTTCTCCTCTAACCACGGAAACAGGATCTTTTGCTCCAAAAGAATAATACTTTTTATTTATAATTTTGTCGTAAATGTCTTTATGTGATAATGCTTTTCCATGCTCACGCAAAACATTTACTATAGCTTCAATAATTGTCATTTCAGTAACTCCCAAAACGCCTTATCCCGCATTTTCTTCACCTTCTTATCACCATCAATATACAGGCTAAAATGCTTATCTAATTGTCGAACTTGCCCCATTAATGATTCTTGTTCATTCTTATCATCAACATTAAATACCGCCTTAATATCGGTATTTTTAATCTCTGATACTCGGTGGATAACCCAGGTCAAAATATAAGAAGCGTAATTATTATCCCCAGTCTTAAAGTGAGTGATCTCCTGTGTAGATAGAATTACTCCTACGCCATACTCACGGCCTTCTTTAAGAATTTTACGTAAACTAGGGAAGTCTTGACGCATAAAGTTATCGGCTTCATCAACCAAAATCATTTTTGTCATCTGGCGGTAATCGCCTTGGATTATCGGCTTGCCGCGTTTTTGCATCTGGGCATAAAACAAATCTAGAGTTAGGGCTACCACTAGATTTTGAATTTCCTCTGAATAACCAGACAACTCAATAACTGTAACGCCAGTGAGCAAATCATATAAGCTCACCATATTCTCTGGGTTTGTTTCAAAAATCTGGAAATCAGCAAGGTTGTATAGAGCTGCATACAGTGAATCTTCTTCGACTTTATCCTGCGTGATATACCGTTGCCAGATATCTTCAATTGTTGGAGCTGTTAAGCCCCATGTAGAACTGTCTTTAGCGGAAATTCCAGCAGCTTCGTAACATTCCATCACTAGGGTGATGAGCTTCATTCGTTGTTTAACACCCAAATTGTAAGCTCGGCCCATCGTCTCTGCGAATCCCATTGCTGTATGCCTCGGTAGCATAGGCATATCGCCAAATAGAGATAACGGATTATAAGGTAGTAAAGACAAGCGATATTTTTTTGCTCCAGTTGCTGCTATAAACGCTTCATCTATATAGTCTGATTTATAGTCAAAAATGAGTAGACCAATAGGCGCTCCAGCAACATTATTTGGTTGGCTACGTATAAGTTGTGTAACCACTGATTTAGTGAATTGTGTTTTGCCAGTACCCATTGTGCCAATGATGCCGGTATTGGTATTCATAAATTTGGCGGTATTCGTTGGTTCCCAATAAAGAGGGGTTTGATGTAATGACTCGTGGCCAAATAATACCTGCAGTGGCTCATCAGATATTACAGTTGGTTGTGGCGATTCACTTTTATCTACTGGAATGTTAACTTGCACTGACTCAGAAATCGGTTCAATTTCTGGCACTGCCAATAATTCATCAAGTTTTGCCTCGAATACACTCATTTCACTGTTAGGTTTAAGCTGATATTTCTCTGGAACGTGATAGCGTTCCATTAGCACTTCCCATTGTGTATTAGTTCGTGCTGCAATTAAGGATGAAAGTAGCGTATAAGGTAGCTCGATCTGTAAGATTCGATCTTCAGTTTCTTTCCAGGATGGTTCAAAACAGCTGCCGTTACTGACATGTGCCAATACAATACCGTTAATATAATCCGGTAATTCACCTAGTTGATATTCTCCTGTCAGCCACCATTCGCGATTAGCAAGGAGCGGTTCAAGAGCTGAACTATTTAATACACCATAGATCTGCAATTTCTCTACTTGCATTAATATCTGGCGAATAAATAACGCGCGATACAGCTGTGATGCTAACGTTGTTTTGCCCAGAATATCTTGCTGTAAATAACGTTTTAGTTCGCGGGCTTGCTGACCTGCATATTTATAATCAGGTCTAACTCCGGTCTTAACTTCTAAGGGGAGTAAAAATAGCTTGCCATCCTTAAAACCAACAAATAGAACATCATCTGAGATGGCACCTTTGCGGTAACCATGTAACTGGCGAGAGAACTCGCTTTCTTTCATTCTAAGCCCTACGTTGCCAGATACCCGGATCATCTCAGCTACGGAAAGTGGGATCCAGCAAATATCGGAATGGCGTAGCATTGCTTGTGTAAATTTGTAGGCACCGATAATGCCGTGCTTTTCTTTGCGTTCTTTATCATTGGAGCGCAACATTCTCAGTAACCACTCACCATTGAAAGCATTAAATTCAGAAAGTAGTTGCTCACCATCGATTTTACTTTCCTGCTTTTCGGTGTTTTCCATCTGGAGTAATTGTTTAAACAGGCTTACCTGTTTAGTTACGGTGACTGCATCATACCCAGCACAGCTGGTGTATTGATCGGAGTAGTGGATAAGCACTACTCCTTTTTGGTTGGTGAAAAAATCAAGAGTGACTTTAGGGTCTATTATGGTAGTCCAAAGTGAGCTGTCATAAGACCGGGTTAATAACTCTTTGAAGTTGGCACTAACCGCCAACCCTAGGCTTTGACCTTGGTATTGGCTATTGCTCTGGCGAGCCGGCTGCCATAAGGTTCCTAATAGCTTCGCAAGCCGTAAAGTTGAATAAGGCTCAGTATTTACTTGTCGTAAGCCAAAGGCGGTAAAATAGGCATCAGACTGTGTCTCTGAACCTTCTCCCGCGATGAGTCCATGACATAAGACTCCACTTGGTGCTTTGTCTATATTGATACTTCTACAATCTACAGGCGCAATGTTACTGAAAAATGCTAAATGAGCATAAGCTAGCTTTTCATTTTCTGGTGGAGTGGTGAATTTGCTGAAGGTTAGGCGGCTACGCATTAGGTCAATTAGCATATCAGCGTCAGTTCGCCACGCGCCACTATTCAGGCCTAAGTTATCTTTTAGCTGCTCATAAGACCCGCTTTCTGCGAAATCATCAAACGTATTCTGTATTAGATGTTCGTCATAGCAGTTAACGTGTATTGGTGTCGCGTTTTCTTTTTCTTGTTTAAAATAATCCACTAAACCTAGAAATAATTCCTTAGCTTTCCCTTGATTAATAGCATTAATTATTAGAGCACTCTTACCCGCACCATAAAACAACCGAGCATACGCATCAGTAAATTCATTAAGCTTATCTTTGACTAACCGTTTCACATAGTCATGGCTCATACCTCGTTGCGGTACAATATCAATCCAGAAGCGGTTTTCAGCAACGGGTTGTAGTTGAGCATATTCATGTTCATTGTGATAAACAAATGGCATTAGTCCAGAGGCGATTAAACGATCTAAGGTTATTTCTGGTAGTTCGGCAAAGGATGTTGATGCATGTTGCTTAAATTCGGCTCTGATAGCTTCGACTAGTTGTAAATGATAAGCCAAAATCAGTGGATGCAAAGGTGAAAGACGTTCTCTATGTTCAAAAAAATCAGGGTCTTCATGATAATAAGTACCTAAACGTAACAGTGATTTATCTTGTTCGCTGAGTACCTGGTAAGGTGCAATATTTAGTAGTGCTTGTTCATAGGCTACCAATACCTTGTTGATTAATAGGCAGTAGCTTTCTGACCATGAAACTAGACTAGGCAAAGAGTTGTAATGCTGATAATAAGCAAATAGTTCTTGGTAGGCATGATATAAATTTGGATGATCAGCTTGTATGTCGTTAAGTGTAAAAGAATGGTGATTCTTACCAACATAAAGAAGTTGTTGTTCTATCATCGTAGCTTCCAGCTCTAGTAGCTGCAGGCGGACACCTACGATGCGATGTTCTGTGTTATCAAGAATGATGCGATGCTTAGTTCGATTATATTCAGCATGCCCATCTTCCCGGAAAAGCTTGGATATGCGGTTTTGATCAAATAGTAGTGGTAAAGTCAGAACTTCTTCCGCACTTAAGCCTTCAATATTGAAACGTAGACGGTCTTCTCCTGAAAGTAGCGTGAACTCAATAAGTTCAGACTCATTTGCTAATGTATCAAAATCTAATTTCGCGTATTGTGAACAGTCAATGTCGTTGATGTTTTCATCTAACGTACAAATTGCATCACCGGATTGTGCAATACGTAATTTATTTTCTTCTAATTGTAATGTTAGCCGTCCGTTTCCTGGCTCTATACGGTAAGAATGCTTAATATCTTCTAACCAAAAACTGCCTTGTTGGACGATTAATAGACGAAATTTATATTCTTCCGCACGGTTTCCCCGATCGACTAATTCAAGACTAAAGAAACAGGGATGTCCATCGAATGGTACGGCTACTTTCATTCGCGAATATTTTCCACCGGCACGACTTATTTGCCATAAGCGGTGTTTCTTTAGTTTGTTGTTATGTGCAATTCTTACTTGCTTATCTTGCAAGTCATTACCAATGAAGGTAAATGATAACTCCGCTTGTTGTTGCCCTTGAGGGACTTGTATGAGTAAGCTGAAATCACGTTGTCCTGCCTTTGTAGAGCTTTTTGCTCGTTGCCACAAAATGCCATCTATTATTGAAATATCATCCAGAACTAATTTTTGTTCATTGTTGGTTTTTATTTCTTCACGATAAACGGAAAAATCAAGTGAACGCCAGTCGTCATTTTCAACGAAATGTTGTTGGATAAATTTAGGGCTAAATTCAGACAGTACGTTTTCTAGTTGGTCGCTATATCGTTCAACGCTTTCTGTAATGGAACTATAAAGTTTACGATTTTCATTTAGTCGGTTTCGGAGCTGCTCTTTATCAAAGTCCAGCAGCGCATCATCTTTAAATAGTTCTAATTCAGTGAAATCAAGATTACCGTCATCTAAGAGAGGATATAATGGTGCAAAGCTAAAAACCGTAGCTCCTTCATCAAGCGTTATCGCTAGTTGATCTTCAAGCAAACAACAAGATAATGCATAATCTTTACGACCAGGCATAATTAACTCTTTGAGTTTGCGACTGAAGGTTTCTGGATGCCAAATTGCCCCTGATGCTGCGACGTCTTTTGCACTATTAAGCAAAGTATCTAACATGCTGTTATGAATAATCAGCAATGCTACATCTTTGAATGATTCGTCACTATTAGAAAATTGATCGCGTAGATGGGATATATAATTTTCAGTAAATGCTGGTTCACTATCCCCATGTAATACAGGAATAAGTCGGATGTCATTACACAGAATATAATGGAAATTCTGCTCAGCTAACATTATTGAATTTTCACCGGATAACTCAACAAAGGCCTTATAGAGTTTTAATGCATTATTGGCATCTGGGGATTTAAAGTCATATCGTTCCCCTGCTTGAATATCGCGGCTAACCCATTCAATAAATGTCTGGGCTAAATAGGTTTCATATAGTTTTACGGACATATACAGCGTCTCCACTATCACTCATTCGTTCAACATTCCCCATACGTTCATAAAACGTAACCAGTGTTTGTGTGGATTGGTTATCGAAATAAAACCCGCGTTGTTTAAAACCGCACAATAGTTCATGGAGTCTTAGTTTCTTATTTTTTCCAATAGTTAGATTCGTGAGTAAAAGTAAGCGATCTTGATTTAAGACCAGTACCTTTCCTGCTCGTCCACGCAGCTGAATAAAGTCACTACAAATATTATTTTCTAATTCTTTGATATACTTACGGTTTACGTCAGCACGGTCGGATTGCTCAGTATTGAACTGCTCTTCAGCCACTTGTTGCAATTGACGGAAAACGCTTTCAACATCCATAGCTGGTTTATCAATAGGATTAAGAGCACGGTCTTGAATAAATTGATTTAGATATTCATTGAGTTTTTCTAAAACAGAACCTTGATCAGGATAGGCTAACGTGTCCTGATAGACCTGCCACAATGGCCGTTTCTTTTCTTTGTCCCATTGCAGCACTTCAAGCATGGATAGAATAGGAAATAATCGTTTGCTGTTATTGGCAAATACCTTATAACCAAAGCGTTTTATTTTTTCTCGTTCTGAACTGGCTTTTTCCGTATCAAGAATAAAAAATAGGTCTCTGCTTCTAGGTTGACCTCTTTGCCAGTCATCCAAATTTAGTGCCAGTTGGGTACAGTAGGTAAAAGCATATAAACGAAGTGTATTACCCAATTCTTGTAATAGGTATTGGGGATGCTCTGATAGAAAAGTTAGATCGTCCTGAAAACATTTAGCCAGATAAGGTAAATAGGGCTGCTCATCAATAAAAGGGTTTTTCTCAAATGGCTGAAGATTGTCTTTTAGTTCATCCAGCATCTGTTGTTCAATAAAGTTGAGTTGATCCTGGATAGGCTGTTGCAGGTGAAAATTACCCATTAAGCTGGCAAAAATAGAACTTAATCGCCAGTTTGCTGCACCTAGGCTGGATTTACCTGAGCCAGTAAACTGTTGTGCATGAAATAATAAAAAAAGAGGCGATACACGGAGAATATCTTTATTAGTGAAATACATGCGTTCTAGTACAGGCCAGAAATTGGGTTCATCTAATTGAGAGGTAAAATGTTCTTCACATTTTTCTTTAAACTGATCCAAATCAAACATCTTCATTTGTAGGCGTAACGCATGACTTAAAATAAAACCCGTTACGACATCCCAGTTAAAATCATTATTTCCATTGCGAACAGGTAAATAACTATCTAATAGGTTGCGGCGTACTATCAATTTTTCTGCAATTGGATACATCATGCTACTCCGCCTAAGCCACTAATGGTAATTATGTCATCATCAGATTTGGCTGTATAAACACCTTGTCCTTCATCATAAAAGCGGAGTTCGGAGCTAGATTTTGCCTGTTTAGTGATGTGTTCAACCATTTCATCTAACAATACAATGGCACTTTTATCGTATTTATTTGGCCGGTAGCCATGATTGAGCTTGTCTAACAACTCAAATAAATTCATGCTGATATTGATAGAATACAATGAATGCTCCCCAATTTTCAGATGAGCTTGAAAGCATGTTTTATTGGTCGAATTTTTACGTAGGATGCCATCAAAATCGGGTTTCAATTCAACAGGCGCCGTTATTTTTATACCGCCGAACTCACCTAAAAATAATTCATCTTTTCGTGTAATTAATTCGGGGGCTTTACGGTTTGCATACCGCTGAATTCCTGAAATCAACTCTGTAACATAAAATCGGCGTAGAGATTTTTTCTGCTCAGCGTTACCCGTGTAATTCATGTGCAAATGCCATATTTGCGCATAACGCTCCAGTAATGTTTCTTCAAAATATCGAGCAAATCTCTGATGGTAATTATTACCTAATGATTCCGCCCTTAATAAAAAGAAAAGGCGAATTAATGAGGACGCATGGGCTTGATGAGGTTGTTGGCGATTAAACTCTATGTGTCTCTGCTTGAGCATTACCAAAAAATCTTCAAGTTCTGAATCAGGCAAACCTAGTTCATAACTTAATATAAACTGATCGAGTTCTTGAGTATGTATCCGGGCTGGATCAAAGCCTGAGATCTTCTGAACTAGTTCATTTTCCTCACCTACAAATAGGTTATCAAATAAATAACCGGGACCGAGTAGTAGGTGATGTAGCAGGTCTAATAAAGCTCTGGTAGTAACAAATTGATCTCTTATCAATCTAGATTTAAAAAGTTGGGTTATTAGAACATTCTGAACACAACGTTCACTTAAGAGCCTAAAATTTGCAGTAATTTTAGGCTCTATACCTGCTTGTTCGTCATTTAGGGCAATAGCATAAAACCGGTTTGAACTATCAGCTTTTGTCAGATTTTGCAGTAGACTTTTGATGAACAGTGAATAATTTTTCTCCTCATCAAAACGAAATTTTGGATAGTGTTCAAAATCAAAGAAATTAAAATTTTCCTTAGTGTACGGGCTACTAGCAGTTAATTTTTCTGATAAAAATGATTCAATCGCTGAACGAATAACTTGATGCTGTTCAGCGCCTTCCACTGCATAATTTGCCAGCATCCCTGTATTAATACCGATAACTAGAGGGCGTCCATCCTCTCTATGATTATCAAAAAGTTCGTCCAATGCATCAATTGCTGATTGTCTTGGTGCAAAGCTATGGGTTGCGTCAAGATGGAAATGCAATCGTTGTTGAAAACGTTCACGGCAACGAATTAGGATTTCTGATTTGCCATCGCCACTACTACCACAAAGAAAGATGATCTCACCTTGTTTTAGAGAGTCCATACACTTAACGAGAGCTGTCTCAATATCTTGTTTTACAAAGAGTTGATCTTTTAATTCGTCAAATATATCCCTTTGCCGATTAGTCACCGTAGTTACTGCAAATGAAGATGACTTAGCCAGCACGCTTAAAGCTTTCCTGAGCGTGAGTGAACCCATAGCTTAATGCTCTCTTATTTATGTTTTACAGTATCTTATACAATCAACAACATAACCTCTATATCTATATTGATATTTCGAGCTTTCTTGGTCAGAAAACTAACGCTTTGGTATCAATGGTTTATTTATTTTCTATATGTAAAACAGTTCATAAGGATACCTTATTATTTTCAAAGCGTTGTTTTGGTTGTATTGCGACTATCCTTCAGGTGTGCATTGAGTTCGATAAAAAACTATTACGGCTAAACAGTGTATAGAATAGTAGGGCCCCCAGAAGGGCGTTCAGATCTGATTAATCATCAATTATTCAACTATGATTTGCTCTTCTTTTACATTGAGTTGAAGGTATCTTATGCTTACTTAGTAAATATGAACAAAAAAAGAGGCAGCACACGCCACCTCTAATATTCAGATAAAATTTAGTATGCTACTAACCAGTCCGTTTGGTCAATTTAGCAAGCTCAAATGGACTAACCCCCTTCACACGATTCTCATCCAAATAATCCGCCCACCACTGCACCATCAACCGGCGTTCGTCTAAATGCTCAGCTTTATGTATATAAGCCGCTCTGACGTTGTTACGCTCCTGATGGCTCATCTGCCGTTCAACTCCATCCCTAGACCACAATCCAGACTCAATTAATGCACTACAGGCCATAGTACGGAAGCCGTGACCACAGACCTCTGTCTTGGTGTCATAGCCCATTACTCGTAAAGCCTTATTTACCGTATTTTCACTCATTGGTTTATTGGCGTTATGGTCGCCAATAAAGATAAGCTCGTGGTCACCGCTAATTTGGTGTATCTGTTGTAAGATCTCCATGGCCTGTCTACTTAGAGGAACAAGGTGAGTTGTTCTCATCTTAGACCCTCTATGTGAGTGCTTAACACCTTCCAATTCTTCACGTTCTCCAGGTATTGTCCAAAGCGCTCGTTCAAAATCGATTTCTGACCAACGGGCAAAGCGTAGTTCACTGGATCGGATAAAGATGAGTAAGGTAAGTTTCACCGCGAGGGTGGTTAGATATCTTCCCTGATAGTTATCTAACCGAGTAAGTAGCTCAGGGATTCGTTCAAAAGGAAGGGCAGGGCGGTGGACTTTCTTGCCGGTAGCGATAGCGCCAGTTAAATCCTGCGCTGGGTTGTAGTCGATAATGCCGTTCTGTACGGCATAGCGCATGATCGCCGTAGTACGCTGTTGTAAGCGCGCGGCGACTTCTAATCGACCTGATTGCTCCACCTTCTTTATGGGGAGCAATAGGTCGCAAGTTTTTAAATCTGCGATATGGCGCTCACCAATAGAAGGAAAAATCTCCAATTCAAGAGTTCTAAGAATTCTTGCTCCATGTGCAGGTGACCATTTTTTATTGCTGCTATGCCAAGCTCTGGCTATTTCAGCAAAGGTATGAGCATTCGATTGTTCTATCTTGACGGCTTTTTTCTGTTCGTTTGGATCGATGCCATTAGCAATTAATTTTTTTGCTTCATCACGTTTTTGCCTTGCCTCAGAAAGTGATATTTCAGGGTAGACACCAAAAGCCAACGTTTTTTCTTTACCGCCAAAGTAATAACGCAGTCGCCAGTATTTTGAACCGTTTGGATGGACGAGAAGAATAAGCCCTCCGCCATCGGTAAGCTTATGGGCTTTTTCTGACGCCTTTGCTGTGCGTACTTTTACATCGGTTAGAGCCATAGTCCTTGCTCCTTTCTATTATCTTTGCGGGTACATTATTTATCGAACCGGGATATACCCGCATTTGTACCCGCAAATAGAGCTTGATGGTGGTTGAAGTGAGTATACTGAAAATCGATAGAAAAGCATCAAAAGGCTGGTAGAATGCGGATTTCAGGCATAAAAAAAGACCTCAGTTGAGGTCTATTTACATTCTAATGGTGCCTGAGGCCGGAATCGAACCGGCATGCCCGAAGGCGGTTGATTTTGAATCAACTGCGTCTACCGATTTCGCCACTCAGGCACTGAGTAGAATGCGGAAAACGTTGGCATTATACCTAGCCGACGGTGTCGCGCAAGACTTATCCCTTAAAATTCACTTAACTGCCTTTAAAATAGCCAGCGTCAGATGAATTGCGGGGTGCAAGCTTACTCGTCCTGGCTTTCTTGCGTATCCGTCAGCGACGATATATGAACCTCCACCTGACCTTGCCTCAGGCGCGAGGCCAGCTGCGCCGGTGGTTGTTCATCGGTAAACAGCGCAGAGGCTTGACTGACGTTGCCAATCGCTACCGCCGCAGAGGCATGATATTTGGTATGGTCAGCGGCCAGCAGCAGGTGGCGGGAGTGGGCTATCATTGCTTTTGCAATGGCCGCTTCGTTAACGTCGAACTCAAGAATGCTGCCGTCGTTTTCAAGCGCGCCCATGCTGGTAATCAGGTAATCGGCACGAAACCCTTCAACAAATGAAACGGCGCTGGGGCCAATAATTCCGCCGTTGTGCGGGCGCAGGGTTCCGCCCGGGACCATCACTTCAAATTCACTATGCTTATACAAAATATGCGCCACCCGCAGGCTGTTGGTGATAATGCGCAGGTTGTTACGCACCTCCAGAGCCCGGGCAATGTGCTCAACCGTGGTGCCAATAGTGAGAAATAGGGTGCAGCCATCGGGAATATAGTCAGCGATGGCGCGGGCAATTGCGATTTTTTCATCGGTGTAGGAGATTTCACGCTGTTCAAATGCGGTATTTATCACGCTCGATGCCCGGCCTGCTCCGCCGTGATGGCGTGATATCAGGCCCATTTCGCTGAGCTTACGAATGTCACGGCGCACCGTTTGAGTTGAAACGTCGAGTATCTGAGCCAGATCTTCAATGTTCATATAGCCGCGCTCGGCTATCAGCGTAATCAAACGATCGTGCCGCGGATTACCGGTTAGTTCAGTCAAACTCATCCTTAATCTCCCACATATAGACATCACCTGACCTATTTTATACAGAAAGTGACAAAAATGCGTCAGTTTGATCGCAGTCTGGTATTCCTTCCCGTCCTCCGGGGAGAGTACATTTAAGCGCAGCGACGGCATTGGCAAAGCGTACGGCCTGATTCACCGGTTGCTGGCGGGCTAAGGCAAACGCCAGCGCGCCGTGAAAAACGTCGCCAGCGCCGGTAGTATCAACCACGTCAACCTTAAAACCCTTCTGGTGACATAGCGCCTGCTGTTCGAGCCACGAACAGCCGGATTGACCCTGAGTAACGTACACAGTGCCCGAGGTTAACGCATTGGCTAAGGTGAGCGCTTTTGTCACATTTTTCTCACCGGTCGCTTTTATCAGCCCCGGTTCAGAGAATGCAGCATGGTCTGCCAGCCTGATTAACGGCAAAATGTTCTGTGGCGTAATGTCTGCGTCTAACAGCGTAGGAACTCCGGCGGCTCTGGCCTGAGTAAAGGCGAATTTTGCGCCTTCATGCCAGCGGACATCGGCTAAAACCATATCATACTGGCTGAAGTCAATGGCTTTCATCCAGTCAACGTCGATCGGCAAGTCAGGGCTGGGGTGATTAATAATGATTCTTTCCCCCTGTTTATCCACCAGAATGGCCGACTGGGAAGAGCGGGCCTTGTGAACAACTCTAGTCAATGCGGTATTGACTCCGGCGGCTTCTAGCTCTTCTCGTAGCGTTTTACCCGCGGCGTCATCACCGATGCGGCCGATAAAATCGACGCGGGCACCGAGTCGGGCAGCGGCGACGGCCGCAGTAGCCGCCGGGCCGCCGCCAATTTCTTTATAGTCCTGCGCGACATACTTCCCACCGCCATCCGGCAAGCGTTCTACGTAATACAGACGATCCTGAACCGCTATGCCAATACAAGCGATCTTAATCATGGTCAGACTCCTTGTTGATTCATGTCATATATTGATTTTTTATCTGTCCATTTTAATTCAAATAAATGTTTAAAGAGTGATGAGTGTCACTTTAATTACTTAAAATTACAAATAATATCAATTGTGTTGCGAAATGTGACACAAATGAACATTAATTATCAATAACGGTCAGGAGGTGGGAAGTGGCGCTTATCGCATTTATCGGGTTGGGGCAGATGGGATCGCCTATGGCTGCCAACCTGATTAAAAAGGGTCATCGGCTGACAGTATATGACATTAACCAGCCAGCGGTAGATCAACTTGTGGCTGCCGGGGCTAACGCCGCTGCAAGCCCGGCATTGGCGGCGAAAGGCGCTGAGTTTGTAATTACTATGCTGCCAAACGGTGATTTAGTTGAGCGGGTATTATTCGGCGAGTCTGGCGTGGTGGAGTCGTTGTCTGCACAGGCCTTAGTGATTGATATGTCGACTATTCATCCGCTACAAAGCGATGCGCTATGCCAAAAAATGCGTCAGCGCGGGTTTAGCTATATGGATGCGCCGGTTGGCCGCACTTCGGAGCAGGCGGTTACCGGCAATTTACTGATTCTGGCCGGAGGATCGGCTGAGCAGGTTGAGCGCGCTCGCGACGTTCTGATGTGCATGGGCTCTGAGCTGGTGAACTGTCAGGGTCCGGGGATGGGGATCCGGGTCAAGCTGGTGAATAACTATATGAGCATCGCGCTTAATGCCCTGTCGGCAGAAGCCGCCGTGATGTGTGAAGCGCTGGGGCTATCGCTGGATGTAGCTATCAGCGTGATGTCTAACACCGCCGCCGGAAAAGGCCACTTTACCACATCCTGGCCGAACAAAGTGCTGAAAGGCGACTTAACGCCGGCGTTTATGATCGATTTGGCCCACAAAGATTTAGGTATTGCACTCGATGTGGCTAATCAGCTTCACGTTCCGATGCCATTGGGCGCAGCGGCCCGCGAAGTGTATAGCCAAGCGAAAGCCGGTGGTCGAGGTAAACAGGACTGGTCCGCCATTCTCGCCCATGTCAGAACCACCGCCGGTCGGCCAGAAAATCACTAGATATTAATATCCAAAGAAACCCATTGATTAGGAAATAGGGGAGAGAACCAAATGCCGTATGTATCAGGTAAAAAAATGATCAAACACGCGTGGGAGAACGGCTACGCTATCGGTGCGTTTAGCGCGCATAACGCTGAAACCATCCGCGCTATTTTGCTGGCCGCTGAGCAGGAACAAGCACCGATTATGATCCAGATCGGCCAGCGGGTGATTAATACCCTTGGTCTTCAGCAAATGAAAGATATGGTCGATACGTTTATGGCTGAATGTAGCGTTCCAGTCTGTATTCATCTGGACCATAGCCGTAGCTTTGAACAAACCATGCAGGCCGTGCGCGCAGGTTTTCACTCGGTAATGTTTGATGGCTCCCATCTCTCTTTTGATGAAAACGTCAGAATAACCCGAGCGGTTGCTGAAGTTTCACACGCTTTAGGTATAGGCTCTGAAGGTGAAATAGGCAAAATTGGTGGTACCGAAGATGATATTTCTGTTGATGAAAAAGATGCCTTTATCACCAGTTGCGATGAGGCTTTAGCCTTCGCCAAGCAAACAACGGTAGATTATTTGGCCATTTCCGTTGGTACTGCCCACGGCATGTACAGGCAGGAGCCGAAGCTGGCCTTCGAACGACTGAAAGAAATTCGCGACATGGTAAAAAAACCGATTGTATTGCACGGTGGTTCAGGCGTTCCCGACGAGCAGGTACGTAAAGCTATCGCGCTTGGCGTTGCTAAAGTTAACGTTGATACCGAACTGCGTCAGGCGTTTACTGAAGGTGTTTTAGACGTGTTGGGTAAAGACCCTGATGAATATACTCTGGCTATCTCTTTAGGGCGCGGAACTGAATTTATGCAGCAACGGGTACAAGAGAAAATTCGCCTGTTTGGTAGTAGTGGCAAAGCGGCCGATTTTTGACATAGCTCAGACATAACTCTGACATTAAACGTTTGCTAAATAAGCATAAAGGGCCGCTGAGTAAAGGCTATTAGTGGCTCGAATTAGAATCTATTAACTCTTGAGTAAGGATCGTTATGATGAGCAAAGTCACTAATATCTTATTCTCCGCAGTAGGTCAGGTAACAACGGAATGTCACGATCTTCCCGTTACGCCGCTACAGCCTAAAGAAGTGCGTATTGCCCCAGTTTATCTCGGCATATGTGGTTCTGACCTACACGTGCTGGCGGATGGTCACCCGTTTGCTAAACCGCCGATTGTGCCAGGCCACGAAATTGCAGCCGTAGTGACTGAAATTGGCTCAGCAGTTACTCACGTTGTCATTGGCGATCACGTAGTCGTTGACCCGATTATGGCCTGTATGGAGTGCCGGGCGTGTAAAGCCGGCCGGTTTAATCTGTGTGAACCACCTCAGGTTGCCGGTTTTCGCGCTCCGGGCTTTGCCCGTTCAGCCCACGTAGTTCCTGCCCGTAACCTATATATTGCTCCTAAATCTATTCCGATGGACGTATTGGCCTTTGCTGAGCCAGCCGCCTGCGCCCGACACTGCGTTAACCGCATGCCGCAGGATGCGCGGGAAATTGTACTAGTGATTGGTGCCGGTACTATCGGTTTATCAGTAGTTCAGGCGCTGCGCATTATGGGGGCCGATAAGATTACAGTGATCGAGCCTGATGCTAAAAAGCGTGAGCTGGCGCTGAAGTACGGCGCTTATCGTGCATTGGCTCCGGGTGAGCTGGCGGCCGATGAACGCTTTACCGGTGTGATCGACGTAGTGGCTTCTGCGGCCACGATTATGGATGCTTGCACTAAAGTGATGGCCGGTGGCACCGTAATTTGTATGGGCGTACCTAGTGGAACTCGCGAGATCCCGCTGCCGAGCATGCAGCGTTTTGAGCGTGACCTGCTTAGCTCTGGCATGTATATCCCTGAAGATTTTGAAACGGTGATTGGTTGGCTGGCCGATGGGCGATTCGATACTTCAGATTTAGTCACCGATATCTTTCCGGTTAGCGATGCGGCAGCCGCCTATAGCCGCGCTAAGGAATCACAGTCAATTAAGGTTCTGATTGAGTTTCCTCAGTAATCCTTAGGGCTAACTAAGAGATATAAGACTGTTTGTTAATTGCCGGATGGCCACAGTAAGCCGCTCTGAACACATGAAATATAAACACAGAGCAAGCTGTACCCGTAGCGAACTGCGGATTATCCGGTACACGTTTTTCAGCGTAATAATAAAAATTAAGCTATTACTGAAATAGTAAGGATACAAACATGACTCAAGATTCAACTCGGTCTGTCTATCAGATCGGTAGGCCGCAGGACGTGATTAATATCGTCAATAATCATGCGGCGCTGCGATCAAATATCGGCATTGTACTGATTGCGCTGGGAGGCATTTTGATTGATGCCTATCAGGCTGCGATGGTGGGTTTTGGTAACAAGTTTATTGCAGCGGAGTTTGGTATTTCTCCCGGGCTGGCTGCAACGGTAAACGCTTCGGTATTGGTTGCCGCGTTGATCGGTGGCCTGATGGCTAACCGTGTAATCAATACGTTTGGTCAAAAGCGGGCATTTATTATCGGTATGGGGTTATGTACGCTCGGTGCCGCTGCGGTGGCGTTTGCGCCTAATATCTGGTGGGTGCTGGTTGCTCGAGTCGTAATGGGGTTTGGCCTTGGCATTGATTTCCCTCTGGCAACCAGTGCGGTAGCGGAACTACGGGGAACATCGTCTAAGAAATCTGGTTCTTCAGTCAACCTCTGGCAGATGGGCTGGTATGTGTCTACCACCGTGGTGTATCTGGTTTTGCTTCCTCTTCATTTGGCAGACGTTGCCGACAGTCACTTGTGGCGCTATGGCATTTTTATCGGTGCGGGTTTTGCCGTGCTGGCAATGATTTTACGCTACTTATTTATCGGTGAGTCGGCCATGTGGGCGGCAAGAGTAGGTAAATATGAGCTTGCCTGTAAAATTTTGAAACAGCGCTATGGCATTGACGCACAGGTTAGTGAGAACGCTCAAAAAGAAGAATTGACCGATAAAAAAGTTAAGATCGACGGCATATACGGCATTCTGTTTAACAAGCAGTACCGTAAACGCACTATCTTAGGCTGTATTGTCGCAACCATGCAGGCTTGGCAATACAACGCCGTTGGCGTTTATTTGCCTCTTACGTTAGCCGGAATTCTTAGCGGCGGTTTAACCGGAGCACTGACCGGTTCAGCCGTAGTGAATGCGCTTTGCGGTGTGACCGGTGGCGCTATTGGTTCGCTGATTGTGAGTAAAGTCGGTGCCCGCCGTCAGTCAATGATTGGCTTTGCTATGGTAACAATGGCGCTGATAGCGCTCGGGTTTCTGGCGACGACTAATCCATGGCTATCGCTCACGCTCCTGGGCTCGATTATATTTTTCCACTCTGCCGGACCGGGCGGGCTAGGTATGACTATCGCTACGCTTTCTTATCCACCAAGCATTCGCCCTGCTGGCGTAGGCTTTGCCCGGGCGATTATGCGTACGGGTGCCATTGCAGGTTTAATTTTCTGGCCAATGCTATGGGGCGCGTTGAATACCCAAGCATTCTACTGGCTAGCGATCGTTCCGTTTATTGGCTTTGCCACCTGTCTGTGTATTCGCTGGGAGCCTCTCGGTGCCAACGTGGATGCGGAAGATGAACAGGTTTTGGCTCTGATCGAATCACGTAGACATAACCAATAAGCGCTAGAGGGCCGGGCTTTCACTGGAAGCCCGGCAAAGGAGTAACTGATGAATAGTGGCAAAAATAGTATTCCTGCTGAAGGGCTGCGCAATTCGTCCACCAGAAAAGTCGTTGCTGCCAGTTTTGCCGGAGCTTTGCTTGAATGGTATGACTTCTTTATTTTTGGTACCGCCGCCGGGTTGGTCTTTGGTCCGCTGTTTTTTCCTAAGGAAGATCCGGTTGTCGGTACCATTGCCGCTTTTGCCACCTTTGGCGTCGGATTTTTAGCCCGACCTCTGGGTGGCGTAGTGTTTGGCCATTTCGGTGACAAAATTGGGCGTAAGGTTACGCTGATCTGGACGTTAGTCATTGTCGGAATATCGACCTTCCTGGTCGGGTTATTGCCGACCTATGCGAATGCCGGAATTTGGGCTCCGGTATTATTAGTGGCTTTACGCTTAATTCAAGGGTTTGGGCTCGGTGGTGAATACGGTGGTGCTGCGCTGATGACCATTGAGTCCGCGCCGGAAAAACAGCGGGGGTTTCTTGGTTCCTTGCCTCAGACTGCTGCCTCTGCCGGGATCATGCTGGCAACCGGAGTTTTTGCTTTATGTAATGGCTTACTGACTCAAGAGCAGTTTATGAGCTGGGGGTGGCGAGTTCCATTTCTGCTCTCTGCGCTGATGCCGATCGTCGGGATGTATATCCGTATCCATATTGAAGAATCCAATGATTTCCGTCACGTAAAGCGGCCGGTTAATAGTAGCAATCAGCCGAAAGAGTCTTTGCCGATTGTTGAGCTATTTCGCAAACATCCGAAGAACATATTTTTAGCGTTGGGAGCCCGGCTGGCAGAGACTGTTTCATCTAATACTATCAATGCCTTTGGTATTGCCTATCTTTCAACTCAGTTGGCCATGGACCGTCAAATCCCGTTAACCGGTATGTTGGTGGCTTCGGCAATCGGGTTATTCAGCTGCCCACTGATCGGCTGGCTTTCCGATCGCTGGGGGCAGCGGCCTTTGTATATGACCGGTGCTGCATTTTGCCTGTTGTTCGCTTTTCCCTTCTTTTGGCTATTGGGAACCCAACAGCCGGTGGCGATCTGGTTTGCCATGATAGTGGGCTATAACTTTGGCCCGACCATGATGTTTGCCGTTCAGCCTACGATGTTTGTACGTATGTTCGGTACGAAAGTCCGCTATACCGGCCTGTCATTTGCCTATCAATTTTCAGCCATTCTTGGGGGAATGACTCCGCTCATCGCATCGTCACTCTTGGCGTTAGGCGGTGGAAAGCCTTGGTATGTTGCCAGTTATTTAGTTCTGATATCTGCGGTTTCTTTGTTCTGCGTTTGGAAGATTCGGGTTAAGTTCGGCGCGCCGGTCACGGCGGCAGAGTCAGATCGCTAATTCTTTTATTGAATAAACTGATATTAAGGAATAACTAAATGAACTCAGTTTTAGACACTAATCCTTACCTTGCGGTACGTCAGGCCTTTGATGCGCCATGGGATGGGCCAAAGGGGCCAAAAGTGATACTCAACAATAGCCAAATTAGCCTAGCCGTTTATCCTGAAGATGGCTGTAGGATGACTTCGCTGAATGCGTTTGGCTATGAGCTGCTGCGCCAATGGAATCCTGCGCGCCGGGCCTTTCAATATGGCTGTTTCCCGATGATCCCTTGGGTAGGGCGGATGGGTAATGCGGTGCTGAATTATGCCAGTAAAGCCTATTCGCTGCCAATGAACAAACCTCCTCACGCCCTACACGGCATGGCGTGTTTCGGCCCGTGGCAGACAATTAGTGTAACGCCTGAGGTTGCTGAATTTAGCGTTGAGCTTGAACAGCCGTGGCCATGGAAGGGACAAGTGGTTCAGCGGTTTGAGTTGGATTCTACCGGGTTAACGATTACCTTAACCGTTAAAACCGCCGGAGAGGCTTTTCCTGCCGCCGCTGGCTGGCATCCGTGGTTTGCTAAATGGACCGGTGATACAGACTATGTTGCCGTAGCGCCGATCGGCGAAGCCACTGATAAGCTGAAAGTCTCTTTTGATGCCGACTGGCAGGAAGAACCGGGCGATAACGAATTACCAACGGGAAAGCGCATAGCTCCTCGCCCGGGCCCTTGGGACGATTGCTTTGGCTTTAATCAGGGAATGTCAGCATCGTTAGTATGGCCGGGCAAAGTACGTTTGAGTATGTCTTCTGAAACGTCGTCTATGGTGGTGTTTGATAAACAACCCGATGCAGCCTGCATCGAACCGCTATCTGGTCCACCTAACTGTGTTAATACAGCACCGATTATTGTGATGGTAGATAAACCGCTGGTGATCTCTACCCGTTGGGAGTTGAATACTGAGAAGTGATTTTTAGGTTAGAAATTAAAATAGTAGCAATTCGAGTGGTTCGGCGATCGGCTTAACCATTATCAGCCTCTCATCGTCGTCGCCCCGTTGAAAAACGGGGTCCAGTTCTTAAGCCGAGTGATAATTTGTTAGCTAAAACCTAGATCCCGTTTTTCAACGGGATGACGACAGTAGGGCATTTTCTGGGGTCAATTTATACAAAATCAGACAGGAATTATCGTTTCAGTTTAAGCAACAGCAAACTGATCAACAGGAATAACAGGCTTGGTAATGCGGCCCCAAGGATCGGCGGCAGGTTTATTACCATACTCAGCGGGCCGAAGATCTTATTCAGCACGTAGAAGGTAAAGCCAAAGCTGATACCGATAACTACCCGAACGCCCATCGGTACGCTGCGCAGCGGACCAAAAATGAACGACAGGGCCATCAGCATCATTACCGCAACGGATAGCGGCGACAGAACCTTATTCCAGAATATTAGCTGATAGCGGGTAGATTCCTGACCGCTCTGCTTGAGGTATTTACTGTATTCATACAGCCCGCTGGCCGAAAGCGCTTCCGGGTCCATGGCGACTACGCCAAGCTTGTCGGGCGTTAGATTAGTATTCCATTCATCATTCAGCGTTTGGGTTCCGACGATCTTGTTTGGTTCACTCAGATCGGACTGATCGACTTGAGTCAGCTGCCATTTCTTCTGCTCTGTGTCGTAGGTTGCCGTTCCGGCATAGCGTACGGAGAGCAGCTTTCGGTTGTTGTCGAAGTGATAAATACTGACGCCGGAAAGCTCATCCTCTTTAGCTACGCTTTGAATATAGATAAAGTCGTTTTTATCTTTGGCCCAGATGCCATCGCGGGTTGAGAGCAGTGAGTTGCCGTACATCATTTGGGCTCGCATATTGCGGGCGGTTTGTTCACCGACCGGCGCAACCCATTCACCGATAGCCATAGTCAGTAACACCAGCGGGATAGCCGTTTTCATTACCGCTGCGGCGATCTGCATGCGGGTAAAGCCCGACGCTTCCATCACCACCAGCTCGCTACGGGTCGCCAGTGCGCCTAAGCCCAGCAGTGCGCCCAGCAGTGCAGCCATTGGGAAGAAGATTTCAATGTCTTTAGGTATGCTGAGCAGGGTATAAAGGCCCGCGCCCCACGCGTCATAGTCTCCGCGACCGGTTTTACGCAACTGATCGACAAATTTAATAATGCCCGACAGGCTGACCAGCAGGAACAGCGTGCTCATAATCGTGCCGAAAATGGTACGGCCGATATAACGGTCTAATACTTTAAACATTAAGCCGTTCCTCTTAACCGGCCACGTATACGACGTGCTGGCAGGGTATCCCATAGGTTGAATATTATACCCATGGTTAAGTAAAAGAGGTTTACCGCCCACACCCAGATCATTGGGTCAAGCTTACCCCGGCTGGCGTTAGACTTCAGCGAACTCTGAACCAGAAAGTAAATCAGATACAGCAGCATTGCCGGTAGCATACTCACCACCCGGCCCTGACGCGGATTCACCTCACTCAGCGGAACCACTAACAGCGCCATCAGCGGCACGGAAATAATCAGCGTTAAGCGCCAGTTCATTTCGGCTTTTGCCTGATGGGTGTCTGATTCAGCCAGTGACATAAAGCTGGCTTGTTCAACGTCACTGTTGTCAAGCATCGCTTCCTGATGGCCGACGACGGCCTGATATTGACTAAAATCGGTAATGCGGAAATCTCTTAATAACGCCGTACCTTCGTAACGGGTGCCTTGGTCCAGATAGATGCGCTGGTTGCCGTTAGGGTCTTCGGCAATATAGCCTTTATCGGCCACGATAACCGAAGGGCGTTGATTACCGGAAGGGCGCAGCTGGGCCAAAAAAACGTTGGTAAATTTATTTGCATCAACGTTGCCGACAAACAGCACGGCGTTACCGTCCTGTGACGGTTTAAACTGACCTTCAACTAATGCGCCAAGGCTTGGGTTAGCTTTGGCTTCCGCAATGATTTTTTCCTGATCGATTGCCGACATCGGGCCTAACCAGATCGAATTGATGCCGGCGATAGCGCCGGTAAACAGCGATAGTACCAAAGCTGCCATTAGCAGAACGCGATTGCTCAGGCCGCAGGCGTGCATCACGGTAATTTCACTTTCCGTATACAGCTTACTAAAGGTCATCAGAATGCCTAAGAACAAACTAAGCGGCAGAATGAGCTGCGCCATCTCGGGAATACCAAGGCCAAGCAAAGAAAAAACTAAATTTGTGGGAATGTCTCCCTCAACGGCCATCGACAACACCTTGACCAGTTTTTGACAGAAAAAAATCAAAAACAGAATAAACAGGATTGCGATTTGGCTCTTGAACGTTTCCCGGATCAGATATCTAATGATTATCAAGTTAATTACGCCTGTGAAAACTTGTTTTTTTACAGGAAAGCCGATACTTTCATCGTTAGTTCGCCATTTTCAACATCATCCATCATAATGGCAGCCTGCATTGCTAATAATAGTATTAATGCGCAGAAATATTAACACCATTTGCGTTAATCAGAACCACAGGGTGGCGTGACATTATGGATCTTTCTATTCTATCCATAATTAACCTACCTTGTCTCTTTAAGATTCAGGAGAGTGCATGGAGTTCAGTGTAAAAAGCGGTAGCCCGGAAAAACAACGTAGCGCCTGTATCGTGGTCGGTGTTTTTGAACCTCGTCGCTTATCACCTATAGCCGAACAGCTGGATAAGATCAGCGATGGTTATATCAGCGCGCTGCTTCGCCGTGGTGAACTAGAAGGTAAGGTGGGTCAAACTTTATTGTTACACCATGTACCCAACATTCTGTCAGAACGAATTTTACTGATTGGCTGCGGAAAAGAGCGCGAGCTGGATGAGCGTCAGTATAAGCAGGTGGTTCAGAAGACCATTAATACGCTAAATGACACCGGTTCAATGGAAGCCGTTTGCTTTTTAACCGAACTTCACGTTAAAGGGCGTAATACCTATTGGAACGTACGTCAGGCGGTCGAAACGACGAAAGAAGCGCTATATATTTTCGATCAGCTGAAAAGCAACAAGGTTGAGCCACGCCGCCCGCTGCGTAAAATGGTGCTGAGCGTGCCAACCCGTCGTGAATTGACCTGTGGCGAGCGCGCTATTTCGCACGGTCTGGCGATTGCCACGGGCATTAAAGCGGCTAAAGACTTAGGCAATATGCCGCCAAATATTTGTAATGCGGCCTATCTTGCCTCTCAGGCCCGCCAGTTAGCCGATGCCTATAGTGAAAATATTATCACCCGCGTTATCGGCGAGCAGCAGATGAAAGAGTTGGGCATGAATGCCTATCTGGCGGTTGGTCAGGGCTCACAAAATGAATCTCTGATGTCGGTGATGGAATATAAAGGTAATCCAGATGCGGACGCTAAACCGATCGTACTCGTGGGTAAAGGCCTGACCTTTGACTCAGGCGGTATCTCTATCAAACCTGCCGAAGGCATGGATGAAATGAAATACGATATGTGCGGTGCCGCTTCGGTTTATGGCGTGATGCGGGCGGTGGCCGAGCTAAAGCTGTCGTTGAATATTATCGGCGTGCTGGCCGGATGTGAAAACATGCCGGGCGGTAGGGCCTACCGCCCGGGTGATATCCTGACCACCATGTCAGGCCAAACGGTTGAAGTATTAAATACCGACGCTGAAGGCCGTTTAGTGCTGTGCGACGTATTAACCTACGTTGAGCGCTTTGAGCCCGAAGTGGTTATTGATATCGCGACGTTGACCGGTGCCTGCATTATTGCATTGGGCCACCAAATTACCGGCCTGATGTCTAACCATAATCCGCTGGCCCATGAGTTAGTGGGCGCTTCTGAACAGGCCGGCGACCGCGCATGGCGCTTACCGCTGGGCGATGAGTTTCAGGAGCAGTTGGAATCTAACTTTGCCGATATGGCGAATATTGGTGGTCGCCCTGCGGGTGCCATTACTGCGGGCTGCTTCCTGTCGCGCTTTACCCGCAAATATAGCTGGGCTCATTTAGATATCGCCGGTACCGCATGGCGTTCAGGTAAAGCCAAAGGTGCCACCGGTCGTCCGGTTGCGCTGCTGACGCAGTTCCTGCTTAATCGTGCTGGCCTGAATTGTGATGAGTAAATAAACGGAGCGTAACGGCGGTGCAGTTATTTCTGCCGCCTTTATCACTTCTTTGCTATTATCACCGGGTTTATCAGGGGCACGCAGCGCGTGCCCTTAGCCATTAAATTGAGAGTACTTTCCGGCCGTTATGAAAAACGCGACATTTTACCTGCTCGACCATAGCAATACGTCACAAGGGCTGTCTGCCTGTGAAGCGCTGACCTGTGCCATTGCCGCACAGCGCTGGCGTATGGGAAAACGGGTATTAATCGCCTGTGAGAGCCTTGAGCAAGCGCAGCGTTTAGATGACGCCTTATGGCAGCGAGATACCGAGGAGTTCGTTCCTCATAATCTGGCCGGAGAAGGTCCGAAATACGGCGCTCCCGTTGAGCTGTGCTGGCCCGAGCGCCGGGGCAATTCCCCTCGGGATTTACTTATTTCTCTGTTACCGCAGTTTCCGGATTTTGCCACCGCATTTTATGAAGTGGTAGACTTCGTTCCACATGAAGATGAGTTGAAACAGTTGGCGCGCGAACGTTATAAAATTTATCGCAGCGTCGGTTTTAACCTGTCCACAGTAACGCCGCCAACCACTAAATAGCGTAAAAAAAGATTATGGAAAAAACATACAACCCGCAAGACATTGAACAGTCACTTTACCAACATTGGGAAGAGAGTGGTTACTTCAAACCACACGGTGACACCAGCAAAGAAAGCTACAGCATCATGATCCCGCCGCCGAACGTGACCGGCAGCCTGCATATGGGGCACGCTTTCCAGCAAACCATCATGGACGCGATGATCCGCTATCAGCGTATGCAGGGCAAAAATACCCTGTGGCAGGCGGGAACGGACCATGCGGGTATCGCCACCCAGATGGTGGTTGAGCGCAAAATTGCGGCTGAAGAAGGCAAAACCCGCCACGACTACGGTCGCGATGCTTTTATCGATAAAATCTGGCAGTGGAAAGCAGAATCGGGCGGCACGATTACCCGCCAAATGCGCCGCTTGGGCGATTCCGTAGACTGGGAGCGTGAACGCTTCACCATGGATGAAGGTTTGTCCAATGCGGTACGCGAAGTGTTCGTGCGTTTGTATAAAGAAGATTTGATTTACCGCGGTAAACGTCTGGTGAACTGGGATCCGAAACTGCGTACCGCGATTTCCGATCTTGAAGTAGAGAACCGCGAGTCTAAAGGCTCCATGTGGCACCTGCGTTATCCGTTGGCCGACGGCGCAAAAACCGCCGAAGGTAAAGACTATTTAGTGGTAGCGACCACGCGCCCTGAAACCATGCTTGGCGATACCGGCGTTGTGGTAAACCCTGAAGATCCTCGTTACAACGACCTGATCGGCAAAGAAATTATTCTGCCGCTGGTGGGTCGTCGAATTCCTATTCTTGGCGATGAACACGCCGAGATGGACAAAGGCACCGGCTGTGTGAAAATCACCCCGGCCCACGACTTTAACGACTATGAAGTCGGTAAGCGCCATGCGCTGCCAATGATCAACGTGCTGACTTTCGACGGTGATATCCGCCAGACCGCTGAAGTATTTAATACTAACGGCGAAGAGAGCAGCGCGTGGAGCAATGACATCCCCGAGCCGTTCCGTGGCCTTGAGCGTTTTGCCGCGCGTAAAGCGGTAGTGGCCGCGTTTGATCAACTGGGCCTGCTAGATGAAATCAAACCTCACGATCTGACCGTGCCTTATGGCGATCGTGGCGGCGTGGTTATCGAGCCGATGCTGACCGACCAATGGTATGTGCGCACAGCGCCGCTGGCTAAAGTGGCGGTAGAAGCGGTTGAACAGGGTGAAATTCAGTTCGTGCCGAAGCAGTACGAAAATATGTATTTCAGCTGGATGCGCGACATTCAGGACTGGTGTATTTCTCGCCAGCTTTGGTGGGGGCACCGTATTCCTGCATGGTACGACGCAGCAGGCAACGTTTACGTTGGTCGCGATGAAGCCGAAGTCCGTAGCGAAAACGGTTTAGCCGCTGAGGTGGCGCTGACTCAGGACGAAGACGTTCTGGATACCTGGTTCTCTTCCGGCCTGTGGACCTTCTCTACCTTGGGCTGGCCAAACGACACTGCCGACCTGAGAGCCTTCCACCCGTCGAGCGTGGTGGTCAGCGGTTTTGACATTATTTTCTTCTGGATAGCCCGGATGATCATGATGACCATGCACTTCGTGAAAGATGAAAACGGTAAGCCGCAGGTGCCATTCCATACCGTATATATGACCGGCCTGATCCGCGATGACGAAGGGCAGAAAATGTCTAAGTCAAAGGGTAACGTGATCGATCCGTTGGACATGATTGACGGTATTTCGCTGGAAGAGCTGTTAGAAAAACGTACCGGTAATATGATGCAGCCGCAGCTGGCTGAGAAAATTCGCAAGCGTACCGAGAAGCAGTTCCCGAACGGTATTGAACCGCACGGTACCGATGCGCTGCGCTTTACGCTGGCCGCGCTGGCTTCAACCGGTCGTGACATCAACTGGGATATGAAACGCCTCGAAGGCTACCGTAACTTCTGTAATAAGCTGTGGAACGCCAGCCGCTTTGTGCTGATGAACACCGAAGATCGGGATTGCGGCATGAACGGCGGCGAAATGGTGCTTTCTTTGGCTGACCGTTGGATCCTGGCCGAGTTTAACCAAACGGTAAGAGCCTACCGTGAAGCCTTCGATACTTACCGCTTTGATATGGCGGCCGGTATTCTGTATGAGTTCACTTGGAATCAGTTCTGTGACTGGTATTTAGAGCTAACTAAGCCGGTGATGAACGGTGGTTCTGAGGCCGAACTGCGTGGAACTCGTCATACGCTGGTCACCGTGCTGGAAGCGTTATTACGCTTAGCTCATCCGATTATTCCGTTTATCACTGAAACCATCTGGCAGCGGGTAAAACTGCTAAAAGGCATTGATGCCGACACAATCATGCTACAGGCGATGCCTGAGTATGACGTTAACTTGGCTGATGAAGCGGCGCTGGCAGACTTAGAGTGGATAAAGCAGCTGATTGAAGCGGTGCGTAGTATCCGTGCTGAAATGAATATTGCTCCGGGCAAAGCGCTGGAAGTTCTACTGCGCGATGTCAACGATGCGGCTCTGCGTCGGGTTACTGAAAACGAGAGCTTTATTAAAGCGCTGGCCCGTCTGGAGTCTATTACTATTTTGGCCGCTGGCGACAAAGGCCCGGTGTCTGTGGCCAAGCTGGTGGAAGGGACTGAACTACTGATCCCAATGGCCGGCTTAGTTGATAAAGACGCCGAACTGGCCCGCCTATCGAAAGAAGTCACCCGCATCGAAGACGAAATCGGTAAGATTGAAACTAAGCTGTCAAACGAAGGCTTTGTTGCCAGAGCGCCTGAAGCGGTAGTCGCCAAAGAGCGTGAACGTTTGGTGAGCTTTGCAGAAGATAAAGCTAAGCTGTTGGAGCAGAAAGCGACGATAGCGGTGCTGTGATTTGATATTGGGTTAGGTAATAAAGAGAAAGGCCGCGAAAGCGGCCTTTTTACTATAAGATCTTTTCCGATCGATGCTGTTCATACAGCGAATGAGCTATTTCATCTATAAACCCATAAGACTGTGAGCGTGCCACAATGTTTTTAGCCCACATATGGTGGGTTGCCGGTTCGCACATGGCACCGTTTGACTGGAAAACCGCGCAGTTGCTGTTAAGGATCTTTAGCGCGTCGAGATAGTCGGTCACCTGAACCTTAAAGGCATTGTTGATATGCTCTATTTGCTTCGGATGAATAGCGGTTTTGCCGACCAAACCGTGTTCATTATCTATTTCCAGTTCCGCCAGCAATATGGCCGGAGAGTCGATAATTTCGCATACCGGAGCGGTCATCGAAAACCCGTGGGCACCGAAGGTGCAGACGATCATTTTTATTGCGTAGCCCAGCGGGCCGTCATACAGGGTTTTAGCCCGGTTGCGGCGAATGCCCAACGCGTGCATCAGATCGTTACCGCCGATCCTCAGTACAATCGTCTTGGCGGAGAAATAAGCATCGTTGCGCATGGTTGTGGCTAGCTGGTTCATCTTCGCTGCGTCAAAGCAGCTGGCCGTTTCCAGCGTTGGCATCGCCAGAAGATGGGTGCCGGACAGTGCCTGACTCCATTCTTCAACCTGACTCAGTTCAAACTTAGGCAGCACGAACCCGGTGACCTTAGTCAGATCCAGTTCGACGATTAACCTTTTAGCCATGGGAATATTACGCGGGCGGATAAAGATTAACGGCCCGTCTTTAAGCTCAAGCTGCGCAATGCCTGCCAGCAGCACGCTGAGGTTTTCAATCCCCAGCTCAATTTCCCGTTCAACGACGGCATCTTCCAGACAAATAACTAATGATTTTAAGTGCGGATATTTATTTTGGGCTATCACCTGAAACAGATCGTTTCGGGTGGCCGGCATGTACAGAGTTGCGCCCAAATCGTAGGGAGTAATCATTCTTTACCTACCTTTTTAATGATCGTAATTGCCCGATAAGGCGCAATAGCCTCGCCGACTTCCTGAACCGGAATAGACAGTTTTTCGGTCAGGTACATCAGTAGAGAAACGTCTTTATCGGTTTTAGAACGTACTAAAACGTGGTCGGGGAGCCGCCTTAATACTGCCCGAGTGGCTTCGGCAATACCCGGTTTTATGCGATTACGGTTTTTAATTCCATACCGGTCGGCCAGCGATGTTACGGTATCCTGACTGAGTTTCAGCAAGGGTTGAACCCTTGGGTCATCACATATAGCGGGTTCAATGGCTGCGATATCGATACGCTCCCACTCTTTAATCATAGTTTCAATAAATGAAATGCTACGGTCAAATTTCGCTAAATGGTCGCACCTGACGCTACCGTGGTAATCGTCGGCTGACCAGATGGAGCGCGATATCAAGCCTGAAACCGGCGCGCCTAAAATACCAAAGGGAATCAGCCAGTCGTCGGTAGAGGCGCTTAACCAAGCGCTGCCGCATACGTCTGCCAGCACCACTAAGCGATCCCGCAGTGGGTAGCCTGAGCGGGTTGACAGTGAACGCTGCAGTTCCTGAGTGATGGCGCCTTTACCTGTCCAGCCGTCAACAAAAACGATACCCTGAGTGCCGTGCTGCCGTTCTATCTGTTTCATGGCCACATCATCAATACCGCGATCGCGAACAATGCTGATGCCATAGTGGTGTGAAGCGACGCCCAGCTTTCTCAGGGCTAGGTGCAGCAACACGCCGAGCGGAACCCCAGCCCGGACCAGGCTGACCAAAATGATGTCTTGGCTCGGCATATTGCCTTTCAGCGCCTTAGCCAGCGCCATCACTTCAGTGGCTAGCCGGTGGCTTCCTGCTTCCAGTGCGCCCTGATAAAGCTCAAGATGAAACTGACTCGGCTCAGGCTCTTCGCTAAGCATCTCTGAATAATGTTTTTCGCCGCTTTGAATCAGGCGTTCTTTCTCTTCTACCGGTGTCATTTCAGTGCTGACGGTATTTAATAGAAAACTGACCCAGTCAGCGGGGTAAGATCCGGAAAATCCGCGTTGTGGCACGTTAACTCCAACTTACTTAATCAAGGGGGATAAGAATTGTGATAACTGGCTATTTTGAGGCATGCCAAACCAATCGCATAGATGCAGAAAACGGTGGTCGCTGGTGCTGTCACCTAGCCCCAAAACCGGCCGGTCTGGCGCATCGGCGCGTAACCGGCTGAGCAGATGCTTGACCGCCTGACCTTTATCAATGCAGTGGGGTAAAAATGCAACGTTATTACCGTTGCTGTGCAGGTAGAATTCTGAGCAATCTTGCTCTTTTAGCAGCCGTTCAGCTACCCGATAGATCTCTTGCGCTTTAGTGCTGTCGGTGTGCTTCATAACCAAATAGATCGGCTGTTGGTCATATTCGTAGTTGATTCTGGCCCAGCCCTCAACCTGCATTTTATCCAGCAATTGTTCGCAGGCCTCACGCAGTTGAATGACTAAGGGTGATATCAGTTTTAACCGCGTGAGAACAATGCTTTTCCACTCGTCGTCCGGCTGGCGATGTTTATTGAGTATAACCGCACCGTGGGTAGCGATGGCCCAACTGGTGAAGGGAACCTGCACTCTCGACAGTTCTTCTGTTCCCCGCGCCGTGACGGGAATGGTTTCTGCGGTACTTAATAGCCAGTTAACCAAGTTAAACTGCTTTTCACTCATAAAGCTGCGCGGCTGCAGCTGCCGATCCAGAGCGCCTACGTGCTTGGGCTCGATGTTCTGTTCATTGAGCATCTTACGTTTAGTCTGGAAAATTGTGTCATCCAGATCGATCAGGGCAATAGGCTGTGACGGGGTAGCCATGAACAATTTAGTCATGAACAATGATCTCCAGAGTGGCGTTGCCGCCGCTTAAATAGGCCTGAAGTTCAGGATCGATAAACGAGGCCGGCGTTTCGGTACATAACAGAATGTGCTGATAATCATTTGGGAAAATATTGTACATAAAGTTAGCGATGCCTAGCCCGTAGTTATCACCGAAGGCGACGCCGCACTTGATTGCCATTCCGATGGATATGGGCGAACGGGTTGTGGAGCTGAGGTAGACCTCTGCTCCGGCGGCTTCGAGTTGCTCACCCAGCAAGAAGGGCTGCCACATAAACTCGCCGGTGCCAAGAATGAGTATTTTCTTACCGGCGTATTGGGTGTGATTACTGGTTAACGTTAGCTGATGTTGCTCACAGCCAAGCCGCCCCCAATTTTGTTGAGTAGCCATGGGGGCTAACCCGCGGGCGGTGACGTTAACCGATGGCATCACCGGCACCGGTGCATCTGGCTTTGGCTGCCACGACCATGAGCCAGATACCAGACAGACTTCGTTAACCGGAATATCTAACCGGCTGGCTAATTTGCCATCGCTCCAGTTGGTCAGGGTGGCCGTCACAATGTGTGATAGCTGCGAAAGACCCGCGGCCGATAATGACTGATACAGATTAAAGAAGGTGTTGCCGGTAGTGGCTTCATCATCAACCAACACTAAGGATTTGGCAGTTAAAAACCGTTCACGCAGCCGTGGGTCTTCGGGTAAGTAAATCAGGTGGTCGGTAGCGTGGCTGTGATTTTCTTTGAATTCGCAAAACAGCTCTCCGTCAACCGGATGACGCGTTGATGTCACTAAACAGGCTTGATGCCCAAGCCGGGTATATTCCCGATGTACCCCAGCAGCCAGACCGACTGCGGTTTCAGCCATGCCAATAAATAAAACGGGTTCGGGTAAGCCCGTAGGGATTTTAGCCGCCAACGTGCGGTGGCTGGCTTTCATGGCCGACGGCGTGACTGGAATATGTTTACCCAGCACTTTACTGACAAACAGAAATGAGCGTTTAGGATTATTTCTTTCCGCCATTTCAAACAGCGAACTCAGCTCGGCCTGCCCGTCAGAGCACACTGAAATGACACCCGTTGATAACTCAATTGTTAACATTAAATTCCCTGATGGTATGAAGGGTAAACAGCGTCGATGGTTAAATGACGATAGCCTGTGTTAAAGGACGAACCATGACGTTGGGTACCAAGCTACCCGTCGCCACTACAGACGGTTCCAGACCGAGAAAGGTTTGAACAAATAGCGCCGGTAGATTGATACCTGAATGGGCTAAATAGCCGATGCCACCCGATGGACGAAGGTTGATTTCCAGCAGTACCGGGCTTCCGTCTGGCGCATTACGAGTTTGTACGTTAACAATACCGTCGGCGTTAATCACCGATGCACAGGCTATTGCTAAGTCGATAGCTGGCCCCTGATTTTCAAAAAACTGGTAGGAACCCTTTTTGACTCTGGCAACGGCCTTGATGACCTTACCGGCTTGGACAACCATATCAACAGAGCGTTCAGGGCCGTCCAGATAAGGCATTAACACCAGTGGCTTGAAATCTTCACTCAGTTTCATGGCGTGTAAAAAAACGCCAACGTTGGCCATTCTGGAATCCGTATCATAAAAACAGCGGGCCGCTGGAATTTCGTCGGAGAGCTTCCAAAAACCCATGCCATAAATGCCTTTAACCGGTTTAACGCAATGTAACGCATCGTCACCGAAAGGGCGGGCTTTCAGTTCGGTTTCTAGCTGGTCTGCATGGGTGATTTCAATAGAAGGTACCACCGGCAGGCGGTACTGTTCCATCAGCCGGGCGAAACGGATTTTACTGTCGGCAATCTCAAACATCTCTACGTCAGAAACGCCGGTAACCAGAGTAACGCCTAAAGACTCAATGCGGCTACGATGCTCTTCATACCATAACGTATGTTTACCCGCGTGAAGCAGTTTTATCTCATATTTGCGAATGGTATCGCGTAAAAAACTCAATCTTTCGTCGGCGTTCTGAGGTTCAAACTGGTTAGCGTCAGAAAATTCATGAATTTCCGGCCTTTCCTGAGAATGGGTCGAGACAATGAACAGCGAAGGGTAAAGAGATTTAATACCAGCAATTATTTCTCTTTGTGATGATAATCCTTCTGTAAACAATAGCATGGAGTATTTCCTTGTGACTTTTAGCCGATGTCTGCGGGTGCCGTCAAACGGTAAACTGAGCTGATACTACAGTATACCGTGAATTTTATGGCTAAATCTTTTGGTTTGGCCACGTTTCCCAATGAAAAGGGTATTTTCATATATTTAGAATGAATATATTATGACTTTAGTAGTCCAAAAAATGAGGTTTTATCACTTCATCAATAAGCGTTAAATTAGGCGTGAATAACGCGTTGCTATTGTTGGATTTTTACCGATAAACGCCATTGTGTTTATTTAGATAGCGAGCGGAAGTGATTAAATTATTCTGATAATTCATCTGATTAAGTAGGGTTAATGAAATATGCCAGGCTAAATGGAAACATGGCTAACTAAAATAGAACGCTTAGCCCGTTAGTTATCGGCTGAAATCTGACTCGCTTTCACAAAAAATATATATTAGTCTGTTAAAATCATTTGCTAGACAGTTTGAAATCACCAGTTTTTTAAACCATTGTGTGTAAGATAATGTGGTTTTATACCTGTTTAGTATTGAATTCTTCCTCAGTTGCTAAGTTATTGATATTATCTGTCTAGTAGTCTGGTTTTTTATCTGAACGGTTATACACCGACTCTCTCTACTTTTACGCGATGCGGTGATGGACTGTTCAGGCTATGGTTTTAATCACATTGCATCGGAGCATTATTGGTGAAAGAACTCGTCGCAGGAGGTAATACCTCCGTCCCATCGTCTGCGTTAAAAGTTAAGATCATTTCAGGAAAAGCGGCAGACGTTTCGGCCTATCGCCTATATGCCAATGAGAAAGTGTCCGGCGATTCAGATATGGTTTTCTACGGCCAGAAAACCAATGATGACGGCAGCGTTAGCCTGATCGAAGAAGGAGTAACGTCGGTATTTGAAGTGGATTTACCAAAAGTTAAACCGTCGGTTATGAAGATCGCGTTTGCCCTCACCTGTGATAAGAACGATACCATTCAGGCGCTGAACCGGCTGTCTGTACAGGTTGAATCGAATAATGAAGCGATCGTTTCCTGTAACGTTGACATGGTCGGGCGTTCAGAGGCCGCGTTGATTTTGGGTGAACTTTACCGCCGTAACGATGAGTGGAAGTTTCGTTTTATTGCTCAAGGCTTTAACGGTGGTTTAAAACCGCTGGCAGAGCACTTTGGTGTCGACGTGAATGACGACGAGCCCGCCGCTGCGCCAACTCCACCGCCGGTAGTTCCGACTCCGCCAGCGGCTCCTGCGGGGCAGCCTTCTGTAAACTTAAGTAAAATCTCACTAACGAAAGAGAGCCCTCGGGTTAATCTCAGTAAGAAAGATGATTTCGGGCTGATTCGGATTAACCTCAACTGGAATCAAAAAGTTGAGAGTAAAGGCTTTTTAAACAATCTGTTAGGTTCAAATAAATCTATCGATTTGGATTTAGGCGCCTTTGTTCGATTGAAGAACGGTGAGCAGGGTGTCATTCAGGCATTAGGCAACACCTTTGGTTCTTTCAATTCGGCCCCATATATAGAGCTACAGGGCGATGACAGGACCGGAGCCGTAAAAGATGGCGAATGGATGCATATCAACGGTTCCCAATGGAAGAATATTGACGAAGTCTTAGTCTATGCCTTTATCTACCAAGGGGTGCCTAACTGGGCTCAAACCGACGGGGTAGTGACTATTCACATGCCGGGTCAGGGGCCGATAGAAACCCGTTTGACCGAGGGTCAAAACAGAAACGGTATGTGTGCGATTGCCCGTATTGTCAACAATAACGGTGCTATCAACATTGAGCGTATTAACCAATATTTCAGCGGTCATAAGGATATGGATAACGCCTTCCGCTGGGGCTTTCGCTGGTCCGCTGGCTCAAAATAACGGAGATATAAACATGTTAGAAAAATTGAAAGCTGCCATCTTGGCTGGCAAAGATACGTTGAATAAAGAGATTGGTAAGTTCAAAAATCGTACTTTTATGGAAGCAACCGTTGCTGGCTGTGCTTTAGTTGCTGCCGCTGATGGCAACGTAAGCGGTGAAGAAAAGCAGAAAATGGCAGCCTTTATCAAAAACTCTGAAGAGCTGAAAGTTTTTGATATGCCTGACGTTATCGCCTTTTTTAATAAAACCATATCAAGCTTTGAGTTTGACCATTCAATTGGTGAAGCAGAAGCGTTAAAAACCGTGGGTAAACTGCGTTCTAACGTTGATGCGGCCCGATTAATGATCAGAGTCTGTATCGCCATTGGTGCCAGCGATGGCAATTTTGACGAGTCTGAGCAAAAAGTTGTCAGACAAATGGCTAAAGAGTTAAACCTAGACCCAAGCGATTTTGGTCTGTAATCCTATAAATTTAAGGTAATTGATTAGAATGGAAACAACGCCATTAGGCTTCCCTATTGAGACAGTCCTGGTCTTTATCGGTATTGCGTTAGCCGCTATTTTTATCGACTTATACGCACATCGTAAAGACTCAGTAGTGAGCCTGAAAAGTGCCGTTCTTTGGTCACTGTTTTGGGTTGCTACTGCGCTGCTATTTGGTGGTTACCTGTATATCCATCATGGTCAGAGCGTTGCAAGTCTTTACATCACGGGTTATGTGCTGGAAAAAGCGCTTTCCGTTGATAACCTGTTTGTCATGATGGCAATATTTTCATGGTTTACCGTACCTGATGCCTACCGTCATCGCCTGCTGTACTGGGGCATTATGGGTGCCATCGTCTTCAGAGCGATCTTTGTGGTGATCGGTACCGGCCTCCTGGTGTTGGGGCCATGGGTAGAAATGGTGTTCGCACTCGTCGTTGCGGCTACCGGCGTAATGATGCTGCGCAGCGGCGGTGATGATGGTGAGATTGAAGATTATTCATCGCACTTTGCCTATCGTTTCGCCAAGAAGCTGTTTCCGTCTTACCCTAAGCTGGCGGGCCACCGCTTCTTGCTAAATCAGAAAGAGCTTGATGCCGAGCTGGCGAAGCCTGAAAACTCTGATTTAGTGGGTAAGATTGGTAAAGGCATGTTCTACGCAACGCCGTTGTTCCTGTGCGTTATGGTGATTGAGCTGAGTGACGTGATGTTCGCATTTGACTCAGTTCCTGCGGTTATCGCCGTTAGCCGGGAACCGCTGATTGTGTATAGTGCAATGATGTTTGCTATCTTGGGTCTTCGTACTCTGTACTTTGTTCTGGAAGCCATGAAGCAATACTTAGTGCATCTGGAAAAAGCAATTATTGCACTGCTGTTCTTTATCGCAGCAAAACTGGCGTTGAATGCGTCAGGGCACCTGTTTGGACACGGATATTCAATAGATCCGACTATCAGCCTATACATCGTGTTAGGCATGTTAGCGCTCGGAGTATTGGCAAGTTTGATCTGGCCTGCAAAAGACGAAAAAGATTCAGAATCTGTATCTTAAGTTACAACAAGCTAAATTAATAAAAGGAGCAAATAATGGGTGTTAGTTTATCGAAAGGCGGAAACGTATCGTTAAGTAAGGCCGATCCTCAGATGACTCGCGTATTAATTGGTTTAGGATGGGACGACCGTTCTACCGATGGCGTCGATTTTGACTTGGATGCTTCCGCATTTTTATTGTCTGCGAACGGTAAAGTTCGTGGTGATAACGACTTTATTTTCTACAACAACCTTAAGTCTAACTGCGGTTCTGTAGAGCATACCGGCGACAACCGTACCGGTGACGGCGATGGCGATGATGAATCTTTAAAGATAAATTTGGCAACCATTCCTGCTGACGTAGAGAAAGTCGTATTTACGGTTACCATTCACGATGCTGAATCTCGTCGTCAGAATTTCGGTCAGGTTGCAAACGCATTTATCCGCGTAGCTAATGAGTTGAGCAATATCGAAATTGCTCGTTATGACCTGAGTGAAGACGCTTCAACTGAAACCGCCATGATTTTCGGCGAGCTGTATAAACACGGCGCAGAGTGGAAATTCAGAGCGGTAGGCCAAGGGTATGTCGGTGGTCTGGCTGCAATGGCAACACAATATGGTATTCACGTTGGTTGATAAAAATATGGGCGGCTTAGGCTGCCCATTTTGTGACATCTTACTTAATTAATAGGAACTCAAACTATGGCAGTATCATTAAGCAAAGGCGGTAACGTTTCTTTAACTAAAGAAGCCCCTACAATGACTAAAGCGATGATCGGCTTAGGCTGGGATACGCGCGTAACTGACGGTGCAGATTTCGATCTGGATGCCTCAGTATTTATGGTTAACGAAGCGGGTAAAGTTATCAGCGATTCAGGATTCATTTTCTTCAATAACAAAACTAGCCCATGTGGTTCTGTTGTTCACCAAGGTGACAACCGTACCGGTGAAGGCGACGGTGACGATGAGAAAGTGCTGATCTCTCTGGACAAAATCCCTGAAGACGTGAAGAAGCTAGTTTTCGCAGTGACCATCCATGAAGCTGAGAAATTAAAGCAAAACTTCGGCATGGTTAGCGCGGCGTTTATGCGTGTTGTAAACAACGATGGCAACCAAGAAATTGCCCGTTTCGACCTGAGCGAAGATGCTTCAACTGAAACGGCGATGGTGTTCGGTGAGCTTTATAAGCATGGCGCAGAATGGAAATTCAAAGCAATCGGTCAAGGTTTTGCCGGTGGCCTAGGCGCATTAGCCGTGCAGTATGGCGTTAATATCTAAGCATTATTTGTCTAGATTATAATGTTAAAAAGGCCACGAATTGTATTCGTGGCCTTTTTGTTTGGCGGCAGTCTTCTTTTTCGACCGAATAATCGCCTCTAGTTATCGACCATCTGCACTACAACCAGCCTGCCGCCTTCTTCAGTTGAAAGAACGAACTGAAGCCCGTCGGTCAGCTCAAGTTTATCGCCAATAGCAATGTTGCGCTTATCCGGTAACGCTAATAAATCGTTAATGCCTTCGTTAACCAGCCACCATTGATCGTTGTGGAACTGGAAGTAGCCAACCCGTTTCTTTTGTTCTTCGGTGGTGCGCTCATTCGGGGCAACCAGACGATTAACGTGCCACTGATACAGCGATTGGCCGGTCCATACCATCAGGCGGTGGTCGTCGGGGCGAAATGAGCCCTCTTTGCGCGATGAGTAAAGGTTTAAGATCGGCAGTTTACCTTTATATGGCGCTGCGCAATACGGGCAAATTGGCTGCGTTTTGCCGGAGAATACGTACCATTTTTGTTCACAGGCTTTATTTTGGCAGGGTTGTATCAGGTCCACGGTTTTTACCAGCGCGGTTTCCCATTCGTCGGCGGTTGGCCGTTTTGACGGGTCGTGCAGACCGGTGATAAAGGCTTTCTCAAACAGGGACGACAAATAAGGGCCCATCACGGTATAAGGGATCTTGTTGGTATCAGCCCACGGCAGCGAAGACGCTTTAACCTGATTAAGCTTTACCGCATTACTTCGATCGGTTGGGTGTTCGACAAACAGGGCTTTTTCACCCATCAAGAGCGACTCATCGCGCAGCTCGTCGTCGATATCGTGAATTTTTCCGCCGCGTAGCGGATGACGATAGAACAAATACATGTAGATCAAAACCGAGAGAGCATGGCGGTCAGTCGAAATGCTGGGTAAAAACCTGTTTTTATCGTCTTTAGGCAAATGGCTGGTTTTCACCACTTCCGGCGCAATGAAGTCAGGCGTGCCGACAACGTCCGGCGGGTATTTACCCGGCACGACCAGCCCGTCGATGTCAATAACGCAGGCATGGCCCTGTTCAGGGTCAATTAGCACGTTCTTATAGCTGAGGTCGCTGTGGCACAGGCCCGCTGCGTGCATACGGCGCACTGCGCGAGTCAGCAAAATGCAGACTTTCAGGTAGCTCAGCGTATCGCCGCGTTCCCGTGGATCGAGGAATTTATTTTGGTTGTTGGCGCTGGCAAACCATTTGCCTTCCTTTTCCCGCCCCTTGATCGACAGGAAGTCATTATTCTTTGAACCATATTTAAAAAAGAAATGGTTTTGATAGGTTGGGACCACAATGCCCAGTTTACCATTGTGCTCAACCATGTCGGTTGGCCAGCAGAACAGGTCTTTCCAGTATTCACCGCCGGCCTGCTCAAAAATGCTTTGCTTAAACCGGCCGGTAATCATCTGAATGCGATCTTTAGCCTGCGCGTCTTGCTGGGTTTTATAGAAAGCCACCACGTAGGATTTATCCGGTGAAAAATAGACATCTTTCATTGCGCCGGAGCCGATGATGTCGTCAACGTACTGTACGGTTTTACCGTCGACAGTTTTACAAGTAATAATATTTGCCATCTGAATATATCCTTTCTACATGACCACGACGGCTATTACCAACTAATCGCAATGGTGCGGTCATCATGATTGCCCGGTGAGAAGAAGCTCAACCAATCCGTTAGTTTCTCTGCTGCTTCATCTGGCTGGAGACAAGGTAGAATCTCATTGACTAACTTATCCCAGCGCTCGGCAGACAGCAGGCCGTTATCGGTTTCAAAGTAGGGGTCGGAAACGCCGTCAGTCATTAAAATAAGATGGCTGATGTCGGCCCATTTGCCGATCATGATGCGGCTATTAAACCCGCTGTCGTTGATGGCATCATTATCAAGAAAGCGAGTTTGTCCTGCGTATTCACCGCTGTCCGGCGTTCCTAATAATCGCACTTTTCCTACCGGGCCATAGGCTGCAATCGCTCCGTCGCCCATCCAGAACGCGGCAGCAAAGAGCTCGTCGCCACAGCGAATCGATACGGTTGCCAGTAGCGTTGTGGCGTAGGACTTAGTCGCCTGACCCATGAGGATAGCTTCATTTTCTATCGCATTGACGGCCAGCTTAGCGGCATTGCGGTACAGTTCAGAGAACAGCGGGCCAACCAGCTTTTGAGACTCGGGCTGCCAGTCCTGAACCAGTGCCTTGAGCTTTAGCCCTTGCTCGCCTTTCATTTGTGTACTTAAGTAGTCGCCCGCGGTTTTCGAAGCAATTTCAGAGCCTTTGCGAGAGTTCGGAGCGCTGCCGGCACCGTCGGCCACGATCGTGATGGTCCAGCCGTTATCGGCGTCGTGGGCGATAAAAAAGTCGTCATCACGAAACGAACCTACGTGTTCATGAGAGCGGCCCCGGCGGCTGGCGGCGGCGATTGTAACGCCGTTTTCATTGATAACCCGGCTGTCAGTATTGGCTTTAAAATACTTATCGTCCGCCGGAGGTTCGATGATTTTCCATAGGCTGCGGGGATCCGGGTTCACAATAATCAACGCATCGGTTGTGTATGACGTTTTTCCGTCGGTGGTCCATGTGATAAACAGGCGATAGTCGCCGTCAGCGGTTGGCGTTCCGAATAATTCTTGGGTTTGCGGATCAAACGTGATGCCAATATCGTGGCTGAATGCGATCGCGTGGATCAGTACCGCTTCGCCGGTATGGCTGACGGGTTCAATTTTAGAACGGTAGGCGGTATTGACCCGGGCATTGGCAAAATTGAAATTAACGTTTGGCATTGATGCCCCTTTGGGCGCAACGGCAGGTGCGCTCGACTGCGCGGGAATTTGCCCCGGTTTGAGTGGTATTGCCGCCAACCCAGCGTCGGAACCAACGGATAGATCGTCGATTACCTGAGTTTCTGCGTCGGGCAATTCCGACATAGCCTGTTCGACCGGCACGGCGGCTGCGGCGTTTAGCCGTTCCACTTTCTCGTTTAGGCTCAGCGAGAATTGCTGAATTATTTGCTGAATATCCTGATTATTTTCCAACTGGCTTAATTCAAGCTCTGACAGCGCCGGAATCCGATGGGATAGCGCTGTGCTAAGTAGAGATCTGGCGTTGGGCCTCTTTTCTGTCATTAGCCTTTTCCTCTGCTAACGTCAAAATCGTAGTCACTGCCGTTATCACGGAACTTGATGGTTTTTTGGCACCAGGGGCAATTGATCTCTTCCTGGCCATTGACGCAAACCAGCTTTCCACAGCCGCATACCGCAAAAGCGCTTGAGTTGCCACAGTGCGGGCAGCCGGGAACCCCTTCCAGCTCGGAGGTATTGACCTGTAGCGCGGACGCTGAGTTATCGCTCCATGAGAAGTAATCTTCATCAATCGGGAAGCAGCCGGTCAGATTAAACCGGTTAAGGTTCAGCTTAAAGTTGAGGGATGACAGGTTGACGTTCGGGCGCTCGTATTTAATCAGATAAGGGCGCCGGGTTTTATTGCAGCGGCCCACTAAGGTCACGCATGAGTCATCATAGGCGCGGGCTACTTCATCTTTAGCCAGACGAACTATTTCATCGGTTTTTGCCAATAGCGGAGGCGGCTCGTCGCCAACGCTTCGGCTATGGGCAACTACCGAGGCGGTAATCCATTTAACGAACTTGGTGAAGTCACCTTCGTTGGTATCTTCAAACAGCAGTACGTTGTCGGTTAGCTGCTTTAATACGTTTAAATCTGCTGACAGGCCCAGCCCGATGGCGATCAGGTTTGCTTTTTTGGCATGCTGCTCTTTCCAGCGCTTAATGGTTGCCGTGTAGTCATCGGTAGGGCGGCCGTCGGTAAGCAGATAAACAATTGGTTTCCAGTCGCCTTTACGGTCTGCGGTGGTTTTTATCACGTTACGGTCAATTTGGGCTGCCAGTTCGTCTAGCGCGCCGCCGAGGCAGGTACCACCGCCAATAGGCAGCCTTGGTGGATAAAACGACACCACTTCGACTAACGGCGCGATGGTTTTTGCTATACCGGCAAAGGCGATAACGGAGATATAAACGGTTTCCAGCGCGTGAGGATCTCTTTTCAGGTCGTTGACGATCATCTGTAAACCGTCATTTAGCTTTTTCAGATTTTCGCCGATCATTGATTCTGAACAATCGAGAACGAAAAAAATGGGAAGTCTTCTCATAACATAATCCTTTGTGTCAATTGAGTGCGCATTTTTAACTGAAGACCCTCGGTCGGGGTAATGACCCTTAGTTAAAAATAATCGAATGTGCTAAATGAACGGGAAAAATAAAAATGGCAAAGCTTAGCGTGAGATAAACTTTGCCATACGGTTAGAGTACCAGTTGAATTTCCGGCGGCGGTGGCGGCAAAGTGCTTTGCGTATCCGCTACGCCGGCACTGCTGCTACCAACTGAAACGCTGGCCGATACCCATTTGAAAAAGCTGGAAAAGGCAACGGAATCTAAGGTGTCGAGAGAAACTACCTGAGAGGTCAACTGAATCAAATGCTCGTGTTTCGCTTTAGGGCCTGCGGCACAGGCAATAATGGAACCAAACGGACGCTTTTTGATTTCCGCAATGGCCTGTGTGTAAGCGTAGGCGTCAGACGGGCTACCGTCAGTCATCAGGAATACCAGTGGCCGCCAGTCTCCTTTTTGATCGTCAGTAGAACGCTTTACGTCACGATCGACACGTTCAATCAATAGCTCAAGGGCTGCGCCCATGAAGGTCCCGCCAGCGCTGGGTACGTCGATATCGGTAAACTGGAAGTTCTCAAGTGCGGTTAGTGGAACGTGTTCTCTGGCTTCATTATCAAAGGTGATAATTGAGATATGTACGCTTTCTAATGCATAGGGATCTTGCTTAAGCGCATTGAGCATGGCTTGGATACCGACATTAACCGAATGAATAGGCTCCCCACGCATTGAGCCCGATGTATCCAGCAAAATATAGACGGGCAGCCTTCTCATTACACGTAGTCCTTCAGATAAGATACAAAGCTGTCTGAGGTTGACGGTTCACCGATGGCGTTAAGCTTCCAGCCGCCTTCTTCTCTGACTAATTCAGCGAACAGCAGTGAGCATTGGTTAGCAAATGCTGCTCCGCCAGAGAGGTTGAAGCGGGCCATTTCAACATTTTTTGCATCGACGGCACGAATGTAGGCGTTTTTAACTCGACTAAAGTTTTGCTTCAGCTCTTGGCCGTTGTAGATCTGAACGATGAATATAATTTTAGCGTATTCTGCGCCAAGCGTATTTAGCTTAACGATAATTTGCTCGTCATCACCGTCGCCTTCACCGGTACGATTATCGCCGGTTAACCAGATTTGCCCTGACTTATGCTTTTGACTGTTAAAGAAAATAATGTCGCCGTTGACTAAGGTAGGGCGGCCATTGGTTTCGTTGCCAAGGTCTTTTACTTTACCGTGTTCGTCACATAAAAAAGCAGCTACGTCTAAATCGTACTCTTCGCTTTTTCCGCTTAACAGGGAGCTGAAGAAACCTTTCTTCTCTTCGTTAATATCCCAGCCTAAACCGATTGTCACGGATGACAGATCGTGTTCGTTCTTTTTCAGGCTGACGCCTTGTCCTTTGCTTAAACTTACAGCCATAATTTCTCCTTATAATTCCTTTAGAGTACAACGTTAACTTCTGGTGGTGGGGGTGGTAGATCACTCAGGCCAATGACTTCTTTTTGCCCCGAATCGATTTTTTGGCTACCTACAGAGATACTTGCAGATACCCATTTGAAGAACGCTTTAATTGAGTTTGAATCGGCAGTGTCGAGCTGAAGTACCACTTCAGTCACCTGTTGCAGAACTGAGGTATCGGCATGTTGGCCGGCGGCGCAGGCAACAACTATGCCGGTACGGGCCTTTTTAAAGTCGGCCAGACCTTTATGCCAGTCATCAGTCGGGGTGCCATCGGTCATGATAAACACCAGTGGACGCCAATCGCCTTTAATCTCTGCCGTGGTCTTTTGAACCTCTTTCTCAATGCAGCTGCCCAACAGCGATAACGCTTCACCAAACGCCGTTGTACCGGTAGCGACGATGTCGGGCGCTTTGAAGTTAAGCAGCTCCGTGAGAGGGGTAACCTGACGAGCCGATGAGTCAAAAGTAATGACGGAAAGATAAGCGGTTTCTAACGCGTAAGGGTCTTGCCGTAGAGTCGATAACAGAGTTTGAACGCCATTTTTTACTGCCTCAATGGGTTCACCGGTCATTGAACCTGAGGTGTCTAGTACCAGATAGATCGGTAGTCTTCTCATGTGCATCCTTACCGTATACGCGACTAAGTTTTAATCCGTGATGTCACGATATTAATTGATTTAATGTGTAACGCAACTACTGATATGAACGCGGCGATAAATATCGATTAGCCTAAAGATAAATTATACTTTATAAGCGATAGTCGACAAGATGGGTATCGTGAAGATGACTCTATCATTTGATTTATAAAATAAAAGAAGATTGTGTTTAGGTAAGGTAATGGCCAAGTGAGTAACGTTAGCGTTACTCACTTGGCCGGTAGGGCTTCAAAGCATTTCTAAAGGGATTTTTCTTTGCGGCGGAGGGAAGGCGGCATCGAGAGTAAGATAATCTTCGTGCAGCAGCTTGATGGCTAAGCTGCCGATATTTTCCTGCATATGTTCAAGCGAGGAAGCTTTTGGAATGGTTATCACGTTATGGTCGCGCATCACCCATGCTAGTGCAATTTGGGCGGGAGTTGCATCGTGTCGCTTGGCAACTTCAGCCAGTGCCGGATGTTCTAACAGGCGGCCTTGCTCAATAGGAGAATAGGCCATGATCGGCAAACCGTTATTGCGGCTCCACGGCAGCATGTCATATTCAATGCCGCGGCGGGACAGGTTATACAGTACCTGATTAGTGGCCAGCTGTTCGTTGTCAACGATAGTCATCAGCTCTTCTAAATCGTCAACGTCAAAGTTACTGACTCCCCACTGCCCAATTTTCCCCATATCGATCAGCGTCTCCATGGCTTCAACCGTTTCCCCTAGGGGAATATTTCCACGCCAGTGAAGTAAATAGAGGTCGATATAATCGGTATCCAGGCGCTTTAAGCTGGCTTCACAGGCACAAACCGTTCCTTTTAAGCTGGCATTACCGGGCAGCACTTTACTCACCAGAAACACGTCATCACGACGCCCTTTAATAGCAGAACCTACGACGTGCTCAGCGCCTCCGTCAGCGTACATTTCTGCGGTATCGATGAGCGATAGCCCCCGCTCGATACCCTGCTGTAGGGTGTAGATTTCCCTCGGTATATCGGAGCTTCGCTCTCCCATAAACCAAGTACCCTGCCCAAAGACCGGCACATCGTCTCCGCTAGGAAGCGCAATGTAACGCATATTTTTTCTGGCCATGCTATCAACCTCAATTCAATGAAAATTAATGGCGGGTTTCGTTGTTATCCTGATGCAATGGATCTTCATCACCGTCTTCGTCTTCATCATCAAATTCGTCATCAGGGCTGCCGTTAGGATCTTCAAAATAGGTGCCCCAGCCGTCATAGTTGATCTCAAAACGCTCGGCGAGCAGAACAAGTTGTTCTACCTGTTTGTCGATCACTTCAACGTTAAGGCCAACTTCGCTGATAACGTCACAGCACATCACAACCAGACCTTCTTCAACTTCTAGCTCTTCCGGGTCGGTAACTTCATAACCCAGTTTAAAGGCTTCAACCGCCGCTTTTTCCAGCATGTTAAAGTCTTCAGAAGAGAGGTGATGCTCAATAGAATACAGGGCATCAGGATCGCTGCCGTCTTCAAGTAGCTCTTCAACGATCAGTCGGGTCTCTTCGCGTTGTTCGTCCAGCAGGGCATTCAGCTCATCATTAGGCATGGTGTTTATCTCATATTATGATAGGGAATTGATGGTATTCTCACATAGTGCAACACGTAGCTCCACTTCTAAAGGTAAAGTTTTCTTTGTAGTGCGGTTGATTATGAATATTAATTCATATAAATTGATTTAATATTCATAACTAACCCTTATTCTGGAGACAGTCATATGCCTCAATTCTATCAGCGTCACCTGCTTCGCTTACTTGATTTTAAACCAAATGAAGTATCTGTATTACTTACCTTAGCGGCAAAACTGAAAAAAGATAAGCAGGAGGGGCAGGAAAAGCCAACGCTGGTGGGTAAAAATATCGCGCTGATCTTTGAGAAAGACTCCACCCGCACCCGCTGCGCCTTTGAGGTTGCCGCGTTCGATCAGGGCGCGAAAGTGACCTATCTGGGGCCAAGCGGTAGTCAAATTGGGCACAAAGAATCGATTAAGGACACCGCCAGAGTATTAGGCCGGATGTATGACGGCATCCAGTATCGCGGTTTTGGTCAGCATATTGTTGAAACTCTGGCGGAGTATTCCGGCGTACCGGTGTGGAATGGCCTGACCGACGAGTTTCACCCGACGCAAATTCTGGCCGACCTGCTCACCATGCAGGAACATTTACCGGGCAAAAATTTGTCAGACATGAAGCTGGCTTACTTAGGCGATGCTCGCAACAATATGGGTAACTCTTTACTGGAAGGTGCCGCCCTGATGGGCATTGACCTACGTTTAGTTGCGCCAAAGGCCTGCTGGCCGGAGGCTTCGCTGGTTGCCGACTGCCAGAGGATTGCTAAAACTACCGGTGCAACGCTGACGCTGACTGAAGACATTGCTCAGGGCGTGAACGGCGTGGATTATCTGTATACTGACGTTTGGGTTTCTATGGGCGAGGCTAAAGAAGTATGGAAGGAGCGTATTGCGCTGCTGAAGTCTTATCAGGTTAATCAGGCGATGATTGAACTGACTCATAACCCACGGGTTAAATTCCTACACTGTTTGCCTGCGTTTCACGACGATAAGACCGTGATGGGCAAACAAATGGCAGAGCAGTATGGATTAAACGGCGGAATGGAAGTGACGGATGAGGTTTTCGAGTCGGCCCATAGCATTGTGTTCGATCAGGCTGAAAACCGTATGCATACCATTAAAGCGGTGATGGTGGCAACGCTAAGCCGGTAATGACTTTCCATCCCATTCAGCGGTTGAATGGGATGGAGAAACGGTCGGTTACAGCTTGCTGACTAACATTTTTATTACGGCTTTGCGTACGCGGGCTGGCTCACCAACGGCGCACAGCGGTTTATGAACTTCTCCCGGATAGAAAACAACGAAGTCGCCTTCTTCCAGAATGACCTGCTGCTCTTTCTCTCCGGCCGGTAAAAACGCAATGTCTTTATCCGCCAGCAAATTATCGGTAGGTTCACCGGCAGGGAAGCTGCTGAAGGTCATTCCTTCGCAACCCTTTAATACAATTTGAATATCCAAATAGCGTTCATGATATTCAGCCCGGCGTTGTTCAGCGGGTTCAGTACTGTCGTTGGAAACTAAAACAAATACGTTATTGCCCTCAATGTCGTGTTTACCCAGCGGCGTATCCTGATTGATATTTTTTTTAACATACTCAATGGCCTCTTTCAGCTTTGCCGGTAGATAGGGCGTCAGGCCAAGGTGATGAATATTTCCGATAATCATAATTATTCCTATTAAAGAAAATGAAATCCTGTTTCATATTCTATATTGGTACGTAGATAAACTCACTGAGTTTTGATCGCTTTGGAATGTTGCCGAGGGCCGCTTGATGATTCTCTACGCTGTACTCGCAGGCTTATGGTGCATCTTTGCGTAAGCGCTCTATAATGGCAGGCGTGATTTATTTAAATCGGGTATATACATTAAAAAGTGAAGGAGAATCCATGTCTCGTATTATTAATACTGACAAAGCACCGGCGGCAATTGGCCCTTACGTTCAGGGCGTCGATCTGGGCAGCATGATCATAACTTCTGGCCAGCTTCCAATCGATCCTAAGACCGGTGAATTCCCGGCAGGCGTGGCCGCTCAGGCGCGCCAGTCTTTAGACAACGTGAAAGCCATTGTTGAAGCGGCCGGTCTTAAGGTGGCTGATATTGTGAAAACTACCGTATTTGTCAAAGATTTAAATGACTTTGCTACCATAAACGCGGCCTACGAGGCTTTCTTCACCGAACATAATGCATCGTTCCCGGCGCGTTCTTGCGTTGAAGTGGCCCGTTTACCGAAAGATGCTAACGTTGAAATCGAAGTTATTGCCGTTCGCGGCTAATCACCGTTTGTACCCTACGGTTCAGGGGTGATGGAATAGAAATGGCCGGCATTGAATGCCGGCCATTTTATTTGCTGTAGCTTGAAATATTGCTATTAACTCTTATTTCTATTAACTCTTATTTCTATTAATGCTTATTTCTATTTAACGCTTATTTCTATGCTTTTTATTTTTAGGGGCGGGGTAGGTCGGCCGGGCATGAATTGCCTGATAAACCTTAAAGCGCCCGGTATGAGCCAGTACTTCATGGCTGCCGAAGGTAGCATCAAGAATCTCCGCATACGGCAGGAAGGCGTTGGCTACAATGATCAGACGCCCTCCAAGCTGAAGGTGTTTGGTCGCGCCGCGAATGAGCGTTTCTGCCGTCGTGAAGCTGGTTTGAAGCCCGTCATGGAACGGTGGATTTGAAATAATCAAATCAAAGCGGCCTTCAATATCAGAAAACACGTCGCTGGCAATCACTTTGCCTTTCAGATGGTTCGCTTCCAGCGTGGCTTTACTAGATTCAATGGCAATGGCGCTAACGTCGCTTAGCGTCAGTTCAACTTCTGGCATTGCTTTAGCCAGCACGGCAGAGAGCACGCCCGCACCGCAACCGATGTCGAGAACTTTGCCTTTGGCGCTGTCGAGTACAGAAAGCAGCAGCTTACTGCCCAGATCCAGATCGTCACGGCTAAACACGCCCGGTAGCGTTTTCACCGTGGTGCCTTCAATAGCGTATTCATCCCACCATTCGTCCAGATTGAACTGGGTCTGATTGTCTAAGCGGAAATGGTACAGGCTACAGCGGCGGGCGCTGTCAATTTTAGCAATGGCACCAAAATCGGCTAATAGGGTTTCAGCGCTACGAACGCCGCTGCGGTTTTCACCGACAATAAACATATCGCTGCCAACCGGTAGCTGGCTGAGCAGTGAGCTTAGTTGAAACTGTGCTTCTTGCTTGCTTTTTGGCCAGTAATAAATCAGGGTGTCGCAGTCGGCAACCAGCGCTGGCTGCGGCAATAGGCTAAACTGCGCGTCATCACCCAACGTGCGGTTAATCTGACGCCAGTGGTGATACTGGGAACAGTGGACGCGTACGTTCTTCGCTTCAAACTGGCTGGCCAGTTCATCCTGTAAATCGCCGGCAAACAGTACGCGACGTTCGGTAAATTCATCGGTGTGGCGTAGTATAACTTCGCTGGCCGGGCAAAAAGCGGACATATCATTCTCCTGGGAAGCAAAGAGGCTTTAGGGCTTTGCCGAAACATAGTTAAGCAGACGTTTTATCGCCTATCGATAAGTTCGAAATAAACGCACACTAAGGTAACGCAAAACAACCTGAGCGCTATGCCTCAGTAATTATTCGGCGGAATTATAGTGCTTTCGTAGCGAAAGCACTATAAATACAAATTCCTCTATATTCTCGATGTAACGAGCATCAAAAGCGACAGAGCCGAGCAAAACAGCATGAGAACTTAGAGAAGAGTACGAAAGCGGATGGCACTAAAGAACAGGGTGCTAATAAGTCTGGGAGAATATCCGTTTTATACCCGATGTTAACTCATCGATCGCTGTGTTTTAGGCAAATACTCTAGATAGGGGTTCCGCAGTACACCAGCGTTCCTTGTAGTCGGCAGACGGGCGCCCAAAGCTGAAACGTACCTCTTTATTACGCGCGGTGCCATAATCAATGGCATCACGAACGTTTATCCAAGCGATAATTGTGCCGACTGACAGGTGTTTTAACTCCATATTCATCCCTGCATTCACATAATCTAAATATATTCTCTGATGGTCTTCTGATTTTGTAATCCATTGCATCGCGCAGGGTTCTCCGTGCATTTCAAGAACGGAGCCAAATAGTAGATCGGGGATCTCACTAAGCAGATTTCGGGCACCCTCTGTTCCTGCTCCTGTGCCACGGCGTTGGAAGTATAGTTTTTCATAAATTGGTAAGAGTGAATTAATATCATATTCCGATATTTTTCTAATACTTCCTCCACTGTCGATGAATTTTCGTAATTCTCTATTGCGAGAATTACGAGTCTTACTACTAACATTGTTTACAATACTTATTTCTCTGTTAGCATCAAGGAAGTGGCTTGAATTCATAATGTTACGACTATTAATTGCTGATAGGTATTTTGTTTTAAACGGTAATATACGTATTGAATCTTTTTTTATTGGCGGCATTACTTCATCAAAATTAAGAAGATAATTTCCTAAATTATGCTTTTTTGCTATTTTCTGCTCTCCGGAAATATAGCCATTTTCCCAAGAACAAATAGCTCCAATTAATTCGCCATTATCATTTTTTTTGGTAAAAAAGTTCTCATTAAGATCGTGATGTTTATGAAAGAACTCCAAAATTCTTGGTTCGCTCGATAAGTTCCCACCAAATTTCGCATATGCTTGTTTATATTCATGAAACGAGCACTCTTTCCACCCAAAAAGTTTTTGTAATTTCATTGCTCACCAGATTTACACATTATAAAAGTAGCATTCTCATGAAAAGAGATAGCGTTCAAAAAGTTTACCACAGTCAATATGGATCATAATCGAATTACTAAGCCAACTCCGCCTCTGTACTGGTTTTTAATACCATTGTTCCGTAGCGGATGTTCGACGGGTTTGTTAGCATAGCGCAGCTTAACGGTAAATCATCATTAAAAGCAGCGTTAACTATTAACTAGCTTATCATTTATATTATCAATTATGGGAACAGACAGCGAATTCATGATCACATCACGGCGCGACTGGCAATTACAGCAGATGGGCATCAGGCAATATCAACTGAGGCGCCCGGCAGCGCTCCACGGTGAAGTGGCAATCGTTCTGTCCGATAACGTTCGGGTTGTGCTCTTGGCCCAAACGCCCCCTGCGTTTACTTCGCTTTTGTTGCAGGATATTTTACGCGCGATGTCTCTGAGCCAGGAGCAGGTTTATTGCTTAACGCCGGAGCAGGCGATGATGATACCGGAAAACGCTCACTGTGCTTTTTGGCTTATGGGGTTAGATGAACCGCCTGAACTTCCTGCCTTTGTCGCCAGTTTACCTACTTTAACCAGCCCGTCTCTTACCGAGCTGGCTGATAACGCCAGCGCTAAACGTGCACTATGGCAGCAGATTTGTCACGATGAATATAATTTCTTCCCTCACGCAGAGTGATTTAGCGCAGGCATACCGGATCGAACTCGCCAGCCACGCTTTTCCATGGACAGAAAAAACGCTTAGCGGTAATCAGGGCGATCGCTACCTCAATCTGAAGCTGTGCGTTGATGGTCAAATAGCGGCCTTCGCCATTACTCAAGTGGTTTTAGATGAAGCTACGCTGTTTAATATAGCGGTACATCCTGACTACCAGCGTCGTGGCCTCGGGCGTGAACTGCTACAGCATTTGATCGACGAGTTGCTTCAACGAGGCGTAATGACGCTATGGCTTGAGGTCAGGGCGTCTAATCAGGGGGCGATAGCACTGTATCAATCTTTTGATTTTAACGAAGCGACGGTCAGAAGGGGCTATTACCCGAGTGCTAACGGCAGGGAAGACGCCGTTGTTATGGCGCTAGCGCTCTGATAAACAACGACAATAATGTTAAAGGGCGCGAGTTATTTAATCATACTCGCGCCTTTTTATTGACTATTTGACCAGCAGATCGTTTTCTACCGAGTGCACGCCAACCACGGTCTTCGCTGCGTCAACGGCTTCTTTTGCTTCATCTTGCGATCTGACAAAGCCGCTTAACTGCACTTTACCTTTGAAGGTTGTTACGGTGATTTGCGTTGATTGAATGCTTTTTTGCCCTAACAGCGCAGCCTTAACTTTGGTGGTGATTACTGAATCATCAATATAGCCGCCGGTGCCTTCGGTTTTTGCCGTAGGTGAGCAGCCAGCTACCGCCATCGTCATGACAATAGCGCCAAATAGAGCGGTGAGTGCCTTTGCAATCTTCATCTTTAGTGCTCCTTATAGGAATGAGAAATAACTCACTTGTTTAAATATTATCCACGGCCGCTTGATGCATTATTTAGTGGCATGGTGATACTCAAATTACCTTTTTAATATAGTAATTAAATATATCGATTGCGAATTATTCGATTTTTGTATTTGGCTATCTGCTTGCCGATATTAGGATATTTGCCGCAACATAAGGCCGTTTGCCTATCCTTTCGTTGTCCATGCGTGTAAAATTCCCGCCAATTAATGTTTATTCCGTTTTGTACACCCCGTGTGCCTTCAGAGAACAGTAGATGAAAGATACCTCAAGAGCCGCTGAAATCGCGTGCCGACGCACTTTTGCCATAATTTCCCACCCGGATGCCGGTAAAACCACGATTACTGAAAAAGTATTATTATTCGGCAACGCCATTCAAACGGCGGGTACGGTGAAGGGGCGCGGCTCCAATCAGCACGCTAAGTCCGACTGGATGGAGATGGAAAAGCAGCGCGGTATTTCCATTACCACCTCCGTAATGCAGTTTCCCTACAAATCTTGCTTGGTGAACCTGCTGGATACCCCGGGGCACGAAGACTTCTCTGAAGATACTTACCGCACGCTGACCGCCGTTGACTGCTGTTTAATGGTGATTGATGCGGCGAAAGGTGTAGAAGATCGCACGCGAAAACTGATGGAAGTTACCCGCCTGCGCGATACGCCAATTCTGACGTTTATGAACAAACTGGACCGTGAAATTCGCGATCCCATGGAAGTGATGGACGAAGTGGAACGCGAGCTGAAGATTATGTGCTCGCCCATTACCTGGCCGATTGGCTGCGGTAAGTCGTTCAAAGGGGTTTATCACCTGTATAAAGATGAAATCTATCTTTATCAGTCCGGTAAAGGCCATACCATTCAGGAAGTCCGCGTGGTTAAAGGGTTAGATAACCCTGATTTAGACGCGGCGGTGGGTGAAGACTTAGCGGCTCAGCTGCGCGATGAGCTAGAGCTGGTGAAAGGCGCTTCCCATGAGTTTGACCACGAGACCTTTTTGGCCGGTGAATTAACTCCGGTGTTCTTTGGTACAGCATTAGGTAATTTCGGCGTAGACCATATGTTAGACGGTCTGGTTGACTGGGCTCCGGCTCCGATGCCTCGCGATACTAACGTGCGTGAAGTGGTTGCGGCAGAAGAGAAGTTTTCCGGCTTCGTATTTAAGATTCAGGCCAATATGGACCCGAAACACCGCGATCGCGTAGCCTTCTTGCGCGTAGTGTCAGGCACCTATGAGAAAGGCATGAAACTGCGTCAGGTGCGGCTTGGCAAAGACGTGGTTATCTCCGATGCCTTAACGTTTATGGCCGGCGACCGTTCACACGTTGAAGAAGCGTTTCCGGGCGATATTATCGGGTTGCACAACCACGGCACGATCCAAATTGGTGATACCTTCACGCAGGGTGAAGATATGAAGTTCACCGGCATTCCTAACTTTGCGCCTGAGCTGTTCCGCCGTATTCGCCTGCGCGATCCGCTCAAGCAAAAGCAGCTGTTAAAAGGTCTGGTTCAGCTGTCTGAAGAGGGGGCGGTTCAGGTTTTCCGTCCGCTGGCTAATAACGATTTAATCGTGGGTGCGGTGGGCATTCTGCAGTTTGACGTGGTGGTTGCTCGTTTGAAGAGTGAATATAACGTTGAAGCCATTTATGAGTCAGTTAACGTTTCCACTGCCCGCTGGATCGAATGTGGTGATGCGAAAAAGCTGGAAGAGTTTAAGCGTAAGAACGAGCTGAACGTGGCATTAGACGGCGGTGATAACCTCAGCTATATCGCGCCAACCATGGTCAACCTTAACTTAACTCAGGAACGCTACCCTGAGGTTATTTTCCGTAAGACCCGCGAACATTAATGTTAAATCCGGGCCCGGCTACCGCCCGGGTTTTGTAAGCGAATGAAACAAAGCCTGTCATGATATGACAGGCTTTTTTGTTTTATTGCCACAATATCAAGACGGTTACCGCTTTCTGCCAATATGGCTTTACGCTGGCCGCCAAGAAAAATGTGATCTATACAACATTCTGTTCACGACTGGCCTATATTTAAAGTGCTGTCATTTGTACTTACTGGCCATTCCAATAGCCTATTTATCGGGGTGTTGCCAATAAGCGACATGCAAACGTTATGAATCTTAATTGGTTAAAAATTATTGTTATTTAAATGTTATGGATATATTGAGATTTGTCGTCGTATGGTGACATTCTTTCAGACTATAAATGGAAATAATTTCTAATATATTGATTCTATAATGTTATTTTTTGTTGGCCCGATAATTGCTTTGTCTAACTCGTTAGACAATTAGCTTAAGCACCGGGTTGATTGTTTTGGCCGGGTAGCGCATAGGCTATATGCCTTAGGCTATCCGCTCTTACCGTTTAATTTTAAAGGTAATCATCCATGAAAAATGTACCCTTCTCACGTTCTATTATCGCTGCCGTATTAAGTACCGTTGTTATGAGCGGTGTTGCATTTGCCGAAGAGACAGTAGCAACTAAGGCTGAAAACGCCGTTGATAAAGTCGGTAATTCTATCGATAACTCAATGAAGAAAGTTGATAACTATATGGATGACAGTTCAATCACCGCTAAAGTAAAAAGCGCATTACTGAACGAAAAGAGCATCCGTAGTACCGATATCAAAGTTAAAACTACCGGCGGTGTGGTAACGCTCAGCGGCTTTGTTAGCAGCAAAGAGCAGTCTTCTCAGGCTGATGGCGTCGCTAAACTGGTTGAAGGCGTTCAATCAGTGAAAAATGAGCTTAAAGTTCAGAAAGGCAAAAATGACACCGTGGGTGAGTATGTTGGCGATTCTGCAATTACCAGCGAAGTGAAAGCGAAAATGCTGGCCGATAAGGCAGTTCCGTCACGTCATATTACGGTTCAAACCAGCAATGGTGTGGTTAAGTTAAGCGGTACCGTTGAGAAAGAAGTTCAGTCTGAACAGGCCGAGAAAATTGCCAAACTGGTTGATGGTGTTAAAAGCGTTGAAAACGATTTGGTTGTAAAAGCAGCAAAATAGTCGATGTATCGGTAAAGCAGGCGACTGCTTTACCGAATGTCTGAACCGGAGGTTATTATGATGAATAGTGACATTATTGTCGGCAGACTGAAGCAGTGGAAAGGCTCTTTCCGTTTATGGTGGGCAGAGATAGCAGACAGTGACGGCGAATATTTTGCCGGAAACAGCGATTGGCTATCCGGGATCCTACAAGAAGATTACGGAAAGGAGCAAGAAAGGGTATCCTCTGAGTCAAGGATTGAACATTAAGGATTTTACGTTTGGGAAACAGAGTGCCCGTTACGCCGGTTAGTATTGAACCGTTGGCCTACCCGCCTTATTGGCCGGGGAAAATAGCTCTGGTTTATTTTCCGGCCAAACGGGAGAGTCGGCTGGATATGATTAACGCCTCCTTTAATATCAGAACCCGCTCGACCGGATGGGCCAGTAATCAGAGGTTGTATGGGCCCGGTTTTTATTGATACCCACTGTCATTTCGATTTTCCTCCTTTTGTTCACCATGAGCAGAGTAGCCTTGCGTTGGCGGCAAAGGCCGGCGTAGCGCGTATTATTGTGCCTGCGGTCAGCGCTGATAGGTTTAACGATATTCTTCGCCTGAGCCAGCAGTTTCCGATGATCTACGGGGCTTTTGGGCTGCATCCTTTGTATATCGCGCGGCATAATCAAGATTCGTTAGCGGCATTAGAGGCCTTGCTGAAGGGCAACTCGCAGGGGCTGGTTGCCGTGGGCGAGATCGGGTTGGATGAGTATATGGACGATCCTCAGCCTGAACGACAGCAGTGGATTTTATCTGAGCAGCTAAAGCTGGCTAACCGCTATGACCTACCGGTGATTCTCCATTCTCGCCGCACTCACGACCGGCTGGCTAAAATGCTTCGTCAGGCTAAGCAGGCCCGGGCCGGTGTGGTACACGGCTTTTCCGGCAGTTTGGAACAGGCTCTGGCTTTTATCCGGCTGGGGTATCGAATCGGGGTGGGGGGGGTAATTACCTATCAAAGGGCGCATAAAACCCGAAAGGTTATGGCGGAGTTGCCGCTGGATTCATTAATATTGGAAACCGACGCGCCCGACATGCCGCTGTCGGAGTTTCAGGGGCAGCCTAATCGACCGGAACGCATCCGACTGGTGTTTGAGCAGCTGTGTTTATTACGTTCAGAGCCTTCGCAACAGATCGCTGACCAGCTTTATGCCAACAGTATGGCGTTATTCTGGCCAGCCTGATTCGATATTATCGGTAGGGTTTCTTTTTATGCGGCTGTTTCTTCTTGGCCGTTTTAATCGGTTCTGGCCGTTGGGCGGCATCAATAATATTCTTGAGTTTGCCGTTGTTTGCGGTGGGTCGATGGGCCAGCAGCGTATAAGCCACTATCAGGCCGATTACCGTAGCCAGCAATAGCATCAGCCGGAGCATATTAACGGTATGTTTAACCTGTTGGGATTCAGCCTTTGACGGTTGGGTGTTGGCCGTCAGGCGAATAAAGCCGACGGGCCCCTCTTTACTCTTGATCGTTTCCACTATTTGTTGCCGTTCGGCAGTAGCTAAGCGCTCCCTGAGGCTGGATTGATCGCCTTCCTGCGCAATCAGCGTTCCGTCAACTTTGTACACCGATGCATCAAGTATCCGACTATGCTGCGTCAGGTGTTGTAGAATAGCCTTGATTTGCTGTTCATCAGCGGCGTCAATGGTTCCGTCCAGCAGCGGAGCCAGGGTGAATGCTATCTGTTCTGCTAACGATCGGGTTAATTCTTGTGACCGTTTAGCTTGTGCTGCCTGATTGTTTAAGCTGAAATAGGCTACGCCCTGCATCAGAACGATTAATAAAGTCAGGCAAAACAAAATAATAGCTACCCGATGCAGATTGCGCCTAAACTTGAGCCGTTTGATCATGCCACTACCTTAATGTACGAAGACGTTTTATGTTGCCAGAACTCTATCCGTTAGGATAGCTTGAGACGCTGTTTTGTCGCTGAATCAAATTTTTACTGGATTTTTCCCGTTTCTAAGGAGTTGTAGTAATGCCGATTAGCCTGACCTATAGCGATTTGCCCGCCGAAATTGATTGCTGGCCCGGACTTCCGCTATCGTTAAGCGGCGATGAAGTGATGCCGCTTGATTACTGGGCCGGACATACCGGATGGCTACTGTACGGCAGAGGTTTAGATAAGCAACGACTGGCCGGTTTCCAGCGTCGTTTGTGCGATCCGTTAGTGGTGGTTTCTGCCTGGAGCGTGGATGATTATCAGGTGATCCGCCTTGCTGGCATACTGTCGGCGAAGGCCAAGAAAATTGCCGATGAATATCAGTTGGATGTCGCTCAGATGAGCAATTTGCCGTCATTGCGTTCACCCGGCCTGTTGGTGATGGATATGGATTCAACCGCCATTGAAATCGAATGTATTGATGAAATTGCTAAGCTGGCTGGCGTCGGCGAACAGGTGGCTGAAGTTACCGAGCGGGCTATGCGCGGTGAGCTGGATTTTGCAGCGAGCCTGCGCCAACGGGTGGCTACGTTAAAAGGTGCCGACGCGGCAATTTTAGATCAGGTTAGAGATAATCTCCCGTTGATGCCGGGTTTAACCTCGTTGGTGAGCGGGCTGCATGAGCTCGGTTGGCATGTCGCTATTGCTTCCGGCGGATTCACCTATTATGCCGATTACCTGCGTGAGAAGCTGAGCCTGATTTCAGCCGCGGCTAACCAGCTTGGGGTTAAACAAGGGAAGCTGACCGGTAAGGTCGTTGGTCCTATCGTTGATGCCAAGTTTAAAGCCCATACCCTGCAGGAACTGGCGGAGTCTCTGGATATTCCCATAGGGCAAACCGTGGCTATTGGCGACGGGGCCAATGATTTAAAAATGATTAAGGTTGCCGGGCTGGGGATTGCTTATCATGCTAAGCCGAAAGTGTATTCGAAGGCCAAAGTTGGGATTAGGCATGCGGATCTGTTGGGTGTGATGTGTATTCTGTCGGCGAGTTTGAATAATGAGGGGCGGTAGGGGGAAGGGCGGTTCTTGGTCGTATTTTAACTAGAGCTGCGTATATTTCGTCCGTCAAAAGTAGTGCGTCTGTCTCGGCTTTATGCGTACACGGCCGAGCAGGATGCGGGCGCGCACCCTGCACCCGCGCTTTCGCACGGGAACTCAGGTCGCCTAGGCGACTTCCCTCCACAAAAAATTTGCCTTAACGCACCGGCAGAGAGCCGGAGTACTCGTCTCATCCCTGAGACTCGCCCTTTCAGGGTCAGCACTGAAGTGCTGTTCAAAATTGTTCCTACAATTTTGTCAGACGTCGCTCTGCCTTTCGCAGCATCCATGCTGCTCATGCTAGCAAATTGTTTATGTCGACTGAGTTCAAGTGCTCGTTGGAAGGTCAACGGCATGAAGGGCAAAGGCATGAAGAGCAAAGACAAAGAGAATTGTGCTATCAGGCTTTTTCCATTTTTATTATTAACTAAATAGATAGATCCAGAGGTAATCCATGGCTAAGCCCGTGAAGCGAGCGTTTGTATGTAATGAGTGTGGGGCTGACTATCCGCGCTGGCAGGGGCAGTGCAGTGCCTGTAATGCCTGGAATAGCATTACTGAGATTCGCCTCGCTGCGGCTTCATCGGCCAGAACCGATCGTTTTACCGGCTATGCGGGTGACGGTGGCATCAGTAAGGTGCAGAAGCTGTCGGAAATTAGTCTGGAAGAGCTGCCGCGGTTCTCTACCGGATTTCTTGAGTTTGATCGGGTGCTGGGCGGTGGGGTGGTGCCGGGCAGTGCCATTCTGATTGGCGGTAGCCCGGGAGCCGGTAAGAGTACGTTATTGCTGCAAACCATATGCAGGCTGGCCGGGCAGATGAAAACGCTGTACGTCACCGGTGAGGAGTCTCTACAGCAGGTAGCAATGCGCGCGCACCGTCTTGGTTTACCAACGGAAAACGTGCAGATGCTGTCAGAAACCAGCATTGAGCAGATTTGCCTGATCGCCGAACAGGAGCAGCCAAGGCTGATGGTGATCGACTCTATTCAAGTGATGCATATGGCCGACATCCAGTCGTCTCCGGGTAGCGTGGCGCAGGTGCGTGAAACGGCCGCCTATCTGACCCGCTTCGCTAAAACCAAAGGCGTGGCGATTATTATGGTCGGCCACGTGACCAAAGACGGTTCTCTGGCCGGTCCCAAAGTTCTCGAACACTGCATTGACTGTTCGGTGATGCTGGATGGCGACTCTGACACCCGCTTCCGGACCCTGCGTAGCCATAAAAACCGTTTCGGTGCGGTGAATGAGCTGGGAGTCTTTGCCATGACTGAGCAAGGGCTGAGAGAGATCAGCAACCCGTCGGCAATTTTTTTAAGCCGGGGCGATGAAGTGACTTCCGGCAGCTCTGTGATGGTAGTGTGGGAAGGTTCTCGCCCGCTGTTGGTTGAGATTCAGGCGTTGGTGGACCACTCGATGTTGTCTAATCCTCGCCGCGTGGCCGTTGGCTTAGAGCAGAACCGTTTAGCTATCTTGCTGGCGGTGCTGCATCGCCACGGCGGTTTACAGATGGCCGACCAAGACGTGTTTGTTAACGTGGTTGGCGGCGTAAAGGTAACCGAAACCAGCGCTGATTTGGCGCTGTTGCTCTCTTTGGTATCCAGCCTGCGCGATCGGCCGTTGCCTGAAGATTTAGTGGTGTTTGGTGAAGTGGGGCTAGCCGGTGAAATTCGCCCGGTACCCAGCGGTCAGGAACGGATTTCAGAAGCTTCAAAGCATGGCTTTAAGCGGGCAATTGTGCCGTTTGCCAACGTACCCAAAAAGCAAACGCCGGGAATGGAAGTCTTTGGCGTGAAGAAACTGTCAGACGCGCTGTCAGTACTGGACGATCTCTAAAACGCGCCATAGGGCAGGGTATCGGAAATAATTTCCCGATACCCTGACTAGCTCGCTTAGTCGACCAGCGGACTTAACGATTGCAGCAGAGGGTCAAGATACTGATTCACTTTCTGATAAACCTCGTGGTTAAGGGAACTATAGAAGCGATGGTTTTCCATATTTGGCGCGAAGCTGTCGCCCATCCTGACTAATTTCTTAGCCGCCTGTTGGTAGCTATCAAAGGCTCCGATCGCCATTCCTGCATTAATCGCACAGCCGATGGCGGCTGAACCGTTCATCAGATTACGGCTGGTCGGAATGCCGAATACGTCAGCGAAGATTTGCATAAACAGGTCGCTGTTGGCACCGCCGCCGGAAATAATCAGGCTTTTGAACGGAACCTTGAGTTCGGCCGCCATTTTATCCATATGATTCTTCATGGTGAAGGCAATACCTTCTAGCACTGAGCGATACATATGTGCGCGGGTATGTCGCCCGTCGAAACCAATCATCGCGCCTTTACGGAATTCTGCTTCTGACGGCGGTGCCCAGTCGTGTACGGTAAATAGCCCTTCACACCCGGCAGGAACCTTTGAACCTTCGAGGTTCAACAGCTCTTCAATGCTATGTCCTTTATTTGCGGCTTCGGCCAGCGCGGCTGCGCCAAACTGATCGCGAAACCAGCTAATCGTCCACATCCCACGGCGTACACCCATGCATTCGTACAGATAACGGCCGGGAATGGATGCCTGAAATGGCCAGAAGTTTTGCGCATCTTTAACGTTGGCATGACCATGAACCATGGCACCAATATAGGTACCCAACGAGATCAGGGCTACCCCTTCATCCAGCGATCCGGCTCCCAGCGCTTCTACCGCTTTGTCATGAGCGGTTGCGACGACGGGGATCCCGGCAGGAAGCCCCAGCTGCTGCGCTGCCAGCTCGGTGAGATGGCCCAGAATCTCGCCCGGCTTAACCACGTCGAGTACGCTGTCGCGGGTCAGATTACAGCTTTTCCACGCCTCAGGATCGGTACTCCAGTCCTGCGCATCGTTATCCATTGGCCACCAGCCAATGTAGTTGGCGCAGGTATCTTTAAACTCACCGGTCAGACGATGGGTTATATACCCCGAGGTGGTGGTGATGTAGCGCACACCCTTATAGGCGTCGATATACTCATAGGGCTTATTCAGGCGTTTATCCATCCAGTTAATCACAGGATAGGCCAGCTCGCCGTTCTCTTTTAGCAGCACCCGGCAGCAGCGGATAATACAAACGCCCATCGCCAGAATCTCGTGGCTCTGCCCGCCCCGTTTTTTAAATCCGGCCATTGCCTGAGTAAAAGCAATTTTCAGCGAATCCCACAGGTCATCATCGGGGTGTTCGGCTAACAGCGGTGCCGGAATGTCCATTTTGCGCAATGCCTGCTTTCCTTCACAGATAACATTGCCGTTTAAATCAAAAATCACCACTTTTGCGCTTTGGGTACCGACATCCACGCCCATCAAATACTTGTTACTCATTTTATCGCTCCGTTATAAATTTAATGATTATGCGATGTTAATAGTCTGGTTATTCCTCTGCCTGCAACGGTATTCTGGCGGAAGCGGTACTGCCCGAGCGCTTGATGTTGTTAAACAGCAGGAAGGTAAAGACAATCACCAGACCGGTGGCGAACAGACCCATTAGCCACATATTGCGGTAGGCTTCAGCCGGTGGCAGCGAGTCCTGCCAGTGGCCGATGATCGGGTAGACGAACACGTCAGGCAGAAAGCCGATAACTGAGCAGATTCCAACGGTAGTACCCATGATGTATTGAGGCGTGCGGGCTTCACCAATACAGGCGAAGTACAGGCCTCGTGAGGCATAGCAGGCGAATGCTAACAGTAAGATTAGCCCGATACCGACTACCACGGAGCCTGGATTCTGGTTGGTTATCAACAACGCCACCAGCGTAATTACGCTGATGATGGCCAGAAGCTGAATAACCCGGGTGGGTGATTTTAAACGGCCGTAGGTGGTAATCAGGCCACCTACCGGGCCGCACATGGCGCGGAAAATTTTGTTAATGACAATTCCCATATAGCTGGCTGCCACAAGGCTCATCCCGTACATTTCGGTCAGATAGTTAGTGGAGTAGCTGAGGATGGCGTAGATGGTATACACGCCAAAAATAATCATGCTGCAATACCAGGTGGTGCTGATTTTTAGCACTGACAAAATGTCAGACATGGCAAATGCGGGCATATTTTTCTGGCTTTCGGCGCTTTCGTTATGGGCGGTGAATCCGTCACTGACAAAGAACCAGCACAGTATGCCCAGTAAAATGTACACGCCGCTGTAGATCAAAATAACCGTTTTCAGGCTGTTAGGGTCGTCGGGTAAAAACAGTGAGAAAACCCACATGGTGAACACCGCCAGCAGCATCACGCCAACGCCGCGCAGGCCTTCCATCCAGCCCATGATTTTCCCTTGCTCCTCATGGTTGCCGAGTAACGATGCGGCTTTGATGGATACCGACCACAGCAGCAAAATGGTGGTAATCGCGAAGGCGACCTGTATCAGAATCATCACCCAGAACGGCGGATAAACTGCCATTAATAGCCCGAGTAGGCCGGTGGCGATCATGGCGAACGTCATCATCTTTCGGTGTGAAAACTTGTCGGCAATGACGCCGCTTGGGGCATATAGCACAATGGCAGTAATACCGAAGGTACTCATGATCAGCCCAATTTCGGTATTAGAAAACCCCATAAACTTAGCCATTGGAATTTGGTAAATGTATCGTAGGTAGGCCAGATCAAAGCTGACACCACCGCTGATACTGATGATTGCCAGAGTTAACCAACGGCGAAAATTATCTTTTTGCATGGCGTTATCCCAGTTGTAGTTCGTTGATTTTGGGCAAAAAAAAAGAGAAAAGTAAGCTTCCCGCACCGGGCGGAAAGTTACTTTTCTCGTCATCTCTAGTAACTGTGCTAATTAATAACATGCCGGTGTTGATACATTCCGTGAGAGTTGTCACAAATCCCACCATGATAAAACAAGGTTTGGCTATTTAGTTGATAATTAAAATAATATTAAGTTTTTTGGCTGAGTGCATTGTTCGTATGGGCGATGTTTAGTTTGCCAAATCGTATTCTGTGAGTGGTATCACGGAAAAGTCTTCGCCAGATATGTTACTTCTTTAAATAGTTACTAGAGACTATGAGAAAAGTAACTTTCCGCCCGGTGCGGGAAGCTTACTTTTCTCTTTTTTTTTGGATTTTTATCAGGACGTTAAGGGGTTACATCATGTCATTAAGCGCTTTAGATGGGTTTTCTCTGGATTTTTTCTCCCTTAAGGGCAAAACGGCGATCGTTACCGGTGGTAATAGCGGGCTGGGGCAAGCCTTTGCCGTTGCGCTGGCAAAAGCCGGTGCCAATCTGTTTATTCCAAGCTTCATTATGGATAAAGGCGAAACCCGCCAATTAATTGAGAAGCAGGGCGTTAAAGTCGAGTTTATGCAGGTTGATATTACCGAAAAAGGGGCACCGGGTAAGGTGATTGCCCAGTGTCTGGAAACGTTCGGTAGCGTTGATATTCTGGTGAACAATGCCGGTATCTGTAAGCTAAATAAAGTGCTGGATTTTGGCCGTGCAGACTGGGACCCAATGATTGATATCAACCTGACTGCCGCTTTTGAACTCAGCTATGAAGCCGCCAAAGTGATGATTCCCCAACGCCACGGCAAAATTGTGAATATCTGCTCCCTGTTCTCTTACTTGGGCGGGCAATGGTCTCCGGCCTACTCGGCCACTAAGCATGCGCTGGCCGGATTTACCAAAGCGTACTGTGACGAACTGGGCCAGTACAACATTCAGGTTAACGGCATTGCCCCGGGCTATTACGCCACTGAAATTACCACTGAAACTCGTAAAAATCCGGAAACCAATAAGCGCGTACTTGACCATATTCCGGCCAACCGTTGGGGTGAAACTCAAGACCTGATGGGCGCAATGGTCTATTTAGCCAGCCGAGCTTCGGACTATGTAAACGGTCATCTGCTGGTGGTTGACGGTGGGTACTTGGTTCGTTAAGCCGATTTAGTTTTTATCTATAGCCATGGCTTAGGCCATTTAAACGTACTGAAGCAGGAAGGATTTAACATGTCGCTGACAAGAGAAGCAATCGTTGAGAAGCTAAAAGAGATTGTAGGCCCGGAACGAGTTATTACTGATAAGAAGGTGCTGCAGAAAAACAGCGTCGATCGGTTTAGGAAATATGCCGATATTCACGGTGTTTTCACCCTACCGTTACCGGCTGCGGTGGTCAAATTGGCCGATACTCAGCAGGTTTCTGACGTTCTGGCATTTCTGAATAAGCATAAGATCAACTGTGTGCCACGTACCGGCGCTTCTGCGACCGAAGGCGGTCTGGAAACTGTGGTCGAAAACTCAGTGGTTCTGGACGGTTCTGGTCTGAATAAAGTTGTCAAAATTGATATCCAAAACATGCAGGCGACCGCACAGTGCGGCGTGGCGCTGGAAGTGTTAGAGAATAAGCTGCGGGCTCAGGGTTATACCACCGGACATTCGCCTCAGTCTAAGCCTCTGGCTCAGATGGGCGGGCTGGTGGCCACCCGTAGCATTGGCCAGTTTTCTACCCTGTATGGGGCAATTGAAGACATGGTTGTCGGGCTGGAAACGGTATTCCCTGATGGAACCATTACGCGGATTAAAAACGTTCCACGGCGCGCTGCCGGTCCGGATATCCGTCATGTGATTATTGGGAATGAAGGTGCGTTGTGCTATATCACTGAGGTTACGGTAAAGATCTTTAAATATATGCCTGAGAATAACCTGTTCTACGGCTATATTCTGGATAACATGAAGACCGGCTTTGAGATCCTGCGAGAAGTGATGGTGGATGGATATCGCCCGTCAATTGCCCGCCTGTACGATGCCGAAGATGGCACCCAACACTTTACCCATTTTGCCGAAGGTAAATGTGTGCTGATCTTTATGGCTGAAGGCTCTAAAGGCATTGCCAAAGCGACCGGCGAAGGGATTGAAGCGATTGTTAAACGTTATCCTGAATGCAAAAAGGTTGACAGCAGGCTGATTGAAGCCTGGTTTAATCATTTAAACTGGGGGCCGGAAAAGGTTGCCGCCGAGCGTGAGCAGATCGTGAAAACCAATAATATGGGATTCACCACCGAAGTTTCCGGTGACTGGAGCTGTATTAATGCCATTTATGAAAACGTTATTCAGCGCATTCGCCATGAATTCCCTCACGCCGACGACATTACTATGCTGGGTGGGCACTCGTCCCACAGCTATATCAACGGCACCAATATGTACTTCGTCTATGACTACAACGTCGTGGGCTGCAAGCCTGAAGAGGAAATTGATAAGTACCATAACCCGCTGAATAAGATCATCGTTGAAGAGACCATTAAGCTTGGCGGTTCAATGGTTCATCATCACGGTATTGGTAAACATCGGGTGCATTGGACTAAAAGTGAACACGGTTCGGCCTATTACATTCTGAAAGCATTAAAAGATGTATATGACCCGAATGGCATCATGAATACCGGTACGATTTACCCGATTGAGAAGTAACTTCTGGTCAGCCCCGCATCCTGCCCTTTGCGGTAGGGCGGGGCTTCATTATTATGATGGTAGGTTGACCACTGCTGCAAAAAGGGGATCATAATGTCATTATTACAACGCCCTAAGCCAGTACGCATGGACGACATCCCGCTAAACCGCTTTCATATTAAGATTGCTGGCCTGACGTTTGGTGCCCACCTGACGGACGGCTACGTATTGGGTGTGATTGGTTTTGCGTTAACGCAGATTAAGCCGCAAATGGCTCTTTCGTCTTTTTGGGTCGGAATGATAGGAAGTTCTGCACTTTTCGGCCTGTTTCTAGGCAGTCTGGTATTAGGCTGGATTTCTGACCATATTGGCCGTCAGAAGATTTTTACCTTCAGCTTTGTAATTATCACGCTGGCCTCATTGCTACAGTTTTTTGTCGCGTCGCCCGAGCAACTGTTCTGGCTACGGGTATTGGTCGGTATTGGCCTTGGCGGCGATTATTCCGTTGGTCATACCATGCTGGCTGAGTTTTCTCCGCGCAAACATCGCGGTTTGCTATTGGGCTCTTTCAGCGTTATCTGGACCTTTGGCTATGTATCGGCCAGCTTTATGGGGCACCTGTTCTCTGATGCCGGGCCCGATACCTGGCGCTGGCTGTTGGCTTCCGCGTCGGTACCTGCACTGTGCATCATGATACTGCGTTGGGGCACGCCTGAGTCACCGCGCTGGTTAATGCGCAAAGGGCGAATTGACGAAGCCCATGAAGTGGTAAAACGCTGCTTCGGGGCTAACGTTATGCTAACCGATGAAATCCCGGTCGATACCTCTCGCCACATACTGACGCTATTCTCATCTCGCTATTGGCGCAGGACGGCGTTTAATAGCCTGTTTTTTGTCTGTTTGGTCATTCCATATTTTGCGATTTATACCTACTTACCCGCCATGCTGAGCGCCATGGGCTTACAGGAAGATTTCACCACCGACCTGTTGCTGAATGCGCTATTAATGGTCGGCGCGGTGATGGGGATCGGCATCACCCAGCTGTGTTCCCGGCGCGGATTTTTAATTACCGCTTTCTTTATTCTGGCCGTGAGCCTGGCCGCGTTGGCCGTGATGCCCGTAGGGCAAACCGGCATCATGCTATTGCTGTTCGCCATTTTTACGCTAACCATTTCTGCCGTCAGTAATCTGGTTGGCGTGTTTCCGGCAGAAAGCTTCCCGACCGATATTCGCTCCCTTGGCGTTGGGTTTGCGACCTCCATGAGTCGTTTAGGTTCAGCGATTAGTACCGGGCTATTACCGCTATCGATTCTCTCTTTAGGACTCCAAACCACCATGCTGATACTGGTTGCCGTGCTGTTGGTTGGCGCATTGGTTTCTATTTTGTGGGCACCGGAAACCAAAGGGTTAACGCTGGTGGGCGCCTCGACGGTCAAACGTACGTCGGTTCAGGGGGCCAAATAGATGATGAAGATGTTATTGGCATTTAGAGCCTCTGCCGATCTGTCGATGATGGCTGAGAAGGACTGGCGGGTTGACGACCAGCAGCAAATTGACGTTAGCTTTATTCAGACCATGCTGAACTGCTTTGACGAAAGCGCGGCAGAGCTGATGTTGATGATAAAACAGAATTCAGCTTGGGGCGAGGGAGAGCTGGCGCTCAGCGCGCTGAGCGTGGGCGATAGTAAAAGTCATTACTATCTGAAGCAGCTTTACGCGTTGAGTTTCGATCGCGCAGCGCGGGTTGATCTACCGCCTCAGGCCGATTTTCGTTTTAATCCACGGGCCGTATCTGAAATCATTGCTGCTTATCACCATCGGGTCGAAGAGCAGTCTTTGATCGTGATGGGCATGCAGAGCGGTGACGGTTTTGACGTGCAGACTGCCATGCAGTTAGCGGAACTGTTGCAGTGGCCTTGCATTACTCAGGTTAGCCATTTTGACGCTCAGCCTGAATCTCAGCGGGTAGTCTTAATTCGCCAGACCGAGGAACGGTCTCAGCGGCTTATCATTACGGCTCCGGCCGTTTTGGCGATCGGTAATTCGCCTCAGGCCAGCGCGTTGCGGGTGCCGACTCTTAAACAAAAACTGTCGGCGGGAAAGAAAGCTATCGCTGATTATTCGCTGGGTGAGTTGGGTTTAAGCCTGCCACAGTTACAGCAGCGTAGTGATAAGCAGGTGTTGCAGTTAACCCGCCAGCAAAATCGCCGGGCTGGAGTGGTGCTTAGCGGCACTCTTAGCAGCACTACCATGCAGGAAACGATGCAGGAAACGGTCAGTCGCCTTTATCAGGGGTATTTGAAAGGGAGGATAGGCCGATGAAAATGGCAATGGTGCTGGATGCCGATTCCCCGTCGTGGCTTCGGCAAGCGCAAGAGATGAATTTTTGTTTGTCACACAGTCAGGCCGACTGGGATGAAAGCGTGCTGTGGCTGTTGTTTCGGGAAAATAAGCCGGTGGAATTACCGGTTTTTAACCATGCTGTTTCGCAGGTATTTTGGTTAAAGATCCCCGACATCCTGCTAACAGAAAGCGTGCTTCCCGCGTTGATTCAGGCCCATCAGCGTTACCCTGCTGAGCTTTTACTGTTTAGCGCCAATGCGTTTGCGGCAGAATTAGCTACCCGAACGGCGATGCGATTAGGCGGGGTCAGCTGTTTAGACGTTTACCAATTGCAAATACAGGATGGTCAGTGTCAGGTTCAGCAACCCTGTTATGCCAATAACATGTTGGCCAGCCTATCTTTAACGGCTAAGCCGTGGTGTATTGCCGTTGCCCGACAGGGGCGCGGTGAAGCGGCTAGCGCAATTTATGATGTTCCTCATAGTGAGGTAAAAAGCGAAGTAAAAAGTGAAATAGCGCAGCCCGACTGGCTGATAGAACAGCACAATTTGCCGGTTGAAGCCTCGTCGGCCTTGAGTAAGGCTAACCGTATACTGGTCATCGGGCAGGGTGCTGGCAGTCAGGAGAACGTTCAGAAACTGCACCAGATAGCAACGGCGTTGGGCGCTGAATTGGCCGCCAGTCGCCCGGTAGTCATGAACGCCTGGTGCCCGATGAATCGCCTGATTGGGATGTCCGGTGAATCAATTGCGCCGGAAGTGTGTATCGCTGCTGGGGTGTCGGGCGCGCCGGCTTTTGCGGTTGGTATCAGGCAAAGTCAGCTGGTGGTGGCGATTAATACCGATCCCGACGCGGCCATTTTTGCTCAGGCTGATGTTGGAATAGTCGGGGATATGAATCAGGTCTTGGATGCGCTGGTGAAGTGCTTAGAGCAGAAGATATCGTAGTGATTCAGACTGCTGACAGCCGCCGTCCTTCGGCCGCTAGATAATGGTGATATCCCGGCACTGTTTTTGCGGACGAAACTGACGAAATAACTAAGTTAAGCGATTTCGTCAGTAGTCTTATTGCTTCTTAACTTAAAATTGAAGTTCCCACACGCCGGTGTTGGTGGTGGAAATCGCCATTGCGCCTGCGTTAATCGCACTCATGGCATCTTCATGATCGCATACTAAGCCACCGGCAATAATCGGCAGGTTAATCTGTTGGGCAACCCACCCGAGCACTTTTGGCATGCATCCCGGCAGGATCTCAATACAGTCTGGGTTCGACTGGGCCACTTGCTTATCAATATTATGAAAAGAGATAGAATCAATCAGAAACAGGCGGTGAATACCGTAAAAACCCTGAGCCCGGGCCGCTTTGATCATTGACGCTTTGGTACTGATAATTCCGTCGGCGGCGGTAACGATTTTCAAAAAGTCGATAACGATCTCTTTATTGGAGGTGCCATCCAGCAGATCAACGTGGATAAAGGCGTATTTGTCGGCCTTTTTTATCCGCTGGACGATAGCGCCGATATTGCAAATGTTGCCGTACAGGATCGAAATAATTTTACAGTCTGACTGTAGTGCCCGATCGAGGCTTTTCGTATCTTTAACCGCGGCAATAACCGGGTGTAGCTTCAGGATTGTTGATATGGGCAATGGATGCTCTCTGTATTGTTTCAGTTTCCTGTCTTAGCGCCGGTTAGGTTGATTTTCCATTTTTATACTGAACCTTATGCAGCAAACTGAACGTCATTGGGGCTGAATGTAGCCAGCCTACCATGAACTATTTTTTAGCGCTCAGAGGTCTCTCACATAACCAAAATTAGCCGAAGCGTAGAACGATGCCATAGCCTGACGATGGATATTGCCAGCGAGCCAGTACCTTCTCATCGCACAATAACCGGCAAGTTCCACATTCGAGGCAACCGTGAAGGTCAAAACTCAGGCTTCCGTCCGAATTTTGTTGGTAAAGTCCTGCGGGGCAGGCGGCAACCAACGTGCTTAACTGACGGCGATCCGGATGGTCAGCCAGCACAATATGAGGCTGATGCGGGTTTATCCGGTAATGGTTTTTGCTTAATTTTTCTTCCGGACTCATAGGCTACGGGCTCCTCGTATACCATCTTTAATCAGCTTGAACAGCCCGGCGCGGCGAACGTTGTTCCATATGATTTTCCGCAGCGGTTTAGCCGACGTGCCGTTGACGCGATATAGCTGTTGTAGGATGTCGGCGGCAAGCTGCGGGTAGCGTTCAAACAGGGCGGGCGTTTGCAGCAGCGTTTCGGGTAAAGAGCGATATTGTTGTAACACAGACCACAGCGAACCGCTTTCTAAATGCGCTCGATAATGTGCCAGAGATTGGGCGGTGAAGCTATTGGTTTGGCTGGCATCAATAAGCGCCTGTGCGGCGGCTTTTGCCGATAACACCGCCAAATCCATACCGCGCACCGTGTGCCCGGCATTAACGCAAAGCCCTGCGGCATCTCCGATAATGACATAGCCAGCCCCAGAAAGCGGCGGCACGCAGTTGATACCTCCTTCTGGGATCAGATGGGCGCTGTATTCAAGCAGTTCGGTTTTTCTTATCAGCGGCCGTACCGCCGGATGCTGTTTGAAGTTTTCCAACATGGCGGCCAGATTCTGGTTGGCATCGCTTAGAGCGGATAGATTACAGACCACCCCCAGCGACAGGGTGTCGCGGTTGGTATAGACAAAGCCGCCGCCGACTTTTCCTGCGCTGGCATTACCGGCGAATAGCCATGCCGTACCTTCATTTTCCTCAAGGGCGAAGCGTTCTTCAATTACGTCCGAGTCGAGGGTTAGTACCTCTTTAACGCCAACGGCCATGGTCTTCGGCTGAGGTTTCGACACCAGATTATGGCGTTCTGCCAGCAGAGTATTTGCCCCTTCTGACAGCACTACGGCCCGTGCATAAATTTCGTCGTCCCCGGCTTTAACCCCACAGATAACGCCCTGTTTTTCGATAAGGCTATCAACCTGTACGCCAGTCAGGCATTGAGCTCCGGCGGCTTCGGCCTGAGCCATTAACCATGGATCGAAACGCGATCTCAGAACGCTATAGGACGTTGAGCCTTCAGAAAAGATAGGATGGTGATAATCCAGCGTAACCGCGCTATCGGCAGTGAGTAGGGAGAACTTTTCGTGGGTGATTTGTCGTTCTAAGGGAGCCTGATTAGCGAAGCCCGGAATAATCTCGTCTAGGCTATAGGTATATAACCGGCCTCCGGAGACGTTTTTTCCTCCGGCATGAGAAGCCCGCTCTAACAACAGTACCTTAACGCCAGCCCGTGCCAGTAGTAAGGCGCAGGTACAGCCGGCAATTCCGCCGCCGACTACGATAACGTCAAACTTATCTTCATCCATTGGATCGATCCCGCTGCGGTTAGCATGACCAAAAGTATAGCATTCGGTGAGGGTAATTTATTGATTAAATCGGGAATTTCCCCAATTAGAGAGCGAGGTAGGTCTGGTTAATTTTCTCCGGTATTGAGTTGGTTTCAATACCGGAGCGGTTTACATGTTTAGCTTAAAAGGCAACGGCAATTTTACCGGTCATATGACCTTCCAGCTGCATTTTATGCGCCTCAGTAATGCTTTCAACGCTGAGCCCATGCAGGGTTTTGCTTAGCGTACCTTTTAGCTCACCTTTATCCAGCATTTCGGCGATTTGCTGAAGAATATGGCCTTGTTCTGCCATATCCGGCGTTTGGTACATACTGCGGGTGAACATCAGCTCCCAGTGGAAGGCGACGCCTTTAGTTCTGATCAGCGGTTGAGCTAATGGCTGCTTGTTCTCTACAATCGAGCAGATATGACCAAACGGAGCAATAACTTCGCTCATAGCCTCCCAGTGGCCGTCGGTATCGTTCAGGCAAAAGATATAATCCACCTGTTTAATATTGTGCTTAAGCAGATTATCTTTAAGGTTGCGGTAGTCCACGGTTAGGTCTGCGCCACGGTCTAAGCACCATTTTTGTGACTCAGGGCGTGAGGCGGTTGCTACGATGCGCACTTTACTGCGCAATGCGGCTAGAGGTATGGCCAGCGATCCTACGCCACCGGCACCGCCGATAATTAACAGGGTTTTGTCACTGCCCGCGTCCTGAATTTTTAAGTGCTCAAACAGGCCTTCCCATGCGGTTAATGCCGTTAGCGGAATGGCTGCGGACTCTGCCCAGCCTAGTGATTTTGGCTTACGGGAAACGATTCTTGAATCAATGAGCTGGTGGGTTGCATTGCTGCCCGCTCGGGTAATATCTCCGGCGTACCACACTTCGTCACCGACGGAGAATTCGGCAACTTTTGAACCAGTGGCAATAACAACGCCGCTGGCATCCCAGCCTAAAATCCTCGGTTCCTGGAGCCCATTCTGTTTTAAACCGGCGTGAACTTTGGTATCTACCGGGTTCATCGCAATCGCTTTTACTTCGACTAGCAAATCAAAGTCGCCGGGGGCCTGCTGTGGAAGGTCAATCTTAATCAGCTGTTGTGGGTTTTTCGGGTCAACGGCAATGGCATAACGGGCCATAAATAGGTTCCTTACGGGAGGATAATTGCAGCCAGTCTAGTCGCTGTCGTAAAGACTGATAAGATAGTATTATGCAAACAAACTGTTTATATAGAATGAACAATAATGTTTAAACAACTGCAGGATATGGCGCTGTTTACGCTGGTGGTCGAACTGGGCAGTTTCACCGCCGCGGCGAAACGTGCCGGGTTACCTAAGTCGAGCGTGAGCCAAAGAATTAGTCACCTTGAGCAACAGTTGGGAATCCGATTACTGATGAGGACCACCCGACAGCTGAGCTTAACGTTTGCGGGTGAACGCTATCTGGTGCACTGTCAAGAGATGATTCAGGCTTCAGAACGGGCGCAGCAGTCTTTGCAAATATTGAAAGCGTCGCCCAGCGGTAGAATTCGTATTACGGCACCTGCCGGTCTGGCCATTACGCTATTGGCTCCGGTGGTGACTGATTTTCAGCGATTGTATCCTGAGGTTTCGGTTGAGGTGTATGTCTCTGACGCTATGGCCGATCTGGTGGCTTCCGGCTTTGATATTGGCATTCGAACGGGAAAACCGCAGGATTCAACGCTGATTGGCCGGTTTCTTGGCCACTATCCTCGCTATCTATTGGCATCGCCTGATTATTTGGTGCAGTCCGGGCCTATCGTTCACCCCGATCAATTGGCTGGGCACCGCTGTATTACCCATCGGGCATGGTCAGAATGTACGTTACGCAAGGATAATCAGGTTTTTCACTGGCTCCAGCCCGCCGACCACGTTACCGATAATTTACTGTATGCGCGCCAGTGCGCGATTGCCGGCGGCGGTATTGCATTCTTGCCGGCATTTTTAACCGGAGAGGCTATTGCCTGTGGGCAACTAAGGCCAGTTTTAGCCGACTGGCAGGCAGACGGTAACGATCTTTATTTGATCTACTCGGATCGTAAACTGAATATGCCAGCGCTGGATCGTTTTATTGAAACGATGATGAGCCATGCGTTAGTGGCGGGGCATTCAGCCCCTCTAAATTCGGTGAATTAACGGCTAATCCAGGCCTCTGGCCGCTCTGCGCCTGATTTGGTCAGACTGCAAAATGGTTAATGAATTGGTGAGCGGGTCAACGGCCATTTTCCACATAACGTAGGCGACATCCTTCGATGCGATTCCTTTCCATCTGCCGGGCAAAAGGCGAAATAGCGGCGCGGTAATTTGTTCAATCTGGCGAGGATTTTCCCGATGGCCGATCAGCATTGACGGGCGAAGCAGGGCTAAATGAGGCCAGTTCTGGGCAATCAGCGCCTGTTCCATCCGGCCTTTGGTCTGATTATAGAAAATCCATGAGCTGGCTTTAGCACCGATAGCGCTGACCACCAGATATTGAGCTGCGCCTAAGCGAAGGGCGGTTTTTCCGCCGTGCACCGGCAGTACCATGTCAGCAAAACGGAATGCTTCTCTGCTTCCTGCTTCTTTTAGGGTTGTTCCCAAACAGCAAAAGGCGATATCAACCGGTTCTGTTAGGGTATCTAATAGAATTTGGACATCGGGCCCTATCGGGTTGATAAGCTTCTCGCTGGTGGAAAGTAGCGGTTTGCGCGTTGGGGCATATATATGAGTAATGTAAGGATCGGATTCCAGCATGGCTAACAGTTGGCCGCCGATTAATCCCGTAGCACCAAGCAATAGGACTTTTTTTGTCATTGGCGTTCTCCTGAAAATATGGATTGAACCGCGTTGAAGTACGCCACTGATAGGGCGACGTTTTTAAGCAAAGAGTGCTCCGGGCCTGACATAATTATAACGCCCCTAATGGGGCGTTATGGTTGACTGCTTTAAGCATAGATCGGAAATTACTTGATCATCTTCTTATACTTAATGCGGTGTGGCTCAAGGGCTTCTGCACCCATGGTGCGCTTTTTCCACTCTTCGTATTCGGTAAAGTTACCTTCGAAGAATTCAACTTTACCTTCATCACCGTAGTCCAGAATATGGGTGGCGATTCGGTCAAGGAACCAGCGGTCATGGGAAATAACCATCGCACAGCCCGGGAACTCTAACAGGGCGTTTTCCAGCGCACGCAGGGTTTCAATGTCCAAATCGTTGGTTGGCTCATCGAGTAGCAACATATTGCCGCCAACCTGTAGCAGTTTGGCTAAATGCAGACGGCCACGCTCACCGCCGGACAGTTCTCCAACTCGCTTACCCTGATCGACGCCTTTAAAGTTAAAACGGCCAACGTAGGCACGGCTTGGCATTTCAAAGTTGCCAATGCGCATGATGTCTTGACCGCCGGATACTTCTTCCCAAACGGTTTTACCGTTATTCATGTTGTCACGGAACTGATCGACCGAGGCAAGCTGTACGGTTTCACCTAAGCTGATGTCGCCTGAATCTGGCTGCTCTTGGCCGGAAAGCATACGGAACAGCGTTGATTTACCCGCACCGTTAGGGCCAATGATACCGACAATGGCGCCTTTCGGAATGGCAAAAGTCAGGCCATCAATCAGCAGGCGGTCACCGTAAGACTTGGTCAGGTTATTCACTTCCAGCACCTTGTCGCCTAAGCGCTGGCCCGGTGGAATAAACAGTTCACTGGTTTCGTTACGTTTTTGATATTCAACGCTGTTAAGTTCTTCAAAGCGGGCCAGACGAGCTTTACCTTTGGATTGACGGCCTTTCGCACCCTGACGAACCCACTCCAGCTCTTTCTGAATTGACTTGCGGCGTGCCGCTTCAGAAGAGGCTTCTTGCTCCAGACGCTGATCTTTCTGTTCCAGCCATGAGGAGTAGTTACCTTCCCACGGAATGCCTTCACCGCGGTCGAGTTCAAGGATCCAACCGGCAACGTTATCGAGGAAGTAGCGGTCATGGGTAATGGCCACAACGGTGCCTTCATAGTCGTGCAGGAAGCGTTCTAACCATGCTACCGATTCGGCATCAAGGTGGTTGGTTGGCTCATCGAGCAGCAGCATATCTGGTTTTTCCAGCAGCAGCTGGCAAATGGCCACGCGACGGCGTTCACCGCCCGACAGATGCTCAATGCGGGCATCCCAAGGGGGCAGGCGCAGGGCATCTGCCGCACGCTCCAACTGGTGGTCAAGGTTATGGCCGTCGTGCGATTGAATGATTCCTTCCAGCACGCCCTGTTCTTTAGCCAGCTTATCAAAGTCGGCATCGGGCTCAGCATACGCAGCATAAACTTCGTCTAAGCGGGTTAGGGCATTTTTGACTTCGCTAACCGCTTCTTCAACCGCTTCACGAACCGTTTGGTTCATATTGAGCTGAGGTTCTTGCGGCAAGTAGCCGATTTTAATACCGGGATGCGGGCGTGCTTCGCCTTCAATGTCGGTATCGATACCGGCCATAATGCGCAGCAGTGTGGATTTACCTGAACCGTTCAGACCCAGCACGCCAATTTTGGCCCCAGGGAAAAAGCTCAGGGAGATATTTTTTAGAATATGTCGCTTCGGAGGGACGACCTTTCCGACCCGATGCATAGTATAGACGTATTGTGCCACTGTTCTTCAAGCCTCGTTATGACTACTTTGTTAACTATCCATAATCTATACGCTAGACGTTTAAAGCTGCGGCGGCGTTAGTGCGCCCGAATGACTGACCTGAGCAGGTTATCGGGTTTGTTTCATTTTCGGCCTTACTGCAACTTCAACTATTCTGAGTATATATGGGGCATAGATAGGTCATTATGCCCTAAATCTGACAGAATCACTGCTATATGATTAACGGGAGTACCGTGACTACTCGCTATTTTTTATTATTCATCTGATTGTATGCTTTATCTGGCAAGGCGATATCACGAGAAACAAAATTTGCGCGACGTTTCCAGATTTTTGATTTTTTACCTTTTTGTCTCGGTTTCAGGCGTTAGAATACAATAGTTGGATTGATAATGAGCGAAATTGAATATTGGCTGTCTTAATACCCTGCGCGTCATCCTCGTTATTACATGAAGATTAAGACGACAAATTTAGGGCAGTGGGCCGACATTGAGTCGAAATCTCTTATACTCAATGGGCGCGGTATTGCGTGAATACAGTAAATATCAGTAACGAATGACAGGATAAGTGAGGATGTTTGTGACGGATAATTGGCGTAACTTTATGAAGAAAAGTACATTCTTGGCTGGCGTAATGATAGTGATGGCGGCCAACAGCGTATGGGCCGATTCGTTGAATGCTCAACGTGAGCGCTATCAACAGGTTAAACAGGCGTGGGATAGCAAACAAATGGATGAGGTGTCCCGCCTGATGCCGACGCTGAGCGCTTACCCGCTTTATCCTTACCTTGAATATCGTCAACTCACTCAAGACTTAAGCTCCCTATCGGTAGCGGATGCCGGTAAATTTACGGCGCGCTACCCTACGTTGCCTCTGACAAGAAACTTACAAAACAACTTTATCAATGAGTTGGCTAACCGTCAGGACTGGTCAGGTATTTTACAATTTGCACCTGATGCCCCTCATTTAGTGGCTGCGCGCTGTAACTATTTCTATGCTAAATGGTCTACCGGCGAAAAGCAGGCAGCTTACGATGAGGCTAAAAATATATGGTTGAGTTCAAAGTCGTTACCCGCTTCCTGCGATAAGCTATTCGCTGAATGGCGTAATGCCGGAAACCAGACCGCATTGACCACGCTAGAGCGTATCAGCATCGCCAGTCAGGCTGGCAATGAGCCGTTAGTCAGTTCATTGATAGCACAGCTTCCTGCCAGCTATAAAACTATCGGTGATGCGCTCAGTAAGTTACAAAAAGATCCTGCCAACGTAGCGTCTTTTTCCCGTGATTTTTCCCCAACCGATTTTACTCGTGAAGAAACTCGTCTGGCTTTCGCTAAGCTGGCCCGTAAAGATGTAGAGCAAGCCAGAGCCATTTTGCCTCAGGTTTCCCGCCAGCAAAAAATGAGTAGTGAGGAACATCAGGGGCTAGAAAACATTATTGCCGGTCGTCTGATGGATAACAGCGTGACCAGCGAGCAGGCTTCGTGGCGCGATGAGACGCTTGCCAAAGGCGGTAGTGATGACCTCGTTGAGCGTCGAATTCGTTTGTCGCTAAGTAATGGTGATAAGAAAGGAGTCGCCAAATGGATTGCCAAATTGCCTCAAAGCGTTGCGGCGAAAGACGAGTGGTGCTACTGGTATGCTGACGGATTGCTGGAAAACGGCCAGCGTACGGAAGGTGAAACGGTCTTGCGTGAGCTGACTAAGGCGAGGGGATTCTACCCGATGGTCGCCGCCCAGCGTTTGGGTATTAGCTATCCGGTGCAGATGGATAAGGCGGTCAAATACACGCAGGCATTAATACAGCGTCCTGAAGTCGATCGGGTGCGTGAACTGATGTATTGGGGGTTGGATAACTTAGCCCGCAATGAGTGGAGTAACCTGATTTTAAGCCTTGATAAACCAGAACAAGAAGGGTTAGCTCGTTATGCCTACGAGCAGGACTGGGCTGATTTAAGCGTACAGGCAACGATTGTGGCTAAGCTATGGGATCACATTGAGGAACGTTTCCCGTTGGCTTACCCCAACCTATTTAAAGCATCCACCAATGATAAAAGCATTGGCATTTCATTCGCGATGGCAATTGCTCGCCAAGAGAGCGCATGGAATCCTCAGGCCCAGTCGCCGGTCGGAGCCAGAGGCTTAATGCAGCTTATGCCAGCAACGGCTAAGCAAATAGCTAAACAAAGCGATATTACTCATTACAGCAATACCAGTCAGCTTTTTGATCCTGAAACCAATATTCAGTTAGGAACCAGCTATCTGGAACACACTTATCAGACCTTTGACCAAAACCGTATCTTAGCGGCGGCAGCCTATAACGCTGGCCCTAATCGGGTAAGGTCATGGTTGGATAACAGTGCCGGTCGGCTCGATGCTGTCGCCTTTGTTGAGAGCATTCCGTTTAATGAAACCCGTGGCTATGTGAAGAATGTTTTAGCCTATGACCTGTTTTATCGCAGCTTTATGAATAAGTCGCCGATCGTGATGACGGATAACGAGTGGGAACGCCGTTATTGATTTGGTACTGAGCGGCATACTTTAGTTATGCCGTTTTTAGCTGGCTTATGCTATCGTACTAGCAAGATAGTTCATCGTCCGGAGTAGAAATAATGTCAGACCAACATCGCCAGCTTGAGTGGCAAGGCTTTATTACGTTATTACAACAGGCCTTTTGTGATGGGAATCAACAGGATCTATTACAGCTTCTGCTAACTCCTGACGAGCGTGAAGCATTGGGAACTCGGGTTCGAATTATTGAGGAACTGATGCGCGGAAAAATGAGCCAGCGCGAATTGAAAAGTGAACTTGGTGCCGGTATTGCCACCATTACCCGTGGTTCAAACAGCCTTAAAATGGCTAACCCAGAGTTCAAAAGCTGGCTTGAAGCTGCGCTGTTAGGCAATGAAGACGCTAAACCAGATTAAGCATGAAATAGAATAAACCACAAACATTGTTCAATCGGATTTTACTTTGCGGGTATGATTAACCGCGCAGGATTTAGTTAATTCGGGTTTGATAAATTTCATTATGGAAGGGTACAAAGGCTAGAAGCAGAGCCTGTTGATAAACGCTGGTACGGGAAAGTTTACCTTGGGTAAACAGGCCAATGGCTCCGCCTTGTTGCTTAATATTTTTTATTCCGGTCAAGGTAGCCATTTCGTCACCAAGCTCTTTTCCTTCATACAGGCTTTTTAAAATAACCGGTGGAAGGATCAGGCTTGCCGAACGGGCTTCACCGCGACAATGATTATTTTCGATAACAATCCACGCAAAGGTCATTTCGTCATCAATGCCTGCTTCAATGCCAATCCAGAAGTCGGCTTCCGGGCGGACCTGACGGGCAGACATTACTCGATGTCGGGCTCCGGTTCTGGTTTCTTTATCGCCCATCGGTTGATTAGGAACTCCGCTATTGACTTCAACGCTTTCGATCCTGCAACTGTCAGGGCCAAATAGTTCAGTGAAGGTCAGGCTAATGGCATTTATTTTTGCAGGGTTAGTTGTCGCGGCAATCACGTGATACATAGTTAAATCAAGATAGTAAGAAAACAGTCTCCACAGTATAACGGATAACATGCATGACACAGGTATACTTAATTCGACATGGTGAAACAGAATGGAACGTTGCTCGCAAAATTCAAGGGCAAACGGACAGCAATTTAACTGAAATGGGTGAGACTCAGGCCCGTCAGGCAGGGCGGAGGTTAAAGGATCTTGGCATCACTCATATCATTGCCAGCGATCTGGGTCGTACTCGTCAAACCGCGGCGCTTTTGGCTGAATATTGCCGGATTGAGCCCACTTATGATTCTCGCCTGCGTGAACTGAACATGGGCATTCTTGAACGGCGCGATATCGACTCGCTGACGCCGGCAGAAGAACAACACCGCCAATTGATTCTTGATGGAACCCCCGATGGCCGTATTCCCGAAGGTGAATCGTTAACTGAGCTTTCTGCGCGTATGCGTGCCGTGCTTGATGAGTGCAAGAGCTTACCGGAAGGCAGTAAAGCGTTACTGGTTAGCCATGGTATTGCGTTGGGTAGCTTATTGGGTAACGTTTTAGGCTTACCGCCTTACGCTGAGCGTCGTTTACGTTTGAAAAATTGCTCTCTGTCGTTAGTCGAGAGCCAGAATAGCCCATGGCTTGCGCCCGGTTGGGTGGTTGAATTTGCCGGGGATACCCAGCATTTAACCGCCGATGCGCTTGATGAAATCCAGCGTTAACGCTGGATTGGGATCATGTATTCGCCGTCAATAATCGGTGGGATGTCGTCACCTATTCTTTTACCACTCTTAGGATGAAATATCTCGATGTCATATCCTTTGCGGCGAGTAAGCTTTAATAAAGGTAAACACGTTCCATAGAGGGTTAGGACAAACTGCGAAAGCCCGTCCGGTGGTCCGTTATAGCGAAAGAGGGCATATTCACCGCCCTGTAGCGCAATAGAATGCCCTTCTACACCCTGAGGTACGTGCTGGGGTTCCAGTGCCGTAGTGTAAAACACTTCCTGTTCGTCATCTTTTTCCTGACTAGGCCGTGAATGATTCAAGCCGTATAACACCGGCGGGACTTCAATCGGTTGGTTGCCTAGGTATTGATGCCAGAACTGTAATCGAATTTTAGCTTTTGACTGGAACAATTGTTCAAGAGTACAGGTGTAGCTTTGAGTTATTCCGATAAGCAACTTATCTTCTAGCATGACGTACTCAACGGGGAACAGGTTATTTCCCGATAGTTTGATCGGCGGACAAATACCGACAGCACTCCACGTATCGGCCCGACGATAAAAGGCCGGAGTCTGAGCAAACTGCTTTTTAAACGCGCGGGTAAACGTTTGTTGGGAATCAAAACGATATTGTAGTGCCACATCAAGGATTGGGCGGGCCGTAAGCCTTAATGCCACAGCAGCCTTAGACAATCGCCGTGCTCTGATATAAGAACCGATTGCCTGACCCGTGATCTCTTTGAACATTCTCTGTAGGTGCCACTTGGAATAACCTGACTTGGCTGCGACATTGTCCAGTGATAGCGGTTGATCCAAATGACTTTCGAGCCAGTCTAAAAGATCGTGAATAATACTGGCCTGATCCATAAAAACATCCTCATCAACTAGGCGGAATACCTATAGAATTTATGTAACTATGCTGTTTTATTTTACTTAGGCTGTAACTTAGCGTGATTACGGAACAATTTAAATATTTTTAACAAAAGAATACTATTTAATCGTTCGATAAAATACGCCAAAAGCGGTCGCGTGCCGTGCCGTGGTTATAGCTGTGGCTTAGGGCGGTTTGAAGCATGATAGCAATTTTTCAGCATCGTATTCCATGCCTATTTGTCAGAAGTTGATAAACAGGGCTAATATGATTAAGACTCCATAGCGACATTATTTAGAAATTTAGTTGTTCAATGGATGTTGTAATTAATCCCGTTTCACTGGAGATAATGAGTGAGAAAGGTCATTCCGTTATTTTGTTGTTTGACAATATTCAGCCCGCTGCTGGCGAATGCCGAGCAAATCGGTTCGGTTGATACTGTATTTAAAATGTTAGGTCCGGATCATAAAATTGTCATTGAAGCATTTGACGATCCAGAGGTTCAAAATGTGACCTGCTACCTAAGCCGGGCTAAAACTGGTGGTATTAAAGGTGGTTTAGGGTTGGCTGAGGATACTGCTGATGGCGCTTTGTCTTGCATTCAAATCGGTCCGATAGCGCTGAGTGATAAAATTAAGAATCGTCAATCGGATGGTGAGACCGTGTTTCGCAAACGGACATCGCTTGTTTTTAAATCTATGCAGGTAGTCCGGTTTTACGATGATAAAAGGAATACGCTGATTTATCTGGTTTATTCTGACAAGGTGGTTGATGGTTCTCCTAAAAATGCGATCAGTACGGTACCTATAATTCCATGGTCATCGGCACAAAACCCGTAGGCTGTGGCTGATTTGATAGAGCAGATATAAAAAGACCAGTGCATTGGCACTGGTCTTTTTAAATGATACTGATGAAGTTAGTATTACTCTTCTAAATCACCGCAGAAACGGTAACCTTCGCCATGGATAGTAGCGATAATCTCTGGGGTGTCTGGCGTTGATTCGAAATGTTTACGAATACGGCGAATGGTAACGTCAACGGTGCGATCGTGAGGTTTTAGCTCACGGCCAGTCATCTTTTTCAGCAGTTCTTCGCGAGACTGTATTTTTCCCGGATTTTCACAGAAATGTAGCATCGCGCGAAACTCGCTGCGCGGTAACTTAAACATTTCACCGCTAGGATCGACCAGAGAACGGCTATTGATATCTAGAGTCCAACCGTTGAATCTGTAGTTCTCAACCAGTTTACGTTCTTCACCGCTCACCGCGCCTAAATTCATAGTACGGGATAATAGATTGCGAGCACGGATAGTCAGTTCACGAGGATTAAATGGTTTGGTGATGTAATCATCCGCGCCGATTTCTAACCCTAAGATCTTATCTACTTCGTTATCTCTGCCGGTTAAGAACATTAGGGCAACGGCAGCTTGTTCACGTAGTTCACGCGCTAACAGCAAACCATTTTTACCCGGCAGGTTGATATCCATGATGACCAAATTGATATTGTGGTCGGATAAAATCCGATGCATTTCGGCACCATCATTGGCTTCAAAGACAACGTATCCTTCCGCCTCGAAAATGCTCTTTAATGTGTTACGAGTTACTAACTCGTCTTCAACGATCAGGATATGCGGGGTTTGCATGTCTGTTACCTAATTTGCCAACAAAATCAAATTTAATATTACAGAAGTTATGTTCAAGCAAGTCGGCAGACGCTCAAACTTACTACTGCAGTATAAGGGACGAATCCCGATTTTTTTCAAATTTCAACACAATCGCTGGTTCGGGGTCGGCCAAGGCAACTACCTAAAAATACCTGTGATTTGTTAAAACTGATAATTTAACTACCTTAGTGTAGCAGCAATATAGCAGGTGTCTTGCTTTTGCCGATCAACAAAATTGTGGCTTGTTGATATATATCAATAATAGTTATAGCACATTAGTGGATTTGTGAGAAAAATCTACAAAAACAATCAAATTGCACCGTGCTTCTTGACGATTTTTTACATATGCACCCGATTTATCTCTCTGTTTCCACCGGATATTTTTCCTAATACGGCTAAAGTTGCTGGAAAAAGAGTTAGAAGTTTATTTGGCGTAACTCAGTATTAATTGCGGAATCTTTGTTAGCAACTTTTTAGCTATAATTTATTAGACCCCCGTATCTTACAAGGAAATAAGCTCGATACTCAATGAGAGATTAACGATATTTCTGGTATTTGATGCCAAATCTTCTTGCGTAGTGATAATCGTTGTAGCCTAAAACGTACTGTTTAATATCATGAATATTCAAGAAAACGTGCGTTCATTCCTATATTGATTGTGACTAATTAATATTGTCATTAAGAATATTTTGTTATATTTCAAATGGTTATTTTTGGTTTTCATTTTCAATTAAATCAATTTTCTATGGTTGAATGAACGGGAGTCAATGAACTAATCGAGTGGCTACAATATTTATTTAATATCTAGAAATGAGTATTCATTCTATATATTTTTTACTGCGTTCAATATCAATCTACATCACCCTATTATGGTGAGATACGAAAGTGGTCAGATGTGATTGCAACCGGTTTGCTATTAATCACAAAGTAATATTGTAATTTTGGTGGTATTAAAGCTGTTTATTTTGCCAGTCACCTTATTTTTCAATCTTATGTTGGATTTTTGATTTATTCATTGGATTTTTATTCTGTTATTTGTCGGTTACTCATTGATTCAACATTCATTCATTTAGAAAACACTGGCTATCTGAATACCAGTTTATTCATGTAGTTATTAGGAAAATTTAAAGAAAGAAAAGCTTTTGCTGTGACAATTCTAATTGTGGAATTAGCTAGAAATTCTTGAGTGAGCTAAGTAAAGTGGCCTCAGATTTGTTAATTCACGTAGTGGAAGCGTATGCAGTTTCATATCATTTTGGTTTCACCTGCCCGGCCAGAGAACGTAGGGGCTGCGGCTAGGGCGATGAAAACCATGGGGTTCACCTCGCTGAGAATTGTCAACAGCGATGCCCATCTGCAGCCGCCAGCACGCTGGGTGGCTCATGGCTCTGGCGATATCTTAGATAACGCGGTTTGCTTTAATACCCTTGAGGATGCCCTAAGTGATGTGACTTTTAGCGTCGCGTCAACTGCCCGAAGCCGTGCTCACTATCACTATTATTGTTCTCCCGTTGAGCTTGCCGCGCAGCTCATTGAGAGAAAAGCATGGTTATCCGATGTGGCAATTATCTTTGGCCGTGAAGACTCTGGGCTAACGAACGATGAGCTGGCTTTGGCAGATATACTGACCGGTGTACCCATGAAGGCTGATTATCCATCATTGAATCTGGGACAGGCGGTGATGGTTTATTGCTATCAGTTGGCGGATTTGATCGCTCAGCCAGACCAGCACGTTAAATCAAACGTTCCAGATCAAAAGCAGTATTTAACCCTCAGGCTGAGGATGTATCAGCTATTAGAAAAGCTAAACGTGGCTGATGATGAAAAACTCTCACAATGGATACAACAACGCATCGGTTTTTGCGAACAGCGGGATGTGGCAATGCTCCATCGCTTGCTGAATGATATTGAAAAACGGTTATGATTGGCTGATTATTTGTCACTTTTGAACAATGATGCAATATTTGTGCATTGATATTTAACAAGATTATATTAAATTTAGCTTATTTTTACACATCTCATTGATTTTAAAACGGGTCTGTTCTACTTTAACTGCTCGCCAATTTAAGTCGTAACGACTAATTTGGTTAGAATTTCAAAAAATAATTGACACTTTATTCTATTTGCTTTAACCGTAGATAGAGTAAATTGAAACCCTTAGAGACAGATATGCAAAACGTCAGCCTGATTATTACAACGACCACCACCGATACTATTAGTAGCGGGGCGGGCTGACGCTTAAATAAAATAAAAAAGCCCGCACCGAAGAATCGAGTGCGGGTTTTTTTTTGCAATATTTTTAAACAATGCTTTTAAATAATGGCGTGAATAACGGAAGGGGAGGCCAAGAAATGCGAGTTCTGAAATTTGGCGGTACATCAGTAGCAAATGCCGAACGCTTTATGCGCGTAGCGGATATCATTGAAAATAATGCACGTCAGGGTCAGGCCGCAACGGTACTGTCTGCTCCGGCAAAAATTACCAATCATCTGGTTGCCATGATTGAGAAAACCGTGGCTGGTCAAGATGTTGTCACTAATATGCTGGATGCGCAGCAAATTTTTGCCGAGCTTCTTCAGGGACTATCCGTCGATCAGCCGGGGTTTGATTACCCTAGGCTTAAAAGCTTTGTTGAACATGAATTTGCTCAGCTCAAGCACGTATTGCACGGTATATCGCTGTTAGGCCAGTGTCCGGACAGCGTGAATGCCTCGATTATTAGCCGGGGTGAGAAGCTTTCTATCGCCATTATGGAGTCTGTATTTCAGGCCAGAGGATATGGCGTTACCGTCATTAACCCGGTGGCTATGCTATTGGCGCATGGCCACTATTTAGAGTCAACCGTTGATATTGTTGAGTCAACCAGACGTTTGGTTGAGCTAGGTATTCCCAAAGATCACGTTATTTTGATGGCCGGTTTTACGGCGGGTAATGAGAAAGGGGAACTGGTCGTGTTAGGCCGAAATGGTTCAGATTACTCTGCCGCAGTACTTGCCGCCTGTTTGCGCGCTGACAGCTGTGAGATATGGACCGACGTTGACGGTGTATATACCTGTGACCCACGATCGGTGCCCAGTGCAAAGCTGCTGAAGTCAATGTCCTATCAAGAAGCGATGGAGCTGTCTTATTTTGGCGCCAAAGTTCTTCATCCCCGCACTATCGCGCCTATTGCCCAGTTCCAAATTCCCTGCCTGATAAAAAATACGGCCAATCCGCAGGCTCCGGGTACGCTAATCAGCCGTGAGAGCGGCGATGACCGTTATCCGGTTAAAGGCATCACTAATCTGAATAATATGGCGATGATTAACGTCTCCGGCCCCGGCATGAAAGGTATGGTTGGTATGGCCGCCAGGGTTTTTTCTGTGATGTCCCGGGCCGGTATTTCTGTGGTACTGATTACCCAGTCGTCATCGGAATACAGTATTAGCTTTTGCGTGCATCAGAGTGAACTATCCCGTGCCCGTAAGTCTTTAGAAGATGAATTCTATTTAGAGCTCAAAGATGGTTTACTCGATCCGCTGGATGTGATTGAGAAGCTGGCGATTATCTCGGTCATTGGCGATAACATGCGCACTCAGCGTGGCATGTCTGCCCGCTTCTTCACTGCATTAGCGCGGGCTAATATTAACATCGTAGCCATTGCTCAGGGTTCTTCCGAACGTTCTATTTCTGCCGTAGTGAATAACGACTCGGCAACAATGGCCGTCAGAGCCAGCCATCAGGTACTGTTCGATACGCATCAGGTGATCGATCTCTTCTTGATCGGCGTTGGTGGCGTCGGCGGTGCGCTATTAGATCAGATCCACCGTCAGCAGCAGTGGCTAAAGCGTAAAAATATCGAGCTTCGGGTGTGCGGTATTGCCAACTCTCGCGGCATGGTAACCAATACCTTGGGTATCGAAATGGATAGCTGGCGCAAGGCGTTAGCTGCCGCTCAGGAACCGTTTAATCTGGGTCGCTTAATTCGCATGGTAAAAGACTATCATCTGTTGAATCCGGTGATTGTTGACTGTACTTCAAGTCAGGATATTTCGTCTCAATATGCGGACTTCCTTGCCGATGGTTTCCACGTGATTACCCCAAATAAAAAGGCTAACACGGGGTCAATGAATTATTACCATCAGCTGCGTCAGGCGGCCAGCGTTGGCAACCGTAAATTTCTTTATGACACCAACGTCGGCGCTGGCCTGCCGGTGATAGAAAACTTACAGAACCTGCTCAATGCTGGCGATGAACTGATGCGTTTCTCAGGTATCCTTTCTGGTTCCCTGTCCTTTGTTTTCGGTATGCTTGAAGAGGGCATGAGCCTGTCAGAGGCCACTAAACTGGCTAAACATAAAGGCTATACTGAGCCGGATCCTCGCGATGATCTATCGGGTATGGATGTTGCCAGAAAGCTACTGATTCTGGCTCGTGAAGCCGGTTATTCGTTAGAGCTAGATCAGATTAACGTTGAATCAGTATTGCCGGATTCATTTGACGCCAGCGGTGATGTTGATAGCTTTATGCAACGTTTGTCGCAGCTTGACGGTGATTTTTCACAGCGCGTTACGCTGGCAGCCCAGCAGGGTAAAGTGTTACGTTATGTTGGCATGATTGACGATGGTCAGTGCCATGTGAAGATCGATGCCGTAGATGGAAACGATCCATTGTTTAAAATTAAAAACGGCGAGAACGCGCTGGCATTTTATACTCGTTATTACCAACCGCTGCCGTTAGTTCTGCGTGGCTACGGTGCGGGTAACGATGTTACCGCAGCGGGCGTATTCGCTGATATTCTGCGTACCTTATCAGGCAAGCTGGGAGTTTAAGATGATCAAGATTTATGCACCAGCTTCTATTGGTAACGTGAGTGTGGGTTTTGACGTTCTGGGGGCGGCGGTATCGCCCGTTGATGGAACGCTATTGGGCGACTGTGTCAGTATTCAGGCCGCCGATCAATTTAGCCTGCGTAACGAAGGGCGCTTTGTGGGTAAATTGCCCGCAGAGCCGAAAGAAAACATCGTTTACCAGTGCTGGGCGCTTTTTTGCCAGACGCTGGGGCGTGAACTTCCGGTTGCGATGGTATTAGAAAAGAATATGCCAATTGGTTCTGGCTTAGGTTCAAGCGCCTGTTCAGTGGTTGCTGGTTTAATGGCGCTGAATGAGTATTGTGAGCGTCCGTTTAATGAAACTGAGCTTTTGGCTATGATGGGGGAGCTGGAAGGCCGCATTTCCGGCAGCGTCCATTATGACAACGTTGCGCCTTGTTATTTGGGCGGGATGCAGCTGATGCTAGAAGAGAACGGTATTATCAGCCAGTCAGTGCCCGGGTTTGAACAGTGGTACTGGGTCATGGCTTATCCGGGAATTAAAGTCTCAACGGCAGAGGCCAGAGCGATTTTACCCGCTCAGTATTTACGACAGGACTGCATCCGGCACGGGCGCTATCTGGCCGGTTTTATTCATGCCTGTCATACCCAACAGCCTGCGCTAGCGGCCAAGTTAATGCAGGACGTTATTGCTGAGCCTTATCGTACCCGATTGCTTCCGGGGTTTTCTGAAGCTCGCAAAGCGGCTCACGACATTGGCGCTTTAGCCTGTGGTATTTCAGGCTCTGGCCCTACGATATTTGCCGTTAGTGACCAACTTGATACCGCCCAGCGGCTTGAAGCCTGGTTGGCTAAAAACTATGTACAAAACGATGAAGGATTTGTCCACGTTTGCCGTCTGGACACAATCGGTGCCCGTAATTTGAATAATGGAAAATAGCCAAAAGATGAAACTGTATAACTTAAAAGATCATAATGAACAGGTTAACTTTGCTCAGGCAGTGCGTCAGGGCTTAGGTAGACAGCAAGGGTTATTCTTCCCGTCAGAGCTACCGGTTTTCGACGATTCCGCGATCGATTCGCTGCTGTCTATGGATTTCGTTACCCGCAGCGCCCGCATACTTTCGGCCTATATCGGTGATGAAATTTCTGCAGATGCGGTTGCTAAACGCGTGTCGGCGGCTTTTCAATTCCCGGCTCCGGTTGTAGCGGTAGAAAAGGATATCGGTATTCTAGAGCTATTTCACGGCCCGACGCTGGCGTTTAAAGATTTCGGCGGTCGTTTGATGGCTCAAATGCTGGCGGAAGTGGCGGGCGATACTCCTGTTACTATATTAACGGCAACTTCTGGCGATACCGGTGCTGCAGTGGCTCATGCATTTTATGGCCTGAAGAATGTGCGGGTTGTTATTTTGTATCCGAATGGAAAAATCAGCCCACTACAGGAAAAACTGTTCTGTACGCTGGGTGGGAATATCCATACGGTAGCTATCGATGGTGATTTCGACGCCTGCCAGTCGTTAGTAAAGCATGCTTTTGATGATGAAGATTTAAAGTTAGCGTTGGGCCTGAACTCGGCGAACTCAATCAATATCAGCCGGCTATTAGCCCAGATATGCTACTACTTTGAGGCCGTATCTCAGTTGACCCAAGAACAGCGTAATCAGTTGGTTATTTCGGTACCAAGCGGTAACTTTGGCGACCTGACTGCGGGCCTACTGGCTAAGTCTCTGGGATTACCGGTTAAGCGCTTTATTGCGGCAACCAATGCAAATGATACCGTTCCGCGCTATCTGGCCGATGGTCAATGGTTGCCAAATAAAACCGTGGCGACGTTGTCTAATGCCATGGACGTTAGCCAGCCAAACAACTGGCCGCGTATCGAAGAATTGTTCCGCCGTAAACAATGGCCACTGAAAGATCTTTGCTACGGCGCTGTGAGTGATGACGTTACTCGTGAAACGCTTCATGGCTTAGCTAAGCTGGGCTATACCTCTGAACCTCACGGGGCTATTGCCTACCGTATGCTGCGCGATGGATTGAAAGAGGGCGAATATGGCCTGTTTTTAGGAACGGCGCATCCGGCTAAGTTCAAGGAAAGCGTTGAAGAGATTCTAGGCACTGAGCTGCCGTTGCCAAAAGCGTTGGCCGACCGCGCTAATCTGGATCTATTATCGCACTATCTGCCGAATGAATTTGCCCAGTTACGCGCTTTTCTGATGGCGCTGCCTGCTTGATTATTATTGCTTCTTCCCCGTCATCACCCCGGTGGAAACCGGGGTCCAGCCTTTAAGCCAAGCGCTGATTTGTTAGCTAAAACCTGAGTCCCGGTTTCCACCGGGATGACGACATGGTGGTACCATGTTTGCTTCTGAGCCGCCTGCATTTAATAGTGAGCATGCTCCGAGCGCTTAAACACCAGCTCGTTGCCTTTAGATTCCGACTCCGCAAACTGGTAGCCTTCGAGATCAAAATCAACCAATTGCTCGGCTCGCGTTAGCTGATTTTTAATGATAAACCGGCTCATCAGGCCGCGCGCTTTCTTGGCGTAGAAGCTGATGATTTTATATCTTCCGCTTTTCTCATCTAAAAATACCGGTTTAATCACGCTGCCGTCTAGCGCTTGAGCCTGTATTGACTTGAAGTACTCGTCAGAAGCCAGATTAATCAATACGTCATCTCCCTGCGCTTTCAATGCCTGATTAAGCCCGTCGGTAATTCGCTTTCCCCAGAAGGCGTAGAGATCTTTCCCTCGGCTATTGCCCAACTTAGTGCCCATTTCTAAACGATAGGGCTGCATCAAATCCAGCGGACGTAATAAGCCGTATAGGCCGGAAAGCATGCGCAGATGCTGCTGGGCAAAATCAAAATCTCGATCGTTAAAGTCTTCAACGTGTAAGCCGGTATAGACATCACCTTTAAACGCCAGCAGTGCCGGGCGGGCATTTTCAGGCGTAAAATCTGGCTGCCACTCAGCAAAACGGGCTGCATTCAGCCCTGATAGTTTATCGCTGATACTCATCAGGCTGGCAATTTGGGCGGGGGTTAATTTACGACACTCTTTTATTAACGCTTTCGACTGGTCCAGCATTTCGGGCTGAGTATAGCGCGTTGTCACTAACGGGCTGGCGTAATCGAGCGTTTTAGCCGGTGAAATAATAATCAGCATAATCAGAATCCTGAGATAAGCGTTTTGCCTACTTTAGCAGAAAGTCTCAATGGAAAAATCGATGGATTTAATAGGGACAGATAACTGAAGCAAAATGGAGCTATTTTTCTGCTAGTTATCAGAGGGTAGAAGAAATAGGCTATTTAAATCAGCGATGAAATTGTGTTATTGGTTAGTTACGCCGTTGCACCCTAAATCAGTCATGTTATTATCGATGCAGTACGGTAATACAACAATATATCCATCATACTTCGAGTTGCAGATGTGCTGGCTGCGCGCGTTTACCCGAATTATTTTGGGTATAATCATTACTTGGCTTAACAATGAGATCTATCATGACAGATAAACTTACCTCTCTACGTAAAATTACTACCGTTGTGGCTGACACCGGCGATATCGCCGCCATGAAATTGTACAAGCCTCAAGATGCTACGACCAACCCTTCTTTGATTTTGAATGCGGCTCAGCTTCCTGAATACCGTAAACTTATTGATGAAGCGATTGCATGGGCTAAGAGCCAGAGTTCCGATCGCGCACAGCAGATTATTGATGCTTCTGACAAGCTGGCAGTGAATATTGGATTAGAAATTTTAAAGCTGATCCCCGGCCGAATTTCAACTGAAGTTGATGCTCGTCTTTCTTATGATACTAAAGCCAGCATTGTTAAAGCTAAGCATCTGATTAAATTGTATAACGATGCGGGTATCAGTAATGACCGCATTCTGATTAAGCTGGCGTCAACCTGGCAGGGCATTTGTGCTGCAGCCGAGCTGGAAAAAGAAGGCATCAACTGTAACCTGACGCTGCTATTTTCCTTTGCGCAGGCTCGAGCCTGTGCGGAAGCCGGCGTTTATCTGATCTCTCCGTTCGTGGGTCGTATTCTTGACTGGTACAAAGCTAACGGCGACAAGAAAGAGTTTGCGCCGCAGGAAGATCCGGGCGTTGTGTCGGTAACAAGCATCTACGAATATTACAAGCAGCACGGTTTTAACACCGTGGTTATGGGCGCAAGCTTCCGTAACGTTGGTGAAATTATTGAGCTGGCTGGCTGTGACCGTTTAACCATAGCGCCACCTCTACTGAAAGAGCTGTCAGAAAGTCAGGGCGAATTAGAGCGTAAGCTGTCTTACAGCGGTGAAGTTAAAGCGCGTTCAGCGCCACTAACCGAACCTGAGTTCTACTGGCAGCATAATCAGGATCCAATGGCGGTTGATAAGCTGGCCGACGGTATCCGTAAGTTTGCTATCGATCAGGAAAAACTAGAAAAGATGATTGCAGCGCTTTTGTAATCGTTCTCCGTTTTTCAGATAAAAATACCGGCCTTTGGTCGGTATTTTTTTATCTGTGATTAAACATTGGTATGATTGCCGAATAAAGCATTCCGCGTAACCACGCTGGCGCAGTTGAATAACAGGGGTTTTACAATGAATAAGTTACGTATTGGTCTGGTTTCCATTTCCGATCGTGCCTCTAACGGGGTTTATCAGGATCGGGGAATTCCGTCGCTGGAGTCATGGCTGAAGAGCGCGTTAAGTACCGAATTCAGCGTGGAAACCCGACTGATTCCCGATGAACAAACCCTGATTGAAGAGGCTCTGTGTGAACTAGTCGATGAGATGGGATGTCATCTGGTGTTGACCACCGGCGGAACCGGGCCCGCCAGACGCGACGTGACGCCTGATGCCACTTTAGCTATCGCCGATCGTATTATGCCGGGCTTTGGTGAACAAATGCGCCAGATAAGCCTGCACTACGTGCCCACGGCGATTTTATCCCGTCAGGTTGGCGTTATCCGTAAACAGGCGTTAATTATTAATCTTCCGGGGCAGCCAAAATCGATTCAAGAGACCCTTGAAGGCGTAAAAGATTCTGAAGGAAAGACGGTTGTGGCCGGTATTTTTGCCAGCGTACCGTATTGCATACAACTGCTTGATGGGCCTTATATTGAGACTCACCCCGAGGTTGTAGCAGCCTTTCGGCCTAAAAGTGCTATCCGCGACATAAAAAATTAAATTCAAAAATTATGCGGAATAAGATTCCCATCTACTGGTGTATCAATACAATTACGGTATAGTAAAAAATAGTTTACAAGAGGTAAGCTATTTTTTTTACACTAGCCAGTAGAAATTGATGGGAATCTATGACTAAGCAACAAAATCGCCAACTCAATAAACAAGATTATAAAACGTTAACTTTGGCGGCATTGGGTGGCGCGCTTGAGTTTTATGACTTCATTATATTTGTTTTTTTTGCCGTGGTTATCGGCAAGCTTTTCTTTCCACCCGATATGCCACAGTGGCTAATGCTGATGCAAACTTACGGCATCTTTGCGGCCGGTTATTTAGCTCGTCCTTTAGGCGGCATTGTGATGGCGCATTTCGGCGATTTATTTGGCCGTAAAAGAATGTTCTCACTCAGTATTTTACTCATGGCTTTGCCTACGCTGGCGATGGGTATGTTGCCAACGTATCAGAGCATCGGTATTGCGGCTCCGTTGCTGTTGCTATTAATGCGTATTTTTCAGGGCGCAGCAATTGGCGGGGAAGTGCCCGGAGCTTGGGTGTTTGTGGCGGAACACGTACCGCATAAGCGTATTGGCTTTGCCTGTGGCGTGCTGACGGCGGGGCTAACTATCGGCATTTTATTGGGGTCGCTAGTGGCGACATTGATTAATACAACCCTGAGTCAGGAAGCTATTTATAACGGCGGCTGGCGTATACCTTTCTTCTTAGGCGGCGCTTTTGGCCTGATAGCTATGTATTTACGCCGTTGGCTAAAAGAAACGCCGGTATTTATTGAAATGCAGGCCCGTAAAACGTTGGCTGAAGAGCTTCCTCTCAAGTCAGTGGTGGTTAATCACCAGCGCGGAGTGGGCGTTTCAATGCTGTTAACCTGGTTGCTATCTGCCGGTATCGTGGTGGTTATCTTGATGACGCCAAACTATCTGCAAACTCAGTTTGGTATCGATCGGGTTATTGCGCTGCAGGCTAACAGTATGGCGATTGTTGCCCTATGCTTCGGATGCGTCGTCGCGGGTATGTTTGCCGACCGGTTTGGCGCCAGTAAAACCTTTATTATCGGTAGTATTCTGCTCGGCATTTCCAGCTGGGCGTTCTATCACTCGGCGGCTAACGTAGAACGGCTGTTTCTGACCTACTCGCTGGCCGGTTTTTGCGTTGGCGTGGTGGGTGCAGTACCTTTTGTACTCGTCAGAGCCTTCCCGGCAGAGGTCCGCTTCTCTGGTATTTCATTCTCTTATAATGTCTCTTATGCCATATTTGGCGGCCTTACGCCGGTATGTGTCACTTACCTGATGAAGTTTACGCCAATGGCCCCGGCCTATTACGTTCTGGCGCTTTCCGTAATGGGATTAGCCATCGGGATTTATCTGCGTAATGACATTAATGAGACTCAGACGGTGGCAGAATCAGGCTCGGTAGAGCTGAGAGAGGAGCCAGCAACGATAAGCTAATTGTTGCGGTACTGAATTGGAGACAATAAAAAACCTGCAGTTAAATGCAGGTTTTTTTACGTCGAAACTCTTATATTACGACGCTTTACGCTCGCCGATTGGCAGTACGGTGCGACCAAACTGCTCGTTCAGTACTTCAGCCATGGCTAAGTAGATTGCGCTTGCGCCACAGATAATGCCTTCAAATCCGGCAAAATTTATCACTGCTTTATTACCGGTAATATTGCCGTAAGACAGTAAGAAGAATAGAACCGTTAGGCTGGCAAATACGAACTGTATTCCACGGTTACCGCGCAGCGTGCCGAAGAACATAAAGAAGGTGAATATTCCCCACAGCGCTAAGTAGACGCCGAGGAATGTTCCGTCGGTTGCTTCTACGTGGCCGACCGGTGGAATTAAGAAGATACCAACTAAGGTCATCCAGAAGAAACCGTAGGAAGTAAAGGCCGTCACGCCAAAGGTATTACCCTTTTTAAATTCTAAAATGCCGGCGATAACTTGAGCTATACCGCCGTAAAAAATGCCCATGGCAATGATTGCGGTCGTCACTGGAAAAAAGCCAGCATTATGGACATTTAATAAAATCGTGGTCATACCGAATCCCATCAACCCTAGTGGTCCTGGATTCGCTAATTTGTTCGAGTGCATATATCCTCTGTACTCTCTTGAATATTAAATAAAAAAATAGAATTTCTATCCGCTACTGGGGAATTAATTTCCAATGGCCGCTTGTAAATAAAATCTGAGTGTTACAAGTGAGCGCCGAATGATAATGAGCGTTGAGCCCCGATACAATGGTTTAGATCAGTAATAATGCAAAATTTTTTTATTTTCCCCCTTGATGCAGAGTTTCGTGCCCCCATCTTATGTACAACGGCAGAACGAGCCTATGGATGTATGACTTCAAATTGTTAATTGAACGGCAGTTGAAAAGTTATTTTATGTCCCCATATAGGTGAGTATGTGAACGAATACGGCTTTTAAGTGGAGATGATGTAATGGGTAAAATTATTGGTATTGACTTGGGTACAACGAACTCTTGTGTAGCTGTAATGGACGGCTCTCAGGTTCGCGTAATTGAGAACGCGGAAGGGGATCGTACGACTCCGTCAATTATCGCGTATACCCAAGACGGCGAAATTTTGGTTGGTCAACCGGCTAAGCGTCAGGCTGTTACTAACCCACAAAACACACTTTATGCAATCAAACGTCTGATTGGTCGTCGCTTTGGCGATGAAGAAGTGCAGCGCGATCGCAATATTATGCCTTTCCAAATTGTTGGTGCGGATAACGGCGATGCGTGGATTGAAGTTAAAGGCCAGAAGATTGCTCCACCTCAGATTTCTGCTGAAGTCTTGAAAAAAATGAAGAAAACGGCAGAAGACTTTTTGGGTGAGCCAGTAACAGAAGCGGTTATCACCGTTCCTGCTTACTTCAACGACTCACAGCGTCAGGCAACGAAAGATGCCGGTCGTATTGCCGGTTTAGACGTTAAACGTATCATCAATGAACCAACCGCAGCGGCTTTAGCATACGGTCTGGATAAAGAGATGGGTAACCGTACTATCGCCGTTTATGACTTGGGCGGCGGTACCTTTGATATCTCTATTATCGAAATTGATGAAGTTGACGGTGAAAAGACTTTCGAAGTATTAGCTACTAACGGTGATACCCACTTAGGCGGTGAAGACTTTGATAACCGTTTAATCAACTACTTAGTTGATGAGTTCAAGAAAGAGCAAAACTTCGACCTGCGTAACGATCCTTTAGCGATGCAGCGCCTGAAAGAAGCGGCAGAAAAAGCGAAAATCGAGCTTTCTTCCGCCCAACAGACTGACGTAAACCTGCCGTATATTACTGCAGATGCTACCGGTCCAAAACATATGAACATTAAAGTAACTCGCGCTAAGTTAGAGTCGCTGGTTGAAGATTTAGTGAATCGTTCTTTAGAGCCGTTAAAAGTTGCTCTGCAAGATGCTGGGCTGTCCGTGAGTGAAATTCAGGACGTGATTCTGGTCGGTGGCCAAATTCGCATGCCTTTAGTTCAGAAGAAAGTGGCAGACTTCTTTGGTAAAGAGCCGCGTAAAGACGTTAACCCGGATGAAGCTGTGGCTATCGGTGCTGCCGTTCAGGGCGGCGTATTAGCCGGTGATGTTACCGACGTTCTGTTATTAGACGTAAGTCCTCTGTCTCTGGGTATCGAGACCATGGGCGGCGTGATGACTAAGCTGATCGAGAAGAATACCACTATTCCGACTAAGCACAGCATGCCGTTCTCTACGGCTGAAGATAACCAATCTGCGGTAACTATTCACGTTCTGCAGGGCGAGCGTAAACGTGCGAATGACAATAAGTCATTGGGGCAGTTTAACCTCGACGGTATTCAGTCTGCTCCGCGCGGCGTACCAAAAATTGAAGTGACTTTTGATATCGATGCTGATGGTATCCTGCACGTATCGGCTAAAGACCAGAATACGGGTCGTGAGCAAAACATCACCATTAAGGCTTCTTCTGGTCTGAATGAAGAAGAGATCCAAAAAATGGTGCGTGAAGCTGAAGCCAATGCTGAAGCAGACCGTAAGTTCGAAGAGCTGGTTCAGACTCGTAACCAAGGCGATCACCTGATGCACAGTACGCGTAAGCAGGTAGATGAAGCCGGTGACAAACTGCCAGCCGATGATAAAGCGGCAATCGAAGCGGCATTAACCGCGCTGCAAGCTTCGCTGAAAGGCGAGGACAAGGCCGATATCGAAGCTAAGGTTCAGGCTTTGGCTGAAGTCTCTGGCAAGCTGTTAGAAATGGTACAGCAGCAACATGCTGAAGGTGCAACTGCAGATGCTGAAGCTGCGCCGAGCAAAGATGACGATGCTGTCGATGCCGAGTTCGAAGAAGTTAAAGACAAAAAATAATCGCCCATCGGCGGGCACGGTAGCGATACCGAAAGTATGGTATTGTTAACGGAACTGGCACGGGCGTTGAGGTAACTCTACGCCCGTGTACGCATATATAGGGTAAGTCCACAGATGGCGAAGAAAGATTATTACGAAATCTTAGGCGTAAGCCGCGATTCAGATGAACGCGAAATTAAAAAGGCCTATAAGCGCCTAGCGATGAAGCATCATCCGGATAGAAATCAGGGTGATAAAGACTCTGAAGCAAAATTTAAAGAAATTAAAGAAGCCTATGAAATTCTGACGGATGCTCAGAAAAAGGCGGCCTATGACCAATATGGTCATGCGGCCTTTGAACACGGCAGCATGGGCGGCGGTGGCGGTGATTTTAATGACATCTTTGGCGATGTCTTCGGTGACATCTTTGGCGGTCGTCGTCAGCGTGCAAGCCGTGGTTCTGACTTACAGTATAATATGGCGCTGACTCTTGAAGAGGCCGTTAGAGGCGTAACTAAAGAGATCCGTATTCCGACGTTAGCCGAGTGTGATGTTTGCCACGGCAGCGGTGCTAAAGCCGGAACGTCTGCTACAACCTGTTCTACCTGTCATGGTGCAGGTCAGGTACAGATGCGTCAGGGTTTCTTCGCGGTGCAGCAAACCTGCCCGACCTGTCATGGTCGCGGTAAAATTATCAAAGATCCGTGCACTAAGTGCCGTGGGCAAGGCCGGGTTGAGAAAAACAAAACGCTGTCAGTGAAGATTCCGGCAGGCGTTGATACTGGCGATCGGGTGCGTTTATCCGGTGAGGGTGAAGCCGGCGAAAGCGGCGCTCCGGCAGGTGATTTATACGTTCAGGTTCAGGTCAAGCAACATCCGATCTTTGAGCGTGATGGTAATAACCTGTATTGCGAAGTGCCGATTAACTTTGCCATGGCTGCCTTAGGCGGTGAAATTGAAGTGCCGACTCTGGATGGCCGGGTTCACCTGAAGGTTCCTGCTGAAACGCAAACCGGCAAGCTGTTCCGCATGCGTGGAAAAGGGGTGAAATCGGTTCGCGGCGGCGCTCAGGGCGATTTGCTTTGCCGCGTTGTGGTTGAGACTCCGGTTAAGCTTAACGACAGACAAAAGCAACTGCTACGTGAGCTTGAAGAGAGCCTTGGCGGCGAGAAAGGGGCTAAAAATAGCCCTCGTTCGACATCCTTTCTGGACGGCGTGAAAAAGTTCTTTGACGATCTGACCGGCTAACTGCTTCAGCCTTTGTACGGTAAATAAAAATACCTAATCATTCGATTGGGTATTTTTTTGTCTAGAGATTTGTCGATAGATAGTTACACGTTTATACAGCGATATGCGCCCCAACTAAATGGATGCTTTCGGCGGTTAATAGTATAAAACGGTGGCTTGTTATGGTTTTTTGCTGAATTGATTATTATCGGATGATTTTAAAGGATTATTTATATTCATTAATATTTTTCATTAACAACTTTATCGTTTTTAATCTCATTTAAATATAAATTATTGTGTTTTTATTTCATTTTATTCTGGTTACTACCGTTTTATAGTAATATTGGGCTAGCAAATAATCAAATAGACTATGACGTTGAGCAAAGCGTCATAAAAGGAGCGATCACGGCCATGACCCACTATCTACGAAAGTTCCTGAGGCTAGAAGCTTCCGGCGGTATTTTCTTAATCGTAGCGGCGTTGGTTGCCATGGTAATGGCTAACTCTCCGCTACGGCCTGCCTATGAGGGGTTTCTGCACATTCCGATTGTGATTCAAATAGCCTCTCTGGATTTAAGTAATTCGCTGGCTCACTGGATTAACGATGGCCTGATGGCTATTTTCTTTTTGGTTATTGGGCTGGAAGTTAAAAAAGAGCTTATTGAAGGCTCTTTAGCTGGAAAAGATAAGGCGCTTTTCCCAGTGGTTGCCGCAATTGGCGGTATGATTTTACCTGCGCTGATTTATCTGGCTTTTAATCAAAGTGACGAAATTACGCGTACCGGTTGGGCTATTCCTGCCGCCACCGATATTGCCTTTGCGCTGGGCGTTATGGCGCTATTGGGCCGTCGGGTGCCAACCAGCCTGAAGGCTTTCCTCATGGCTCTGGCGATTATTGATGACTTAGGTGCGATTGTTATTATTGCTCTGTTTTACACTAAAGAGTTGTCTTTAGTTGCGCTATCAGGTGCAGCAATGATGATTGTTGCCATGGCGTTGATGAACCAGCGTGGGGTAGGTAATAAGCTGGCCTATATGGTGGTCGGTGCTGTGCTTTGGGCATGCATGATGAAGTCGGGCGTACATGCCACGCTGGCGGGTGTTATCACCGGCTTCTTTATTCCATTACGAGGGGTTGAGCAAAGCAAACCGTTAGATAGCTTGATTCATCAGCTACATCCGTGGGTAACCTATTTCATTTTGCCGCTGTTTGCCTTTACCAATGCCGGGGTGTCTTTAGCCGGAGTAACTCTGCATTCATTAGGTGGGATACTGTCACTAGGCATTATGCTGGGGCTGGTTGTTGGTAAGCCGCTCGGTATTTTTGGCTTTTGTTGGTTAGCCTTAAAGGCCGGTCTGGTGAAAATGCCTGATTCGATCTACCTGAAGCATATTTTTTCAGTGTCCGTACTTTGCGGAATTGGATTTACTATGTCGATATTTATCTCTTCTCTGGCGTTTGAAGGCGTAAGCGAGCAGTTTATTACCTACTCCAGATTGGGCATCTTACTGGGCTCTACGCTGGCGGCTATTTTAGGCTACTTCCTGCTTAAGGTTTCGTTAGCAGGCGCTAAGGCGGCCGGAGAGGCGTGATTTTAGCCAGTAAATAATCAGGCCTCGTGTGCAGGATCAAAAAACGCTTAACTTTATTGATGAGTTAAGCGTTTTTTATTATTGGGTTGGTCGAGCTTACAGATTTCAGACACAAAAAAACCGGCCAAAGCCGGTTTTTTTAAGAAACGTAGAACAGCATTACTGCATTGCGTTGATCTGTGCAATCAGGTTTGATTTATGACGAGCAGCTTTATTCTTGTGAATCAGGCCTTTAGCGGCTTGACGGTCAACAATAGGTTGCATGTCATTGAATGCTGTTTGTGCAGTAGATTTATCACCTGCTGCGATCGCCATTTGTACTTTCTTGATGAAAGTACGCATCATGGAGCGACGGCTTGCGTTATGCTTGCGGCGCTTCTCAGACTGGACGGCGCGTTTCTTAGCTGATTTGATATTAGCCAAGGTCCAACTCCCAAATATAGTTTCTTGAGGACATTCTAAAGGCGAAGGAATATGCCCTTTCGACCTTCTTTTGTCAACGGATTTGTGCAAATTAGCGCCGCCAGTTCTAATTTCTATGGAAAAATCTATGGAAAAAAGAGCGGCAACACCACGGGTATCGATGGCGCAAGATTCTAACAGCTTTGTATCATGGAATATAGTCTTTAACGCGTTTTCTTTGTGCGTATGTCGAAGATATAAACATTCCTGTATATTGAGCGCTGAAATCAAGGCCGTGGGCCATAAACAACAGAAGTTTTTAACTTATAGCGTAATCGTTGGTTAACCTTAGCCTTCTCAGTTGCTATAATTCCCGATTTCCACTGTATAGGGCCCAGAGCTGATTATGAAGCTGATTCGCGGCATACACAATATCCGGCCTCGTCACCACGGATGTGTATTGACTATCGGTAATTTTGACGGTGTCCATCTTGGTCATCAGGCGTTGCTTCGTCAGCTTAAAAAGGAAGGTCAACGTTTAGGCCTGCCGACGATGGTAATGATTTTTGAACCTCAGCCGTTAGAGCTGTTTGCACCAGAGCAGGCACCGGCGAGGCTGACCAGGCTTCGTGACAAGTGTAAATATCTTGCACAGGCCGGGGTTGACTACCTTCTGTGCATTAAGTTTGATACCGCGTTTGCCACTATCAGCGCCGAGAATTTTATTTCGCGGTTGCTGGTTGACAAGTTGGGTGTTAAGTTTTTGATGATTGGCGATGATTTCCGCTTTGGCGCGCAGCGGCAGGGCGATTTTTCTCTGTTGCAGGCCGCAGGAAAAAAACAGGGTTTTGCCGTTGCCAATACTGAAAGCTTTTGTGAATTTGGTAAACGTGTAAGCAGTACTATGATTCGTCACGCGTTACGTGATGACGATCTGGCGCTAGTCGAATCGCTACTGGGTCGACCATACAGTATTTGCGGCCGTGTAGTACACGGTGACGCGCTGGGAAGGACCATCGGGTTTCCTACCGCTAATCTGCCAATGAAACGCTTAGTGACGCCGGTTAAAGGCGTTTATGCCGTAGAGGTTTTGGGATTGGGCGATAAACCATTGCCGGGCGTAGCGAATATTGGTATCAGACCGACCGTTTCTGGAGTGCGTCAGCAGCTTGAAGTTCATTTGCTTGATGTCGATATGGACCTATACGGGCGGCATCTGGACGTAGTTATCCGAGAAAAAATACGTAGCGAGCAGCGGTTTGCCTCGCTGGACGCATTGAAACAACAAATTGAATATGATGCCGTGTCTGCCCGAAAATATTTTGAGCAAGCGGCACGAACCTAATTTCTAGCCAAGTATGGAACCGAGAATCGAATGACTGACTATAAGAACACATTGAATTTGCCGGACACCGGGTTTCCAATGCGCGGCGACTTAGCCAAGCGTGAACCTGGAATGTTAGACCATTGGTACCAATCAAACCTTTACGGTGCGATTCGTCAGGCCAAAAAAGGGAAGAAAACCTTTATTCTTCACGATGGCCCTCCTTATGCAAACGGCAATATTCATATTGGTCACGCAGTTAATAAGATTCTGAAAGATATCATTATTAAATCAAAAGGTATGGCTGGTTATGACGCGCCTTATGTTCCGGGCTGGGACTGTCATGGCCTACCGATTGAGTTAAAAGTTGAGCAACTGGTCGGTAAACCGGGCGAGAAGATCAGCGCGTCTGAATTTCGTAAAGCATGTCGTGAATATGCCGCAGAGCAGGTTGAAGGTCAGAAAAAGGACTTCATTCGTTTAGGCGTGCTGGGTGACTGGGATAACCCGTATTTGACCATGGCGTTTAAAACCGAAGCCAACATCATTCGTTCTCTGTCTAAAATTATCGGTAATGGGCACCTGCATAAAGGCGCTAAGCCGGTACATTGGTGTATCGACTGCAGTTCATCGTTGGCTGAGGCTGAAGTTGAATATTATGACAAAACTTCACCGTCTATCGATGTGCGCTTTAACGCCGTTGATCCTCTAGCCGTTGCGGCCAAATTTGGTGTGACCAGCGTTAAAGGCCCACTGTCAGCGGTTATCTGGACCACCACGCCGTGGACCCTGCCTGCAAACCGGGCTATTTCGCTACATCCAGAATTTGAATATCAGCTAGTTCAGGCCGCGGACGAAACGTTAATCCTTGCCGCTGAACTGGTTGAAAGCGTGATGAAGCGCGCCGGAATCGAAAGCTGGGCGGTGCTCGGTAGTGCAAAAGGCGCTGACCTTGAGCTGATGCGCTTTACCCATCCGTTCTTGGCGTTTGATGTACCGCTTATCCTCGGTGAGCACGTTACCTTAGAAGCCGGTACCGGCGCTGTACATACCGCTCCGGGCCACGGTCCCGATGACTATGTTATCGGCCAAAAATATCATTTAGAAGTGGCTAATCCGGTTGGTCCTAACGGCTGTTATTTAGCCGGAACTTATCCAACTCTGGATGGCTTAAACGTATTTAAAGCTAACGATGTTGTCGTTGAGCTACTGCGTGAAAAAGGCGCACTGCTGCAGGTTGAGAAGGTGCAGCATAGCTACCCGTGCTGCTGGCGCCATAAAACGCCGATTATCTTTCGCGCGACGCCTCAGTGGTTCGTCAGTATGGACCAGCACGGGCTGCGTAAGCAGTCTTTAGAAGAGATTAAAGCCGTTCGTTGGATCCCTGACTGGGGTCAGGCGCGTATCGAAACCATGGTGGCCAATCGCCCTGACTGGTGTATCTCTCGTCAACGTACCTGGGGCATGCCGATGTCTCTGTTTGTACATAAAGATACCGATGAACTGCATCCACGCTCTCAGGAAATCATGGAACTGGTGGCTCAGCGCGTTGAAGAACACGGCATTCAGGCGTGGTGGGATTTAGATCCTAAAGACGTATTGGGTGAAGATGCGGCAAACTACGTTAAAGTTCCTGACACGCTAGACGTATGGTTTGATTCAGGCTCGACTCACTCATCGGTCGTGGACGTTCGCCCTGAATTTAACGGTCACAGTGCAGATCTGTATCTGGAAGGATCGGATCAGCATCGCGGCTGGTTTATGTCATCGCTGATGATTTCAACGGCAATGAAAGGCAAAGCGCCTTACCGTCAGGTTTTGACCCACGGTTTCACCGTTGACGGTCAGGGCCGTAAAATGTCTAAGTCTATCGGTAATACCGTCAGCCCTCAGGACGTAATGAATAAACTGGGCGGAGATATTCTTCGCTTATGGGTCGCCTCAACGGATTACACCGGTGAAATTGCGGTGTCGGATGAAATCTTGAAACGTTCAGCCGATGCCTATCGTCGAATTCGTAATACCGCGCGCTTTTTACTGGCTAATCTGAACGGTTTTGATCCGGTCAAAGACATGGTTAAACCAGAAGATATGGTGATACTGGATCGCTGGGCCGTGGGCCGCGCGATGGCGGCGCAGGAAGAAATTGCTGCCAGCTACGATAATTACGACTTCCACGTGGTTATTCAGCGCCTGATGCAGTTCTGCTCGATTGAAATGGGTTCATTCTATCTGGACATCATCAAGGATCGTCAATATACCGCGAAGGGCGATAGCTTAGCCCGCCGCAGCTGCCAGACCGCGCTGTACCATATTGCTGAGGCGCTGGTTCGTTGGATGGCACCGGTTATGTCATTTACTGCCGATGAAATCTGGAGCTATCTGCCGGGTGAACGCGATAAGTTTGTGTTTACCGGTGAATGGTATCAGGGGCTGTTTGGCCTAGCCGATGGCGAGAATATGAGCGATAGCTATTGGTCAGAACTGCTGAAAGTTCGCGGTGAAGTAAATAAGGTTCTGGAGCAGGCGCGTAATGACAAATTACTGGGCGGCTCTTTAGAAGCCGCAGTAACGCTGTATGCGGAACCTGAACTAGCAGCCAGCCTGAATGCGCTACAAAATGAACTTCGCTTTGTCCTGCTGACCTCGGGCGCTAAAGTTGGGCCAATCGATCGGGCTGGCGTTGATGCACAGCAAAGCGACGTGATGAAGAATCTGAAAGTCGGGTTCGCCAAGGCGCAGGGAATTAAGTGTCCGCGCTGCTGGCACTATACTCTGGACGTCGGCCAAAACGCTGAACATCCGGATCTCTGTGGTCGCTGCGTAACTAACGTTGCTGGCAATGGTGAAGAGCGTAAGTTCGCCTGATGAGTAAATCTAATTTTTTATCTATTGGTACCACCGGATTACGCTGGCTCTGGCTGGCGGTTCTGGTTTTTATTGCCGACATCGCTAGCAAGTTCTGGGTGATCAAAAACTTTGCTTTGGGCGAGTCGGTCGATTTATTGCCATTCTTTAATTTTTACTATGCTCGAAACTACGGCGCAGCGTTTAGCTCTTTTATGGGGCAGCGCTGGGCGCTAGCGGCGGTGGCAGTTACCATTTCTATTGTACTGATGGTAATGATGTACCGCACGGCAGCAACGGCCAAATGGAGTAATATCGCGTTTGCGTTAATTATTGGCGGCGCTTTGGGTAACCTGTTCGATCGCCTGTATCACGGATTTGTTGTCGACTTTTTCGATTTCTATATTGGTGAATGGCATTACCCAACCTTCAACGTTGCCGACTGCGCCATCTGTATTGGTGCGGTAATGGTGATTTTGGAAGGATTTATTTTCTCACAGAAGAAAGACGAGAAAAAAGAGACGGCAGAGTAATCCGGTAAGCGCTTGGCGTGTCATCAGACATAACGCATGACCGGTTACGCCATTTGGAGAGTAAAAATGCAAATATTGTTGGCTAACCCGCGCGGTTTCTGCGCCGGGGTAGACCGGGCCATCAGCATTGTCGAGCGTGCGCTGGAAATTTACGGCGCGCCGATTTATGTGCGTCATGAAGTTGTACATAACCGCTATGTGGTAGATAGCCTGCGCCAGAAAGGGGCGGTATTCATTGAACAGCTGAGTGAAGTGCCTGACGGCGCAATTCTGATTTTTTCTGCCCACGGTGTCTCTCAGGCGGTCAGAGCGGAAGCTAAGGCTCGCGATCTCACGGTGTTTGATGCTACCTGCCCGCTGGTGACTAAAGTTCATATGGAAGTCGCCCGAGCCAGCCGTAAAGGCCGTGAAGCTATTCTGATTGGCCATGCTGGTCACCCCGAGGTTGAAGGGACCATGGGCCAGTACAGCAACGCCGAAGGCGGCATGTATCTGGTAGAGTCGCCGGACGACGTCTGGCAGCTATCGGTTAAAGATGAAAATAACCTCTGCTTTATGACTCAGACCACGCTATCCGTCGATGATACTTCCGACGTGATTGACGCACTGCGTAAACGCTTCCCGGATATTATCGGCCCGCGTAAAGACGATATTTGCTACGCCACCACCAATCGTCAGGAGGCGGTACATAATCTGGCATTGCAGTCTGACGTAGTGTTAGTGGTGGGTTCTAAAAACTCGTCTAACTCTAATCGCCTAGCTGAACTGGCCCAGCGTATTGGTAAACCAGCCTATTTAATTGATACCGCTGATGATATTCAGGAAGGCTGGCTCAAAGCGGTTAACTCCGTTGGCGTGACCGCCGGTGCTTCAGCGCCCGACGTATTAGTTCAGGCCGTGATTGAACGCCTGCGTTCGTTAGGCGGCCTGCCTGCGCAAGAGATGGAAGGGCGGGAAGAAAGCATCGTATTCGAAGTGCCCAAAGAATTGCGGGTTAAAATGGTAGATTAACCGATTGGTTTTACAATAGTTCGATATTAGCAGCATCGAGGCGAATATTACTCGCTGATTTTTTTCAACGGCTGCGGCCTTGTATGCGCCGCAGCTTCCAGCAATTCTCTGCTAAATACTTTGTTAAAACCTATTTTTATTCATCCAGATAAATATGTCTGGATTAGCCGTACTTTTTATCTTCCCTGATTATACCCATCATACTTCAAGTTGCAGGTGCGTTGGCTACGTTCGCTCACCCAAATCACTTACTTGAGTAAGCTCATTGGGGCTCACTCACTTGCCGCCTTCCTGCAACTCGAATTATTTTGGGTATGTAAGTAAATCTATTTGTCAGAACTAAAGCTGGACGCTACTCTGACAGACACAAGGGGTTCCCTTCAGTAATACAATAATAATTTAGAGGACGATTATGACCAGTAAGCAGGTAAGAGTAGCGATTGCCGGAGCCGGCGGACGGATGGGGCGTCAGCTGATTCAGGCAGTAGAACTGGCCGAAGGCGTTGTTTTGGGGGCTGCGCTGGAGCGTAGCGGCTCGTCACTTATTGGCGTTGATGCCGGAGAGTTAGCCGCTATTGGTCAGTTAGGCGTTCGGGTCAGTGATGATTTAGACGCCGTCGCTAATGATTTTGACGTATTTATTGATTTTACTCGCCCTGAAGGCACGTTAAGCCACATCGCATTTTGCCGTAAACACCATAAGTCAATGATTATCGGTACCACCGGTTTTGATGAGACCGGTAAAGCAGAAATAAAAGCGGCATCTCAACAGATTGGTATCGTTTTCGCTGCAAACTTCAGCGTAGGGGTGAATTTAGTTCTGAAGCTGTTGGAACAGGCAGCAAAGGTCATGGGCGACTATACTGATATAGAAATTATTGAAGCCCATCATCGTCACAAAGTGGATGCCCCGTCAGGTACCGCTTTAGCCATGGGCGAAGTGATTGCCGATACGCTTGGCCGAGATTTAAAAACCTGCGCGGTGTATGCCCGTGAGGGCCATACCGGAGAGCGTAACCGCCAGTCGATCGGTTTTGCTACCTTAAGAGCCGGTGATATCGTTGGTGAACATACGGCAATGTTTGCTGATATTGGCGAGCGGGTTGAAATCACCCATAAGGCATCGAGCCGTATGACTTTTGCTAACGGCGCCGTTAGGGCTGCGGCTTGGTTAAACCAGCATAAAAGTGGATTATTTAGCATGCGGGACGTTTTATCGCTTGATGACTAGATAAAATCATCTTATCTTGATTGATTTGCGTATTTTTCAATGCGCAAATCAAATTTTTATTTCTATAATTATTTGTTTTTTTAAAGATTATTTTGCTAATTATATTATTTAATCGCTTTGTTTTGTTTAATCAAATATTGTCCATATAAATTAAATTTATCCTAATTTATTTAGTCATATTTCACCTCGTTATTCCAATTTCATCATTATTTTTCATTTTTAATTCATTTATTCATTAAAAAGCATAGCAATCGTTTTCCAAGCGCTAGTTAGACTATGTTTTTCATTGGTTATGATGATTTATTTGCTGAAGTCTACAAAATACAATTAAAAAAGCGTTTTTTATAGACAAGAAACTGTCGGATCATTAGAATGCGTCCAATTTGCCCGAAAGTTGCTGATAAGGCTTTTTTTGCGCTTATTTAGAAGGTATAGTTGTGAATTAATATGCAGTTTTTATGACTCTTTATTCTAGGAGGGTGTTTTGAGTAAGACAGCGCTACTGGTTCTCGAAGACGGAACCCAATTTCACGGTCGGGCCATCGGGGCAAACGGAACGGCAATTGGGGAAGTTGTTTTTAATACCTCAATGACCGGCTACCAAGAAATCCTCACCGACCCATCCTATTTCCGCCAAATTGTCACTCTTACTTACCCCCATATTGGAAACGTTGGTACAAACTCCTCAGACGAAGAATCGAGCTCAGTGCATGCACAGGGCCTGATTATCAGAGATCTGCCGCTGGTTGCCAGTAACTACCGCAATCAGGAAGGATTATCCGAATATCTTAAACGCCATAACATAGTGGCAATCGCCGATATTGATACCCGTAAACTGACCCGAATTCTGCGTGAAAAAGGGGCTCAGAACGGTTGCATTATTGTCGGTGATACCGCCGATGCTCAGCTCGCACTGGATAAAGCCAAATCCTTCCCCGGGCTGAAAGGGATGGACTTGGCTAAAGAAGTTACTACCCGAGAGTCTTACCGGTGGACACAGGGAAGCTGGACGCTGGAAGATGATTTACCCGCGGCTAAAGATGATTCCGAACTGCCTTATCACGTGGTGGCTTATGATTATGGCGTTAAGCGCAACATCTTAAGAATGCTGGTTGACCGTGGCTGCCGCTTAACGGTGGTTCCGGCGCAAACTTCGGCGCAAGAGGTGCTTAAGCTTAATCCTGACGGCGTCTTCTTATCAAACGGGCCGGGAGACCCTGCACCCTGTGACTATGCTATCCAAGCAATTGAGCAGATTTTAGAAACCGATATTCCGGTGTTTGGTATCTGTCTTGGCCATCAGCTGCTGGCTTTGGCATCCGGCGCGCAAACCAGCAAAATGAAGTTCGGCCACCACGGCGGCAACCACCCGGTTAAAGATATTGAGAATAATACCGTGATGATTACTGCTCAAAACCACGGGTTTGCCGTGGATGAGTCAACGCTGCCGGCCAACCTGATTACTACCCATAGGTCGCTGTTTGACGGCTCACTGCAAGGGATTCATCGTACCGATAAAGCCGCGTTCAGCTTTCAGGGGCACCCGGAAGCCAGCCCGGGCCCGCACGATGCGGCACCGTTGTTCGACCATTTTATCGAACTTATTGAATCCTATCGTTCTACCGCTAAATAAATCAGGAGCCCTTAACAATGCCAAAACGTACTGATATTAAAAGTATCCTGATCCTTGGTGCTGGCCCGATTGTTATTGGTCAGGCCTGCGAGTTTGACTATTCCGGCGCTCAGGCGTGCAAAGCCCTGCGCGAAGAGGGGTATCGGGTTGTGCTGGTTAACTCGAATCCGGCAACCATTATGACCGATCCTGAAATGGCCGATGCTACCTATATCGAGCCGATTCATTGGGAAGTGGTGCGTAAAATTATTGAGAAAGAGCGCCCGGATGCCGTACTGCCCACCATGGGTGGACAAACGGCGCTTAACTGTGCGTTAGAACTCGAGCGCCAAGGCGTGTTGGCCGAGTTTGGCGTAACCATGATTGGAGCCACGGCCGATGCTATCGATAAGGCTGAAGATCGCCGCCGGTTTGACATCGCCATGAAGAAAATTGGCCTTGATACGGCCCGTTCGGGCATCGCTCATAATATGGAAGAAGCCCATGCGGTTGCGGCTGACGTTGGCTTTCCCTGCATTATTCGCCCGTCGTTTACCATGGGGGGAACCGGCGGCGGTATAGCCTATAATCGTGAAGAGTTTGAAGAGATTTGTGAACGTGGCCTAGACCTTTCTCCTACCAAAGAGCTACTGATTGATGAGTCGCTGATTGGCTGGAAAGAGTATGAAATGGAAGTGGTGCGGGATAAAAATGATAACTGCATTATCGTCTGCTCGATTGAAAACTTCGACGCCATGGGTATTCACACCGGCGACTCAATTACCGTGGCTCCGGCTCAAACGCTGACCGATAAAGAGTATCAAATCATGCGTAACGCCTCGATGGCGGTGCTGCGCGAAATCGGCGTTGAAACCGGCGGTTCAAACGTTCAGTTTGCGGTTAATCCGAAAAATGGTCGCCTGATTGTGATTGAAATGAACCCGCGGGTGTCGCGCTCTTCGGCTTTGGCTTCTAAAGCGACCGGTTTTCCGATTGCTAAAATTGCCGCTAAGCTGGCGGTTGGCTACACGCTTGATGAACTGATGAATGATATTACCGGTGGTAAAACGCCGGCCTCCTTCGAACCCTCTATCGACTACGTGGTCACCAAAATACCTCGCTTTAACTTCGAAAAATTTGCCGGTGCCAACGACCGCCTGACTACGCAAATGAAGTCGGTGGGCGAAGTCATGGCCATCGGTCGTACTCAGCAGGAGTCGTTACAAAAAGCGCTGCGTGGCCTTGAAGTTGGTGTAAATGGCTTAGATCCTAAAGTGAATTTAGATGACCCCGATGCGCTAACCCGCATCCGTCGCGAGCTGAAAGAGGCTGGCTGCGACCGGATTTGGTATATCGCCGATGCGTTTCGCGCCGGTATGTCGGTTGACGGCGTGTTTAACCTGACTAACGTTGACCGCTGGTTCTTGGTTCAAATTGAAGAGTTAGTGCGGTTAGAAGAACAGGTTGCCGAACGCGGCTTTACCGGCCTTGATGCGAGCTTTATGCGTACCTTAAAGCGTAAAGGCTTTGCCGATGCGCGTTTGGCCAAGCTGGTTGGCTTTTCAGAAGCTGAAGTTCGTAAGCTTCGCCACAAATATGAGCTGTACCCGGTGTATAAGCGGGTTGATACCTGTGCGGCCGAGTTTTCTACCGATACGGCCTACATGTACTCTACCTATGAAGACGAGTGCGAAGCTAACCCGACCAACGATCGGCCAAAGATTATGGTACTCGGCGGAGGCCCGAACCGCATCGGTCAGGGTATTGAGTTTGATTACTGCTGCGTACACGCTTCGCTGGCACTGCGTGAAGACGGTTACGAAACCATCATGGTCAACTGTAATCCAGAAACGGTTTCTACCGATTATGATACTTCAGACCGCCTGTATTTCGAGCCGGTAACGCTAGAAGACGTGTTGGAAATCGTACGTATTGAGCAGCCTACCGGCGTTATCGTTCAGTACGGCGGCCAGACTCCGTTAAAGCTGGCCCGAGCTTTAGAAGCCGCTGGCGTGCCGATTATCGGTACTTCGCCGGACGCCATTGACCGCGCTGAAGACCGTGAACGCTTCCAGCAAGCGGTTCATCGCTTAGGATTAAAACAGCCGGCTAACGCCACGGTTACCACTATCGAAATGGCGGTGGAAAAGGCGGTGGGCATTGGTTATCCGCTGGTGGTTCGCCCGTCATACGTACTGGGCGGGCGGGCAATGGAAATTGTTTACGATGAAACCGACCTGCGCCGTTACTTCCATAGCGCTTTCAGCGTATCGAACGATGCGCCGGTGCTGCTGGACCACTTCTTAGATGATGCGATTGAAGTAGACGTTGATGCCATCTGTGACGGTGAACGCGTGCTGATTGGCGGCATTATGGAGCATATCGAGCAGGCCGGGGTTCATTCCGGTGATTCAGCCTGTTCACTGCCTGCCTATACGCTGAGCCAAGAAATTCAAGACGAGATGCGCAGACAGGTTGAGAAGCTGGCGTTTGAACTGTGCGTTCGCGGCCTGATGAACGTGCAGTTTGCGGTGAAAGATAATGATGTTTACCTGATTGAAGTTAACCCGCGCGCCGCCCGTACCGTGCCCTTTGTCTCTAAGGCTACCGGCGTTCCTTTGGCGAAAGTCGCGGCCCGGGTTATGGCGGGTAAGTCATTGCTTGAGCAGGGCGTAACCAAAGAGGTTATCCCGCCTTATTACTCGGTTAAAGAAGTGGTGCTGCCGTTCAACAAGTTCCCGGGTGTCGACCCGATTCTTGGGCCAGAAATGCGCTCTACCGGTGAAGTGATGGGCGTCGGGCGCAGCTTTGCCGAAGCGTTTGCCAAAGCTATGTTGGGCAGTAGCCCGAACAAAATGCCAAAAGGCAGAGCGTTACTGTCGGTGCGGGAAGGGGACAAATCTAAGGTGGTAGACCTAGCGGCTAAATTGCTGAAACAGGGCTTCGAACTGGATGCTACCCACGGTACCGCGGTGGTACTGGGTGAGGCCGGTATTAATCCACGCTTGGTTAATAAGGTGCACGAAGGCCGCCCGCACATTCAGGACCGGATTAAGAACGGTGAGTATAATTACATCGTGAATACCACAGAAGGGCGTCAGGCAATAGAGGATTCCAAACTGATTCGCCGTAGTGCGCTTCAGTATAAGGTTCACTATGACACCACGCTGAACGGTGGTTTTGCTACCACGATGGCAATGAATGCTGACCCGACGGAGAAAGTCATTTCGGTACAAGAAATGCACCGGTTATTGAAATAGCCACTCGGTAATTACTGAGCGTAAACCCGCTGATAGTCAGATATTGGCGGGTTTTATTATTACTACCTAAGATTTATACATCAATATGGTTAAGCGCATTTGAACGGTTGGAGCGGTTTAGCCATCGGTGCTATTCTAACGTGCGCTAAAACGGCAAACGGGCTTCCGTTTATATCCTTTCTCTTTATTATTCAGGTAAATATAAAGTGGAATCTGATAAAGTTCAGCTACGCCAGCGGGAAATTACCCGTTTGTGTATTCAATGCGCTTTACTATTACTCCAGCATGGGGCCGAAAGTATGCTGGTTGAACAGCTATCTTATCGCCTCGGCAAAGCGTTAGGCATTGATAACGTTGAAAGTTCGATCTCAGCGAATGCCGTGGTGCTCAGTACTATTTATCAAGGTTTCTGCATGACCTCGACTCGGAAAAACATCGATCGCGGCATAAATATGCATATGGTCACTGAAGTTCAGCGCATTGTCATTTTGACCGAACACCGGCTATTGGATATTGATGATGTTCAGAAGCGTTTGGATAATATTAAACCGCTGCGCTATCCACGTTGGCTGATGGTGTTAATGGTTGGGCTATCCTGTGCCAGCTTTTGTAAGCTGGCTGGCGGCAGCTGGGATGCCGTATCGATCACGTTTGTAGCCAGCTCTATTGCCATGTACGCTCGTCAGCTATTGACGTCGGTTCAGATGAACCCGTTGATCAACTTTTTTTGTACCGCTTTCGTGGCGACTACCGTTGCGGGCTGGCTGGTGCGATGGATCGATATGCCAACGGCATCGGTTGCGATGGCATCTAGCGTATTGCTGCTGGTTCCCGGCTTTCCGCTGATTAATTCCGTTGCCGATATGTTTAAAGGACATATCAATACCGGCATTGCCCGCTGGGCGATGGCCAGTTTGCTTACGCTTTCCACCTGCATTGGCGTGGTTGTTGCTATGTCAGTCTGGGGATTCAGGAGCTGGTTATGAATTTACTTTTAACGCTGATTCAGGGAATGGTATTGGCCGCCATACCGGCGGTTGGCTTTGCGCTAGTGTTTAACGTTCCGGTGAAAGCATTGAAGTACTGTGCGCTGTTGGGCGCAATCGGTTATGGTACAAAAACCCTGTTGATGCACTATGGCATGCTGATTGAATGGGGTACTTTTCTGGCTTCAATTCTAATCGGCAGTATTGGTATTTACTGGTCAAGGCGTTTTCTGGCCCACCCGAAGGTGTTCACCGTGGCGGCGGTCATTCCGATGTTTCCGGGGGTTTATGCCTATAAGGCAATGATTGCGATGGTGGAAATTTCTCATCTGGGCTATAGCTCTCAGCTGTTTGAAACCATGATCACTAACTTTTTGCGGGCGTCGTTTATCGTCGGTGCGTTATCTATCGGGCTTTCTCTACCTGCGCTGTGGCTATACCGACGCCGGCCGAGCGTATAAATATGAGCAGCATTTATAAAGCTGACAGGACAACAGAATTCAGGACATTTTTATGGTTATTAGTTTAATTGCCGCAATGGCTAACAATCGGGTTATTGGTGCAGATAATGCCATGCCCTGGCACTTACCCGCCGACCTCGCGTGGTTTAAACGAAATACGCTGGCTAAGCCGATCATTATGGGGCGTAATACCTACGAGTCCATAGGCCGCCCGCTACCGGGGCGATTAAACATCGTGATTAGCCGCTACCCGCAGTCAGACGATAGGGTAACCTGGGTAAGCACGTTAGAGCAGGCAATATTGGCCGCCGGTGTGGTTGATGAAGTGATGATCGTTGGCGGTGGACGGGTGTACGAACAGGCGCTGGCGCAGGCAAACCGGCTCTATCTCACCCACATTGAAGCGAATTTGGAAGGGGATACCTACTTTCCTGACTATCAGCAGTACTCTTGGGCTCAAACTTATGAAGAACGGCATCAGGCTGATGAGAACAACCCGTATGGCTATCGCTTTGAGGTGTTGGAGCGCAGTTGATAGGCTTTAAGCCCCGAAGCGTTGCGGGGCTTAAACCTGGCTCTGTGGATATGAACTACCGTTAGCCACATTAAGAGCCAATTTGAACTTCCTGACCTAAGAATTCCTGTTGAAAGTACTGCTTATCGTCCCATCTCAGCATGGTTAATTTTCCGCCCCAACAGCATCCGGTATCCAGCGCATAGATTCCGTCCGGCGCGCCGTTCCCTTCAAGGGCTGCCCAGTGGCCAAAAGCAATAGAGTATTTTTCGGTGACCGGGGTGGATATCTCAAACCAGGGTTTCAATGGCGCAGGCGCTTTTTTCGGTACGTCTTTGCAGATCATATCTAAGCAGCCGTTCGGGTAACAAAAACGCATTCGGGTAAAGGCATTGGTGGCATAGCGCAGGCGCGAAAGGCCAGACAGTTGGTCGTTCCAGCAGTTGGGCAGGTCGCCATACATTGAATCAAGAAACAGCGGATAGATATCGCTGGAGAGAATCGCTTCGATCTCTCGGGCACAGCGTTTAACCGTGTCGATATCCCACTGTGGGCTGATGCCTGCATGGGCCATGATTAACGCTTTCTCTTCGTCAATTTGTAATACCGGCTGGCGACGTAACCAGTTAATCAGCTCATCGCAGTCAGGGGCTTCCAGCAACGGCGTCAGGTTATCTTTTGGCTTATTGCGACTGATACCGGCAAAGATTGCCAGCAGGTGGAGGTCGTGATTACCCAGCGTTAAGCGCACGGCATTGCCCAGTGAGCGAACGTAGCGCAGAACTTTCAGGGAATCGGGCCCGCGGGCCACTAGATCGCCGGTTAACCAGAGGGTATCGCGTTGAGGATTAAAATCTGCCTGAGCTAAGAGTGCCTGTAGTTCGTTAAAACAACCGTGAACGTCACCTACTAAAAGTGTTGCCATAAGCAGGAGCTAGCCTTTTATTATTACTCACTATACTTCGAACCGTGGGTGCGCAACCATCTTCCTTCAATTCGAATTATTTAGAGGATAGATTAGTGAATCAGCGATGGGATCGCCAGACGGAATACCGGAATGATGATTTGAAACGGTTGGCCATGCTGATCGACCATTTTGTAATGGCCTTCCATTGTGCCCAGCGGGGTTTCCAGAACGGCGCCGCTGGTATACTGATATTCGCCGCCAGCGATAATGATCGGTTGTTCTCCGACCACGCCTTCGCCCTGAACTTCAGTCTGCTTGCCGTTAGCATTGGTGATTAACCAGTAACGGCCTAATAGCTGGACCTGAGTCCGCCCCAGATTACGTAATGTCATGGTATAAGCAAAAACAAAACGCTCTTCGTCCGGCATAGACTGTGTTTCTACGTAAAAACTCTGTGCCTGAATAAGAACCCGGGGTTGATCGATCATGGTATTACTCCTGTTCAGCCTTTTGCGAGGCATTATTGGCACAAAGCCAGTTTGCCAGTTTGCAATATTGCTCAACGGAGATATTTTCTGCCCGCATGGTTAAATCTAAGCCTAACTCGGTCAGCTGTTCAGGTTTGAACAAATGGCCGAGGCTGTTACGGATAGTTTTCCTCCGCTGATTAAACGCTTCAGTGGTTAGTCGGCTTAATATCCGCATATCGCTCACCGGATAAGGAATAGTGGCGTGTGGTATTAAGCGGACAACCGCAGAGTCAACTTTTGGCGCAGGGCGGAATGCCGTTGGCGGCACTTCGAGTACCGGAATAATGTGACAGTAATATTGCGCCATTACGCTTAACCGGCCATAGGCTTTACTATTAGGGCCAGCAACTAAACGGTTAACCACCTCTTTCTGCAGCATAAAATGCATATCGCTTATGGCATTAGTATAGCTGAAAAGATGAAACATCAGAGGCGTTGAAATATTGTAAGGCAAGTTACCAAACACGCGCAGTGACTGACCTCTCTCTTTTGCCAGAGCGGCAAAATCGAAGGTCATGGCATCTTGCTGAAAAATAGTTAGCTTACTGCCTAGCTTAGGATGAACCGCCAAGCGGGCGGCTAAATCGCGATCCAGTTCGATAACGGTCATGCGCTCAAGGCGGGCGGCAACGGGCTCGGTTAGTGCGCCTAATCCGGGGCCTATTTCTAGCATTTCCTGCCCCGGCATTGGGTGAATAGCCGAGACGATACTATCGATCACATATTGATCGCTTAAAAAGTTCTGCCCGAAACGTTTTCGGGCGAAATGGCCTTGATGGACACGATTATTCATTACGATTATTTATCATTTTAATAGCGAGATTAAGAGCCACCGTAAAGCTGCCGACGTCGGCCTTTCCGGTAGCGGCAAGGTCTAGTGCCGTTCCATGGTCTACGGAAGTACGAATAAAAGGCAGGCCCAGCGTTATATTCACCGCGCGGCCAAAGCCCTGATATTTCAATACGGGTAGTCCTTGGTCATGATACATCGCTAATACGGCATCAGCGTGTTGTAAATATTTTGGCTGGAAAAGGGTGTCGGCAGGGAGCGGGCCGATAAGGTTTATTCCCTGCTGGCGTAGCTTCTCTAACGTGGGGATAATGGTATCTATCTCCTCGTGGCCCATATGGCCGCCTTCTCCTGCATGAGGGTTAAGCCCGCATACGTAGATTTGCGGCTGCGGGATGCTAAACTTGGTTTGTAAATCATGATGCAAAATCACGATTGTTTCAGTCAGGCTTTGTGGCGTGATAGCCGCCGATACCTGAGATAACGCTAGGTGCGTAGTGGCTAAAGCGACCCGCAGTTCTGGGGTTGCCAGCATCATAACAACCCGCTGGCAATGACTGCGTTCGGCAAAGAACTCAGTGTGGCCGGTAAACGCAAAACCGGCATCGTTAATGATACCTTTATGCACCGGGCCGGTAATTAAAGAGGCAAATTCACCGCTCAGACAGCCATCACAGGCTCGGGCTAGCGTATTGACGACGTAACTGCCATTGTCAGCGTTTAATTCACCGGCAATTGCCTGAGCGTTTAGCTCTATCGGAACAACGGTTAACGTTCCTTTGACCTGAGGCTGAGGGGCTTTAAGCGGATCGTAGTCACGCAATTGCAAAGACAGCCCGAGAAGGGCTGCTCTTTGTTGTAGCAAGGCGGGGTCAGCACAAACAACTAACTCGACCGGCCAATCTTGCTGAGCTAGCCGGACCGTTAAGTCCGGCCCAATGCCAGCGGGTTCACCGGGCGTGATAACCACGCGTTGATATTTATTTGCCATCGTTATTACTGGTACTGCCGTTCATAATTTTGACGTAAGCGCTGGCGCGTTGTTCCTGCATCCAGCTCTGAACTTCTTCGGCAAATTTACGGTTAAACAGCATCCGATAGGCCCGGTCTTTTTGCGTCACGTCGGTTTTGTCTACCTGACGGGTATCTAACAGCTGAATTAAGTGCCAGCCGAAAGACGAGTGAATCGGTGCGCTAAGCTCATTCTTTTGCAGGCGCATTAACGCGTCGCGGAATGCCGGATCGTAACTTTCAGGCGATGCCCACCCTAGATCGCCACCCTGCTGCGCAGAGCCCGGATCTTCAGAATATTGACGAGCCATCTCTTTAAAGTCGGCCTTGCCGCTGCGAATGTCCGCTGCGATTGAAGCCATTTTGGCTTCTGCCTGTTCGTCAGTCATCACAACTGAAGGGCGTAACAGGATATGGCGCGCATGAACTTCCATAACGGAAATGGATTTTTGTTCACCGCGGATATCATTGATTTTTAAAATATGGAAGCCAACCCCTGAGCGGATTGGGCCAACGATGCTGCCTTTTGTCGAGGTTTGTAGCTGGCTGGCAAAAATAGCCGGTAGCTCTTCCATTTTGCCCCAACCCATTTGGCCTCCTCTTAGCGCCTGAGGGTCAGCTGAATAGGTTGCGGCCATCTTGCCAAAGTCGGCTCCGGCATTAATTTGTTCCATAATACTTTTTGCTAACGCCTGGGCTTTCTCAACCTGCTGTTGCGATGCCGTTTCTGGTACAGGGATCAGAATATGGCTTAGGTTTAGCTCAGCGCCGCGGCCAATTTGTTTAGCAATTTGGTTGGCCATTGCATCCACTTCTTGTGGCAGCACTGAAACCCGACGACGAACTTCGTTGTTTCTGACTTCAGCCATCAGCATCTCTTTACGGATTTGCTCTCTATAGCTGTTGTAGTTCATGCCGTCAGCGGCCAGACGGCTGCGCAGCTGATCGGGCGTCATGTTGTTTTGGCGGGCAATATCAGCGATACCGCTATTGAGCTTGGCATCGTCAATTTTGATTCCCGAGCTGGTTGCTAACTGGGTGATGATGCTGTCCATGATCAGGCGTTCAGTAATTTGCTTGCGCAGCGTTTCATCATCGGGCAACTGTTGTCCGGCGCGTTTGGCATTACTTTTAACCGAAGCCATCATGTTAATCACATCGCTTTCGAGTACCACTCCGTTATTAACAACGGCGGCAACGCTGTCTACGTGCTGCCCTTGTGGGGCAGCTAATGCGGTGTGTGAAGCCAGTGACATTGAAGTGATTGCGGTACATAGCGCCAAATTTGCGGCAAACGATTTCCAGTTCTTCATTACTTTTTTCATATAATCCATCCGCCTCTGAGCGGTTAAATATTAAAATCGTACTAACGTGAGTTTAGCTATTCGTTAGCGTTAGAAAGCTCGCTGATATGGCAGAATACCCGTACGCATCATTTTGCTTCCGCCCAAGCTATAGTTATTGCTTAAGCCACGAAGCTCAAAATTCAATGACACTTTGTTGTCATAATCGCTTTGGAAGTTACCGGTATTGTTCCAGCCGATAATCTTTCTTTCATAACCAACGCCTATTGCCCAACAGCATGTGTTGTATTGGAAACCGATTAGACTATCGGCAGACTGTTTTAGTTTCGTATCGTAGTAATAAGATCCGACGGCCGACCATCGGTCAGTAATTGGCCACGTGGCGATGCCGCCAACCTGCGAAATATCTTGGTTATAGGCAGTATAGCCATTTGAGATATTGGTTGTCATTGCCGAAACGTATTCTTTACTGGCATAGCGATAGCTTAGCTGAATTACTCGCTCGCTGTCTTTACGGTATTCGGCTACGGCGTTACCGACGGCAAAGTTATTTAACCGCGTATCGTATTGAAGGCCGCCGCGCAGGGCAAAGTTAGGATCGATTTTCCAAAAGCTGTCGCCAGCCCAAACTACGCTACCGCTACTTTTATTTTCATCATACTTGCTGGTGTCATCGCCGGTGCGAGAGTCCTCAAAAAAGTAAATCTGACCGATTGATGCGTTGAAACGTTCATCCTGACGATCGTCATAAACCCGCGTGGTTAAACCGGTAGTAACCTGATTAGCTGAGGCAATACGGTCTAAACCACCGTAGCTCCGGTCGCGGAACAGGCCGGTATAGTCGGTTTGCAGCAGGGTAGAATCATAGACGTAAATATCGCTCTGATCTTTATAAGGTACGTAGAGGTATTGAACCTTAGGCTCCAACGTTTGAGTGTAATCCTGCCATGTGTCCATTGGACGGTCAAAAACCACTTTTCCGGCAATTTTATACTGTGGTAATACGCGGTTTACCGAGTCTTTAAGCTCCGGTGCGTTTGCGCCGTAGTATCGATAAAAGTTATTGCTAAAGTCTTGCTGGTAGTGGGTAGCCATTAGCTTAACTTCACTATCAATGCTTCCCCAACGGTTAGCCATTGGGTAATTTATCGTTGGTTCTAGATGTGCTCGGGTAGCCGTTGGGTTATTGGGATTCTCGCTGGAGAACTTGGCTAGCTGAGCATAGGTATGCAGATCAAAACCGCCAATGTTGTACTGGTAGTTATTCATATCAATTTGAGGTTCTGCACGATAGGCATTGGCATTGCCCACATCGTTAAATACCTGAAACTGTTTCATCGCAATGGTGGCATCCCAGTTTTGATTGGCATAGCCTACGCTGTATTTCTGGGTCGCATAGCCGTCAGTGCTGGATCCATATTTGCTATCAAGATCGCTGAGGTATCGGCTATCGCTAAGCTTGGTATAGTCGACGTTAAACCGCCAAAACTGGTTCATTACCCCGTTATGATTCCAGTAAAATAGCCAGCGGTCAGTATCATCAACGGTTTTGCCTGACTTCGCCATGTCGTCTTTATACTGGCTATCCCCTTTTAGCCAGTCGAGTTCCATAATACCGCTACCCGGACTCAGTAAATAACGGAACTCGTTTTCGTACAGCATTCCCCGGTTTTCAATATAGTGCGGCGTCAGGGTGGCATCAAAGTTAGGCGCAATATTCCAGTAGTAAGGCAGGGAGAATTCTAATCCGCTGTTATTACCGTATTTACCGGTTGGCATTAAGAAACCGGAACGGCGCTTATTGCCGGTCGGTATTTGTAAATAGGGGCTATAAAAAACCGGTACCGGACCGATTTTAAAGCGGGCGTTCCAGATTTCAGCCAGCTCTTCTTCATTATCATGAATAATTTCGCTACCAACGATGCTCCAGCTGCTGTCGCCGGGCAGGCAGGAGGTAAAGGTACCGTTATCAAGAATTGCATAGCGGTTATCTTCACGCAGCTTCATCTTGTCGGCATCACCCCGGCCTTGGCGGCCAACCATTTGGTAATTACCCTGATAAACGTCGGTATCTTTGGTATTCAGGTTTGCCCAAGCCTTTGGCCCGCTAAGTTTGATCATATTGTCATCATACTTAACGTTACCCGTGGCGGTAACGGTACGGATAGGCTGTTCTTGACCTTCGAGCGGCTCTTGATTCACTTCAGCCCGATCGGCGACCAGCAGGCGATTACCTTGTTCAATAATGACGTTACCGCTAAATACGGCACTGGCAGGGTAGTTAACTTCGCTGCCGTCAGATTGGATATCGACGGGTAATGAGTTAGGGTCTCCGGCTACTAACGGACGTTCATACACCGGTATTCCGAACTTACATTGTTCAGCTAACGAAGCCAGAGCATTCTGGCTATAAAGCGCCATCCAAATCGTGGAGGCAAGCAGTGTGGGATAACGTTTTTTCATACGGTTATTTCGAGTATTCCGTCAGTTGCGGCCATGCAGAGGCAAACTTGATGAGATTATCGTACTCATCCCTGTTACACCAGCGTTAAATCTTATCATCACCGTTAGGTGGTTCAATCGTTGGCAGGTATGATAATGCAATTTGCCGCTGACGGCATTGTCAATTGAGGGTGATATGCAGTATTGGGGAAAAATTCTGGGCGTTATTTTAGCGCTTATATCCGGCGGTGGCTTCTGGGCTGTGGTTCTGGGGTTGATTGCGGGTCATATGGTCGACAAAGTAAGAACGCCTCGCCAAAGCGGTTTTTTTTCCAATCAGCAGGCCAGACAGGATCTGTTTTTCCGCGCAACCTTTCAGGTTATGGGGCATTTAACCAAATCTAAGGGCCGGGTCACTGAGGTTGATATTCAGAATGCCTCGATGATTATGGATCGCATGCAAATCCACGGTACGCGCCGTAATGATGCCCAGCAAGCGTTTCGCGAGGGTAAGCAAAGCGGCTTCCCCCTGCGCGAAAAGCTAAAAGAGCTCAAAGCCATCTGTTTTGGCCGCTCTGATCTTATTCGCATGTTTCTGGAAATTCAGCTTCAGGCGGCATTTGCCGACGGAGTGTTGCACCCGAATGAACGTCAGGTGCTGTATGTGATCGGTGACGAACTGGGTATCTCTCGGGCACAGTTGGAACAGTTACTTCGCATGATTGAAGGCGGGCGTCAGTTTGGTCAATCCGGCGGATGGCAAGGGCAGCAGGGCGGATATCGTCCAGATTCAGGGCCGACGCTGGGTGATGCCTGTAACGTTTTAGGCGTAAAGAGCAGCGATGATGCCACGACCATTAAGCGTGCCTATCGCAAGCTGATGACTGAGCATCATCCTGATAAGCTGGTGGCTAAAGGCTTACCCAAAGAGATGATGGAAATTGCCAAGCAGAAAGCACAGCAGATTCAGGGTGCGTATGATTTGATTAAGCGGGAAAAGGGATTTAAGTAATTTAGTTATCTGAGCCGGTTAAATAAATTGCATAGTAAATTGGATAGTAAAAGGAGTGGTTGATGAAAGGATTATTAGCCGGCGTTAGCGCATTACTGTTTTCTACTCTATCAATTGCCGGGCCAGCGACGATTGGCGAGGCGGTATACTAACGGCAAGACCTTGCCTATCGTGATTGATTTACCCTAATTGCCACAATAATATCTCGCTCTTCGGGGCGTTAAGGACGTAGCGTGATAAGAACGATCGGCGGGCTATTTTTGATATTGTTGCTGTTTTCATTGAGCGCCATTGCAGCACCTCCGGCAGGCGATCCTACGGCATTTTTGCAAAAAATTTACGCTTCTTATACCAATGGCTTTGAATCGGTCAGTTTGCTTGGTACCGGCGACAGGCAGATTTTATCCGATGAGCTTTTGAGCGTAGTCGAGGAAGACAATAAATTGGCCGGTGGCGAAATGGGTTTCCTCGACGCCGATCCGATTTGCGCCTGTCAGGATTATGAACATCTGGCGGTTGATAATATAAAAGTGTTATCCAACGATAGTCAGATATCGGCGGTTGAGGTGACGTTTCGCGCCTTTGCCGACAGCCCCGCCAGCGTTACTCAAACCTTTATGTTGAAAGCTAAAAACGGCGCTTGGCTGATTGATGATATCGTGACGGGCAACGGTAGCCTGCACCAGAATATGCAAAACAGTAACGATGAGATAAAGCGAAACCCGCCGGAACCGGAAGATCCTCAATCATTTTTAACCACGCTTTACGCCATCCGCTATAGCCAAAACGATCGGCCGGTTCCCCTGTATGAAACCGACAGTCAGCAAATACTATCCGATAGTCTGCTAAACCTGCTCGCCGAAAACCGGAAAGCGACGCCGGTCGGTGAAGTCGGGTATCTAAACGGCGATCCGCTATGCGGCTGCCAGGATTACGATCGCCTTACCGTTACCAGCATTAACGTCATATCCAATGACAATAAGCAGACCACTACGGTGGTTAAGCTACGCGTGTTTAAAGACGTTGCCGATGAAAGCGTATTGACCCTTAAGCTGGTAGCCCTAAGCGACCGGTGGGTGGTTGATGACGTTATTGATAATGAGGGAAGCATGCGGGCCGCCATTGAACTAGATACCCAAATGCGTCGAGAGCAACTCGCTCAGCAAAAGAGTGGTAAGTAACTTTTGCGATCGAGACTGAGGTGCAGTACCAACCAAGCCAGCTGATTAGCTGGCTTAGCGTTGTTTTCTGATCGCTAAAAGTCCGGCTCGCAGCGAAAATGCATTGGTGTACCAAACGCCGGATGAGTGATGCTCAGCTCCTGAGCGTGCAGCTGAAGCCTTGGAGCCATCGCTTTGGCTTCAGGATGAGCGTAAAACCGATCGCCCAAAATGGGGTGGCCGATAGCCAGCATATGAACCCGAAGCTGATGTGAACGACCGGTAATCGGCATAAGCTTGACCCGGGTTGACCCGTCATCGTCGCGGCTAATCACCTGATACTCGGTTTGGGCACTTTTTCCGGTTTCATAACATACTTTTTGCTTGGGCCGGTTCGGCCAGTCACAAATCAGCGGTAGATCAATCAACCCTTCATCGTGCTCTAAATGGCCCCATACTCGGGCAATATAGGTCTTTTTAGGCTCCCGTTCGCGAAACTGGCGCTTAAGCTCCCGTTCGGCGGCTTTGGTTAACGCCACGGCAATCACGCCGCTGGTTGCCATATCCAGCCGATGAACGGATTCTGCGGCAGGAAAATCGCGCTGAACTCTGGCCATCACGCTGTCATAATGTTCCGGCGCTTTGCCGGGAACTGAGAGCAGATCGCTGGGCTTATTGACCACCATAATGTGCTCGTCTTGATATAAGACATACAGCCAAGGCTCGGTTGGTGGGTTGTAGGGTTCCATGTGCTCTCCGGAGCCTGTTGAGGTTCAAACGGTTGTCTCTCGACACGCTGACCAACGCCAGCGTGTCGATATCAAGTCTAATACTTCGTCATAATTAGCCATCGATGATGGCTCAGATTGATGACAAACCCAACGATTAATATTGGGTCGTAAAAATAGTTAATCCCAAGCCCGGAGCACGACATACTAAAGGACATCGCCCTTCGGCCGCTAGAAAATGGCCATATTCCGATGCTATTACTGCGGACGAAACCTACGCTGAAACCCAATAAAGCTATTTCGCCATCACTCTAGGCCATCAGTGACGACGAAAGCCAGACTACTGGTGGGTTACCACGATCATCCGCAGCGCATCCAGCCGCCAGCTTGCCTGCTGTAGGCAAGCCAGAATTTGCTTACGGTTATCTTCAATGGCTTCCAACTCATCGTCGCGGATAGTCGGGTTAACTGCTTTTAGCGCATTGAGGCGGGCCAGCTCAGCGGTCAGCGTATCGCTGGCTTCCTGCTTGGCCGTATCAATTAGCGCTTGTGCCTGTTTAGCCACTTCATCTTCGCCCATTTGCAGCATTTGGTGGATATCGGCCTGCACGGCGTTAACCAGCTTGCTCGACGTATGGCGATTGACTGCGCTTAGCTGGCGGTTAAAGCTTTCAAACTCAACCTGAGCGGCAAGATTGGTACCTTTACGGTCTAGCATCAGGCGGATCGGCGTAGGCGGTAAGAAACGGGTGAGCTGAAGATTTTTCGGTGCCTGTGCTTCGACCACATAAATCAGTTCCATTAGCATGGTACCGACCGGCAGCGCTTTGTTTTTCAGCAAGGAAACCGCACAGCTGCCGGTATCGCCGGATAAAATCAGGTCTAGCCCGTTGCGAACAATCGGGTGCTCCCAACTGATAAACTGCGCATCTTCCCGCGACAGGGCTTTATCCCGGTCAAACGTAATGGTGCAGCCATCTTGAGGAATGCCCGGGAAATCGGGTACCAGCATATGGTCAGACGGCGTCAAAATCATCAGGTTGTCACTGTCGTCTTCCTGATTAATTCCGACAATATCAAACAGGTTTAGCGTAAAGCCAATCAGGTCGACGTTATTATCCTGTTCTGCGATAACCCGCACCAGCTCCTGAGCCGGTTCTCCGCCGTTAGAGTTCATCTCCAGCAGGCGATCGCGACCGTTTTCAAGATGAATTTTTAGCGCATTATGACGAGCCCGGCTGCGCTGAATAAATTCGTCAAACCCTTCCTGCTCAGACGGATTGGCCAGATACTGCATCAGCTCATCGTGCACGGCGTCGTAAATCGGGCGACCGGTTGGGCAAGTATGTTCAAACGCGTCCAGACCTTCATGGAACCAGCGGATCAAAATGGCCTGAGCGGTGTTTTCTAAGTAAGGGACGATAATCTGAATATCGTGAACCTGCCCGATGCGGTCTAAGCGGCCAATTCGCTGCTCCAGCAGGTCAGGGTTAAACGGAAGGTCAAACATCACCAGTCGGCTGGCAAACTGGAAGTTACGGCCTTCTGAGCCGATTTCAGAGCACAACAGTACCTGAGCGCCATTATCTTCAGTGGCAAAGTAGGCGGCGGCGCGGTCGCGCTCGATAATCGACAAGCCTTCATGGAATACGGCGGCGTGAATGCCTTCACGCTCGCGCAGGGTTTGTTCCAGCTGTAGTGCCGTAGCTGCCTGAGCGCAAATCACCAGCACTTTCTCATGGCGATGCTGCTTCAGGTATTCCATTAGCCATCCGACTCGAGGGTCGAAGTTAAGCCAGCTTACGCCGTCGCCTTCAAAGGTTTGAAAGATTTGCTCAGGGTACAGCATGTCATGGGCGCGCACGCCCACTGCTTTTTTGTCGTTCATCAGGTTCGCGACTTTAAACGCGGTCTGATATTGGGCAGGTAAGGGCAGTTTAATCTGATGAAGATAACGGATCGGAAAGCCTTTTACTCCCTGACGGGTATTACGGAACAGCACGCGGCTGGTGCCGTGGCGATCCATCAGCATGCTGACTAATTCAGAACGGGCAGATTCACTCTCTTCGCCGTCAAGATTGGCGGCTTTCAGCAGCGGTTCAATATCCTGTTCGTTAATCAGATCGCCCAGCAGGTTTAATGCCGTATTATCTAACTTATCACCGCTGACCAGCAGGCTAACCGCGTCGGCCACCGGGCGGTATTTTTGCTGTTCGGTGACAAATTCGTGATAGTCGTGAAAACGGTCAGGGTCTAACAGGCGAAGGCGGGCAAAGTGGCTCTCTTGGCCCAGCTGTTCCGGCGTGGCGGTCAGTAATAATACGCTTGGCGTTTGCTTGGCTAACTGTTCTATCGCCAGATAGTTTTCGCTAGGAGCTTCTTCGCTCCACGATAGGTGGTGAGCTTCGTCTACCACTAGCATATCCCAGTTGCCATCGACCAGATCATCTAGCCGCTGCCTGTTTTGGCAGACAAAGCCCAGCGAGCATATCACCAGCTGTTCTGTCTCAAACGGATTGCTGAAATCCATTCGGGCTTCGGCGTAGCGTTCTTCATCAAATAGAGCGAAGTGCAGGTTAAAGCGGCGCAGCATTTCTACCAGCCATTGATGCTGTAGCGTTTCCGGCACGACGATCAATACGCGCTCCACTCGACCCGCCAACAGCTGTTGATAAATAATCATGCCCGCTTCAATGGTTTTACCCAAACCCACTTCATCGGCCAAAAGGACGCGAGGCGCATGGCGATGCCCCACCTCATTGGCGATATGGAGCTGGTGCGCAATTAAGCTGGCGCGAATGCCGGTTAAGCCGCTCCAAGGCATGCGAAACTGCTCGCTTTGAAATTTTCTGGCCCGATAGCGCAGGGTAAAGCGGTCCATGCGGTCGATCTGACCGGCGAACAGGCGGTCCTGCGGTTTACTAAAGGTGAGCTTACTGTCGAGCATTACTTCACGCAGGCTAACGTTCGCTTCGTCAGTATCTAGGCGCTGGCCGACATAGGTCAGTACGCCTTCATTTTCTTGTATGTCTTCAACCAAAAGCTGCCAGCCTTCGTGGCTGGTAATGGTATCGCCCGGATTGAACATCACGCGCGTGATCGGGGAATCTTTTTGGGCGTACAGGCGATTTTCGCCAATAGCCGGAAATAATAACGTTACGGTACGCGCATCGACTGCGACGACTGTTCCCAGTCCTAAATCACTTTCTGTGTCACTAATCCAGCGTTGGCCTAAGGTAAAGGACATATGTTTATTGGCTTCTCATGGTTGCCATAACAATAAAAGCCGTCAACCTGGTAAATGGCTCAAGGTGATTTACTCAGGACGGCTAAACGGTTATTGCTATGGTTATTTCTCGAAATAAAGACAAGGGCGTTATGGTAATGTTCGCGCCCTGTTAAAACAACCCCATTTGACCGGTAATCAGTGAATCAAAGTTGTCATGCATGAAGGGAAGGATCGCATCAGCGATAGGTTCCAGCTGGCTTGATATATAATGTTGATAGTCAATGGGTGATTGTAAATTTTCCAGCGGCTGCGGGCCTTGTAACGTAATCAGATAACAAATCGTTCCGCCGTTCTGGTACTGCAATGGCCGTTGGTGAGAATGGTTGTACTCATCGGCCAGCTTCGCGGCTCTGGCGTGCGGCGGAACGTTACGCTGATACTCTGACAAACGACGGCGCAGGCGCTTACTGTAAATCAGCCGTTGGTCAAATTCGCCGTCCAGCGTTTTTTGTACATATTCTCGAATAAAGTCCTGATAGGGCTGATGGTGAAATATCCGGCTATACAGCTCTTGCTGGAATATCTGAGCCAGCGGCGTCCAGTCTGTGCGTACGGTTTCCATACCTTTATAAATGATTTCATCGCTGCCGTCGGCTTTAGTGACCAACCCGGCATAGCGCTTCTTACTGCCCTGTTCAGCACCGCGGATGGTCGGCATCAGAAAGCGGCGATAGTGGGCTTCATATTCCAGCTCCAGCGCGCATTCCAGCCCCATTTCTTCATGTAAGTGTTGTTTCCACCATTGGTTGACTACGTTCACCAACGAGCGGCCAATATCATTAGCCTGTTGGTCGCTGCGCGCCTGTTTAAGCCAGACGAAGGTCGAGTCGGTGTCGCCGTAAATCACTTCATAGCCTTGCTGTTCGATCAGCTTTCTGGTCTGTAGCATGATTTCATGACCGCGCAGGGTAATTGACGAGGCCAGCCGAGGGTCGAAAAACCGACAGCCGCTGGAGCCCAGCACGCCATAAAAGGCATTCATGATAATTTTTAACGCCTGAGACAGCGGTTTGTTGTTGGTGCGTTTGGCTTCTTCCCGACCCTGCCAGATTTGTTTGACGATATCCGGCAAACAGTGCTGGGTTCGGGAGAACCGTGCCTGACGGAACCCGGCGACCGCCGTTTGGTCGGTCTCTTTAAGCGTGCCTTCAATTAACCCCACAGGGTCAATCAGAAAGGTACGGATAATCGAGGGATACAGGCTTTTGTAGTCCAGCACGATGACCGAGTCATACAGGCCCGGCGTTGACGACATCACGTAGCCGCCGGGGCTGGCCTCTTCAGGTAAAGTGCCCAAATTGGGCGCAACGTAGCCGATCCGGTGCATTTTGGGTAAATAGAGGTGGGTGAAAGCCGCGACCGAGCCACCGCTGCGATCGGCCGCCAGACCGGTTACCGTTGCGCGTTCTAGCAGAAAGGTCATCAGCTGCGTTTTATCAAAAATGCGGGTGACCAGAACGCAGTCCATCAGGTTATAGCGGGCAAGCGCAGGCTTATCTTCGGCAAACATGCGGTTAATTTCGGCCATGCGATCGTAAGGATTACCAATGGCTTTTCCCTCATTGAGTAACTCCCGGGCTACGTTTTCAAGGCTGAACGAAGGGAAATTCCACGTGGCGCTTTTTAGCGCTTCAATGCCATCGATGATTAGCCTGCCGTTGGCGGAGGCAAAGAAATGACCCTGTTTGAAGCCGTGTTCCCGCCAGTCCAGCGCACTGTTATCGCGCCCGAAGGCCAGCGGAATTTGGTAACGCTCAGCGTGCTTTTGCAATACGCGCAGGTCAAACTGAACCAGATTCCAGCCGATAATGGCATCGGGGTCGTGTTCGGCCAGCCATTGGTTGAGCTTATGCAGCAACAGCGGCCGGCTGGCAACGTACTCCAAATTAAAATCGATACCCTGCGGGTCGCCGTTTTCCGGCCCCAGCATATACACGGTGTTTTGCCCGCATCCGTGCAGCCCAATGGAATAAAGCTCTCCCTGAGCGGTAGTTTCGATATCCAGTGAGACCAGTTTAAGCGTAGGGCGGTAGCCCGGCGCGGGTTTTATCTGTACGTTAGTCATATGGCCGTCGGTGGCGCGATCGCCCTGAAACCAAACCGGTGCGGTAATAAACCGCTCCATCAGATAACGCTCAGGTGGTCGAATATCGGCTTCGTACATGGGTATTTCAGATTCAGTTAACAGCTTTTCGGCTCGCTGAAGCTGACAATATTGGCGGCAATAAAGCCCTTCAACCGGCTGGCAGCTAAAGTCGAGCATTGCCAACGGTCGTAAACTCCAGCCCCGCTCATTGGCCAACAGCGACGTTACTCTGGCATGGTGAGCGGCGGGAACAAAAGCGACGGCCTGCTGTAGCGGTAAGCGAATACGCTGAGGGCCATTGTCCGTTGCCAGCCAATAGTCTATTTCAATGCCGGAAGGGGTATCCCGCCAGTGTCTGGTCAGAATAAAACCCTGTTGTGCTGAATTCACGGTGCGCTCGCTTACTGATGTACGCCGGTGGTAGGTATCGTTAATCAAGAAAATCTTGAGCCTATTTAGGCTACTCGGGTTAATTATAGATTAGCATGTATATCCATACAGTTGTTGTCTATTTTATTTTGTTTTGTTTTTTTTTACCTTTACTACACATACTACACGGTGAATTTTTGTTCTATCTTTAAATGGGAGACATTATCACCAAATACTCTGTTCATGGATGATGTACCCGACTGAGCCTTATTTTTAGCGACGTTCGCTAACCCGAGGCGATTTGTCACAAAAGGTCTGTTGGTTGGGAGCCGGGGTGAGCATTTTTTAGCTCTGTTTATCACCTTATTTGCCCTGATATTTTTCTAAGCCAGCAACGTATATGGGTTGTAAAGGATAGATCTAATATGAAAATACAAATATGGTCCGATTTTTCTTGCCCGTTTTGCTATATCGGTAAGCACCATCTTAGCGCTGCGTTAGCCACATTTTCCGGTCGTGAAAGCGTGGAAACTATTTTTCGCAGCTTTGAGTTAGATCCAAACGCTTCACCCCAAAGTGACACCAATATTTATACCCATCTGGCTGAAAAGTATGACATGAGTATCTATCAGGTTGAGGAAATGACCGGGCTGATTGTCGAACAGGCTAAGCAGGCCGGGCTAGATTTCAACTTTGACTCGCTGATCCCCACTAACACTTTTGATGCGCATCGATTGTTGCATTTTGCATCAGAACGCGGCGTTTCAGAGCCGATGAGCGAAGTGCTGTTCAAGGCTTTCTTTACCGACTCGGCCAATATTGGCGACCGCCAAACCCTGATTAAGCTTGCGGCTGACGTTGGCTTAGAACCTCAGTTGGTGCGCGATGTTTTGCACTCAGATAGCTATGCGGATCGGGTAAGGGCCGATGAATATTTTGCTAAACAGATAAAAATTACCTCGGTGCCGTTTTTTGTTTTTGATAACAAATATGCCGTTTCCGGCGCACAGCCGGTGTCTGCGTTTACTGAGGTGTTGGACAAAGTTCAGGAAGAAGCCCGGCGGCTTAGCCATCTGGAGAATAGCAAGCTGCATCACGGTGGGCCCTACGGTATAGATTGAGATCTATTGACTGACAATAGACGCTTGGCAACGGGGTTAATGCTACCGTTGCGGTATAACGCCCAGCACGCTGGCTGACTCGCTTTTACCTTCCAGTAACGCTTTGGTTGGGCCGTCATACACAATATTGCCTTCAACAACCAATAGCGTTCTTGGGGCAATACGCGCAGCGTCTTCAAGATTGTGTGAGACGATTAGCAGCGTCAATTGCTGTTCATTACACACGCTTTCAACCAAATCTAACATGTCATAACGCAGTGCGGGATCCAGCGCTGAAAACGGTTCATCTAAAAGCAATATAGGCCGGTTTCTGACCAAACAGCGGGCCAGCGCGGTTCTTTGTCTCTGCCCGCCGGAGAGCTGCGACGGCAGGCGGTCTAAGTAATCCGTTAAGCCTACGCGCTGGCAAATGTCTAACTTCTTTTGCTGCTGCTGGCGGCTAAGCTTTAATCCGGGGTCTAACCCAAGGCCAACGTTCTGTTCTACGGTCAGATGGGCAAACAGATTATTTTCCTGAAACAGCATAGATACCGGCCGCCCGGACGGTGGCGTAGCGGTGTGATCGCGGCCGTTAAGTATCAGGCTGCCGCTTTGTGGCATGACAAAACCCGCTATCAGGTGGAGCAGGGTGCTCTTTCCGGCACCGCTAGGGCCCAGAATGGCAACCCGCTCTGTGCTGGTAACCGCCAGATCGAAATTCATCGAAATGGGAGGATATAAATAGCTCAGTTCATTTAGATTTATCATGGCGTCCGGGAAGTCGTTCAATCAGGGTAAACAGTGAAAAACACAGTAATAATAGCAGCAGAGAGGTAACGGCAGCGGATTCACTGCGGTAGTTTCCCAACTGTTGGTAAAGATAGTAGGGCAGCGTTCGGAACTGCTCGTTGCCAAACAGCGCAATCACGCCAAAGTCGCCGATAGAAAGCACGCTGGCGAAGGCCAGAGCCTGAGCGATAGGGCGTTTTAACGCATTAAGTTCAATCCAGCGCAGGCGGTTCCAGCCGTGAACGCCCAACGATTGGGCCAGCAGCGAGTAGCGCTCGGCTAAATCGCGCATCGGATTGTCCAGTACCTTAAGGGCATAGGGAATGGCCATTAAGGCATTTGTCATGATGACTATGCCGTCGGCCGACTCCGGCAGCCCAATAGTGTTGTTTAACAGCAGAAAGAACCCGGTGGCCAGAACGATGGCCGGCATCGCTAAAATCACCATTCCGCTCATCTCTATTCGCAATCCCCACGGGTTATGGCGTAGCCGAAGTTCCCGACTGCTCCACAGCAACATCATGGTTAACACAATGCTTAATAGACCGGAGCCTAACGCGATGCGCAACGACGTGCCTAACGCTAGCCATACCGCCCGCTGGCTGAGCACCGGCATCACCGCGCTGTTGATACCATCGGCGACGACGGCCAGCAACGGGGGAAGCATCAGTAGCAGCGTTAGCCCAATCAGTAGGCTATCGACCAGTTTTTGAGTCAGCGAGTCGCGACTGTCATGCCATTTAAGCCCGTAAGTGCTGCCAACCGGCAGCGAAGGGTTAAGGCGCTGGCTGAGCATCACCATACTTAAGCAGCAAAATAGCTGCATCAGGCCGAGCAGGGCCGCCCGCTGTGGATCAAAGTCATAGTGCAGCGCCTGATAGATGGCCAGTTCAATGGTGGTGGCTTTGGGGCCACCGCCCAGCGAAAGTACGGTAGCGAAGCTGGCAAAGCACAGCATAAAAATCAGAGCGCCGGTCGGTAGTATCTGGCGCTTTAAGGCTGGCCATTCGACGAAGCGAAAGCGCTGCCAGCCGTTCATGCCGAGCTGAGCGGCTAACTGGCGTTGTTCTACGGCGATGCCTTCCAGCGCCTGAAGCAGTAAACGGGTTGCCAGCGGTAGGTTAAAGAAGGCGTGAGCCAGCAGTATGCCTTGAAGCCCATAGGGTGAGAATGCATAGCCCATACCCATGTGTTTTAGTAGCGATGCCAGCCAGCCTTGCTGACCATAAACGCTAAGAATGCCGAATACGGCGACCAACACCGGCAGGACCAGCGTCATCGCGCACAGGCGTAATAACAGCGTTCGTCCGCTAAAACGACGGCGATACAGGGCTCGGGCGACAAAAATAGCCGGCGTCAGCGAAATTAAAGCAGAGAGCAAAGCCTGCCAAAAGGTAAACCCGACCACGTGCCATAAATAGCCATCGCTAAGCAAGGCGCTGACATCGCCGGGCGGGGAGTAAATCCACAGCGCGGCAAAGGCAAGCGTGGCGACGCTAAGGATTAACGCCGCTGCGATAACGCCGGGCCAAAGCCAGCGGGGAATTAGTGGCTGACGGCGCTTTGCCATGCCTGAATCCAAGATGCTCGGTTATCTGACGCTTCCTGCGGGCTGAACTCCAGCGTGTGGGCCGGTTTTGCCGTTTGAGTAAAGGCTTGCGGCAGCGGAAGGTCTATCACCGGATACATCCAGTTGCCGGTTGGGATTTGTGACTGGAAGGCCGGCGTGGTAATAAATGACATAAATTCAGCAGCTAGCTTGGGCTGCTTGCTCGACGCTAACTGCCCGGCCACTTCCACCTGCATATAGTGGCCTTCGCTGAACGGTGCCGCCACGTACTGATGCTTGTTTTCTTCAATCACGTGATAGGCCGGGGAGGTGGTATAGCTGAGCACTAAATCCGCTTCGCCTTTCAAAAATAGTCCGTAAGCGTCGCTCCATCCTTTGGTGACGGTAACGGTTTTCTTTGCCAGCTTCTGCCAGGCCTCAGGGGTTTTATCACCATAGACTTTTTGCATCCACAGCATTAAGCCTAGCCCCGGCGTGCTGGTGCGCGGATCCTGATAAATGACTTTCCATGGTTCAGGGCTTTCTACCAGTTCATGCAGGCTTTTCGGTGGGTTTTTTAAACGTTGATTATTGTAGACAAAGGCAAAGTAGCCGTAGTCATAAGGAATAAATATCGGATTTTTCCAGCCGCCGGGCAAGGTCAGCGAACGGGCATTGACATCAATAGAGTGCGGCGCAAACAGGCCAGTTTTTTCAGCCGCCGCCACCAGATTGTTATCAAGGCCGAGTATGACGTCAGCGCTGCTGTTTTTGCCTTCCATGCGTAAGCGGTTTAGCAGCGATACCCCGTCAGCCAAAGGCACAAACTTCAGTTCACACTGACATTGCGCCTCAAAGGCCTGCTTAATTTTAGGTCCGGGGCCCCAGTCAGAGGCAAAAGAGTCGTAGGTATAAACGGTCAGAGTGGGCTTCACGCTAGCCGCATTGGCCAGCAGCGGGACGGTGATTAACACCAGTGCCGTAGCGATGAATTTAGTAAACACTTTGCGCTCCTAATAAAATAGTAGGCAAAAGTCTTTGAGCAGCTTGAATGCGCGGGTGCAAAGGGATCGACGACGCATCATTCACTCCCAAATCCCTTCGCCGGTATTAGCCGGATCAGGTTCGACGGGTATGGTTTATCTCTTATAAACACATTCTCAGCCTTTACAGCACCCCGTTGAGAACGGGCCATTGTAGTGGCTATTGGGAGGATGGGGAAGAAGATTGTTTTGTTAATACTGCAGCTTATTTGTAGGCTATCAATCACAGGCGTCACCGGTTTATTCCTGTGATTTTTCCTGGCTTTTACCATTAATACGGTAAAATAGCGACTATATCACACCTAATTACGCCTCAGTGCCAGCTTGATATATAGACTTGTCATAACTATTACTGTTTAATTTGGGGTATTAAAACAGTATTACTTAATTAATTAGTTATTATTTTTACTAGGGATTCATATTTAAAAGTCAAAAATGATTCTGCCGAATATATATTTTTTTGCCGATGGTGGTTCTATGCGGATATTACAAAGTAACGATTTCTTTCAGTCTGAGCAACATGCATTCTGTGTATTTATGCTGAATAAGCAAATGATGGAGAATGCCCACGGGCACGATTTTGATGAGATTGTTATTGTTCGCGACGGTAGCGGTTTTCACATTATTAATGATTGCGTAGAGTTTATCTATAAAGGAGATTTCTTTTTTATCTCAGTGAATGATACCCACAGTTATTTATCCATAAATAACCTATCGATAATTAATTTATTAATACATAAAGAACGTGAATTTAATTTCATTAATAATGTGGAACGGTTGCTGGCGTTGCTAAGGGAAGCGCAAGGCAACTTACCCCTGCGTGATATGACGCTGTCATGTAATGAGCTGCTTGCTATCACACAACAGTGCGAATTCATTAGCAACAAAAACGATGATAAATATGATGACATTTATTTTTCAGCGACAGAATCTGCCGTACTCTCAATTCTCGGTACGCTTTGCCAGAATCTTTATCAGAAATGCGATCGTCAAGTTTTTGAACATGCCAGCCGTCAATACCTGATTAACTTTCTTAAACATAATTATATGCACAATGTCTGCTGGAACCAGTTATGCGATGAAAGTGGCATTGCCAGACGTACAATGTTTCGTTTTATTAAAGACGTGACGGGTTTTACTCCGGGCCAATTCCAGCAGGTGTTCCGTTTAATGAAGGCCCAAGAGCTATTACGTACTACAGATAAAAGCATTAGTGATATTGCGATCAACTGCGGCTTTGCGAACTCTTCACGCTTAACTGAATCCTATAACCGGCAGTTCCGCCATACGCCAACGCAGGAGCGTAGGATCTGCCGCTAGGCCTATTACCATAGTACCCGATAATGTATATGAGCCAGTCGAAAGCTTTGGTGGTGATGCTAATTAGTGTGGCGTAGTAAATAGCCCTCTGTAGTTAAGGCGATATTTATATTTTTATTCGACGGCGTAATAACAAATTACGCCAAGGGTTCGCTCATGCCTGATAAATGCAGCCGGGAAGAGTAGTCGTATTTATTACCTCACACAATAATGATGAAGGATATGTATTATGACCAGAAATAAAGAGCCGAATCCCTGGTATGTAGGTGTTGTATCTGGAATGGCTTCATATATTGATTCTGCTGCCATTATTTCCAACGGCACTGCGCTGGTTATCTACCAAAAGGCGATTGGCACCACCTCGACGGAGATTGGTATTCTCTCTGGGTTGCTCACTTTGTGCATTGCCGTCGGTGCATTAACCGGCGGACGACTCGGCGATAGGGTTGGCCGTCGTTCCGTATTTATTTTAACCATGGCGATGATAATCGTGGGGACGTTACTGTTGGCGTTTGGCCTGACGTTCCCGTTATTGCTGGTGGGAACGATCCTGATTGGGCTGGCGACAGGAGCCGATTTGCCGGTTTCTTTAGCAACCATTTCAGAAGCCGCCAGTGAAGGTAATCGCGGCAAGATTATTGCTTTTTCCAATTTACTGTGGACCGTGGGGATAGGTACCACCATGGCGATTTCCTCTTTGGTTGGCGATTGGGGAATAGTTGGGGCGCAGATAATGTATTTACACGTGGGCGGCGTAGCAACGGTATTGCTGGTATTACGCTGGTTTATCCCCGAATCGTCACTGTGGTTGGCGGCAAGAGATGAACAACGTCGTGGCCTGACGACGGTTCGTGCGCAGAAAACGGCCTGGGGCGATTTATTCCGTGGCAAATACCTGTGGCCGTTTACTGCTCTGTGTCTTTTTTATACCTTCGTCAATCTGGCCGCCAATACCGGTGGGCAATTTGGTACTTATGTTGCCGTGAATGTGGTTGGTATTTCGGTCACGACCAACTCGCTATGGAATCTCATTATTATGCCGCTAGGCATGGCATCAGGAATTCTATTTATGCGTATTGTCGATACGCCTAAACGCATGCCTTTTTTTGTGCTTGGTGCCGTTCTGATAACCAGTGGGTATGCCATGCCGGTGTTGTTGAATTTCAGCGCAGCTTCTTGGTTCTTCTGCATATTGTTTTGCAGTCTCGGTAACGGGCTGGCATTCGAAGGCATTATGAAAGTATGGTCTCAGGAGTCATTTCCTACCATGCTGCGATCAACCGCTCAGGGCGTGATTGTCGCGATCGCCCGTTTATCCTGTGGAATGTTGGCCTTTGTCACTCCGGTATTACTTGATGCCGGCCCGAGCGTTCTTTATTGCATTTTGGCATCTACTGCAGGCGTCGGTCTACTTATTGGCTGGTTATGTTTTCACGGTCAACAGCGAAATGAATTCAGTACAGAGGTTCAAACGCTCATTGAGGAACAGCCTAAACCTGCTGACGCCGCGCTAAATAATATCGTACACAACTGACAGTCTCTTTCTTCTGATAGAAAAATGGAGTAATTCACCATGTTGGCAGTAAATAAGATAACGCTAAATTATGTTGAGCAATTAGATGGCGTGGAATCCGTTCCGGTATTTGGCTGGACGATTGACAGCGATCGACGCTGCGTGGTGCAGCAAACCTGGCAGTTACAAATAAGCGAACAGGCATGTTTTAGCACGATAATTCATGATAGCGGCACAGTAAATGGAGACCAGTCAAATCATATTGTGGTGCTTGACCTGACGCTAAAAAATTCATGGCGTTATTATGCACGGGTTAAAATTACCGATAATCATGGGGAGGTCAGTAACTGGAGTGATATTGCCTCATTTGTTACTGGATTACCGGCGCAACATTGGCAGGCCGAGTTTATCTCAGCGGAACAGACCTCGGATAAACATCTTTCAGCAGGGACGTTATTGCGTAGACCGCTACAACTTCCGCCAATCGAAGCTATCCACTCTGTTTTTGTGCATGCCAGTGCATTAGGGGTTTATAACCTACACCTTAATGGACAGAAGGTCGGTCATGACGAACTCACTCCGGGCTGGACTAGCTATCACCATCACCTGTTGTATCAGACTTACGATCTGACTTCACTTATCAACAGTCAGGAAAACGTGCTTGGCGCGATGGTAGGTGCCGGATGGTATAAAGGCGATATGAGCTTTAATCGTTATCGTAATTATTATGGCGAGCGGACGGCTTTTATTTGTCAGGTGGTGGTGAATTACAAAGATGGACGTCAGGAGACGATAGTCACCGATCTATCATGGCAGGCCGCCGATGCGCCGGTGTTGTTTTCCGAAATATACGACGGTGAAATTTATGATGCCCGGCAAGAAAAAACCGGCTGGGACACCGTCAATTTTGATGCCAGCGGCTGGCGCGACGTGGAGATCGTCAGAGCCAGTAAAGCGGTATTGCGTGCTCAGGGCTGCGCCACGATCCAACACATCGACACGCTCGCCCCTGTGGCCTTATTGACCACTCCCCAGGGTGATACGGTCATTGATTTTGGACAAAATCTCAGTGGCTGGGTTGAATTTACCGTTCAGGGAAAGGCCGGTGATAAGGTAGTGCTTCGCCATTTTGAAGTGCTTGATGCCAGTGGTAACGTTTATCTTGAGAATCTTCGCACCGCAAAACAACGTATTGAATACATTCTGAAAGGCAATCAACCCGAACGTTATCATCCCCATTTTACTTTTCAGGGATTCCGCTATGTAAAAGTGGAAAGCTGGCCTGGAACTATCGATCTGGAAAACATTAGGGTACAGGTACTGCATTCAAACATGCAACAAACGGGCACGTTTAGCTGTTCGAATGTGGATTTAAATCAGTTGCATAGCAATATTTTATGGGGACTGAAAGGGAATTTTGTTGATGTGCCAACGGACTGCCCACAGCGTGATGAACGTCTGGGCTGGACCGGAGATGCGCAAATTTTCTGTCGCACCGCCAGCTATCTGATGCAGACCCGCAACTTCTTCGCTAAATGGTTAACTGATTTAGCGTTTGATCAAACGGATGAGGGCGGTGTGCCACACGTCGTGCCGGATATTCTGACCGGAAAATGTGATAACGACCGTTTCCTCTCTCAGGGGCGCACTCATTCAGCCGCCGCCTGGGCCGATGCCGCCGTCATCAACCCTTGGACGCTGTATCTGATGTATGGCGACAAACAAACGCTGGAAAACCAGTACGCCAGTATGAAAGGGTGGATTGAATTTATGCGTACCCATTCAAAGAATCATCTCTGGGGTTACCGTTTGCAGTTTGGTGATTGGGTTGCGCTGGATGCCAAAGAAGGGAGCTATTTTGGCGCGACGCCCAACGAGCTTATCTGTGCGGCCTATTATGCCTGGTCAACCTTGTTGTTTGCCAAAGCGGCGAAGGCGCTAAACCACACGGCAGATTACGAACAGTATTACGCACTCTATCTAGATATTGTGGCCAGTTTTCAGAACGAGTTTTTTACCCCCAATGGCCGGCTCGCCGCCAGAACTCAAACCGCCCATATTGTCGCGCTGTACTTCAATCTGGTGCCAGAGGCTTTTAAAGAACGTACCGTCAATACGTTGGTGGAGTTACTGCATGAAAATGAGGGCCATCTGGTTACTGGTTTTGTTGGAACGCCCTATTTTTGTCATGCATTAAGCCAGAACGGCCACGCCAAGGAAGCTTGGCAGCTTCTGTTAAAAGAGGATTTCCCCTCTTGGCTTTATCAGGTTAAGGCGGGTGCCACCACCATTTGGGAACACTGGGATGGCATAAAACCAGACGGTTCGATGTGGGATCCGGCGATGAACTCATTCAATCATTACGCCTATGGTGCCATTGGTGAGTGGTTATACCGTGCGGTGGCCGGGATTGAAACCGATGAGGATGAACCTGCTTTTAAACGTCAGCTTATTAAGCCAGAAATTGGCGGCGGGTTGATGTGGGTAGACGCCAGCTATTGTTCAGTATACGGCATGATTAAAGTGAGTTGGAGCGTCGAGCAAAATCTTCCAGAAAAACAGCTTATTTCTCTTTCTGTTACCGTACCGCCCAATACCACTGCCACTATTCAATTAACGGATGCCACTGAAATTATTAACGCGGAATATCTTGATTTTAATACCAGCGGCAATGGTTTTAGTGCAGATGCGGGTTCCGGTAGTTATGTCATTGATTACTGGAGATGCGCCCAAAGTTAATTATTCAGTTTTTACATCAGAAAATTACGGTCACGTATTGGTGTGGCCGTAATAAACCCTCATTGAGAAATTACATTATCTATTTTGTTACAAGGATTAGTTTATGAATAAAGCCCTATTCGCATTGGCGGTTGGCCTATTTCTGGCTGTCCCAGAGGTTCGGTCTACCGCGTCGGAAAATACCATTGAGCAACGTTTGCAGCAATTGGAACAACGATTGCTGGCCGCAGAAAAACGCGCCCAGCGCGCAGAGGATAAAATAGCGCAATTAAATGCAAAAAATGTCGTACAAACTTCTGAGTCGTCGGCTTTACCGGTAACCGTTGTAAGCGTAACGGCTGCCCAAGAGAGCCAGAAAAATGCCACTCCATCCGCATTAAAATTAAGTGGCTATGGCGATCTTAAAGTTTATGGCGATGTTGAATTTAATATGGACGCCGAAAGCCGTAAAGGAACGTTAATACGAAATAATGATACCAGCAACGAGCAGTGGAATTTGAATGGCCGTATTTTGCTAGGTGTTGACGGTTATCGCACCCTGACTAACGGTAATTTTGCGGGGTTTAGCGTCCAACCGCTGGCAGATATGAATGGCGGAGTGAATCTTGATGACGCTGTATTTTTCTTTGGCCAAGAACGGGATTGGACGGTGAAAATTGGCCGTTTTGAAGCTCGGGACATGTTTCCGCTTAATCAAGACACTTTTGTTAAGTATTCTGGTAATACCGCCGACGACCTTTATGATGATGGCTTCGGTTATATTTATATGATGAAAGAAGGGCGCGGGCGCTCAGGTTCGGGTGGGAACTTTCTGGTGAATAAAACTATCGATAATTGGTATTTCGAGCTTAATACCCTTATTGAAGATGGCAGCGACCTATTTGTTGATAAAAGTTATCACGGTTATACGTTGACCAATGATAAGAACGTAGTCTATTTGCGGCCAGTGATGGCCTGGTCGCAGGATTCTTTTAGCATCGCGGCTGCAATGGAGTCTAACGTCGTCAGTAACGCCTACGGTTATTACGATAGCCGTGACCGCTGGGTGGATCAGTCAGACAGAACAGGTTACGGACTCACGATGAACTGGAATGGTCTGAAACACGATCCTGATAATGGGGTGGTGATGAATATTAATACGGCTTATCTTGATGCCCCGGATGAAAAAGATTTTTCAGCCGGGATTAATGCACTCTGGAAGCGGTTCGAATTGGGTTATATCTATGCGCACAATAATATCGAAAATTTCTCCAACGTGCGCCCAGACACCTGTGATTCACAGTGCATAATAGACCAAGCTGGTAAGTATGATATTCATACCGTTCATGCGTCATATCAAATCCCTAACGTGCTGGATATGCAGAATTTTAATATCTATCTCGGAGCCTACTGGTCTACAGTACTGTCTAATAACGAAAACGCAGATAATGACGATCGCTACGGTACACGCGTACGTTTTAAATACTTTTTCTGATGTCATATAGGGTTAACGGCAGAACGTATGGTATTCGTTCTGCTTTTCCTTAATACATCTTCCGTTGTCATTGACGGATGTCATCTCGATCCTACTCTAGCTACGTTTGATTATTCTGATTGTGATGGTAAGTAGATACTTACCTGATATTTCCTTGTAGATTTAACGCTTATACCTTTATTCGCCAGTAGGAACTCTACGATGAATCTGGTTATGCTCGTTTATCCACAAATGACTCAGCTAGACCTTACAGGGCCGCTGGAAGTTTTCTCCCGCTTTAAAGAACTGACGATTCATCTGGTATGGAAAACGTTAGAACCGGTAGCGGATGGAGGAGGGTTGAGAATACTTCCGTCGGTAACCATGGCGGGCTGCCCTCAAGCTGATATTTTGTTTGTACCCGGTGGACCGGGGCAGGTCGCGCTGATGGAAGACGCCCATACGCTGGCCTTTCTGAACAATCAGGCTAGTCAGGCGGATTATATTACGTCAGTCTGTACCGGTTCATTAATTCTTGCTGCGGCAGGCTTGCTTTCCGGCTATCGGGCAACCTGTCACTGGATGTCTTTGGATCAACTGGCCTATTTTGATATTGAACCTGTTAACCAACGGGTGGTGATTGATCGCAATCGTATTACCGGTGCTGGGGTGACATCGGGAATTGATTTTGCATTGACTCTGACCGGTAAAATTTTTGGTGAAGAGCGGGCCAAGAAGGTTCAACTGTCAATGGAATACGACCCCGAACCGCCGTTTAGCTGCGGTTCAGTGCTCAAGGCTGAAGCAGAAATAGTCGCTCAAGTCAGAGAGACTGCGTCTGCTTTTCAGCAGCAAAGAGAAGACGTGACTAAACGCGCGGCGGATAATCAGATTCATTAAATAGATAATTTATTACCAGACTGCTGACCGCGTGGGGTAGTTTTAAATTTGCGTAAGCGTTGTCTGCATGAACAATGCCGGAATAGTCACTACTCCGGCGTATGAACAATAGCGAGGTTTAGAAGCTAACGCTGGCACCCACATAAAGGCGCGAGGGCACGCCACATTAATTTAGCTTCTGAATTAACTTTGGGCTCAGTTCATTTCAATGAGATGACCGGTGTGGTTTGTCTCTCATAAACACATTCCCCGCCTTTACAGCACCCCGTTGAGAACGGGCTATTGGATGGGTGTGAAAGCGGATAATTATATTATTGCCACGGCTCTATTTCCCGTTTGGGAACTATCTTTCCGATAACTGGATATAAAGGTTTGGGGGAAAAAAATGATTTGTTTGGCAACCGTTATGCCTGTGTTTGTTTTAATTAACTGAGTTTATAGGTTTAATTGTTTTAATTAACCTAATGACGGTTAAGGTCAATTGCATTTTAAAACTAGTATATTTACTAGGTACATAATGACTGAAAATAACTATATACTCCGAAAATTGTTTCTAATTAATGCTATCTAAGGTTGATTAATCACGCCTATTAAGTATTGGCTTATTTAGGCGCGGGATTTACTGCGTCGGCAAACACGGACGAACAATGAAGCTAAATTTAACTCGAGACACTCTTAAGCATTACGCGCCCGTCTATTTTATTCTTATCTTAAGCCTGATTAGCTACGGCAAACCTATTTATGCCGCCCCGCTTAACCCCGCCGAGCGTGAAGACAGCCAGCAGCAACAGCGGGATGTTTTGCTGCAAAACCAGCAACAGCGTGAAGATTTAGAGCGTAGCATTCAGCTTCAGCAGTCTACTAAGGTTTCGCCGGTTGAGGTTAAAGGCCCCTGTTTCCAAATAGCAGAAATTAATATTGAGCAGGCTTCATTATTATCAAATAAACAGAAACAGGCGCTTGCTCAGCCCTATTTAAACCAGTGCATTGGCGTGACTCAAATATCCCAGCTAGTGGAAAAAATTTCTGACTGGTATATCAGCCGGGGGTATATCACCAGCCGTGCCTTCCTCACCGAGCAAGATCTTTCTTCCGGTAAGCTTAATATTGTGGTGCTGGAAGGCAAACTGGAAGAAATCCGGCTGGAAGGCAAAGTGACGTCTGAAGTCAGAATGGCATTTCCCGGCTTGGTCGGCCATATCTTAAACCTGCGCGATATTGAGCAGGGCATGGAACAAATTAACCGGACCCGCACCGTGCCGGTGCAGATTGAAATTTTACCGGGCAGCGAGCAGGGGCTGTCGGTGGTTAACCTAACGGCAACGCCTGAATTTCCATTATCTATTGGCCTCGGTTTTGACAATAGCGGGCAAAAGAGCACGGGTACCGGGCAGATGAACGCGTCGGTGACCGGCAATAATCTTTTAGGCTTGGCGGATAAGTGGTATGTGTCTGGCGCTAAAAGCAGCGACTTTTCCAACAGCCACGATGCCCAAAGCGTACAGGCAAGCCTCAGCGTACCTTACGGCTACGGTTTACTGGATTACAGCTATTCCTACAGCGATTATCTGAGCAGCATTGATAATCGAGGGTTTCTCTGGCGCTCGCGCGGTGATACCCAAACCCACCGCTTAAACAGTGCCTGGGTGCTATACCGCGACGGCGACATTAAAACCGGTATTTCACTGGGCATTACCCACCGTATCAATAATAACTACCTGAATGACGTTTTGTTGCAGAGCAGCAGCCGTAAGCTGTCGAACTTCAGCGTCGGGATCAACCATAGCCAAAAAATTTGGTCAGGTTTTGCCACCCTCAACCCGACCTATACCCAAGGCGTACCTTGGCTGGGCGCGGAAGATGACCAAGGGAAGTCTTCCGGAGCGCCCCGAGCGGAATTTTCCAAGTGGAACATATCGAGCAGTTACTATTTTCCGCTAACTGAAAAGCTAACATGGCTAAGCAGCCTCTACGGGCAGTGGACGCCGGACCGGCTGTATGGCTCTGAGCGCTTAACCATCGGCGGTGAGAGTTCAATTCGCGGATTCAAAGAGCAATATCTGGCGGGTGACAGCGGCGGCTATTTGCGTAACGAAATTAGCTGGAATTTAGCCACGCTGCCCGCTATTGGCAACGTCAGCGCCATTGTTGCCGTTGACGGCGGTTATTTACATCACGATAGCCTCGACCCTTACGCCTCGGGCACGCTTTGGGGAAGTGCGGTTGGATTAGCCTCTAACAATCAACATTACAACAGCAGCTTCACCGTAGGCAAACCGCTGAGCCATCCGGACTGGCTTGAGCCCGACTTACTATCAATTTACTACCGCATCGGACTCATATTTTAAAGGAATAATAATAATGAAAAATAGTACAGCACCGTTGCCGGTTAATACCTCTAAGCGTTTACTCAGCTACCTGATTAGCGGATTGCTTTGCGTCCAGCCGGTGCTTCCGGCTTTTGCCGACGGTATTCAGGTGGCGGGCGGTAATACCAATACTGAACGGGCGGCCAATGGCGTGCCGGTGGTCAATATTGCCACGCCCAATCAGCAGGGCGTTTCCCACAATCAATACAACGAATTTAACGTCGGTAAAGAAGGGCTGATACTCAACAACGCCACCGGTGCGCTTAATCAGACCCAGCTTGGCGGCATCATTTCGAACAATACCAACCTGAAAGCCGGGCAGGAAGCGCAGGCGATTATCAATGAAGTGGTCGGGGCAAACCGTTCGCAGCTTCAGGGCTATACCGAAGTGGCGGGCAAGCAGGCCAACGTGATGGTGGCTAACCCCTACGGCATTACCTGCGACGGCTGCGGCTTTATCAATACGCCGAACGTCACGCTGACTACCGGTAAACCGGTGATGGACGCTCAGGGTAATCTTGATTCGCTCTCCGTCACGCAGGGCTCTATTACTATCAACGGTCAGGGGCTGGATGCCAGCCACAGCAACTCGGTGGCGATTATTTCCCGCGCCACTGAGATTAACGCCGGGCTATACGCGCAGGATTTAACCGTGATTGCCGGTAGCAATCGGGTTGGAAGCGATGGTTCCGTCACGCCGATTGCGGCAACTGACACTACGCCGAGAATAGCGGTAGACACCGGTGCCCTGGGCGGCATGTACGCGAACCGCATTCATTTAGTCTCCAGCGACAAAGGGGTGGGCGTTAACCTCGGTAACCTGAACGCCCGGCAGGGCGACGTTCAGCTCGATGTGAACGGTAAGCTCACGCTGAATAATACGCTGGCTCAGGGGGCGATAACCGCCCATGCCGATGAATTAGCATTAACCGGTAACCATAAGGCTACTGGTGATATCCGCTTAAGCAGCAAAGGTAATACTGAATTAAAGCAGGGCGTTATCTCTTCTGGCCAGAACGTGGCGCTGAATAGTCAGGGGCAATTAACCCTGAGTGACAGTCTGGTTGCCGCCGGGGTCGATGCTCAGGGCGCCGTCGGCAATAGCGGCACCTTGCAGCTCAACGCGGGCAGCCAGCAGTGGAACAACAGCCAGCTATCGGCCGCTCAGGTTATTGCCCAAAGCCAACAGGCCGTGCAGCAGGACGCGACTTCCCGCGTGATGGGCACTTCCGGCGTTAGCATTACCGGTTCACAGCTGTATCTCGATGGGCAGGTTAGCGCCGGGCAGGATATCGCGTTAGACGCAGGCTATTTAAGCGTCGGCGCGCTGTCAACGGTTTCTGCCCAACAGAGTTTGAACGTTCGGGTAAGCCAAGGTATCGATAATCTGGGTGAAATGAACGCGGGGTATTTCACCACGTTATCAACCGGGCAATTAAATAACCAGGGGCTGATAGCCACCAATGGCAATAGCGTCATCACCGCTACCGGCATCAATAATCAGGGCCGAATTCAGTCGCTGGGCGCACAGTCAATCTCTGCCGGAACGGTAAATAGCAGCGGTTCGCTGTTGTCGGGCGGATTATTGACCTTAACCGGCAACCAAATCACGCTCTTGGGCAGTACCGGCTCCCAACAAGCACTAACGCTCACCGCCCATGACTGGCTGAAGGTAGAGCAGAGCGGTTCGCTGATAAGCGACGGTAGCCTGAACCTACAGGTCGGCCGCGCAGACATTGCCGGGCTGGTTCACGGGCAACAGGCCATGGTATTCAATGCTCAGGCGCTGAACACCGCGCAGGGCAGCCGTTTACTGAGCGATAACCACATCGCGCTGATGGCATCGAGCATGACGCTGGGCGGTTTAGTCTCGTCGAATGGCGCTTTGTCGATTGACGCTGCGCTCTTCACCTCGCTGGCGACCGCGCAGATTCAGGCTTACCAAGATTTATCCCTTAACGCCAGCCAAAATGCACAGCTACAGGGTGTTTTCACTGCGGGCGAAAACCTCACGCTGACCGGCACTGCCATTAATCAACAGGGCATACTGAAATCTGACGCTGCGCTGTCATTAACCGGAACGGCAATTAACCAACAGGGTACGCTGCAAGGGAAATCGGTTGAGCTTAACGCTCAAACGCTCACCAATAGCGGCACGGTATTAGCCCTGGACCAGCTGACGGTCAATGCGCAGCAGGTGGATAACCGAACCAGCGGCAGGCTGTTTAGCGCCGGTAATCTGGACCTGACCGCTGATTCTCTCAGCCACGCAGGGCAAATCGTTGCGCTATCGGATATCGACATTGGCCTGCAGCAGGATTTTCTGCAATACGGCACCATCGCGGCGGGCAACGCCTTATCTCTAACTAGCTCAGGGGCCATCAGCCAATCCGGCACGCTACAGGGTAATGAAGTCAGCGTAACCAGCGGCGGCCTGTTCACTAATCAGGGCCGAATAACGGCGGGCGAAGGCACGTTAAGCGTCAATGCGGCGGATATTAACCTGACCGCCAGCAGCCATTTGCAGTCCGGCGGTGATATTCAGCTCATCAGCCGTGATTCGATTGCTCATCAAGGTTTTACCGGTTCGGGTGGTGATTTGCTACTTAGTGCGGCCAATAACATCACCAATAGTTCGTTGTTATACGCCGCCGGTGATATGCAACTGTTCGCCAACCGCATCAGCAATATCAAAGGCGATATTCTGGCGGGTAATAGCCTGTGGATGCAGAAGGATGCAGCGGGTAATGCGAATGCCGCGGTGATTAACCGTTCGGGGACGATTGAGACGATTAGTGGTGATATTACGATAAATACTGCGCAGCTGTTGAATGAGCGGGATGGTTTATCGGTAACCAGCACTGAACGCAGCCTGATTGATGAGTATGAATGGCTAACCGGCGTTGATGCAAGGGTTCCGTTTAGCCAGTTGAAATGGGGTGAGTATGTCTTTTATAGTCAGGAGAATGAAACCTGCGGTGGTAGTGCAGAGAATGGAGGATGTACAACCAGTACCAACTATTATGCCTATACGCCTGAAGAATTTGTCACTAAAAAAATACCCATTTCTATTTCTACCGTAGGCGTGACCAGCAATGGTGGCGCATCACGAATTTCATCCGGGCGTGATTTATATATTTCAGCCGATTCATTGCAAAACCATGCCAGCAATATTTTGGCCAATAGGGATGCCTTTTTATCGGGAAATACGCTAAATAATCAGTCATGGTTTAGCGGAACAGAAACACAATACCAAACCTATACATCTCAATCTTTAGCGCCCGTATATAACCGTGGTGCAGATGATTACGGTGAATCTCCATATACCTTTTTTGCAATTGAGAAAAATATATTTCTGGATAGGGGGATTGACTATAGTTGGTATTACAAAAGTGGTGAAGAAAGCGTAGATGAAGATAAACGTTTCATTTATTACAAAGCGACAGGTGAAAGAAGCTTCGAACGCAGCGGCGATTCCGAACTCTACCGCTCAACTATCCAAGCCGGTGGTAACGTATATGCCAATTTCGACAGCGATATCAGCAATACCACAACCGTCGCCAACGCGGGCAATATCAGCCATACGATAAATGCTCCAACGCTAAACGGGTTTGATGATTTCGCCTTACCGAATGGGCTCAACGGCCTGTTCGTCACCAGTCAGGACCCCGACAGCCCTTATCTGATTACCACTAACCCGAACCTAAACGGCTTGGGAGGCTTAGATAACGGCCTGTTTAACGATCTGTATGCGCTTTTGGGAAGACAGCCGGGTACGGCTCCTCGTGAAACCGACAGCCGCTTTACCGATAAAAACAAATTTCTGGGCTCGGCCTATTTTCTCGACCGTTTAGGTCTCAACCCTGACCTCAGGTACCGCTTTCTTGGCGACGCCGCGTTTGATACCCGCTATATCAGCGATGCCTTGATTAAGCAGACCGGTAACCGTTATATCAACGGCATTGGCACCGATCTGGCCCAAATGCAATACCTGATAGATAACGCCGTCGATGCCCAAACCGGTTTGAACTTAACCTTTGGCATCAGCTTAACGCCACAACAGGTCGCTCAACTGAATAAGAGCATTGTCTGGTGGGAACCGGTCACGGTTAACGGACAAACGGTATTAGCGCCAAAGCTGTATCTGGCTAAAAACGACGTCACTTCGCTTGATGGCAGCGTGATTAAAGGCACTAACGTTGCGCTGGACGGCGGCCGTATTATCAACAGCAACAGCACTATTTTGGCCGATAAGTCTCTGTTTATTGATAGCTGGAGCACCATTGATAACGTGAATGCCGGCAAGATAAAGGCGGGTGGCTACCTGTCGATGAGTGCGATGGACGATATCAACAATATCGGTTCAACCATTCGCGGGCAGCAGGTATCGCTTGAAAGCATTGACGGCAGCATTGTTAACCGTACTGAAACTCAACAGTGGGCGGTTTCTGGCACGGCTGAATTTCCGGGGCTATACGAAAGTAGGCGGGTTGCAGACAGATTTACCGCATTCTCACAAACGGAAGTTGGTGATATCGCTTCGATTCAGTCGGAAGGTGCGCTGGATTTGAGCGCCGGAAAAGATATTACTCTCCACGCAGCCGAGGTGGTGACTGATAAAGGTAACCTAACGCTATTTGCCGGTCGAGATGTCAATATTGAAACTGCCGACCTGACACAGTCAACCCAGAAAGGAAAAAACAAGACTGAGGTTGAAGGTGCTCTTCGCAGTACGCTGCAAAGTGGCGATAATCTAACCGTTGTGGCCGGGCGTGATATCAACGCGCAGGCGGCTGAAGTGATAGCCGAGGGCAGTGCGGCGCTGTCAGCCGGGCGCGATGTTAACCTGACCACGGCCGAAAGCCGGGTTTATCAGGAAGCTTACGGCAAGCGATCAAAGACGATTGATGAGTCAGTTCGCCAGCAAGGGACTGAAATCACCGCGGGCGATAAGGTGCAAATCGTTGCCGGACACGATATCAATATGCAGGCGGCTGAAGTTCAGACCGAAGGTAATATTAGCGTATACGCGGGTAACGACATTAACGTAACCAGCGCAACGGAAAGCGACTATCGCTTTTTTGAAGAAACAAAGGTTAAGAAAAAGACCTTCTCTAAAACCACCACCCATACTGTTGAGCAGGACTATGCAACTCGCGAAGAAGGTTCGCTACTGAGCGGCGATAAAGTCACGCTTTCCGCCGGGCACGATCTGAAAGTACAGGGTTCCTCGGTTGTTGGTGAAGGTAACGTAACTCTGGCTGCGGGTAATAATGTCGATATCGTTGCGGCTACCGAAGAGCAGTCTACCTATCGTTTAAAGGAAGTGAAAAAGAGCGGGATGTTTAGTAGCGGTAGCTTAGGCGTCACTATTGGCTCTCAATCAACGAAAAGTGTGTTTGACGGGGCTGAAGTTAACCAAAGCGATGCGCGCAGTATGATAGGAACTACCGGCGGTAATGTGATTATCTCCGCGGGTAAAACGGCGACCATCAGCGGCAGCGATATCGTCGCCGGGCGCGCCCTTGGCGATACCACTCGGGCAACGGGCCATATCGATATTACCGCTCAGGACATCGCTATTCTTCCGGGGCGAGATGTGGTCGATGAGAAAACCTCCTATTCATCGAAAACTAGCGGGTTTGGCATTTCTATTGCCGATCCACTGATTAATAGCGTGCGTAACTTCCGCGATATTTTTGAATCAGACACGGGGAACGTACAGAAGGCTAAAACGCTATTAAGTGAAATGGGCGCGACCCTTGCCGATCTCGGTTCTCCGACTCAGCTTCCGCTAACCTACGGCCGCTCTTCCAGCTATAGCGAAACCAGTATTCACGGCGAGTATCAAAGCGGCAGTAGCCTGAATGCCGCAGGAAATATTCAGTTGAACGCTACGGGTAGCGGCGTGCGTGATGCCAACGGCGCATTGACTAATGGTGATGTACTGATTAGCGGTAGCCGCTTGGGCGCGGGTGAATCGATTATCATCGATGCCAGCCGTGATGTCGTGATTGCACCTTCCACCGACAGCCAAAACAGTACCCATAAATCGGGAAGTAGCAATTGGAGTGTAACCTCGGCCTTGCCAACCGTAGGTTCAGCGATCCGCATGATGGACGGTGGACCGAATAATGGTCCTAGCGTATTGCCTTTTGGCTATGACAAGTCAGCAAAAAAAGGCGATAAGCAGGTAACGGCACAAACGCCGTCTGCGCTCACCGGGCAAGATATTTATATCAATAGCAAAGAGGGCAGCATTGACGTTACCGGCAGTAGCTTGGCAGCAATTAATGATCTGATGCTGGTTGCCAAACAGGGCAGTATCAACGTTGGCTCTGGCAGTAATACGGTGCGTGAATATGAAACCGGTAGTCAGACTTCATTAGGCGAGTTAGGCGGCAATGGCTACAGCGGCACCGTTGGCTGGCGTAAGGAGAAGTACTCCGCTCTGGATCAAAGCACGCAGGAAAGTACGGTTCGCAGTCAGCTAACTAGCGGGACAGGAAATGTAACGCTACAGGCCGGTCAGGACGTCGTGCTTAACGGTGCCGACATCAGCGCCGGAAAGTCGATTAACCTCAGCGGCAAAAACGTGTTTATGGATGTGAGCCAAGATAGCTCACTGCATGAAAATAGCTCGAGTTCCACACAGTACGGCATGACCGTTTCAACATCAGGCTATGTCGTGGCCGCGGCGCAGGCCGCTGAGAACGCAGCCCAGACGCTAGAAGATGGTCGAGACCCTCGCCTGGCAGCGATTTATGGGGCACAGGCTGCCTTGAATATCGCTTCACAAACCATGCAGTCTAATATGAATCCGACTGCAATAAAGGTAACGGTTAGTACTACCGCAGGGAGTTCCCAACAGCAGCAGAGATATGAAAGTGAGCAGCAGCAGGGCAGCCGCCTGAAGGCCGGTGAAACGGTCAATATCAACGCTACCAATGATATTCGCGGCAGCGGCGTAGATATTAAGGGTAAAAATGTCATCCTCAATGCCGGTCAGGATATTGTTTTAACCGCCGCTCAGGATAAAGACAGGTTGGAGGGCAGCAATTCCGGCAACCAGCAAAGCCTTGGCGTGGGCGTTGGTTTTGGTGGAAGTCAGAACGGTATTACCTTTGAAGCGGGAGCCAGTCAGTACAAAGGTAAAGAGAATGGCAGTTCGCTGGTTAATCATAATAGCCAGATCCATGCCGATGAAACGTTAAGTATCACCAGCGGGCGGGATACCACCCTTCAGGGCGCGGAGCTTTCCGGTGAGCGAGTGATTGTTAACGTCGGGCGTGACCTGACTATCAGCAGCGTACAGGACAGCGCAGAGTATGACAGCAAGCAGACCTCCGGCGGAGTGAATGTTAGCGTCTGTGTGCCACCAATATGTGCGGGGGCAGTAGTTCAGGGCAGCGTTAATTTCAGCGGTGAAAGAATCAATAATGATTATGACGCCGTACGCGACCAGAGCGGTATTTTTGCCGGTTCCGGTGGTTATGATATTAACGTTGGCAACCATACCCAGTTAGACGGCGCAGTTATTGCCTCCGAAGCGGATGCCGATAAGAACCGCCTCAGCACCGGTACGCTGGGCTGGACGGATATTGAGAATAAATCCGAGTGGGAAGGTAAGCAGTACGCGGTTAGCGTATCCGCTTCCGTTAGTAAGAATGCGAGTTCAGAGGGAACTAACGCACCGGCCTCTAACGGGTCAGGATATACTCTGGGCGCGCCGAGCATGCCAACCGTAAGCGTCGGTAAAGTTGGGGATAACAACAGCACAACTACCCGCAGTGCGATATCGGCCGGGGATATTATCATTCGTGATAAAGATAACCAAAAGCAGGATGTTGCCACGCTGAGCCGTGATACGGACAACGCTCATGAGGCGCTTAATGACAACTTTGATAAGGACAAAATCAAAGATAAGCTAGCTATACAGAAAGAGGCGGTAGCGCTGGGTACACAGGCAATGGACGCCTATAAGACCAGCAAGCTGAACGAAGCTAAAGAGCAAGTTCGGGCCGACATGGCGGCGCGCGGTGAACTCGATGGGTTGTCTGAGGCGCAAATTAACGATCGGATAACGGGATCTAAACAGTATCAAGATGTCGATGCGAAATATGGTGTCGGTAGTGAGTTCTGGACACACGGTTCAGCCGCGACCGGATTGTTAGCAGGCGTGCTGGGTGGTAACGTTACCGGCGGCGTTGCGGCGGGAGCAGCTCCTTACATGGCGGCTCTGGTTAAAGATGCGACTGAGGGCAATCCCGCCGCGCGTATCGCGCTACATACCATAGTGTCGGGCGCACTGGCTCAGGCTCAGGGTGCGAACCCAGGAGCAGCCGCGGCCGGTGGGTTTATTGCGTCGGCAACTTCAGAAGCGTTAGCGAATAAATTCTTCGGTAAGGCTCCCGAAGATCTTAGTGCTGATGAAAAGGCGCTAGTCAGTAATTTGGTGACGATGCTAGGTGCAGCGGCCGGTGGGGCCGTGGGTGGCGATGGCGTATCGATAGCCAGCGGCGGGAATGCGGCGCGGGTGGAGGTGGAGAATAACTCGGTATCGAATGGTGAAGCGGGTATGGTTGATATGCTGAGCTGTTCGTTAGGAATGTCGTCTGCCTGTGAGCGAGCTTATCCCACGCCCGAACAACACCTTACCGCTCTGGGCATTAATGTTGCTATTGTTGGTGGTTATCAGATTATTGCAGCAACACCGGAGATGCTGGCGTTAGCAAGAGCCGCAATGGATGGTTGTAAAACTAATCCGGCCTATTGCTTAAACAGTGTTGGCATACAGGTTGGCGAGGCTGTTATTCCTGGGGGAACTGGGGCGGGTGGTGCGTTGGTGATAGGACGAACAGCACAAGAGATTGCGGCTGTTAAGAATGTGGCTCAAGGAACAAATGTTACACCTATTCTTCGGGATGTAGAAACAGGACTAGATACTATTAGCCCAACACTATCTGTTGGAAAAGGTGCAATCAAGCGTTTGTCCTACGATACGGCAACAGGTAAAGTTGTGCAGCATGAGGGGATCGCCGCAGCACAACTGGAAAATACCTTTGGCGGTACGTTAGTTAGAGTCGATTCAGTTCAAGGACAAAAAGGGCCTGACTTTGTATTTACTGATGGTCCTTATGCTGGTAAAACCGTTGATTTTATGTGGACTGATTCATCTAAAGCACTACAAATTAATCAGTTTTTTAAAAATAATGAAACACAGAATTACAAGCAACTAGTTGATCATATAAATAAGGCAGACATCGTTCCTATTGATTACAGGAATTTAAATTCAATAAACCAAAGTATGGTTAATGGATGGATTAAGGTCATGACACCAGAACAACAAGCTAAAATTCTTATTATCAGGTGATAATTATGGGAATGTATATATCAATAGGTAAAAACACTGGTTGGGGATTAACCAGTGGTCTATTTGACATTATAACTGAAAGCACAAGAGAGCTTTTTAGTGCTGAACAATATGGTTGTATGAAAAGCATCTACGAAGCATTTGATGATCAAGGCCAAAGCTTTATTGTTCTAGACTCTGTTGATCGTGATTGTTTCAACTTATTTTATCGACACTGTAAAGCTGCAATGGAGGCTTTTCCTGATAGTCCTCGGGGCAAAATTTCACCACTAAAATCTATTTCAGGCATCTTATGGAACTGGTCTGAAATTTTACGGCTAATGCGGGAAGATTCTCGATATAGAGGCTAACCATAAGTGATAAATCCCAGCTCCATTGTTGTGAGCTGGGATATTTTTTATCTATTACTCAGCGGACACAGGCCTGATAACCAGTTGCCCCCGTTCAACCACCACTATCACCGGCGTATCGGTGTTGAACCCGGCCTCTTTTAACCAGATGCAGGCTGGGGTGGCGGTTGTAATAGGTGGTCATGCACGTTCTGCTATCCTGATGGCGAACGCTGACATAGCCCACTTTATAACAACGCTGTGTTTTGGATATCGTTGAATCTGCTCAGCATAATGCTCTTTAACAACATGGTGGAAAGTGGCTTGCAGGGCCAAAAGTGCGCGTCGGGGCTTGTGTGTCCCTGCACCGTAATACACGGGCAAAACTGGGTTGTAACATGCTGACTAAATTGGGAAAAGTGGTATTCTCTGGCTAACTTCACAACGGATAAAGTTGTTGTGGAGAATAACTTCCTAAGTGCAACAAAAGCGGAAGACCTGATTAAGGCAATCGAAGATCAAAAAGCCGGTAAAAATCTGGTAGAAGCCTCGAAGACTATTCTCAGGCTGACAAATGAAGATCGGGCCAGCAATATTCTGGTTGATAAGTATCTAAAGGGCGAACTGACAGAGACTGAAAAACAAGATTTGGCCGGCCAGCTCAATCAGTACGGTCTCGAATTACAAATACTTTATGGTTATTCGCCACAACGGGCCGCTGAAGCAGTACAGGGGCTTCTTGCTGGTACAGCGTTTGTGGCATCCACAGGGGATATTCAAGCGTATAACGAAGCACTGAGTTACCTGAAGGGAGCCAGCACGGATTACGGTCAGGCTGCAATAGGTACAGATGCTTTACTGGCATTACCGGGTGCGCCAGGGGTAATCGCACGTGGAGCCTTGGCGGCTGGCGGTGCTTATCAGGCAGGAACGGGTATTGGTCAGGCGATTGATGGCAAATATGGAGAAGGTGCGCTCAATATTGGGCTGGGAACTGCGGCTATTTTTGGTGGTGTGTCCGGGCAGAGTGCGATCTCAAAACCCAACGGGGCTATTGTTACGCCGGGTGATACCAGTATTTGGCAAAGCTCTTCGGTTGGTAATTATTTTGCAAAAAATGAAGGGGCTTTGACTGGAAATCCGACGAAGTATGATCCCAAAATGACGCAAGAAAATATTCGTTCTCTGAGCCGGGAGAATGAGAGTGCGCAGATACTTTCTCAATCAGGTTTCCTTGTAGAACAAAATCCATACATAACAGGGAATAAAAATCCTGATTACCGAATAAATGGTGAGATTTTTGATAACTATGCACCTAAATCTAGTAATGTTAGAAATATTTATAGTGAAGTTAAACGTAAGGTAGTTACGGGACAGACAACAAATGTTGTTATCAATATGTCTGATACAAAAGTGAGTCTTCCCACATTGCAAAGTCAACTTAATCAATGGCCAATAATGGGACTGGATAAAGTTATTGTCATTGATAAAACTGGTAATGCGATAAGGATAAAGTGAGGTAAAAAATGGCTATTGATTTAACGTGTTTTACAACACTTTCTATACCTGATCTACAGCGTAAACTTGACTGTTTTCAAGGAAAATATCCGTATGTGTTCCCGGCCCATTACGTTTTGTATAAGGCTCATTCATTAGATCGTTTTGATAAAGAAATCTCAAATGAATATGGCCTTGATCCTGAATCCTATTTTATGGTGGCTGTTAATAACAAGGCTCTTGAAATATCGACAGACGAAATGGCGGATATGGTCAGAAAAGAGCTAGGTGCTGAAAATGTTATTGTGCTCTTGAATGGTGAAGATCTTATCTGACCATCTTTAAATAACCCCCAGCTCAAGCGCTGGGGTTTTGCTTTATCTGTCACTCAACCACAGGCAGGATAACCAGTTTCCCCTGCTCCACGGCCACGATAACCGGCGTATCGGTCGCAAACCCGGCCTCTTTTAGCCAGTCGCCCTTCAGATACAGGCAGGGGCGGCAGCTGTAAAAACGGATAAAAAGGTATGAGATAGAAGCATAACTAGGTGGGAATGAATTCAGAGACAGATCACTGTCGATTTACTACTGCATCGGACTAATATTTTAACGGAATAATAATGAATTTTATTCTGAAACATAATCTTGTTATAGGTATTTTTCTTCGATGAAAAATGAAATTCATAGAATAAAAGGTAACTAAAGATGAAAAAAATTTATAATGTACTTCCTATTGTTTTTATCGCGACAATATTATCAGGCTGTGCTGGGAGTTGGGGGCAAGTTCCTTATATACCCCCATCGGCCTCTGAGGAAAATATTGCTAAAATTCGGTTAATCGGAAATCCGGTTGGGTTCACAATAGGGCAATTGGATAAAAAAGCTGGACATGTTGATAACTCAACAGTTGTAATCTTTAAATCAAGTACAGATATTGGGCTGCCGAAACTCCCTTCTGTACCAGAAAGGTACAAAGAAACCTATTTTGAAACTGCATTATATGCAGGTACTCAAACAAAAATAAGTTATAGCTTTGGGGGATGCAGTGTAGGAATGGATTTCTTACCTCAGAAGAATGAAGTTTATGAGTTTAGAGCTAGTTTCTCCGATTTGGCGGGCTATTGTGTCTTATACGGCGTACATGTGAAATATGATAAAGAGAATGATATTTACGTAGAAGAACCTATTATACGATTAGATAGTAGTAAGGGTAAAAAATGGAACTAAGGCCTATTTTAATTATATTGTTGTCTTTGCTATTAATCGGATGTGTTCGCAATTTTGATAAAATTCATGAAGGAACGATAAGTAAATATTCTGAGCAAGAGATAAAGAAAAATATTGTTATTGGAGTATCCACAAAACGTGATGTTTTAATGTTATTGGGTCGACCAAACTATCCGGTCGATTACAATCAAGGAAATGATTGGATTTATACATCACAAAAAATGGATAGGGGATTTTACTTGCTAGCTCCTGTGAATATGGACGAAAAATTATCTCTCAAGCTTAAGTTTAGCGATCAAAAAATATTGGAATATCTTGATTATGTCCAGTTGTAAGTAATGGGTGGGCCTTAAATCAAGGACAGATCAGTTTCATAAATACCGAATATAGTCATGAACGCCACTACCGTTGGAAATAATGGCTATATTACAGTGACGAATTTAAGAGGGCTCATGACGTGAGGATAATAAAGTTGATGGCTGATTACGGCTGTTATCCGCTATGGGGAACAACCCCTGAAAAACTTGGAGACATTCCACCTAGCGAATTGCCCATATCTACTGAGCTTCAGGATCGTCTCCAAAGCTGGGCAGATCGTTTTGATGCAATACTCAATATGGATGATCCCGTATCCTCAGGATTTAGAAGTACCTCTGATGAAGATATCTTTATTGAAGATGGATACCAATTGGCTCAATGTTTACGTGACGAACTTGGTAGCGAATACGAAATTATATATCGTTAGCTGCACTACCTCAGACCCAATCCCATAATTACCGTTTTTTATCAGTTCTTACCAAATTCAACTCACATCGTTACATACAATTTGCGAGCAACATCATAGATAACCAACTCCCCAACAAAACCCCTTGCCGTTTATTTCCACCCGCTGTATCGTCTCTTTGCGCCTGCAAAATCAGGCGACGGGATTGACCTCCTAAATAAACCTTATCGGCGACACACGACGCGTCAGCGTCTTTTTTTGTGTCGTACGTTTAGCTGCACCCATACTATGGTGGGCTGGGCGAGGGCATCGCAAGGTGCGCCAGTGTCCGATAAGGCTGGTAAGGTCAACCTCGTTCAGTCCACCACCCATGTGATTGACCTCTCTGGTGGTGGTTTTAAACACTACTTATCGGAGGCTGCCCCATGGCTACTACCCCAACCCAAACATACGCTTCAGAAAATTCCATACTCACTTTGCCATTTGGTAAAGACGACGATTTCACCGAACTGGCTGAATACTGCGAACGCTTGGTCGAAACCCTGATTGACTGCCATAACCCGGCAGAAAGGCTGGCGGTGTGCAGTCGCCTGAGCACCATGCTTGCGTTGTTGCAACCCAAGCTGAGCGAACCGGTTCCGCCGCATCTGATTAGCGGCTTTATCGTTGATGATGTTCCCGTTCCGATACCTGCGTTTGAACCCGAAGCAGAGCTGCTTTGCAGCTATAGCCTTGCGCTGTCGCAACTGCTGGCCAGCCGTACTTTTCAGCCAGAGATGGAACAACCCCTCAACGGGCTATTGTTTGAACTGGTTAGCTATTTTTCCGATGAGCTGAGAATGCCGCGCTTTGTACGTAAAGAAAGCGGAGTGATACCAATTTAGATGTAAGTATGAGGTGAATACGCAAACAAAAAAACACGCCGGAACAAAATATGCCCCGGCGTATAAACGATTGAACGATTAGAAGCTAACGCTGGCGCCCACATAAGGGCCGTCGGCCACTACGCTGTTTCTGTTACCGTCTTCACCTTCTACTTTCACATAGCGGTATCCGGCATCAACGCTGATAGGGCGGAACACGTCTAAACGCACGCCGCCGGTGGCTTCATAATAGCTATTGCTGCCGGTAGTGAGGGAGTCAGGGGCGTAATATCCCTCACCGTACAGTGAAATGCGTTCAGTTACTGGCCATCTCAGACCGCCACCGACCGCCGCCGCAAAGTCATCGTCATTATTTTCAGGGTTAAGGTATAACGCCTTACCGCCAACGGTTGCCATTAGTGGCCCTACTGGCACGTTAAGGCCGAGGCCAAGACCGTATACCTCGCCATTGTGATCGCTACGGGACCAGTTGCCGGTTACTGCCAGACCGGTTGACTCAGTGCCTAATCCAACCTGAACGTTGGTGTAGTCTTCACCGGCCTGACCGTGAACGCTAATCGCGTTAGCCGCCGTTGAGAGAAAGAAGGCGGCACATGCACCGGCCAAAAGTAGTTTTTTCATTATTAATCAGCTCCCTTTCGAAAATAGCCCAGCGCTTGTATAGCACTGATAGCGGATTGTAAACTAATCACGCAAAGGGTCTTCCGTTGTTTTTTTAATAAAATGTATCGGGATCTTTCAGGTGGGGTGGCTGTTGGTAGGATTAAAGGCTTAGAAAGAGCCGGGATTTGGTCATTAAGCTAAGCGTCAATTTGTTAGCCAAAACCGGGGTCCCGGGCTTTCGCCGGGATGACGGTATGGTAAGGCCAGCAAATGCTGGCCTTGAAATACACAATAAACACATGTCGTTTAGCTTAAAAACGCCGGTTGCTTCGCTTCATAAGCGCTAATCTCTGCATCGTGCTGAAGCGTCAGGCCAATGCTGTCTAGCCCGTTAATCATGCAGTGCTTACGAAACGCATCAATGTCAAAACCGTAGCTTTTACCATCGGCAATCACCGTTTGGTTTTCCAGATCGACGGTAAACTGAACGCCTTCCTGACGATCGACCAGTTTGAATAACACATCGATGTCGGCTTCACTTAAGGTTAACGGTAGCAGCTGGTTATTCAGCGAGTTACCGTAAAAGATATCGGCAAAGCTTGGTGCAATAACCACTTTAAAACCGTAATCGGTCAGCGCCCACGGTGCGTGCTCACGGGAAGAGCCGCAGCCGAAGTTTTCACGGGCCAACAGGATGGACGCACCTTTATAACGCGGTTTGTTCAGTACGAAGTCAGGATTTGGCTTTTGGCCTGCGTCGTCGAGAAAGCGCCAGTCGTTAAACAGGTGCTGACCAAACCCGGTGCGGGTAACTTTCTGTAAAAACTGTTTCGGAATAATCGCGTCAGTATCGACGTTAGCGGCGTCTAATGGCACCACGATCCCGATATGTTGAGTAAATTTAGTCATGTGTGAGGTTCCTTGTTTGGCTTGTCTGGGCTTAGCTCAGCTCACGAATATCGGCAAAGTGACCGCTAATTGCGGCCGCCGCGGCCATGGCCGGGCTCACCAAATGGGTGCGGCCACCGCGGCCCTGACGGCCTTCAAAGTTACGGTTGCTGGTAGACGCACAGCGTTCGCCCGGCTCTAAGCGGTCATTGTTCATGGCTAAGCACATAGAACAGCCCGGTAAACGCCATTCGAAACCGGCTTCAATGAATATTTTGTCCAGACCTTCGGCCTCAGCCTGAGCTTTAACCGGCCCGGATCCCGGTACTACCATAGCGACTACGCCCTGAGCGACTTTACGGCCTTTCGCAATGGCGGCGGCCGCGCGTAAATCTTCAATGCGCGAGTTAGTACAAGAGCCGATAAATACTTTATCGATCGGGATATCGGTTAGCCTGGTGCCCGCTTTCAGGTCCATATACGCCAGCGCTTTTTCTGCTGAAGTACGCTCTACCGGATCGGAAAACGACGCCGGGTCTGGAATCGTTTGGTTAACGGCCATAACCTGACCGGGGTTGGTTCCCCAGGTTACCTGTGGCGCAATATCGGCCGCGTTCAGGGTGACGACGGCGTCAAACTTAGCCCCTTCGTCAGACTTCAGCGTGCGCCAGTAAGCTACCGCCTGTTCCCAATTGTCTGCTTTTGGCGAAAATTGGCGGCCTTTGACGTAGTCAAACGTGATGTCATCTGGCGCAACCAAACCGGCTTTCGCGCCCATTTCAATCGCCATATTACACAGGGTCATGCGGCCTTCCATCGATAACGCTTCAATGGCTTTACCACAAAATTCAACAACGTGAGCGGTGCCGCCTGCGTGACCGATTTTACCAATAATGGCCAGTACGATGTCTTTCGCAGTAATGCCTTGTGCGGCAGTGCCGTTGACTTCAATTTTCATGGTTTTAGCGCGCGACTGTTTCAACGTTTGGGTGGCTAAAACGTGTTCAACTTCGGAAGTACCGATACCGAAGGCCAACGAGCCGAAGGCGCCGTGCGTCGCGGTATGAGAGTCACCGCAGACGATGGTCATACCCGGCAGGGTCATGCCCTGTTCCGGGCCAATAACGTGGACAATACCTTGGTACGGATGGTTCAGGTCATATAAAGAGACGTTAAACTCAGCGCAGTTCTTGATTAACTCCTGCATCTGAATGCGCGCCATTTCACCGCTAGCGTTAATGTCTTTGGTTTGAGTTGAAACGTTATGATCCATGGTAGCGAAAGTCTTGCCCGGCTGGCGGACTTTACGCTTCATAGCGCGTAAGCCGTCGAAAGCCTGAGGCGATGTCACTTCGTGGACCAGATGGCGGTCAATATACAGTAATGGTGTTTCATTCGGTGCTTCGTAAATCACGTGAGCGTCGTATAACTTTTGATACAGTGTCTTAGCCATTGTTATGCTCCTTGGGACACGAACTGAGCAATCATATCGCCCATTTTGCTGGTGCTGATTGCTTGACCGCTACCGGCTAAATCGGCGGTGCGGTAGCCTTGCTCTAATGTCTGATTAATGGCCTTTTCGATGGCGGTGGCCGCATCGTCAGCCTTCAGGCTATAGCGTAGCAACAGCGCCAGAGACAGGATTTGCGCAATGGGGTTCGCGATGTCTTTACCGGCGATATCCGGCGCAGAGCCACCGGCGGGTTCATACAGGCCAAAACCTTTTTCGTTCAGGCTGGCAGAAGGCAACATGCCCATAGAGCCGGTGATCATGGCGCATTCGTCAGACAGAATGTCGCCGAACAGGTTAGAACACAGCACCACGTCAAACTGAGACGGCTCTTTGATCATCTGCATGGTAGCGTTGTCGATGTACATGTGGTTCAGGGCAACGTCCGGATATTGCTTCGCCACTTCATTGACCACTTCACGCCATAAAATAGAGGTTTGCAGTACGTTAGACTTATCAATTGAGGTCACTTTAGCGCGGCGCTTACGGGCTGCTTCAAAGGCGATATGGGCAATGCGTTCGATCTCGTAGCGATGATAAACTTCGGTATCAAAGGCTTTCTCTTGCGGGCCTGAACCTTCACGGCCTTTCGGCTGACCGAAGTAAATGCCGCCGGTCAGTTCGCGCACGCATAAAATATCAAATCCTTTATGGGCAATATCGCTTCTTAACGGGCAGAAATCTTCTAATCCCTGATATAAGCGGGCAGGGCGCAGGTTGCTGAATAGCTGAAAGTGTTTACGTAGCGGCAATAGTGCGCCGCGTTCTGGCTGTTCTGCCGGCGGTAAGTTTTCCCATTTAGGGCCGCCGACTGAGCCGAATAAAATCGCATCAGCCTGTTCACAACCGGCGACGGTCGCGCCCGGCAGTGGCATTCCGTGACGATCGATAGCCGCGCCGCCTACGTCATATTCAGCGGTGGTGATCTGCATATTAAAGCGTTGGCGAACGGCTTCTAATACTTTCTGTGCCTGCTGCATGACTTCTGGGCCGATGCCGTCTCCGGGAAGTACTGCGATATGGTAAGAACGCGTCATAGTTGTATCTGCTCCATTACTTTATAAAATTATTTTAATGTTTCTAATGCTACGAACTCCCGTTTATGGCCTTGATTTATTGCGCCATCAACGGGTTTTCAATTGAGTTATACGGCTTGAGACAGTCGCTGCTTTTGTTGTTCTACCTGCTGCGCACGCCAGATGTGGTTCAGTACGTGAACCAGCGCCAGGGCGGATGACTCAACGATATCCGTTGCCAGACCAACGCCGTGGAAACGACGACCTTCATATTCCGCCACGATATCCACCTGACCTAGGGCATCTTTGCCCTGACCTTTGGCCGTCAGTTGGTATTTAACAATGGAGATTGGGTATTCTGTAATGCGGTTAATCGCCTGATAAACCGCATCAACGGGGCCGTTGCCGGTTGCTGCTTCCGCTTTGATCTCGCCGCCGCAGGCTAAACGTACCGATGCGGTCGCCATCAGGTTAGTGCCTGACTGTACGCTGAAATAGTCCAGTGAGAAGCGATCTTGCTCTTCGTGCTGCTTACGAATAAACACCAGCGCTTCTAAGTCGTAATCAAACACTTGGCCTTTCTTATCCGCCAGCTTCAAAAATTCGCTGTACAGCTCGTCTAGTGAGTAATCACTGTCGGTATAGCCCATGGCTTCCATACGATGCTTGACCGCAGCACGGCCAGAACGGGAGGTTAAATTCAGCTGCACTTGGCTAAAACCAATGGATTCCGGGGTCATGATTTCGTAGGTTTGACGATTTTTCAGCACGCCGTCTTGATGAATGCCGGAAGAGTGTGCGTAAGCATTGGAGCCGACAACCGCTTTATTCGCCGGTACTGGCATATTACACAGTTGGCTGACTAACTGGCTGGTGCGGTAGATTTCTTGGTGATGAATGTTGGTATGCACGCCCAGCAAGTCTTGGCGCACTTTAATCGCCATAATCACTTCTTCCAGCGAACAGTTACCGGCGCGCTCACCCAAACCGTTAATCGTTCCTTCAACCTGACGGGCTCCGGCCTGAACGGCGGTAATTGAGTTGGCAACCGACATGCCTAAGTCATCGTGGCAGTGAACCGATACAATGGCCTTATCGATGTTAGGTACGCGCTGGTATAAGGTTTCGATGATATTGCCAAACTGGCGCGGTACCGTGTAGCCGACGGTATCAGGAATATTAATGGTGGTTGCACCGGCGTTAATGGCCGATTCAACAATACGGCATAAGTTATCGATGGGGGTACGGCCAGCATCTTCACAGGAGAATTCGACGTCGTCAGTGTAGTTGCGGGCTCTTTTTACCGAGCGAATGGCCATTTCCATCACGTCTTCAAATGAGCGCTTTAGCTTCGATTCGATATGTAAGGTGGAAGTGGCTAAGAATACGTGAATACGGAAGGCCTCAGCGACGCGTAATGCTTCTGCGGCAACGTCGATATCTTTATCAACGCAGCGAGCCAGTGCGCAAACTCGGCTATTTTTAATCTGGCGGGCGATGGTTTGTACCGAATCGAAATCGCCCGGAGAGGAGACCGGAAAGCCAACTTCCATTACGTCTACGCCCATGCGCTCTAACGCTAAAGCAATCTGCAATTTTTCTTTAACGCTCAGGCTGGCTTGCAATGCCTGTTCGCCATCACGCAGGGTGGTATCAAAGATTATGACTTGCTGGCTCATGCTGTGTTCCTTGATTAATGAAGTTCTGGCCTGCCCGCGGAGCGAAAAAAAAACCCGCGCAGGTAGCGCGGGTTTCTTGTGTTTTGACTGAATCAGGTCAGTTCGTTTTCCACAAGCCAGCCGCGCAACGGGATGCGAGGAGGAGGAGGCTGAGGAGACGAATTGATAAAATCATGCGATCCAGTTCTCTAATAAATTATTTTCACAATGGTATAAATTGATACTGGATTCCCGAGAGCTTGTCAACGATTGTTTTAAAATGCGCCTAAAAACTTATCGTTGTTCTGCGCAATGTTTTAGTAAGATGATGCCCAACGGCCTATAAGCCCAACTATCGGAGTAGCCAAATGCCAACGATAAAAACCTTCATCAAATTTGCGTTTATTGCTGCGGGCGTAGTGATACTGATTGCCTATCTGCTCGGTGGAATTGATGGGGTGAAGGGTTTGATGGGGGGATGAATACGGAAAGGCCCTATCATTCATTGCGCATATTTTCGCGGCTTGTTCTATAGCGGTAACGTTAACACCCTGTTGGATATGACTTGAAAAATATTATCGTATCGCCTGCCGGATATTACCCCAACAAACCCCCGGAAAACTATTTGGGGGTTTGTTGCACTCAATGATTTATTTCTTTGGTAAATCAAAAATAGCTGCTAATCCCTTCTTAATTACGGGGTGCTGCATATAAATATTCCAGATTAAGCCACTGCGATAGTTTTCTATCATTAACAGCGTAATCCCTTTAATCAAACCTGAGATTGATGAGCTGTACCACGGCATAGGCATGGATAAGTTATAAGACTCCAGGAACCCATAGCCTGTCCATAGCCGTGGATGATCTTGATACCAGTGTTGCATAGCAGAGAAGACAACGTTTGGATCGGGCATGAATGGCAATGAACCAATAGGGCCGCTTGGCGTAATAGTACCATCAGTACGATGCATATTATTGACACTGCTCCCGTTGGCATTTAAATTTCCCGAAGGCGGTGAACCATAAACACCATATCCAGACGGTGCATCTGACGCGGTTAAACCCCAGTCATTGTTTCCCATTGATGGAAAAATATCGCTGTTATCGATGCAGAACTGTAGATTAGATAGGCTGGCATTCACTGAGTTTTGCCACCAGTCATCTCCCTTACGATCGATAACTTTTCGAAAATCAATCCATGCAGGAGAGAATTGATAGGTAAACAACTCTCCTCCCCACACGTATATCAATTCACCACAATTACCATAGCGCCCGTGTTTACGTTCTAATGAATAGAACATATCTGCTCCGTTGGCCGGTTCCAGCGTGGTCGAACCGGCAGCCATGGGATACATGCAAAATTGCTCTGCATAACCGCCCCAGGTTGCAGAGCTCATAACCCCCGTATTGTCCCACGCCATAGTAAAATGACCATTGGGCGCAATGGCGCTATACCAATCAACGCGATCGAAAATTTGTTGGGCCAATATTGCGCTTTTACCACCGAAATATTGCCCGGCAGTTAAAATGCCATTCAGCGCCAACATCGTATCCACAGTGGAATATTCCGTCGTATTTGTCGGATCGGTAGGATTATCCATATTAATAAAATGCTGAAAGAAACCGTTATGTGTCAGCAAATTATTTTTCAGAGTATAGAGCGATTTTTCACACCGCTCCTGAGCGGCGCTCTGGCTAATCCAGCCTCGTTCTACCGCAATAACCAGGCCGCTTAATGCAAAGCCAGAATGTGCAATACTGCTTGTTCGACTTCCCATGCTGCTTGATATTAATCCATACCCCAGAGCGCCTTCCGTGGTATTAGCCTCGCGCCAGAAGTATTCAAAACTTAGGCGGGCTTCTGCTTCTAAAAGATCGTCATGACCCAGTTTTATCAAAGGCAGACGCACCGTTTGCCAAACGTTTAGCTCGTAAATACTTGGCCCCTGTGTGCCGTGTAATTGCGATATTACCAGACGTAGCGCTGTACTTTGAGTGCGCCGAGGTAAAGTGATAGTCAGGCTGGTATCAGTACCCTGATAAATATCCACCCAGGTGACTTCATCTGATGCGAGGATTTGTAAAGTAAAACGACTAATTCGTCCCGCGTTGGTAGCGGTGTCGATATATTCGGCAATACTCACGGTATCGAACGTTTCTGGTTTGATAAAATTTAACGTAAAGAGGATTGGTAGCACGGGATTATCATTTGCCGCCCAACGCGTTGAAAGAGAACCGTCTATTGCCATACTTGGCTGATATTGTGCTTTGTTATACCAGACATTATTGGCCTGTGCGGAGCTCCCTCGAGCAATATTAACGGGCAGGGTAATCGGTTCATATAAATCAGCGGTATTGTACAGTGAAAACGAATATAAACTGGGGTTCATATGCTCGTTCACGCTATTAATAACTAAACGTACTTTTGTTGCTGTCACTACCTGAGACAGATAATTAATATAATCGGTCGAAGGTGATGCACCGGATATGATGGTTTTCCACTTGCCGGAAACATTTGCTTCAATGATAAAATCGTTAATTCTTGCCTCATGCTGTGAGAATGCAACGCGGTTAAATGATTTTTCTTTATCAAACGCCACTTCAAACGTAATGGGGAAACTAGCCCCTTGATCGGTGGCCCAGCGCGTGTTCCTGTTTCCATCCACCGCACATTGTGGTCCATTATTGACGGTATTCCTGTACCAGGTGTTGCTGGCTGTAGCGTGACTAAACAGTGCCAGATCGGGATATATTTTAGGTTCGGGATAGCCATTCAGCTCCATGACCAGAACTACGCCTAGTGAGTCTGTTGATTGTTCTGGAAGATCAACGCAAACCAAGCCGTCTACAATTTGCCAGGTAACATCATCGTTGGGCCTGTCGAGCCAATACGCTCGATTAATCGTATTTACCGGTCGATCAATACGTACTTTTTTGTCTTCCGGCCACTCGGTCAGCGTAATATAGACTGTACCCGGTAACTTCATTGTACAGTAAGCGCCAGATTGGGCGCTGACATCCAATGTCCCGGCCCGCGTGCCATAGACTGCGGTTCCCCATTTATTCAGCCACATTCCTATTTTACTTAACCTATCAATACAGGGCTGAGGAATTAGACCATCCCCCGTCGGGCCGGTATTGAGTAAATAATTTCCCCCTTTGCTGGCGCAATCTAACAGGTGCTGAAGTAACTCAAGCGTGGATTTCCAGTTTAAGTCAGAACGGTTATAACCCCAGCTGTTATTCATCGTCATACAGCTTTCCCAAGGGCCAGATAGTGTGCCGGGAGGAATACTCTGTTCAGGCGTGGTGTAATCGGCAACGTTAGGATTACCGCTTAACCGGTTATTGATAATGATTTCAGGCGAGAGTTGACGGAGATACCGGTTAATATTATTGGCAACATCATCATTAAGAAAATGTGCCCAACCGCCATCGAACCAAATTAACACTGGATCGAAAATCTCAATTAATTCTTTGAGGTGCTCTTTTAATTCGGATATATACCATTCAGCATTGAGAGGTGCCGGGTTGGGATTCCGGGGATCGGCTGCTGCTGCATCTTCTACGGCCACTTCGTGCACATTCCCCCAGTCGAGTAGCGAATAGTAGGTCGCAAATTTTATTCCACGCCTGCGGCACGCGGCAGCAAGGTCAGTCAGAACAGGATGATGAATATTCGCGGTATTCTCAACATCATAAGGGGCGAAATCGTCCACATTGGTTTCAAACATCGCAAAACCATCATGATGCTTGGTCGTTATGGTTAGATAACGCTGTCCGGCATTATAAATTGTATCGGCCCACGCTTCAGGATCGTATTGCGTGGGATTAAAAGGGATGCAGGCTTCCTGTATATACTGTTCTTTGGGGATGTTATCAGTATCCATAATCCATTCCCCCTTCCCTAATACGGAGTAGGCCCCCCAGTGCATCATATGGCCAAAGCGGCTTTCATTAAACCACTGCATTCGACGTATTGCTGCTTCATCCGTTTCTTGCTGGAAGCTTTGGCAAAAACAAAACCAATTGAGTGCCCCAGAAAAACCATTAGGGAAACAAAAGTAGATATCCTGTTCCCTGTCATAATCGCTGGCTATTTGGCCACTCGTACTATCAGTAAAAATGCCCGGCTTAGAGGTTGTTTTGCTGGTGAACGTCCAGAGTATTTCTCCATCAGGATGACCAAGCCGTATTTGTATTCTTTGATTAGATTTTTGGGTGGAAGAAAATATCATATTGGAGGTAAATTCTCCCGGAGGGATGCTGGTTTTAAAATGTAACCAACTATTGGGTGCAACAGTGGTAACAGAAAGCCCCGGTCGAGTGCGAGGTGAACCGTCGTAGTTTGTCACGCTGTAGTTGTCTACTGAATCAATAGAGAAACCACCGGAGCAATCTAGGTATTGGTGGAAATAGAAGATACGGTTAGTCATATCAATCACCTTTTGTTGGAAAAATAAAGATCAACCCGTTAACCAAATAATGAGCATCCTGATATAAAAATATCGGACGTATTCGGTCATTATTTATGGACCAACTTTTGGAGTCTGGTTGAGTCATTATGAAAGCGTGGTTGAGCGAAAATGTGACTAAGATATCGGTCTGATTGTTTCTCATATTTACTGATCTGGCCGTTGATTTTATTTAATAGGATTTAAATCCGAACGATTGGTATTCGGGCAGAAATGGAAGGTATACGGATTAATCTTTGCGCTTCAGGTTGCTATTATTCAACCAAATATCGGGATTTCTGGGTTTATTTGCGCAAATCAGTCGGTCAATAAACCAAAGCCAAGCATTACCTTTCCTATTACAGCTTTGTTTTTATTCCTACTACACTTACTAAGGGTTAACTTCATTATATCCGCCATACTTCAAGCCGCAGGTGCGTTGGCCACGTTTGATTACCCGAATCGCTTAGCTTATTAAGCTTATAGGGGGTAGCTCACCGGCTGTCGTCCTACCACTTGAATTATTTTGGGTATTAGGAACATTAGGAGCAGATATGAATAAATGGCTCATTGCTTTGATTGGTATGGCCGCAATGGCCACTAGCGTTATCGGTCGGGCTAATGCGGTAGAAGATCAGATGAAGCTGATTTCCCGTAATTACTCTACGGTGTTGAAAACGGATTCTCCGGAAGAATTCAAGCAAGGGTTGATGGCAATGAAGCAGGCGGCAACGCTGGCAGAGCAAGGGGTTCCGGACAAGCTGAAAGGGCAGGACAAAGACAGCGCCAGTATGAAAGATTTTCGTCACGGGCTAACGACGCTGATTGGTGAAATTGATGACGCTAAAGCATTAGCCGATGCGGGTCAGTTTGAGCGGGCAAAGCAGGCTGCCGAGCAGTTTAAGCAGACCCGCGATGAATACCATAAAAAGTATAAATAGATGATCCAACGTTGGGATCCCATTGTCAGGGTGACGCACTGGTGCGTTGCCCTTGGCTTTTTGATTAACCGGCTGCATATTTCCGAGCCCGGCAGTATTGTACATCGGACGATAGGCCTGACAGTGGCGGCAATGGTGGTTATTCGCTTGGTTTGGGGGATGAGCGGTGCAAAAGGCCCATCTCGGCTGTCGGCGCTGATCCCAACTAAACGCGCCATTTGCTTACATATTGAAGAAGTTCGTACCCGTACCCCGCATAAAGCATTGGGCCATAATCCGGTTGGTGCCATGGGCATCTGGCTATTCTGGTGTTGCCTTCCTCTGGTGGCTTTTACCGGCTGGGCACAGAGGTTTTCATTGATGGACAGCTATCCGGTAGATCAATGGCACTATTGGTTGGTCAATTTCGTGACGCTGTTAGTCTGTTTGCATATTCTCGCCGTTGTTGGGCTTTCCTTGTGGTTAAAGCATAATTTGATTCGGGCCATGCTGCCCGGTAAAAAATAAGACGTTTGTTTCTTTAAGTTTGCCACCTCTCCCGCATATCCAATGAATTTCCGTTGACCTATCGATGATAAACGGTAGACTGCGCGCAAAATAGTGGACAGCTGTAAGCTGAATTGAGAAGTCATTCTATGAGTCAAACGTTAGCGCAATTTCATCCGGTAGGGCGCGTACAAGATAGAATTCAACAACACCCGGATAAAATTGTTTTCAAGGAATGGCACAATCATCAAGTACAGCAGCTTAGCTGGCAGCAGGTGGGCGAAAGGATTGCCCTGACGGCTAAAGCCCTGCTCAGCACCGGCGTCGACGTTCAGGATCGCGTTGCTATCTTTGCAACCAATAGCATGAATTGGGCGATTACCGATCTGTCTATTTTACATTTACGCGCCATCGCTGTACCTATCTATGCCACCAATACCCCGGCTCAGTCCGCCTTTGTGATTAACGACGCTCAGGTGCGCACGCTGTTCGTTGGCGATCGGGCCCAAATGGACGCTGCTTTAACTATCAAAGCGCTGTGTCCTGATCTTGAGCGGATTATTGTCTTCGAGCGCGGCGTTGATTTACACGGTTGCGATATTGCCATTCATCTCGATGACTTTTGTCAATTAGCCGACCACCGTTACGATCGGCTGCTTCAGGCCCGGATTAACGAGCGGGAAATGAGCGATCTCTTTACGCTGATTTATACTTCGGGCACCACCGGCGAGCCGAAAGGGGTGATGCTGGATTACGCTAATCTGGCAACTCAGTTTCATTTACACGATGAGCGCCTGGCGGTAAATAGCGACGATGTGTCGCTCAGCTTCTTACCGCTGTCGCACGTATTTGAACGGGCATGGAGCCTGTACGTGATGCACGCCGGTGCGCAGAATGTCTATTTACGCGATACCGCGGCGGTGCGTGAAGCGATGTTTGACGTTAAACCGACCGTCATGTGCGCCGTTCCTCGTTTCTATGAAAAAGTATTTTCGGCTATTCATGACAAAGTGGCTCTGGCTCCGTGGCATCGACGGGCGCTTTTTCGCTCAGCGGTGTGGTGCGGCGAGCGTAAGTTCTGGGCCGAGCAACAGGGCAAAAAGCTTGGGCCCGTGATGTCAATGTGTTATCGCTTGGCCGATAAGTTGGTACTGCATAGGCTGCGTGGCGTGTTGGGCGGCAAGATCCGTTTTTTACCGGCCGCTGGCGCTAAGCTGGATGACAACATTATTCTGTTTTTCCGCTCCGTCGGGCTGAATATTACCTACGGTTACGGTATGACTGAGACCTGTGCCACCGTCTCTTGTTGGGAAGCGCGCAACTTTCGATTTGGCTCAATCGGTCGGCCGTTACCGGGAATTGAGGTACGAATCGGTGACGATAATGAAATTCAGGTACGCGGCCCAATCGTGATGCGCGGCTATTATAATCGCCCGCAGGATACCGCCATGGCTTTTACTCACGATGGCTGGCTGAAAACCGGGGATGCCGGTGCCTTGGATGAGTCGGGTCATCTGTTTATTACCGAACGCATTAAAGATTTGATGAAAACCTCGTGCGGAAAATATATTGCGCCGCAGGCGATTGAAGGGGCGTTAGGGCAGGATCGATTTATTGACCAGATTGCCGTGGTTGCCGATGCCCGAAAATTTGTTTCCGCGCTGATTGTGCCGTGCTTTGTCAGCCTTGAAGAGTATGCCCATTCTATTAATCTGAAGTATCACGATCGCATAGAGCTACTGCGCCACAGCCAGATTGTGGAAATGTTTGAGCACCGGCTGGTGGAATTGCAAAAGGAGCTGTCGCGCTTTGAGCAGGTAAAACGTTTTACCCTGCTGCCCGATGCTTTTTCAATGGAACAGGGGGAACTGACTCCTACGTTGAAGCTGCGGCGTAAAGTGATTCTAAACCGCTACCAAACCGAAATTGAGTTGATGTATTTGGAATAATTATTTTTTACCGGCGTCAGTCCTTGGGCAAAATGGCCTGTTGCAACGCAATTACAACGCAATGAAATAATAAGCTTTAGCCCATTTCTTGCTTATTTTAATAAGGTATACCTAGGTGTACCTTTTTATTTACCTGATTTTTTCACCATAAAACAGTATATAACCAAATTATTTGCTGTTTGAGTGAAGGTTTATTTCAATAAATAATAGCTTAACGGATTGAAAAACTTTCTTTCCCATAAGCTAAAAATTGCCTTTGCCACGGTTTAAAAGCGACGGTATGGTAATAAGTCACCTGTTGTTTATCGCTTATTCTAGCGTTCGCCCTTTTTGAACAGATGAATTTGGTTGATATCAGAAACGGGTTGTACAGAACTTGCAGGCAAAATAGCGTTATCAAATCAATCATGGGTAAGACCCTATAAATAGCCGCTTGGCAATAGCCCGCGCGCACGAGAGATAATAACAAGATAAGTCTGGAGGAGACCCATGGAGACGTTGTCAGGAGCTGAAATTGTTGTTCGATCGTTGATCGATCAAGGCGTTAAACAGGTATTCGGTTATCCGGGAGGAGCCGTACTCGATATTTATGATGCCCTGCACACCGTAGGCGGCATTGACCACGTATTGGTGCGCCATGAGCAAGCGGCCGTACATATGGCCGACGGCTTTGCCCGCGCTACCGGTGAAGTTGGCGTGGTGTTAGTGACTTCCGGCCCCGGCGCGACCAACGCGATTACGGGTATCGCCACCGCGTATATGGACTCTATTCCGTTAGTGGTGCTATCAGGTCAGGTTCCTACTTCTTTGATCGGCAATGACGCCTTTCAGGAATGTGACATGATCGGTATTTCCCGCCCGATCGTTAAGCACAGCTTTTTGGTTAAGCATGCGGAAGATATTCCCATGGTGCTGAAAAAGGCATTCTACGTTGCCAGCACTGGCCGCCCCGGCCCAGTAGTCGTTGATTTACCGAAAGATATTTTGAATCCGGCCGTTAAGATCCCATATTCATACCCCGATCAAGTCTCAATGCGCTCTTATAATCCAACCATGCAGGGCCACCGCGGGCAGATTAAACGTGCGCTTCAGGTGCTATTAGAGGCTAAAAAGCCGGTGGTTTACGTCGGCGGTGGCGCTATCACCTCGGGTTGCGACGTTGAGTTGAAAACGCTGGTTGAGAAATTAGACTTGCCGGTTGCTAGCTCGCTGATGGGGCTAGGCGCTTTCCCGTCTACTAACGATCGCTTTGTGGGTATGCTGGGCATGCACGGTACCTATGAAGCCAATATGACCATGCATAACGCAGACTTGATTTTTGCCGTTGGCGTGCGTTTTGACGACCGGACTACCAACAATTTAGCTAAGTACTGCCCTCAGGCCACGGTGTTACATATTGATATCGACCCAACGTCTATCTCGAAAACGGTTAATGCTGATATTCCGATTGTGGGCGATGCTAAGCAGGTTCTAAGCCAGATGCTTGAGCTGTTAAAGCAAAAAGAGGTCGACCATGCGCCAGAATCGTTAAACGGTTGGTGGGAAAACATCCGGGAGTGGCGTACTAAAGATTCTTTGGCTTTCGACCGCAGCGGCGATCGAATCAAACCGCAGGCGGTTATTGAAACGCTATACCGTTTGACCAACGGTGAGGCTTACATTGCTTCTGACGTGGGTCAGCATCAGATGTTTGCTGCACTTTATTATCCATTCGATAAACCTCGCCGTTGGATCAATTCCGGCGGCCTTGGCACTATGGGCTTCGGTTTTCCGGCGGCTTTAGGCGTGAAGCTAGCGTTGCCGAAAGAAACGGTGGTTTGCGTTACCGGTGATGGCAGTATTCAAATGAATATTCAGGAGCTGTCTACCGCACTTCAGTATGACTTACCTATCGTTATTCTGAATTTAAATAACAAATTCTTAGGTATGGTCAAACAGTGGCAGGATCTGATTTATGCAGGCCGTCATTCTCATTCCTATATGGATTCATTACCTGACTTCGTCAAACTGGCAGAGGCTTACGGGCACGTTGGCATTGCTATTAGCAAGCCTGAAGAGCTTGAAAGTAAGCTGGCTGAAGCGTTAGCCGTGAAAACCAAGCTGGTGTTTGTTGACGTTGCGGTTGACGAAAGAGAACACGTTTATCCGATGCAAATTCGTGGCGGCGGAATGGACGAAATGTGGTTAAGCAGAACGGAGAGGAGCTGATCATGCGTCGTATATTATCAGTATTACTGGAAAATGAATCAGGCGCTCTGTCGCGCGTTATCGGCCTGTTTTCTCAGCGTGGGTATAACATTGAGAGTTTAACCGTTGCTCCGACTGACGATCCTACGCTATCGCGTATGACCATTCAGACCATGGGAGACGCCAAGGTTCTGGAGCAGATTGAAAAGCAGCTGCACAAGCTGGTTGACGTGCTTAGAGTGACCGAACTGACGGAAAGCGATCGGGTGGAGCGCGAAATTATGCTGGTTAAGCTACGGGCTACCGGTGACGGCAGAGAAGAAGTTAAGCGCTGCGCGGATATTTTCCGCGGCCAGATCGTTGACGTTACCGCATCGCTGTACACCGTGCAGATGGTCGGTACCAGTGGCAAGCTCGACGCTTTCTTATCGGCTATTCGTGAGGCCGGTGAAATTGTTGAAGTGGCGCGATCCGGTATTGTTGGGGTTGCCCGCGGTGAGCGGATTATGCGGTGATTAGCCAATACTTCCCTCTGAATACATTTTAACCTGCAATATAGGTTATTGTTCGAAAAGCTCTGCGTGCGTAGAGCTTTTTATTTTGTATTACACTTACTGAATGGATTAAGCAGTTGCTGAACCTTTTAATCTAGGGTTAGATCTACATTATTAAAAGCCATTCATAATAATATGGTTATTGTGCCACCAATGATGGGGGCGAAATAATAATTAAGGGGTTAACGTGAAACTGGATGAAATTGCGCGTCTCGCTGGTGTTTCACGCACAACGGCTAGCTATGTGATTAACGGCAAAGCTAAGCAATACCGCGTGAGTGATAAAACGGTAGAGAAGGTCATGGTGGTAGTCCGGGAACATAATTACCAACCCAATGCAGTTGCTGCAGGGCTACGGGCAGGGCGCACTCGTTCTATTGGTCTCGTGATTCCCGATCTGGAAAATACCAGCTATACCCGAATTGCTAATTATCTCGAACGTCAGGCTCGTCAGCGCGGCTATCAGCTGCTGATTGCCTGTTCTGAAGACCAGCCAGATAACGAAATGCGCTGCGTTGAACATCTGCTTCAGCGCAAAGTTGATGCGTTGATTGTTTCTACGGCCCTGCCGCCCGAACACCCTTTCTATCAGCGTTGGGCTAACAGCACATTTCCGATTATTGCTCTGGACCGGGCTTTAGATCGCGAACACTTTATCAGCGTTGTCGGTGCTGACTATGAAGATTCTGAAATGCTGGCGGCGGAACTACGTACCTTTAAGGCTGAAACCGTTGCTTACATTGGGGCGTTGCCCGAGCTGTCGGTTAGCCAGCTCCGCGAACAAGGGTTCCGACAGGCGTGGAAGGATGATAAGCGCACGGTAAATTATTTATATGCTAATAGCTATGAGCGGGCTTCTGCCGCTGAGCTATTCGATAACTGGCTGAAGTCTAACCCGATCCCTGAAGCTATCTATGCCACGTCGTTCTCATTATTACAGGGCGTGATGGACGTTATTTTACAGCGGGAAGGACACTTGCCTTCTGGCTTGGCCATTGCAACCTTTGGTGATAATGAACTGTTAGATTTTCTGGAATGTCCGGTTCTTGCCGTGGCCCAGCGCCATCGTGAAGTGGCTGAGCGGGTTTTGGAATTAGTTCTGGCCAGCATTGATGAACCTCAAAAACCAAAACCTGGCCTGACGCGAATTCGACGCAACTTATTCCGTCGGGGCTGTTTGAGCCGAGCGTAATGGGGCATGAGTGTAGAAATAGATAACTGCTGTTGATGCGATGTTGTGGCATCTGAAATAATTTAATTATAGGAGTTTGCAAAAACTCCTTTTTTTATACCTAAAATAGAATGACTTATAGTCTATTATTTTGCTTATTCATTTCGTGCCGCAATTAATCACTAATAGTGGCGACCTATTCGATACTAAAATGATGTCCGTAGTAAAAAAATGACCGAGTTTCCATTGATGCAGCGGCTGCCTGCGGGGATAATTTTCTGTGTTTACAGCCGTTTTATTTAGTGGAAGGTCGGCTTTTTTCATCAAAATTACTATTTTTTATATTAAGCTGAAAATATTCATTATTATTCATCGTATTAGCAATATTTATATATTGTTAATAAGCGCCTATTTATGCTTTTTTTTCTGAATAACCTCTCTATATTGATGAAAAGTCATGGTGCTTTGGCTTGACAAGCTTTTAATACCCTTCGTAAACTCTGTTCAAGTGGGAATTTGTGGAGTAAAGTGGTGAAACTTGTCGCTAAGGAGTGACCTGCCCATGTTTCGTGGAGCAACAACGGTAAATCTAGATGGTAAGGGGCGATTAGCTATCCCCACTCGCTATCGGGATTCTTTGCTGGATGAATGTGAAGGCCAATTGGTATGCACCATTGACCTCCATCAGCCGTGCCTGTTGCTTTATCCTTTACCCGAATGGGAAATGATTGAACAAAAATTATCCCGGTTATCTAGCATGAATCCGGCTGAACGTCGGGTACAACGCCTGTTGTTAGGCCATGCTAGTGAATGCCAGATGGATAGCGCAGGGCGTTTACTGATCGCAAATACGTTACGTCAGCATGCGTCTTTGGTAAAAGAGGTGATGCTTGTCGGCCAGCTCAATAAGTTTGAGCTATGGGATGAACAGACATGGTATCAAAAAGTTAAGGAAGATATAGACGCTGAAAAGTCCGCTCCGGACACGCTGTCTGAGCGGTTACAGGATTTGTCGCTATAAGTTATGTCTACTAATTATCAGCACACAACAGTCCTTCTGGATGAAGCCGTTAACGGTTTGAATATTCAACAGGACGGTATTTATATCGACGGTACCTTTGGCCGTGGTGGTCACTCACGTCTTATCCTCTCCCTCCTTGGTCCCAACGGCAAACTGTTTGCTATCGACAGAGACCCTCAGGCTATCGCTGCTGCGGCAGAAATTACCGACCCACGCTTCTCTATCATTCATGGTCCGTTTTCTGACATCGCTGAATATATGCGCGATCGGGAACTGGGCGGCAAAATCAACGGTGTTTTACTCGATCTTGGCGTTTCTTCACCGCAGTTAGACGACGCAGAGCGCGGTTTCTCTTTTATGCGCGACGGTCCCTTGGATATGCGAATGGACCCGACTCGCGGCCTATCCGCATCTGAATGGCTAATGAAGGCCGATGCTGAAGATATTGCCTGGGTACTAAAAACCTTTGGCGAAGAGCGTTTTGCTAAGCGCATCGCACAGGCGATCGTTGAACGCAACCGCCAGCAGCCGTTAACCCGCACCAGAGAGCTAGCGGAACTGATCGCCACGGCTAGTCCGTTTCGCGATAAGCATAAGCATCCGGCGACCCGCAGTTTTCAGGCAATTCGTATTTATATTAACAGTGAGCTGGAAGAGATTGAGCGCGCATTAGACGGCACTCTGGACATTCTGGCCACTGAAGGGCGTTTGTCGGTCATCAGCTTCCATTCGCTGGAAGACCGGATCGTTAAACGCTTTATCCGCCAGCACAGTAAAGGCCCGCAAGTGCCGGCAGGGCTTCCTTTAACGGAAGAGCAGTTAAAACAGCACGGTGGACGTAAGTTAAAAGCGCTGGGGAAAATGATGCCGTCTGAGCAAGAGGTGTCAGGCAACGCCAGAGCCAGAAGTTCAGTATTACGTTTTGCAGAAAGGACTGCAGAATGATCCCGAATGAGCGCCATAGCTTAGTTTCAACCATTGGTGACGATTTACTTCGTTTTGCCAAACTGCCAATGCTGTTGACGGTGCTAATTTTGGTGTCAGCCATTGCCGTGGTGCTGTCTAGCCATCGGACTCGATTACTGACTGCCGAGCGTGAACAACTCATTCTGGAAAGAGAAGCATTAGAGATTGAGTGGCGTAACCTAATTCTGGAAGAAAATGCGCTGGCCGATCACAGTCGGGTTGAGCGACTGGCCAGCGAAAAATTACAGATGCAGCACGTTACGCCGGATCAGGAACAGATCGTGGTCCAAAAATAGTTAACTAAAATAATCAAGTAGCGGTAACGCACCAACGGTGCGTATCAACTGAACAGAAATACGGTGGCACATAAGCACAAATGAAAGCTGCACGAGCGAATAAGGTTAAAGTTAAACGTCCCGAAAATCAGGCCGGCTATATTAGCTGGCGTTTTAGTTTGCTCTGTATCGTTATTGTTTTGGCAATGTGCGGTCTGATGGCCCGAGCCGCGTGGTTACAGGTTATTGAACCTGACAAATTAGTGAAAGAAGGCGATTCCCGTTCATTACGCGTTCAGGAAGTTCCAACTGCGCGAGGCATGATTTCAGACCGATTTGGTCGGCCACTGGCGGTTAGCGTACCGGTTAATGCTATCTGGGCCGATCCGAAAGAGCTCAACGATCGCGGTGGCATCACTCAAGATGTGCGCTGGAAAGCGCTGGCCGATATTCTGGGAACGCCACTGGATAAGCTAGCAGAAAAAATTAACGTTAACCCGAAAGGGCGGTTTGTTTACATCGCCCGGCAGGTTGATGCTGAAACCGCCGACTATATTCGTAAGCTAAAGCTTCCGGGCATCAACTTAAAGCGTGAATCTCGCCGTTTTTATCCTGCAGGTCCGGTGACTGCCCACGTTGTCGGGTTTACTAACATTGATGATAACGGGCTGGAAGGCATCGAAAAAAGCTTTGAAGATAAGCTGGTCGGTAAATCGGGTGAACGTATTGTACGAAAAGACCGATTTGGCCGGGTTATTGAAGATATCTCTTCCATTGACAGCCAGGCGGCGCATAACCTGAATCTGAGTATTGATGAGCGTTTACAGGCGTTGGTTTATCGCGAGTTGAATAATGCGGTGAATGCCAATAAGGCTGAGTCAGGTACGGCGGTGTTGGTTGATGTCAGCACCGGTGAAATTCTGGCTATGGCCAATAGCCCTTCCTACAACCCGAACAACCGTGTTGGAACGCCGGAAGACTTTTTCCGTAACCGCGCGATCACCGATATGTTTGAACCGGGATCAACCGTTAAGCCAATGGTGGTTATGACGGCATTGGATCGCGGCATCATCAAAGAAAATACGGTATTGAATACCCGCCCCTACCTCGTAAATGGTCATGAGATTAAAGACGTTGCGCTTTATCCTGAGCTGACAATTACCGGAGTGCTGCAGAAATCGAGCAACGTTGGCGTTTCTAAGCTGGCGTTAGCGATGCCTTCTGATGCGTTGGTAGATACTTACTCACGTTTTGGACTGGGAAAACCGACCAATTTAGGGTTGATCGGCGAAAGCAACGGTTTGATGGTTCAAAGAAAACAGTGGGCTCAAATAGAAAGGGCGACCTTCTCTTTCGGCTACGGGTTAATGGTAACTCCGTTACAGTTAGCGCGTGCCTATGCGACGATTGGCAGCTTTGGCATTTATCGTCCGCTGTCTATCACCAAAATAGACCCTCCGGTTCAGGGAACGAGAGTTTTTCCTGAAAGTACCGTACGTACCGTTGTTCATATGATGGAGTCGGTGGCGTTACCCGGCGGCGGCGGTACTAAAGCGGCGATTAAAGGCTATCGGATTGCCATTAAAACCGGTACGGCAAAGAAAGTGGGTCCTAACGGTGGCTATGTTAATAAGTACATTGCCTATACTGCCGGCGTTGCGCCAGCCAGTAACCCTCGTTATGCCTTAGTGGTTGTCATTAACAACCCAAGCGGCGGCCAGTATTACGGCGGCGCAATTTCAGCACCGGTGTTTGGTGCGATCATGGGTGGCGTACTACGCACCATGAACATTCAGCCGGATGCTTTACCGGTCGCTGAAGAAAACAAATTAGTCATTAATCAAAAAGGAGCCTCCGGTGACCGATCCTAACTTACGCGATCTGCTTGCTCCGTGGAATATTCAGGTTCCCGAGCTCAAATTGAAAGAGATGACGCTCGACAGTCGCGTAGCCGCTGCCGGAGATCTGTTTATTGCCATTAAAGGCCACCAGACGGATGGCCGTCGTTATATTTCTCAGGCCATTGCGCAGGGTGTTGCTGCGGTAATCGCGGAAGCTGAAGGCGAAGCGGCTAACGGCAGCGTTGTGATGTCTCACGGCGTGCCGATTATTTATATTGATCAATTGAATATTCACCTGTCAGCCATTGCCGGGCGCTTCTATGGCCAACCGTCAGAGCAAATGCGCTTAGTTGGCGTGACCGGAACCAACGGTAAAACGACAACCACTCAGCTACTTGCCCAGTGGGCCCAGCTGTTGGGCGAACGCAGTGCGGTGATGGGAACCGTAGGTAATGGTCTGTTAAATCAAATTGTTCCCGTTGAGAACACCACCGGTTCAGCGGTTGATGTACAGCATGAATTGCATGATTTAGCCAACAAAGGCGCGACCTTCACCGCCATGGAAGTTTCTTCTCACGGTCTGGTTCAGGATCGCGTTGCCGCGCTCTCTTTTACTGCCGCAGTATTTACTAACCTTAGCCGGGATCATCTTGATTATCATGGCAATATGGAAGAGTACGAAGCGGCAAAATGGCGTTTGTTTACTCGTCACCAGGTTGGCGAAGCGATTATTAACGTTGACGACGAGGTTGGATTACGCCGTATTGGTCAAATGCCGTCGGCCATCGCGTTTAGCATGGAAGGGAAGCTGCCGCAGGGCCGGGCCGGGTGCTGGCTGAATGCCGTTCAGGTTGACTATCATGACGGCGGCGCAACCATCAGGTTCGATTCAAGCTGGGGCGGCGGCGTAATAGAAAGCCGTCTGCTGGGCGCGTTTAACGTGAGTAATTTGCTCGCCGCATTAACCACCATGCTGGCGTTAGGCTTTGATTTAGTTGAACTGGTTGAATCCTCCTCTCAGCTACAGCCAGTGTGTGGCCGAATGGAAGTCTTTACTGCTCCGGGGCGCCCGACTGTAGTGGTTGACTATGCCCATACGCCGGACGCTTTAGAAAAAGCGCTGGAAGCGGCAAGATTACACTGCAAGGGGCAACTGTGGTGCGTATTTGGCTGCGGTGGCGATCGAGACCGAGGTAAGCGCCCGCTAATGGGCGGAATTGCTGAACAACTGGCCGATCGCGTTATTGTGACTGATGATAACCCTCGTAGCGAAGACCCTCAGGCGATCGTGGCCGATATCTTAACCGGATTTATTGATGCGTCACGGGCTCACCCTATTCATGGCCGTGCTGAAGCGGTGACCAATGTGGTTATGCAGGCTGGTGCCGATGATGTGGTGCTGATTGCGGGCAAAGGTCATGAAGACTACCAATTGATTGGTCAACGCCGTTTGGACTATTCAGACAGAACGACGGTCGCTAACTTATTAGGTTTGGCACCGGGAGTATTAGCATGATCCCGATTACTCTGACTCAGCTTACCGCCGCCGTAAATGGTAAATTAATCGCTTCAACGGCAGATATTACCGCTCTTCAGGTAACCGACGTTACCACTGATACCCGAAAAATTACCGCCGGTTGTCTGTTCGTTGCGTTGAAGGGCGAACGCTTTGATGCCCACGATTTTGCTGCTGAGGCGGTTAATCTTGGTGCCAGCATTTTGTTAGTGAGTAAGCACCTGCCTTTAGACGTTTCACAGATTGTTGTTGCCGATACCCGTATTGCGTTGGGTTTGATTGGCGCATGGGTGAGACAACAGGTTTCGGCGCGCGTTGTTGCTCTAACCGGCTCCTCAGGTAAGACGAGCGTGAAAGAGATGACGGCAACAATTTTGCAGCAATGCGGTGAAGTGCTGTATACCGCAGGCAATCTGAATAATGATATTGGCGTGCCTTTAACGCTATTACGCCTGACTCGCTCTCATCAGTTTGCGGTGGTGGAGCTGGGTGCTAATCACGTTGGTGAAATTGCCTATACCACTGAGCTGACCCAGCCAGAAACGGTGTTGGTTAATAATTTAGCGTCGGCCCATCTGGAAGGCTTTGGTTCGCTAGCCGGCGTGGCAAAAGCCAAGGGTGAGATTTTTCAAGGGCTACCGGCTCACGGTGTGGCAATCGTTAATGCAGACAGCAATGATTTGGCCGGGTGGCAGTCGGTGCTTGCCGACAAGCAACTATGGCGGTTCTCAGCAGAACATAACCCACAGCTTGAGTTCTATGCTTCTGACGTGTCAGTCGCGCAGCATGTCACCCGTTTTACGCTACATTCTCCCGCTGGGAAAATGGCCGTTGAGCTGCCGTTGCCCGGTAAACATAATATTTCGAACGCACTGGCTGCTGCCGCTCTGGCGATGTCCGTAGGCGCAACGCTGGAAAACGTACGAGTTGGGCTGTCTCAGCTGAAAGCCGTTGCCGGTCGTTTATATCCGGTCCAGCTAAGCGACAATAAGCTGCTGCTGGATGATACCTATAATGCCAACGTTGGCTCAATGATTGCTGCGGCTCAGGTTTTAGCCTCGATGCCGGGCTATCGGGTCATGGCCGTTGGTGATATGGCTGAGTTAGGGTCTGATGCTGAAGACTGCCACCGTCAGGTCGGTGATGCCGCCCGTCAGGCTGGCATTGATAAAGTTCTAAGCGTTGGTTGTTTGAGTGAAGTAATCAGTACTGCAAGTGGAAACGGTGAACATTTTAGTCATAAAGCGGAGCTGATCAAGCGCCTGAGTGAATTGCTATCTGAACATGCGGTAATAACAATTTTAATTAAAGGTTCACGTAGTGCCGCAATGGAGCAGGTAGTACGCGGGGTACAGGAGATGACACAATGTTAACATGGCTGGCGGAACACCTAGTCTCATTTTATTCTGGCTTTAACGTCTTTTCATATTTGACGTTTCGCGCCGTTCTTAGCCTGTTGACTGCATTAGTTCTTTCATTATGGATGGGGCCTCGTCTGATCGCTTATTTACAGCGTTTACAGATCGGGCAGGTTGTACGTAATGATGGTCCTGAATCTCACTTTAGCAAACGCGGAACGCCGACCATGGGCGGCCTGATGATTCTTGCTTCTATTACCATTACGGTATTGCTATGGGCCAATCTGGAAAACCCTTATATCTGGTGTTCTCTGTTTGTTTTAATTGGCTATGGCATCGTTGGCTTTATTGATGACTATCGTAAAGTCGTACGTAAAGATACTAAGGGCTTGATTGCCCGCTGGAAGTACTTCTGGCAGTCGGTGATTGCACTGGCGGTTGCTTTCACTATGTATGCGGTAGGTAAAGATACCCCGGCAACTCAGTTAGTGGTTCCGTTCTTTAAAGACGTGATGCCTCAACTTGGCATCCTTTATATTCTGCTGACTTACTTTGTTATTGTTGGCACCAGTAACGCGGTTAACCTCACCGATGGTCTGGATGGTTTAGCCATTATGCCTACGGTATTTGTTGCTGCCGGTTTTGCTCTGGTTGCATGGGCGACGGGTAACGTTAACTTCGCCACTTATCTGCATATTCCCTACATTCGTCATGCGGGTGAATTAGTGATTTTCTGTACGGCTATCGTCGGTGCGGGCCTCGGTTTCCTTTGGTTTAACACCTATCCGGCTCAGGTATTTATGGGCGATGTCGGCTCTTTAGCGCTGGGCGGTACTCTAGGCGTGATTGCCGTCCTGCTGCGTCAGGAGTTCTTATTGGTGATTATGGGCGGTGTGTTTGTGGTTGAAACGCTGTCGGTCATTCTACAGGTAGGTTCGTTTAAGCTTCGGGGCCAGCGCATTTTCCGCATGGCGCCGATTCACCATCACTATGAACTCAAAGGCTGGCCGGAGCCGCGCGTTATCGTGCGCTTCTGGATTATTTCATTAATGCTCGTATTGATTGGCTTAGCCACGCTGAAGGTGCGTTAATTATGATCGACTATCAGGATAAACAGGTTGTTATCATTGGATTAGGTTCCACGGGGTTATCCTGTGTCGATTACTTTATTGCCCGAAATGCGATGCCGAGGGTTATTGATACCCGCGTGTCGCCGCCCGGTTTAGATAGCTTACCCGATGGCGTAGAACATCATACCGGTAGCCTGAATAGCGACTGGATTATGTCTGCCGACCTGTTGGTTATCAGCCCCGGCGTTGCCTTGGCTACGCCGCTGCTGCAAAAAGCGGCCGATGCCGGTATTGAGATCGTTGGCGATATTGAACTTTTTTGTCGCGAAGCTCGGGCACCCATCGTGGCGATTACCGGTTCTAACGGCAAGAGTACGGTGACTACGCTGGTTGGCGAGATGGCTAAAGCCGCTGGCTGGAATGTGGCCGTTGGGGGCAATTTGGGTCAGCCCTCTCTGACGTTGCTCGATCCTGAATGCCAGCTGTACGTCATGGAACTATCTAGCTTCCAGCTTGAGACTACTTCTAGCTTAAAGGCGGCAGCTGCCACAATTCTTAACGTTAGCGAAGATCATATGGATCGCTATCCTTTGGGAATGAACCAGTACCGTGACGCCAAGCTACGCATTTATGAAAACGCTAAAGTTTGTGTTGTTAATGCGGATGATGCGCAGACCATGCCGTTATCGGGTGCCGACGGCCGCTGTATTAGCTTTGGTATTGACGTCGGTGACTATCACCTTAGCCACCAGCCGGGTGAAACCTGGCTGCGGGTTCGGGGTGAGAAAGTCCTGAATTCGGCTGAAATTAAAGTCGTCGGTCAACATAACTATTTAAACGGCTTAGCCGCGTTGGCTTTGGCCGATGCCGTAGCGCTTCCTAGAGCTTCCAGCCTGAAAGCCTTGACTGAATTTACCGGTTTAGAGCACCGGTTTCAGCTGGTTTGGGAAAATAACGGGGTTCGTTGGATCAATGATTCTAAAGCAACCAACGTAGGCAGTACTGAAGCGGCTTTAAACGGTCTTCAGGTTGAGGGCGTTTTACATTTGCTGTTGGGCGGTGACGGTAAGGCTGCCGATTTCTCTCCGCTATCCGCCTATTTGCAAGGGGATAAAATACGCCTCTACTGTTTTGGCCGGGATAAACAAGCGCTGTTTGATTTACGTCCAGACGTAGCCGAAATGATGGAAACCATGGCTCAGGCGATGGAACAGATTTCCCAACGCATTCAGCCCGGAGATATGGTTTTGCTCTCTCCGGCCTGCGCCAGTTTAGATCAGTTTAAAAATTACGAGCAGCGCGGTGATGATTTTGCCCGACTCGCTCAGGAACTTGGTTAATGAACGTTTTAACTTTAAAACCCTTCCAGTCCCTTAGCCAGTGGATTGTAGGGAACCGCACGGGTACCGAAGCTGACTGTGATGTGATGTACGACCGTACGTTGCTATGGCTCTCTCTGGGGCTGGCGCTGGTTGGTTTTATTATGGTGACATCGGCGTCAATGCCGGTTGCACAGCGTTATACTAGCGACCCGTTTTTCTTTGCTAAGCGCGATGCTATTTATATGGCTTTAGCCTTTGGAGCCTCGTTAGTCACCCTGCGTTTCTCAATGGAAATGTGGCAGCGCTATAGCCCGGTGATTCTGATTGCTGCGATTATTATGCTGTTGGTTGTTTTGGTTCCGGGGCTGGGCAGCTCCGTTAACGGTGCATCCCGTTGGATATCGTTGGGTCCTATCAATATTCAGCCAGCAGAAGCGTCTAAACTGGCGCTGTTTTTGTATCTGGCCAGCTATTTGGTGCGTAAAGTTGATGAAGTTCGCCATAACTTCTGGGGTTTCTGTAAGCCGATGGGCGTTATGGTTATTTTAGCGGTATTGTTGCTGGCTCAGCCTGACTTAGGCAGCGTGGTGGTACTGTTTGTGACCACGCTAGGCGTGCTGTTTTTAGCCGGTGCCAAACTGTGGCAATTTTTAGCGATTATCGGTTCCGGTATCGTTGCGGTGGTATTGCTGATTCTTACTGAAGAATATCGCTTACGCCGGGTGGTGTCGTTTTTGGACCCTTGGGCCGATCCGTTTGGTGCGGGCTATCAGTTGACTCAGTCTTTAATGGCCTTTGGCCGCGGTGAGTTTTTCGGTCAGGGTTTGGGTAACTCGGTTCAGAAGCTTGAATACCTCCCTGAAGCCCATACTGACTTTATTTTTGCCATTATCGGTGAAGAATTAGGCTATTTGGGTGTGGTTTTAGTGCTCTTAATGGTATTCTTCGTCGCTTTTAGAGCAATGCAGGTTGGTCGCCGTGCTTTAGAAGCGGGCCAACGGTTCTCTGGGTTTTTGGCCTGTGAGATTGGAATCTGGTTTAGTTTCCAAACCTTAGTTAACGTTGGCGCTGCGGCGGGTATTCTGCCAACCAAAGGATTAACCTTGCCGTTGATCAGCTACGGTGGTTCGAGTTTGCTGATTATGTCGACGGCAATTGTGTTGTTACTACGTATTGATTATGAAACACGGTTGGCTAACTGCCAGGCGCATGGACGAGGTACCCGATGAAGCAAAAGCGTTTAATGGTGATGGCGGGTGGAACCGGTGGGCACGTTTTCCCGGGGTTAGCCGTTGCCCATGACCTGATGGCGCAAGGCTGGGAAGTTCGCTGGCTGGGAACTTCCGATCGGATGGAAGCCGATTTAGTACCGAAACACGGTATTGAAATCGATTTTATTACTATTTCAGGCCTGCGTGGCAAAGGCATTAAAACGTTGCTGGGCGCTCCGTTCCGCATTTTTCGTGCAGTGCGTCAGGCAAAAGCGATTATGCGTAACTATAAGCCGGATGTGGTACTGGGCATGGGCGGTTACGTTTCAGGTCCGGGCGGTTTAGCCGCGTGGTTATGCGGTATTCCGGTGGTATTGCACGAGCAAAACGGCATTGCGGGGCTGACTAACCGTTGGTTGTCTAAAATTGCCAAGCGCGTGCTTCAGGCATTTCCCGGCGCATTCCCTCACGCCGACGTGGTGGGCAATCCGGTGCGTACCGACGTTTTAGCCTTACCGTTGCCAGAAGTTCGTTTAGCTGAGCGTACCGGGCCAATCCGGGTTTTAGTGATCGGTGGCAGTCAGGGTGCAAGAATTTTAAATCAGACAGTGCCTCAGGCCGTAGAGCGGTTAGGGGACAAAGTCGCCGTCTGGCATCAGGTCGGTAAAGGTGCGTTAGAAAGCGTACAGCAGGACTATCAGCAGCGCGGCTTAACCGGCCATAATATTACCGAATTTATTGACGATATGGCTTCAGCTTACGCATGGGCCGATATCGTGGTTTGCCGTTCTGGTGCGCTGACGGTCAGTGAAATTGCAGCGGCGGGTTTACCGGCTATTTTTGTTCCTTTTATGCACAAAGATCGTCAGCAGTACTGGAATGCGCTTCCGCTGGAAAAAGCCGGAGCAGCCAAGATTATTGAACAACCTGATTTTAACGTTGAGACGTTGACTCGGGAGTTAGAAAAATTGAACCGTTCCGGTTTATTAGCCATGGCAATAGAAGCCAGAGCTATTGCGATTCCCGATGCGACTGAAAGAGTGTCAGCCGTCGTGAAAAGCGTCGCATTATAACCGGTCGCAATGTTGCAGGCCGTTAGTGGCCCTATATGAAGAAGAGTAAATAGAAAACCGTGAATAAGCATGTAAATACGCTGCAGTTAGCCAAACTCCGCACCATGGTGCCGGAGATGCGCAAGGTTCGCCACATTCACTTTGTCGGTATCGGCGGAGCGGGTATGGGGGGAATTGCGGAAGTACTCGCTAACGAAGGATATCAAATCAGTGGCTCCGATCTGGCACCGAATGCTGTCACGCAACAGTTAAGCGACCTCGGGGCTGAAATTTATTTCAACCATCGCCCCGAAAACGTTCAGGGTGCCAGCGTAGTTGTGGTTTCAACGGCAATTCCTGAGGATAACGCTGAAGTGGTTGCCGCCCGCGAAGCGCGTATTCCCGTGATTCGCCGGGCCGAAATGTTAGCCGAGCTAATGCGTTTTCGTCACGGTATTGCGATTGCCGGTACTCACGGTAAAACGACCACTACCGCTTTGGTCACCGGAATATACGCCGAGGCCGGGTTAGATCCAACGTTTGTTAACGGTGGATTAGTTAAAGCTGCCGGAACGCATGCGGCTTTGGGTTGCAGTCGCTATTTGATTGCCGAAGCCGATGAGAGCGACGCGTCATTCCTGCACTTACAGCCGATGGTGGCCATTGTTACTAACATCGAACCTGACCATATGGAAACCTATCAGGGCGATTTTGAGAACCTGAAGCAGACGTTTATTAACTTCCTGCATAACCTGCCGTTTTACGGTCGTGCGGTGATGTGTATTGACGATCCGGTGGTGAGAGAGTTAATCCCACGGGTTGGTCGCCAAATAATTACTTACGGTTTCAGCGATGACGCTGACGTACGCATTAAAGATTATGAACAGAATCGCGCTCAGGGGCACTTTACCCTATGCCGTCAGGGCAAAGCCGATCTGCTGGTTATGCTCAATGCGCCGGGTCGACATAATGCTCTAAATGCCGCTGCGGCAGTTGCTACAGCAACCGAAGAGGGTATTGATGATGAGTCGATCGTTCAGGCATTGGCTAAATTTCAGGGAACCGGTCGCCGTTTTGACTTCTTAGGTAACTTTGAGTGGGAAGAGGGCGGCGATATTATGCTGGTTGATGATTATGGTCATCACCCTAGTGAAGTCGACGTGACGATTAAAGCGGCAAGAGCCGGATGGAAAGAACGCCGGTTGGTGATGATTTTCCAGCCTCACCGCTATTCCCGGACCCGTGACTTATATGATGACTTTGCTCATATACTGTCTCAGGTCGATGTACTGTTTATGCTCGATGTCTATTCGGCCGGCGAGCCACTCATTCCGGGAGCCGACAGTCGTTCACTTTGCCGTACTATTCGTGGCAGAGGAAAAATAGATCCGATTTTTGTTCCTGACGTCGAGCTATTGCCTGAGATGTTACAGCAGGTACTTAAAGGCGGCGATCTGGTTCTGACTCAGGGTGCCGGTAATATTGGCCGGGTTGCCCGCCGTCTGGCCGACCTGCAGTTAGGCGCAACAACTAAACAAATAATAAATTCAAATGAGGGAAATCATGGCTGATAAAGTAGCGGTACTCCTTGGCGGTACATCGGCAGAGCGTGACGTATCACTTAACTCTGGTGCGGCTGTTTTAGCGGGTTTACGTGAAGCCGGTATTGATGCCTATCCCATCGATCCGAAGAGCTATGCTATTACCCAGTTGAAAGCTGACGGATACAATAAAGTATTCATCGCCCTGCACGGTCGTGGCGGTGAAGACGGTACGCTTCAGGGTGTACTTGAATTCCTTGATTTACCTTATACCGGCAGTGGCGTAATGGCTTCGGCATTAACCATGGATAAGCTAAGAACTAAACTATTGTGGCAGGGCTCTGGCTTACCGGTATCGCCTTATGTGGCCTTAAGCAAAGATCGGTTAGCTCAGGTTGACGCTGCGGATATTATCCAACGCTTAGGGCTGCCTTTGATTGTTAAGCCAAGCAACGAAGGCTCCAGCGTTGGTATGAGTAAAGTGAATAGCGCTGAAGAGCTGTTACCGGCGCTACAGGAAGCTTTTAAGCATGATACCAGCGTGCTGGTTGAAAAATGGTTGAGCGGCCCAGAGTTTACCGTAGCGATCTTGGGCGACGAAGTTTTACCGTCAATCCGTATTCAGCCTGCTGGCGTGTTTTATGATTATCAGGCCAAATATTTATCGGATGAAACTGAATATTTCTGTCCAAGCGGCCTGAGTGATGAGCAAGAAACGCAGATCAGAACGCTAGCGTTAGCCGCATATAAAGCCGTTGGCTGTCAGGGCTGGGGTCGCGTAGACGTCATGATGGACAGCGATAACCAGCTGTATCTGCTGGAAGTGAATACCGCTCCGGGTATGACCACGCATAGCTTAGTTCCGATGGCGGCTCGTCATTCCGGATTAAGCTTTTCGCAGTTGGTCGTAAAGATTCTGGCATTGGCTGATTAATATGTCCCAAGCGGCAAGACGAAACGTTCGTGAAGAAAATGAGAGAAGAAGCTCTGGTCGTAATAATGCTACGCAGCTGGTTGGCATCATTTTTCTGGTGATGGTGCTTGGTACCATCGTCTGGGGATGCTGGGCGGTTGTTAACTGGATGAACGATGCGCAACGATTACCGCTTTCCCGCTTGGTGGTAACCGGAGAACGACACATTACGACCAATGATGATATTCGTCAGGCCGTCTTGTCATCGGGCCCGCCGGGGACCTTTATGACGCAGGATGTAGACGTTTTACAGCAGCAGATTCTTCATTTGACATGGATTAAGCAGGCCAGCGTACGTAAACAGTGGCCAAATGAGTTGAAGATCCACATTGTTGAGTATGTGCCCTATGTGCGCTGGAACGACTTACAGTTGATGGATAAAGATGGAAACGCCTTTAGCGTTCCGGCCGAAAGAGTCAGCGATAAAACGCTTCCTCTGCTTTATGGCCCTGAAGGGGGCGAAAAAGAGGTGCTGGAAGGATTTAACTCCATGAGCCAAGCGTTGGCGGCGGCGAAGTTAAAATTGAAGACCGTTACCATGAGTGAAAGGCGAGCGTGGCAATTAGTGTTAGATAATGACGTTCGTATTGAGTTAGGGCGAGAGAATAGAGTGAAACGGTTGGACCGATTTATTTCACTCTACCCGGTGTTACAACAGCAGGTTCCGGCAGATAAACGTATTCATTCTATTGATATGCGTTATGACACCGGTGCAGCAGTGAGTTGGGCTCCCGCATTTATTGAACCAGAAGGGCATGGTCAGGCCGCGTTGCCCGATCAGGCTAAACCACAAAGTCAGGCAAATTAATAATGATCAAGTCAACAGACAGAAAGCTGGTAGTTGGACTCGAAATTGGTACGGCAAAAGTTGCCGCGCTGGTTGGTGAAGTATTGCCTGACGGTATGGTGAATATTATTGGCGTTGGTAGCTGCCCTTCCCGCGGTATGGATAAGGGGGGCGTTAACGATTTAGAGTCAGTGGTTAAATCAGTCCAGCGCGCTATCGATCAGGCTGAACTGATGGCCGATTGTCAAATTGCATCCGTTTATTTGGCGCTTTCTGGTAAGCATATCAGCTGCCAGAATGAAATTGGTATGGTGCCGATTTCAGAAGAAGAAGTGACGCTAGAAGACGTTGAAAGCGTTGTACATACGGCGAAATCCGTAAGGGTCCGTGACGAACACCGGATTTTGCACGTTATTCCTCAGGAATACGCTATTGACTATCAGGAAGGTATCAAGAATCCGGTTGGGCTGTCGGGCGTTCGGATGCAGGCAAAAGTTCATTTAATTACGTGTCATAACGATATGGCTAAAAATATTGTTAAAGCGGTTGAACGCTGCGGTTTAAAGGTTGATCAGCTAATTTTTGCTGGTCTGGCCGCGAGTTATGCTGTTTTAACCGAGGATGAACGTGAGCTAGGCGTGTGTGTAATCGATATTGGTGGCGGTACAATGGATATTGCTATTTATACCGGAGGCGCACTGCGTCATACTAAGGTAATTCCTTACGCTGGCAATGTTGTAACCAGCGATATCGCATACGCTTTCGGTACACCTCCGACAGATGCAGAAGCGATAAAAGTGAGACACGGTTGTGCGCTGGGTTCAATTGTCAGTAAAGATGAAAATGTTGAGGTACCTAGCGTAGGTGGCAGACCACCGCGTAGTTTACAGCGACAAACGTTAGCTGACGTTATTGAGCCACGATATACCGAATTATTAAATTTAGTAAATGACGAGATTTTACAAGTTCAGGAACAGTTACGTCAGCAGGGTGTGAAACACCATTTAGCTGCCGGGGTGGTTTTAACCGGTGGGGCGGCTCAAATCGATGGTCTGGCTGAATGTGCTGAACGGGTATTCCACACGCAGGTACGTATAGGCCGGCCTTTGAATATTACTGGACTAACGGATTATGCGCAGGAGCCTTACTACTCAACGGCAGTAGGTCTGTTGCACTACGGTAAAGAGTCCCACCTCCGGGGGGAGTCTGAAGTAGAAAAAAGAACATCTGTGCGTAGCTGGGTTAAACGATTGAGCGGCTGGTTACGTAAAGAATTTTAATACAGTGGTGCAATTATCCAATTTTAAGCGATAATTCATTGCGTAAGAGTTAAAACGGAGAGAGAGATTATGTTTGAACCTATGGAGCTAACCAACGATGCGGTGATTAAAGTCATCGGCGTCGGTGGTGGTGGCGGTAACGCCGTCGAACACATGGTGCGCGAGCACATTGAAGGCGTAGAATTCTTCGCTATCAATACTGATGCTCAAGCGTTGCGTAAAACCGCTGTTGGCCAAACTATTCAGATTGGTAGTGGCGTAACTAAAGGTTTGGGTGCGGGTGCAAACCCAGAAGTTGGTCGTAACTCTGCGGAAGAAGACCGTGAAGCGCTGCGTGCTGCGCTTGAGGGTGCTGACATGGTATTTATCGCTGCAGGTATGGGCGGTGGTACTGGTACCGGTGCTGCGCCGGTTGTTGCCGAAGTGGCTAAAGAGTTAGGCATTCTGACCGTTGCTGTTGTGACTAAGCCGTTTAACTTTGAAGGCAAGAAGCGAATGACGTTTGCAGAGCAAGGCATTGCTGAGCTTTCTAAACACGTCGATTCACTCATTACTATTCCAAACGATAAGCTTCTGAAGGTTCTGGGCCGCGGTATCTCTTTACTGGATGCTTTCGGTGCGGCTAATGACGTATTAAAAGGTGCAGTCCAAGGTATTGCTGAACTGATTACTCGTCCTGGCCTAATGAACGTTGACTTTGCTGACGTACGTACCGTGATGTCCGAAATGGGTTATGCCATGATGGGATCGGGTATTGCCCGCGGTGAAGATCGTGCAGAAGAAGCTGCTGAAATGGCAATTTCTAGCCCATTATTGGAAGATATTGACCTTTCTGGCGCTCGCGGTGTCTTAGTTAATATTACCGCCGGTTTTGATTTACGCTTAGACGAATTCGAAACCGTAGGTAACACCATTCGCGCATTTGCGTCTGATAATGCTACCGTTGTTATCGGTACATCATTAGATCCTGAAATGAGTGATGAGCTGCGTGTTACCGTTGTTGCTACCGGTATTGGTATGGATAAGCGTCCGGAAATTACGCTAGTTTCTAAATCTCCGGCGGCTCAGCCTGTCGACCACCGTTACGCGCAACACGGTTTAGCCCCTCTGCAACAGCAAGAAGCTAAACCAGCGGCAGCGAAAGTGGTGAACGATCAAGGTTCACCGGTAAACAAAGAACCCGATTATTTAGATATTCCGGCGTTCCTGCGTAAGCAGGCTGATTAAGCCGAATAGACTGAATGATTTTGATTCTCCGCTCTTTATGCTAAACTCCCGCGGAGACCGTAGTGTATGCTATGGCAAGATGGTTCAATATTGCGAGATAATACGATGATTAAACAGCGGACACTGAAACGCATCATTCAAGCAACCGGCGTTGGTTTACATACCGGACGCAAGGTGAGCTTGACTTTGCGCCCTGCTGCGGCGAATACGGGTGTCATCTATCGTCGTACTGACTTGAATCCACCGGTTGATTTTCCGGCAGATGCAAAATCCGTGCGTGATACTATGCTTTGTACCTGTTTGGTAAACGAAGATGACGTACGTATTTCTACCGTGGAACACCTTAATGCTGCATTAGCAGGATTAGGCATCGACAACATTATTATTGAAGTTGACGCACCTGAAATCCCGATTATGGATGGTAGTGCGGCGCCTTTCGTCTACTTACTCTTAGACGGCGGAATTGAAGAGCTAAACGTATCGAAGAAATTCTTACGTATCACTCAGCCAGTCCGCGTTGAAGACGGTGACAAATGGGCTGAACTGACCCCGTATAACGGTTTTAGCTTAGATTTTACTATCGATTTCAATCATCCGGCGATTGATTCCGGCTCACAGCGCTATTGCATGGATTTCTCTGCAGATGCGTTTGTTCGCCAGATTAGTCGTGCTCGTACTTTCGGGTTTATGCGTGATATCGAGTATTTACAGTCCAAAGGACTGTGTCTGGGCGGAAGCTTTGACTGTGCTATCGTAGTAGACGATTATCGTGTACTTAACGAAGACGGTTTACGTTTTCAGGACGAGTTCGTTCGACACAAAATGTTGGATGCAATTGGTGACCTGTTTATGTGTGGCCATAACATTGTTGGCGCGTTTACTGCGTTCAAATCTGGTCATGCGTTAAATAATAAGTTATTACAGGCCGTATTAGCTAAGCAGGAAGCTTGGGAATACGTGACCTATGAAGATGAAGCTGAAATGCCGCTGGCATTCAAAACTTCAAGAACCGTACTGGCTTAGTCTTAACTAGGTCTACGATTTTTTATTACGACTCGCTGTGCTGGTAACTCTCTCTCCGGCCAGTGCAGCCAGTCGTTCTAGTTTTTCTTTCAATTTCCCTGGGCTTCTTGCCGCTAAATCCCTTAATTGTTCTGCACTCTGTTCACTAAGCTTGCGCATAGGCGTATCATCTTTGCTATCCTTTGGCGTATAGCTTCTGACCAAATCGGCAGCAGTTTGATTATTTATCGTTAACTTAGGATTAATCTTTATGTCGATTGAGGCTAAAGATGGTAATATTTCAGTTCTAAGCGTGGTTAACAGCATGGGTTGCTCATAGCGTAATCGGACCAACCAACTGGCGTTAGCTACCTCAAGGACTAAAACGCCTTGGCGGAAATTAGCAACCCGGCAGTAATTATGTAGCTGCTTAGGTAACAGGGCTTTAACTGCCTTATTAAGTTTTAACAGTGCTATGGCGCGTTGCTGTACGTTTTTAAGTAAGTCAGCATCATCGAATAGCGTATCGAGTAATACAGGGCGACTATCGCGCATAAGTCACATTCCGGCAGATGAAAAATTAGTTGATAATGGGCATTTTAAATCGTTGGCGACAATTTGGTAGGCGTTATTTTTGGCCGCACCTCTTACTAGGGGTTGTTGCGGCAAGTATCAGTGCGCCCGCACATCTTAACGGTTTACCTCAGCAAGTCTCACTATCAACGGCAGTGTTGAATGTTAACAACATTAACTCAGCGGTTCCGGGCGTTGGTCAACTGGTATTACTCAGCCAAATTAATAACCGCCCGCTGCAAAACCTGAATCCATGGCAACAGTTTGCCATTCGCAATTATCTTACCCGCTTAGCAGTGACTTTTCCTCAGGATGAGCCAACGCCAGACACCATAAAAAATAATAACGAAGACGGAAAGATTCTGGTTAGTCATCTTGCGCTATTAGATTCATTATCGATACTCTTTTCTTCAAATATAGCCATACCGGCGACATTATCGTTGTTGGTACCTATTGATTCTATCTTTATTCAGCCTACCGTGGGGCTTTGGTTAGCCAAAGTTCAGGGTATTCGCGCTGGCCCCTCTCTAAACGTTTGATGCTCCCGCTGCCGTAAAATAGTTTGTCTATGCGGTTGCCGGATAGTTTTTCTTTATTTTTTATTTGAATTTCCTCTGCCGGTAGGCACTACTAAAGAGATATTTAGACGTATGTTAACTAAATTAATGACAAAAATTTTCGGTAGCCGTAATGACCGAACTCTGCGCCGTATGCGTAAACATGTAGAAGCAATTAATCTTCTTGAGCCTGAATTTGAAGCGCTGTCTGATGACGAACTAAGAGCGAAAACAATCGAGTTTCGCGCACGTCTTGATAAGTCCGAGTCGCTAGAGTCGATTATTCCTGAAGCCTTTGCCGTGGTTCGCGAGGCGAGTAAGCGTGTGTTTGGTATGCGTCACTTCGACGTACAGATGATCGGCGGTATGGTGTTGAACGATCGCTGTATTGCAGAAATGCGTACCGGCGAAGGTAAAACCCTCACTGCGACGTTACCGGCTTACCTGAATGCGATTTCCGGTCGCGGCGTGCACGTTGTTACTGTGAATGACTATCTGGCCCGACGCGATGCGGAAAACAACCGCCCGCTGTTTGAGTTCTTAGGTTTATCCGTTGGCATCAACTTACCCGGCATGCCGTCTCCGGCTAAGCGTGAAGCCTATGCTGCCGATATCACCTACGGTACCAATAACGAATTTGGCTTTGACTACCTGCGCGACAATATGGCGTTTAGTCCTGAAGAACGCGTTCAGCGCAAACTGCATTACGCACTGGTGGATGAGGTTGACTCAATTTTAATCGACGAAGCCCGTACTCCGTTGATCATTTCCGGTCCGGCAGAAGACAGCTCTGAGCTGTACAAACAGGTAAATAAAATTATTCCTAATTTCCTGCGTCAGGAAAAAGAAGACTCCGATACCTTTGAAGGTGAAGGCCACTACTCTGTGGATGAGAAATCCCGTCAGGTTAATATCACTGAGCGCGGTTTAGTGCTGGTTGAAGAACTGCTGATGGAAGCGGGAATGATGACCGAGGGTGAATCGCTGTATTCTCCGGTCAATATTGCGCTGATGCATCACGTTACCGCCGCGCTGCGTGCCCATGCACTATTTACCCGCGACGTTGACTATATCGTTAAAGGCGGTGAAGTTATCATCGTAGATGAACACACTGGTCGTACGATGGAAGGCCGTCGTTGGTCTGACGGTCTTCATCAGGCCGTAGAAGCAAAAGAGGGCGTGGACATTCAGAACGAGAACCAGACGCTGGCTTCTATTACCTTCCAAAACTACTTCCGCCTGTACGAAAAACTGGCCGGCATGACCGGTACGGCCGATACCGAAGCGTTCGAATTCCGCCAAATTTATAAGCTCGACACTATCGTTGTTCCTACTAACCGCCCAATGATCCGTAAAGACATGCCTGACTTAGTCTATATGACTGAGAAAGAGAAAATCGACGCCATCATTGAAGATATCAAAGAGCGTAGCGCTAACGGTCAGCCGATTCTGGTGGGTACTATTTCGATTGAAAAATCGGAAGTGGTTTCCCGTGAACTGGTTAAAGCCGGTATTGAGCATAAAGTTCTGAACGCTAAGTTCCATGAAAAAGAAGCCGAAATCGTTGCCAATGCGGGTCAGGAAAGTGCGGTAACTATCGCCACTAACATGGCTGGTCGTGGTACTGATATAGTATTAGGTGGCAGCTGGCAGAGTGAGCTTGCCGAGATTGAAAACCCGACCGAAGAGCAAATTGCCGAAGTGAAAGCAGCATGGCAAATTCGCCACGACCGCGTTCTGGCTGCCGGTGGTTTACATATTATCGGCACAGAGCGCCATGAATCTCGTCGTATCGATAACCAGCTTCGTGGTCGTTCAGGCCGTCAGGGTGATGCCGGTTCTTCACGCTTCTATTTATCAATGGAAGATGCCCTGATGCGTATCTTCGCCTCAGACCGCGTAGCCGGAATGATGCGTAAACTGGGTATGAAGCCGGGCGAAGCTATTGAGCATCCGTGGGTCACCAAAGCCATTGCTAACGCGCAGCGTAAAGTAGAAAGCCGTAACTTCGATATTCGTAAGCAATTACTGGAATTTGATGACGTAGCAAACGACCAGCGCCGTGCGATTTATTCTCAGCGTAATGAGCTACTGGACGGCGGAGACGTTAGCGAAACTATCGATAGCATCCGTGGCGACGTATTTTCTACCGTTATCGATAGCTATATTCCACCTCAGTCCTTGGAAGAGATGTGGGATGTACCTGAATTAGAGAATCGTCTGAGAAATGACTTCGATCTCGACCTTCCGATTGCACAATGGTTAGACAAAGAGCCTGAGCTGCATGAAGAGCCTTTGCGCGAGCGTATTCTTGAACAAGCTCTTAAAGCTTACAAGCTGAAAGAAGAGGTTGTTGGCGAAGAAATGATGCGTAACTTTGAGAAAGGCGTGATGTTACAGACGCTCGACACATTGTGGAAAGAGCATCTGGCCGCAATGGACTACTTACGTCAAGGCATTCATTTACGTGGCTATGCTCAGAAAGATCCTAAGCAGGAGTACAAGCGTGAATCTTTCTCAATGTTTGCTAACATGCTGGAAGCTTTAAAATACGAAGTCATCAGCGTGCTGAGCAAGGTTCAGGTACGTATGCCTGAAGAGCTTGAAGCCGTGGAGCAACAGCATCGTGAAGAAGCCGAGCGCTTAGCGAGCCAACAGCAACTGAGCCATCAAGATGCTGAAAATATGCTGGAAGATGAATCCGTTGCCGGCGGCACCGTAGTGCGCGGTGAGCGTAAAATTGGTCGTAACGACCCTTGCCCTTGTGGTTCAGGTAAGAAATACAAACAGTGCCACGGTCAGCTACAATAAGCTCAGCCGGGTTTGAATGAGTGAATAAGGGCGCCTGATGGCGCTCTTATTTTATCAGCCTGATCCATCCTTAATAGCCGTCAATTTTTTCGACATAAGTGAGCAGCGGTATGGGTATTAAACGTATAGAGATTGCTGTTGGTATTATTATTCACGCGGAACGGGGCATCTTTGTTACTCAACGCATGAAAGGCAGCCATTTGGCTGACTTCTGGGAGTTTCCCGGCGGTAAGGTAGAAACTAGTCTGGGCGAGAGCCCCGAGCAGGCGCTGTATCGTGAGCTTTATGAAGAAGCTGGCATTGAGGCTTCCCGGTCAGAGCTGCTAACCACCTTAGAGTATGACTATCCGGATCGAAACCTTAAGCTCCACTTCTTTGTGGTTGACGACTGGCAGGGGGAACCCGAAGGGTGTGAGGGGCAGGTATCACGCTGGGTTACGGTTTCTCAACTGAACGAAGACCATTTCCCTGAAGCTAACCGGCCAGTGATTGCTCAGCTAAGGCTCAGGGCTGAACAGGGAAAATAGTCGTGCAGTACTTGCTGTGGTTACCAAGGCCAGAATATTATTTCTGGTCTTCTTCGCTCCAGTCTTCGAGGTCTGAAAGATCGCCGGAGCTTGGGATGCGTTTTTCTTCATCGGCCCATTCGCCTAAGTCAATGAGCTGACAGCGCTTACAGCAGAAAGGTCGGTAAGGGCTCTGTTCCCCCCAGATAACTACTTTACTACAGGTAGGACAATTCACTTCGATCGCACAGGTACTCATTACTATCTCCAAAAATATTCACTGCTAATTAAAGCGAATGCTGCCGATCTGTCAGCGTATTAGCCTGATATCAACAGCAGGCAATTTCAAAGGTAAACTTGTCGGGCGTTTCGCCCAGCTCGCTGTCAAACGGCATAAATCTGATGGCAAAACGGGTTTTATGGCCGGAAACCTGAGGGTATAGCTGATAGCTTGAATCTACCCGAATGCGTAACATTGCGCTGTCTTCCGCGTTGTCTTGGTAAAAACCGTTGGTACTAACCTGTTTCTGATAGGCTCCCGACTGGCGAATTAAATTCAGGCAGGTATTTAGCGCGTTATTCAACGGGAGCATGGTTTCAATCCACTCTGAAACCTGCTCATCGCGCTCCCGTTTAGCGTTGTGTAGCCACATATGCAAAACGGGTAAATCGAAGCTACAGCAGCCGCCCGGTATGCTTAAGCGTTGACGGACCATGCTGATTATCCGGTCTTCTTTTAGCGATTGACCAAGGCGAGGCGCGGCTAATAGCGCTGATGATTGATCTTTCAGGCTATGGCGCAGCGCATTCAGGCGTTCAATGTCAACGCCGGGAACATCGGTCCATACTAATAATTTTTGCTGTTGGCGTTCTAATTCTTTTATTAGCTCAGTACGGACATCGCCGCGCTCGATAATATCTAATAGCTCACTGACCGTGCGAAAGAACCCCAATGTGTTAGTCAGATTGGTTAAGGAGCGATTGTGCTGTAGTTGCTGAAGTAGAAATTCAAGGCGTAGCCAGGTTCTGGCCTTTTCATTAAGCGGATGTTCAAAAAGTATGTTCTGGGATAAATCACTCATATAGACGAATCCTGCTTGTTGAATTCATGGGCTAAGGTTAAATACTTTTGATGCAAATGCTCTATTTGATTAATCAGTTCTGCGCTGGATCCATCGTTATTGATAACATCATCGGCCTGTAATAACCGAGCCTGGCGTGAAGACTGTGCGGCAATTATTTGTTCTGCCTGATGTTGACTGGATCCATCACGAGCCATTGTTCTCTGCAATTGCGTTTCTGTACTGACATCTACCACTAATATTCGATTTGCCCGGGAGCAAAGATTGTTTTCCACTAAAAGTGGGACAGCCCAAAGTATATAAGGTGCCTTGATGGCCGCCATTTTTCGCCGGGTTTCTTGCTGAATCAGAGGGTGCAATAAGTTATTTAACCACTGTTTTTCGTCCGGGTGACTGAATATGTGCGCTCTGAGCCTTTTTCGATCGAGTTTACCATCAGGCTGGATCATGGATACACCAAAATGCTGAGCTATTGCCTGCAACGCCACGGTTCCGGGTTCAACCACTTCTCGGGCGATAATATCTGCATCTATGACGGGAACGCCCAGCCGGGAGAATTCATCGGAAACGGTTGATTTTCCGCTGCCAATTCCCCCAGTCAGTGCCACGATATAGCTCATACAAATACCTATGATAGTCATCAGGGATCAATAATAAAGGGATCCTCAAGAAGTGCAAGCCACCCTGCAATTGCAAGGAAAGGACCAAAGGCCATATGTGAATTGTTCTGCTTGCCTATACGCCGGTTAAACCACCAAAAAAGCAGCCCGCCCATACTGGCAAGAAGCATCACTGCGGGCAGTGATGCTGGGCCTAACCACGCGCCTAAACCCGCCATTAATTTTATATCGCCGTGGCCTAACCCATGAATACCCTTTATCAATCTGAAAGCGTGTGCCGGCAGCCATAAAAGTAGAAAACCAACCATAATGCCAGCAACGGATTCTGATAGGGTTAATGGCATTAGCCCAAAATATCCGCTGATTAAGCCGCTCCAAAGCAACGGGTAGGTTAATGAGTCCGGTAACAGTTGATGCTGTATGTCTATGAGTGCGGCCGCGATCAAAACAGCGGTTAGACTGAATATTATTAACGCGGCGACGGGCTCTCTCGGAGAAGCAATAATCATCATAAAGATAAAGCTAGTGAGAAGCTCGGTATAGGCATATAGAGGCGACGTTGCTCTGTGACAATGCGGGCATTTTCCCTGTGACCATAACAATGAAAATAGCGAAAGTCTTGATAACGGTCGTTTACAGCCGCGACAGCAGGGTGGAGAGAGTAAACGTGGAGCTAAAGGCGTGGGGTAATCAAGGGAAACGCAATGAATGGCCTGAAAGTGGCTATCTTGAATAACATATTGGTAACAGGAGCGCCGCCAGCGGTCAATAATTAGTAACGGCAGATTGAATGAGACAATATTTATCAGGCTGCCGATAAATAAGCCAAACAGGCCAGACAGCAAGGCAATGAGTGGGGCATCCATGGTATACCTTATATCTGCTCTATCGCAGATAAATTCATACGAGTATATCTGAAATTTTCTGCAAATCTCAGGCTTGTTCGGTAATTATTCATGTGTATGATAACGTCACTGGAAATGGCCCACATTCAGCTTGTTGCTAATTTGCGATACGTCGCCAAAAACCAGGAAACCTACCACTATGCGTATTGAAGAAGATTTGAAGTTAGGCTTCAAAGATGTTTTGATTCGTCCGAAGCGTTCCACGCTTAAAAGTCGTTCTGAGGTTGAACTTGAACGCACCTACACCTTTAAACATTCAGGCCATCAATGGTCGGGAATTCCTATTATTGCCGCCAATATGGATACCGTGGGTACGTTTACCATGGCAGAGGCGCTTGCTTCTTTCGACCTGCTGACGGCCGTGCATAAGCATTATACCGTTGAGCAATGGCGCGAGTTTGTTGCCCGCGTACCTGAGTCAGTTTTGCGTCACGTGATGGTCTCGACCGGTACTTCTGAAGCCGATTTCGCCAAACTCAAGCAAATCCTTGAGCTGTCACCTTTACTGAAATTTATTTGTATTGATGTAGCAAACGGTTACTCAGAGCAATTTGTCAGATTTTTACAAAAAGCGCGTGAAGCTAATCAGGATAAAGTCATTTGTGCCGGTAACGTAGTAACGGGAGAAATGGTTGAAGAGTTGATTTTATCCGGTGCGGATATCATTAAAGTCGGTATTGGTCCGGGCTCCGTTTGTACTACCCGAGTCAAAACCGGCGTGGGCTACCCTCAGCTTTCAGCCGTTATTGAATGTGCTGATGCGGCCCACGGTCTGGGTGGCCAAATTGTCAGTGACGGTGGCTGTAGCGTACCGGGAGACGTTGCTAAAGCTTTTGGCGGCGGTGCAGACTTCGTTATGCTCGGTGGAATGTTAGCCGCGCATCAAGAGTGCGAAGGAAACGTTATTGAAGAAAACGGCCAGCAGTATATGCAGTTTTATGGCATGAGTTCAGAATCGGCAATGAACCGTCACGTTGGCGGCGTTGCGCAGTATCGGGCGGCTGAAGGTAAAACCGTTAAGCTGACGTTCCGCGGCCCGGTTGAGCACACCGTTCTAGATATTCTTGGCGGCTTACGTTCAGCCTGTACCTATGTGGGCGCTGAACGCCTGAAAGAGCTGACTAAGAGAACCACCTTTATTCGGGTGGCTGAGCAGGAAAATCGCGTGTTTAATCAATCGTAATATTGATTGTTGGGATGGGATTCGGAAGTGCGCCTTATGGCGCACTTTGCGTTTATATACGGCTACGTTGGGTTCGGAGTTACGATGTCGCTTATGTCAGGGGCGATCCTACGGGCGGTGGCTATTTGGCGGTTAGCCCAAAACACGGTTAGCAGGCGCTGTAGGCCGATAAATCCGAATAACAAAATGCCGATGACGATCTTTGTCCACCACGAGCTTAGGGTTCCGTCGAAGTTAATGTAGGTTTGAATCAGCCCCTGAATCAGCACGCCAAACAGCGTACCAAATACGGTACCCACGCCGCCGCTTAGCAGGGTTCCACCGATGACGACGGCGGCAATGGCATCTAGCTCAACGCCGATCCCCGCGAGGGCATAACCGGCAGAGGTATAAAATGAAAATACGATGCCGGCGAGCGTTGCCAGACCGGTTGATAGCATGTAAATACCGATGGTGGTTTTGCGAGTGGATATGCCCATCAGTTCGGTAGAGGTTGCGCTACCGCCGAGAGCATAAACGTTATTACCAAAGCGAGTTCTGTGCGCAAGAACAATACCAAATAGGACCACCACCAACATGATGACCGCCAGCAGGCTAAATCGCCCACCGCCGGGTATCTTCCAGGCGATACCGGATAAGTTGGCGTAAAGAGGGTGGTCGATAGGAATGGATTGCTCAGAAACTAAGAAACTGACGCCGCGCAGAAAAAACATGCCAGCCAGCGTGATAATAAAGGCCGGGATTTTTAACGAATCAATCAGCCAGCCCATAAATGCGCCAAATGAACAGCCCATTACCATGATGATAGGAAATGCCAGCATTGGGTCAATGGCCCAGTCGCCGATCATTTTCGCTAGAAAAACGCCGGTGAAGGCAATTACCGAACCTACCGACAGGTCGATTCCGCCCGAAAGAATGACAAACGTCATGCCCACCGCGACAATGCACAAGAAGGCGTTATCCGTCAGAATGTTGCAAATAACTCGGGTGGAGGCAAACCCCGGAAATCGGGCAAAGCAGAAGAGATAGCCAAGGATAAAAACGGCAATGGTGATCGTCAAAGGTAAATGGCGCTTAAACATGACCCTATCTCCTTCTCAATAAGCGCATAAACGCAGGGGACTGAAGGACAAGAACCAGCAGCACCACCAGCGCTTTTACCACCAGATTCCACTGTGGCTGATAGCCAGAGAGCAAAATTCCGGTATTCATTCCCTGAATGATTAAGGCACCGGTCAATGACAGCAATAGATTAAATCGCCCTCCCATAAGCGATGCCCCTCCAATTACTACCGCAAGAATCGCGTCCATTTCTAACCATAATCCGGCATTATTTGCGTCTGCACCGCGAATATCTGCGGCCACAATAATTCCGGCAATCGCTGCACATATGCCGCTAATCACGTAGGTCGACATCACCACCATATTGGTATTTACGCCCGCATTCTTGGCGGCTCTAAGATTAATTCCCGCTGATTCAATAAATAGCCCCAAAGCCGTTTTGCGGGTCAGCACCCAAAGGAGAAGAAATACGCAAACAATAATGGAGATCGGGGTGGGTAAATAGAGCATTGTGCCGCTGCCTACCCAAGCCAGTGTAGGATCGTTAAAGGTAACTATCTGGCCCTCGGTTATGAGCTGAGCGATACCCCGGCCTGCAACCATCAGCATCAGGGTGGCAACAATCGGTTGTATTTTGAGGATAGCCACCAGAAATCCGTTCCACAGCCCGCACAGCGCACCGGCTCCGATTGCTCCCGCCAGCACGATTGCCAGAGGAAAACCTGAGATGGTCATACTCGCGGCAGTGGCACCGGCAATAGCCATTACGGCACCCACTGATAGGTCGATTCCACCGGTCGCAATGACCAGCGTCATTCCTAACGCCAGTATCGCTACCGGCGCGCAACGGTTGAGAATATCAATCAGGCTACCAAACAGGCGACCATCCTGAATTTGAATGGAGAAGAAGTTGTTAGCCACCAATGCATTCACCAGCAAAATAACCGCCAGCGCGACCATTTGTGCGGAACCTGTGGGTAAATTAAAACCGGATTTTTTTAGCGGTTCAGCGGGCGGTGTAGGGTGTGACGTCATCTGATTTTCCCCTTAGGCCGCGATAGCGTTCATGATAGCCGGAATAGACAGCCGTTCTGCCGGAATTTCGGCTATCTGTTTACCGTCTCGAAGGATTATCACTCTGTCAGCATAGCCAATAAGTTCTTCTAGTTCGGAGGAGATAACTAACAGGGCTAGCCCATCAGCACAAAGCGTCTCTATTAGCCGGATAATTTCTGCGTGCGCGCCAACGTCAATGCCGCGAGTGGGTTCATCCAAAATAAGAAACTGAGGCTTAGTCACCAGCCAACGGGAAAGCAGTACTTTTTGCTGATTACCGCCGGATAGAAACTGGATAGGCTGCTCAGGGCTTGGGGTTTTGATGCCCAACTGGCGTATAAAACGTGCGGCAATGTCATCCTGCTCTTTGCGGGATATCGGGTGTAGCCAGCCGCGCTGAGTCTGAAGTGCGAGAATAATGTTCTCTCTGACGGAGGCGGCGGCAATAATTCCTTCGGTTTTTCTGTCTTCCGGGCAAAATCCGAAGCCTAGCGATGACGCCTGTCTGGCCGAACGGATTTTGACTTCTCTGCCTTTAACAAATGCCTGCCCGGAATCGGCGGGCTTAATGCCAAAAATTACCTCTGCGGTTTCGGTTCTGCCCGAACCCAGTAATCCGGCCAGCCCGACGACTTCTCCGGGGCGCACGTCGAGGTCAAACGGCCGGATAGTGCCTGTTTTACCATACTGTTTAAAGGAGGCTATGGGTTTGTCGCTGCGTAGCGTTCGCCCGGCGCGGCGTAGGGCATTATCTTCAAGCTCCCGCCCCAGCATCATTTTTACTAGCTCTATTTGCGGCAATTCGGCGGTGACCTTCGTTCCGACTAATTCTCCGTTACGTAAAACGGTAATACGGTCAGTGACGGCATAAACCTGATCGAGAAAATGGGTAATAAATATCAGGCTGACTCCGCGGGAGCGGAGATCCCGCATAATGCTGAATAGCAGTTCGACCTCGTTGGTATCCAGGCTCGCGGTTGGTTCATCGAGGATCAAGATCTTAGCCGATAGGTCAACGGCTCTGGCGATGGCAATAATTTGCTGCATAGCAACGGAGTAGTGACCGAGCGGTTGAGTCACGTCGAGTTCGAAGCCATAGCTGGTCATGATTTGTCGGGCGCGACGAACAATTTCTTTTCTATTCACCAGACCATATTTTGTTGGTTCGCGCCCGATAAATAAGTTATCCGCGACCGACATGTTTGGCAGCAAGTTGACTTCCTGATAAACCGTTCCGATACCAATCGATTGAGCATGGGCCGTACTGGTTGGGTTAATCTCTTTTCCTTCCAGAAAAATAGTTCCGCTGTCTTTCGGATAAACACCGGTCAGGGCTTTAATCAGCGTTGATTTTCCCGCACCGTTTTCACCCAACAGTGCCATGATTTCGCCGTAGCCTATTGTCAGAGACACATTGTGAAGCGCCCTTACTCCGGGGAATGACTTACTGACTCCCTGAATATCCAGCAATATCTTTTCCGGTCGATGTTGTTCTGCCATTTCTTCCCCTGTTTTTACTGGTACATCGCTGCCACTGTTGATGAGTTTTGACAGAAAGTGCGTGGGGTGGCGGCTATATTCGTTATACGAATATAGCCGCTAACGGTAGAGCAGTGGGCGTTTAATACCCCATACTTTTCTTCAGGTCGATTTGTTGTTGAGCGCTTTCCGGGCCAAAAGCTTTAGATTCTGTTTGGATAACCTTTGGTGGCATAGTGCCGTCTTTTTTATAGGCGATCAGTGCATCAAACGCCGGGCCTGCCATATTTGGCGTTAATTCAACGGTCAGGTTGGCTTCACCGGCCAGCATCGCTTTGAATATGTCCGGTACGGCATCAATAGAAATAATTTTGATATCGCTGCCGGGCTTCAGACCGGCTTCTTTAATGGCCTGAATGGCTCCGATAGCCATATCGTCATTATGGGCGTAAACCGCGCAGATATTCTTGCCGCGATCTTCGGCTTTAATAAAGCTTTCCATAACTTCTTTGCCTTTACTGCGGGTAAAGTCGCCGGACTGAGTACGGATGATCTTAATATCTGGAGTAGCGGCAATGGCATTTGAAAAACCTTTTTTACGGTCAAGGGCTACGCTAGCACCAACGGTGCCCTGTAATTCAACTACGTTACAAGGTTTGCCAGCCATTTGTTTAACCAGCCAGTCACCGGCCACTTTTCCTTCATAGACATTGTCGGCCGTAACGACGGACATATAGAGTGAGGTGTCTTTAGCCGTGATGTTTCTGTCTAGCAAAAAGACTGGGATTTTGGCGTCTTTAGCCTCTTCCAGAACGGGTTCCCAGCCGGTTTGTACCACCGGAGCTATAAATATGGCATCGACGCCTTGTGCAATAAAGGAGCGTACGGCTTTAATTTGGTTTTCTTGTTTTTGCTGCGCATCGGCAATTTTTAACGTGATGCCCCGTTGTTTCGCCTGCTCCTTTGCAACGGACGTTTCGGCTGCTCGCCAGCCTGATTCTGAACCAATCTGTGAGAATCCGACGGTTAATGATTCTGCATATGCCGCACCTGATATCAGGGTTGCGATAGTACTTACGATCAATAAGCGTTTTAGCATGTTACTTTTCCTCTAATTCAAATTTAGGGAGACGGTAAAGCAGCAAATAATTGCTAATACAATTTGGCAAAACTGGCAAAATAAAAGGAGAGCAACATCGCATATAGTTATAAATAGCAGGAAAATGAATATAAATAATGCAATGTGTGCATCCCTTTTTAATATTACCCTCCGAAACTAGCGGGCTATTTATGACCGCCTTTTTGAGTGAGCTACCCCATTACGTTACCTAGTTGAAATATTGGCAGGTAAATGGCAATGACCAGCCCACCAACGATAATGGCCATTAGGGCCATGAGCATCGGTTCAACCTTAGCCGATAGATTTTCGGCCTGATTCTCCGCGTCGGCCTCATAGATATCAGCTAATTTATCCAGCATGGTATCTAACATTCCGGACTCTTCTCCCGCCCGAATAAGCTGATTAGACAGGGGCGGAAATAAATATTGTTGTTGTAGAGCCTTAAATAGCGGTGTGCCTTGTTCAATTAACCTTAATATTTCGGTCAGAGAATTATAATAATGGATATTTCCCGATGTATTTGCCGCTGACTTGATTCCGGTGGTTAATGGAATACCCGCACTTTGAGTCATGGAAAGGGTGCGGAATATTCTGGCCAATATGTTGGTCTGAATTAATTTTCCACCGAGAGGAATATAGAGAATGGCCTTTTGTTCTTTTTCTTTCCAACGCTGCTGCGGGTGCAGCGTTTTAACATAATATCCATAAAGCCCGGCAGCTATGGCCAACAGGATAAGCCCATAGTCCTGAATGACCTCTGAGAGTGAAATAATAGATTGGGTAAAGTACGGCAGGGGAGCATCGAAGGATTGGTAGATCTCAGTAAATGCCGGTAGTACTAATATCAGCATTAATAATGACACCAGCAGGGCAACCGCCAGAACAAACAGCGGATAGCTCAATGCCTTACGCACTTTTTGCTGTAGCCGGAGCGTTTTTTCCTGCTGTTTGGCCAGCAAGAAGCAGCACCGATCGAGTTTACCGGTAAGCTCTCCCGTTGTTATCAGTTCACGAAACAGGGGAGGAAAGGCTTCAGGATATTCCGTTAGCGCCAGAGAAAATGATTTCCCCTGTGATATCTGTAGCTGTAGCGCTTTTAGTACATAGCGCCATGCGGCCTGCGGATGTTCGGACGCAATAAGATTCAGACAGTGGTTTAACGGTAATCCTGCCTGTAGCAGGGTTGCCAGCTGACGGGTAATAATCGATAGCGCTGACAGTTGCCACTGCCTGTGGGTTAGTTTGGTATCCGGTTTTATGCGTACGGGAATAACCCCCTGTGCCATCAGCAGCTGTCTGGCCTGTGACAGCGAGTGAGCCGGAATCTCTCCGCTACGGCCTTCGAAATCTTGCCAGATAAATAATCGTGCGTATTTCATAGCAAATCCGCCTCTGGCTCCTGATGGGCCGCCCCGATAGTTCGATAAAGCTCCTGAAGTGACGTTATTCCCTGTTCTACCAGCGTGATACCGGCTTCGAATAGGGGGACCATTCCCTGTTGGCAGGCCAATATATGCAGCTGAGTAGCCGTTGCTCCGTTAAATAGCGCCTGCCTGAGTTCATCAGTAACGCATAGCATTTCATAAATGCCGGTTCGCCCGTAATATCCGCTAAGGCAGTGCTCACAGCCCATTGCCTGAGAATCATGAAGCGTGATGTTTTTCCCTCCTCGATATACTTTCTGGTCATGGGGTTTTTTCTGCCGGCAGCGGGGGCACAGGCATCGGATTAGCCGCTGGGCGACGATCAGCTTTAGGCTAGACGCCAGTAAGTAGTCGGGAATACCCATTTGGCTTAAACGAACCAGCGTATCTGCCGCAGAGTTAGTATGTAAGGTAGCAAGCACTAAATGCCCTGTCTGGGCGGCTTCAATGGCTATGTCAGCCGTTTCCCGATCGCGGATTTCGCCAACCATTAATATATCCGGATCCTGACGTAAGAATGCGCGAAGCGCGGTGCTGAATGTGATACCCGCTTTAAGATTAATCTGGGTCTGATTCATTCCGCTAAGCGGGATCTCTATCGGATCTTCAACGCTACAAATATTGCGTGACGCATCGTTAAGCAGGCGAAGGCCCGCGTATAGCGTGGCCGTTTTTCCGCTGCCGGTCGGGCCTGTAACCAGAATCAGCCCCTGAGGCTGGTGAATCATGCTGGTATAGAGCGTCTGAAGTTTTGTAGGCATACCCATTGAGGCTATTTCCTGTGGTGCTTTACCTGACTCCATAACCCGTAATACCACTTTTTCTCCGGCAGAGACGGGAATGGTGGATATTCTTAGGGCGCGCTCTTCGCCGTCGAGATTAAAAGTTAATTGCCCGTCCTGAGGTAGCCTTCTTTCTGCAATATCTAAGCGGCCCATAATCTTTAGTCTGGCTGCTAGCTGTAGGGCCAGAGCCGCTGGCGGCATTGCCGTTTCCTGTAGGGTTCCGTCGATGCGCAGGCGGATTCGATAGTGACCGGCATAAGGTTCAAAATGGATATCAGACGCTCTGCGCTGAAATGCTTGCCGGATGACCTGATTGATGAATTGCACCACCGGTTCATCATCATGTCGCTCGTCTGCATATTCAGCGGCTTCATCGTTTGGTAATTGCAACTGGGCTACGGCTATTAATGCACCATCAGGACGAGAATGTTTTAACCGATGAATATATTGTTCAACTTTCATTGCCGGCCAGTAGTTGACTTTAATATGGCAGCCACAGGTGAAACTGAGCTCTGATATCACCTGATTCAGCGATTCACTTTCTACCGCGGCAATAACCAATTGATTATTTTCCATCGCCAGCGGAATCACCTGATAGCGCAGGCATTCAGTCAAAATTGCTTCGCTGATATCTTTCATGGGTTGCTCACGTCGTTAAAACGAAAAATGTCATGACAGGCTTGCTCAAGACTGGCCGTGTTTTTGGCACTCTTACAGCTTCTTTGCCAGATTAATCCTCCTGACGTGGGATCAAGCGTAGGGATCAGCGTTACGGTCAAATCTTGTAAAGCGCTTTGTCCGGTCAAGGTAATTGAGCCACCTGAGACCACGATTTTTTGTACGTAGCGGGTCGCTCTATCAGCAGGAATACCGTTGCTGTTGTTGTCGCACGGGGCGAGATTGCCGTTTTCTAATGAGCAAAGCTCAATGGCCGTTTTATATGGCACCATTGCCTGTAGCATATCGGTGAGTGCCGCTTTTTGAATATAGCCCTGATAGGCCGGTAGTCCAACGGCGGTGAGTATGGCGATGATGGCGATAACAATCATCAATTCAAAAAGGGTAAAACCGCCCTGATGTTGCATAAAGTTAACTCCTGATAAGTTGGCCGTGGGGTAAACGTTATCAGGAGTTTATTGACCGCCAGCGCTAATAGAACGGCCATGGTGCGTTTGTTAGAACTGCTTCTGAATAAATTTTGGCTTAGGATTGAGTTACATTTAGCGATGAGAGGTACTACGCATTTTTTTTGACGATAAATAAATGATTACGTCGATAATCATCGCCACTCTATAATCAACTTATTATTGCTGAATAATGGAATAGATTGAGGATATATGAAGTTAATTGACGGGTGGCTTACCGGCGTGAAGCGGGTAGCCTCTGCGCATTGTGATGAGCGCCCTGATGGGGAAGTTCCTTCATTATTAGTGATTCATAATATTAGCCTGCCGCCGGGCGAATTTGGTGGTCCTCATATAGATCGGTTGTTTACCGGTACTTTAGACCCCAATCAGCACCCTTATTTTGCCGATATCGCCCACCTGCGCGTGTCTGCCCACTGCCTGATTCGCCGTGACGGCGCGATTGTGCAATATGTTCCTTTTGATAAACGAGCATGGCATGCCGGCGTTTCGCTGTATCAAGGGCGGGAGCAGTGTAATGATTTCTCAATTGGTATTGAGATGGAGGGAACCGACGATCGGGATTTCACGCCAGAGCAATACCAGAGCCTGTCGGTAGTAACCCAACTGTTGATGGCCAGTTACCCGATTAACGCGGAAAGAATTACTGGCCATAGCGATATCGCGCCCGGGCGTAAAACCGATCCGGGGCCGCATTTTGACTGGAATTGCTATAAGGCGTTGATTTCGCGTTAGCCGAGACGATCGACGTTGGAAATAAAAAATCCCCGCGGTATTTACCCGCGGGGATTTTTTATTCTGCCCAAGAGGGCGTTACTTGATTAGACGACGATTAATCAGATAACCAACGCCTAGCGCAGCCAGCCAGACCGGAATCAGTAGCACTGAAATGCGAATTCCCGGGGTGATGAACATAATCACCAGAACGCCGGCTAAGAACAGCAGGCAAAGGTAGTTGCTAAACGGGTGAAACAGCGATTTAAACTTAGGAACGATGCCTTCTTTATCTTTAGCCGCACGGAATTTCAGGTGAGATAGGCTAATCATCGCCCAGTTAATCACTATGCTGGAGACTACCAGAGACATGAGAATACCAATCGCTTCTTTGGGGATCAGGTAGTTAATCAGAATACCAATGGCGGCAATGGTACTGGAAAGTAAGATCGCATTAACCGGTACGCCGCGGCTGTTGGTTGTTGCCAACCTTTTTGGTGCATTTTTTTGCAGTGCCAGACCATATAGCATGCGGCTATTGCTATAAACGCAGCTGTTATAAACCGATAGGGCTGCGGTCAGTACCACGATATTCAGCGCCGTAGCGACGATGTTACTGTTTAAATGATGGAAAATCATGACGAAGGGGCTTCCACCTTCGGCTACTTTAGTCCACGGATAGAGCGAAAGCAGTACCACCAGCGAGCCAATATAGAAAATCAGAATACGGTAGATAACCTGATTAATGGCTTTCGGAATGCTTTTTTGCGGATTGTCGGCTTCAGCCGCGGTAATACCAATCAGCTCAAGGCCGCCGAAGGAGAACATAATGATGGCGGTAGCCATAATCAGACCTTCGGTGCCGAAAGGCATAAACCCGCCTTCGAGTGACCATAGGTTGCTGATAGCGGCCTCCGGGCCGCCCAGTCCGAAAATTAATAGGCCCGCGCCAAAAATTATCATGCCGATAATGGCGGCCACTTTAATAATGGCAAACCAGAACTCCATCTCTCCGTAGACTTTAACGGTGGTGAGGTTAATCAGGTTTATCAGCACAAAGAATACTGCAGCAGAAACCCACGTAGGGATTTCAGGCCACCAGAACTGAACGTAAATACCGACGGCAGTGAGTTCGGCCATGCTGACTAGAACGAATAGCATCCAGTAGTTCCAGCCAGAGAGAAAACCGGCGAAAGGCCCCCAATATTTGTAGGAGAAGTGGCTGAATGTACCGGCGACAGGCTCTTCGGTAATCATTTCACCAAGCTGGCGCATGATTAGAAAAGCGATAATACCGCCGATGGCGTAGCCTAGTATTACGGAAGGGCCGGCCATACTAATGGTTTGAGCACTGCCTAAAAATAGACCGGTACCCACGGCACCGCCTAACGCAATTAATTGAATATGCCGGTTTTTCAGGCCGCGCCTGAGCTCATCACTCATTATTATTCGTTCCTCTCATACTGTTATTGGCTTTTTTTGTTATGTCTACCGGTTGTTCAGGTATTAGTCTGCTGTATCAGAATGTTTACAGGTGCGAGTAAAGATTTTTCTACCACTCTCTACCGCAGCGGCAAGAATAGTGGTAATCAAAAAAGTTTGCATTAATTTTCTTGTACTCAATGTCTCAGGATTAACTATTTTTTTATCCGACAATTTTGCTGCTGATAACAATTGTTTGGATGAATTTTGACCGAACAGCCGCGATTGTTTACTTTTTTATTAGGCTTTTTTACCGATAGCGATAGAAATATATTTTGATTCCTCAGAAAATACTTCAAATTAAAGCTAATTTCATTTTTGATATTTCACGCGAATTTCATGAATTAATATTCAATAATTGGTTTGCTGATCCGCTTCAGTTTCACTTTCTATTCGTTTCAAAAAGGTTAAATTTATTCTCGGATCTTCTTCATCAATTAACCCAATATAGTTAGTGTTTTCAAAGATAATCTAGACAAATCACAGCGATAGGCGCAGTTTTATGATTTCGATCAAAGGCCATATGGACATAAGGTGAATAATTTGTTACTTTATCGTCACATTTTTTATATTGGTATTACCAATTGACTTCAGGGCATTTTAGAGAAGTATTATGGTTTATAGCAAGGTTCGTCAACCCAAGTTATCGGACGTCATTGAGCAGCAGCTCGAAGCGCTGATCCTTGAAGGGACCCTCCGCCCAGGAGAGAAACTTCTCCCTGAACGTGAGCTTGCTAAACAGTTTGATGTATCTCGTCCTTCACTGCGGGAAGCTATTCAGCGTTTAGAAGGTAAAGGCCTTCTTCTGCGTCGTCAGGGTGGTGGTACTTTTGTTCAAACCAACCTCTGGCAGAGCCTGAGCGATCCGTTAAGTGAGCTGCTCGCCGACCATCCTGAATCACAATTCGATCTGTTAGAAACCCGCCATGCGCTGGAAGGTATCGCCGCTTATTACGCGGCGTTACGCGGAACCGACGAAGATTTTCAACGCATTCGCACCTACCATCAGCAGATTGAAACCGCGCAGGCTTGCGGCGATAAAGAAGTCCAAGCCGAAGCCGTAATGCAATATCAAGCGGCGGTAACGGAAGCTAGCCATAACGTTGTGCTGTTGCACTTATTACGCTGTATGGCTCCTCTGCTAGAACAAAACGTCCGGCAAAATTTCGAATTACTCTATTCACGCCGTGAAATGCTGGAGAGAGTGAGTGACCATAGAGCTAGTATTTTTGATGCCATAGTGGCGCGTGAACCAGAAAAAGCACGTGAAGCTTCGCATCGTCATTTAGCTTTTATCGAGGAAGTGCTGTTAGAGCTTGATCGAGAGCACAGCCGTCGCGAGAGATCGCTTCGTCTACTACAGCAACGCAAGGATTGAGAGCGCATTAGCTCGACCAAACACCGAGCCTGTCTTAATAACGTTTTAGCCGCTGAAAAATTGATAAACAGCCTAGAAACGTTATTGAGACAGGTTTCGAATAACTAACGTAAAGATAGAATAAGGAAACAACCATGTCGGAAATTGTAAATCAAGACGTGGATCCGATTGAAACCCGCGATTGGTTGCAGGCGATCGAATCGGTCATCCGTGAAGAAGGCGTTGAGCGTGCTCAATACTTGATCGATCAGGTTATGGCATCGGCCCGTCAGGCTGGCGTTAATTTGCCTTCAGGGGTGTCTAGCAGTGATTACATTAATACCATTGCACTGGCTGACGAACCGGCTTATCCGGGTAACCTTGATTTAGAGCGCCGTATTCGTTCTATTATCCGTTGGAATGCGGTAATGACCGTGCTGCGCGCGTCGAAAAAAGATCTGGACCTCGGTGGCCATATGGCCTCGTTCCAATCTTCTGCGACCTTCTATGAAGTGTGTTTTAACCACTTCTTCCGCGCGCGTAATGCCAAAGATGGCGGCGATTTGGTTTACTTCCAAGGCCATATTTCTCCGGGAATTTACGCGCGTGCGTTCCTTGAAGGCCGCCTGACCGACGAACAAATGAATAACTTCCGTCAGGAAGTTCACGGTAAAGGTCTTTCTTCTTATCCTCACCCTAAGCTAATGCCTGAATTCTGGCAGTTCCCGACCGTCTCTATGGGGCTGGGTCCTATCAGCGCAATTTATCAGGCGCGCTTCCTGAAATATCTGCATAACCGTGGTCTGAAAGATACGTCACAGCAAACCGTTTATGCCTTCTTGGGCGACGGTGAAATGGACGAGCCAGAATCTAAAGGTGCAATCACCATTGCAACCCGTGAGAAACTGGACAACCTGGTGTTCGTCATCAACTGTAACTTGCAGCGCTTAGACGGCCCGGTAACCGGTAACGGTAAAATCATTAATGAACTGGAAGGCATCTTTAGCGGCGCCGGTTGGGACGTTATCAAAGTGATGTGGGGCAACCGTTGGGACGAGCTGCTGCGCAAAGATACCACCGGTAAACTGATTCAGTTAATGAATGAAACCGTTGACGGTGACTACCAAACGTTTAAATCTAAAAATGGCGCTTATGTGCGTGAGCACTTCTTCGGTCGCTTCCCAGAAACCGCGGCGATGGTCAAAGATATGACCGACGACGAAATCTGGGCGCTGAACCGCGGTGGCCATGACCCAAGAAAAGTTTATGCGGCACTGAAAAAAGCGCAGGAAACTCAGGGTAAACCAACCGTCATTCTGGCTCATACCATTAAAGGCTATGGCATGGGTGAAACGGCGGAAGGTAAAAATATCGCTCATCAGGTTAAGAAAATGAACATGGAAGGCGTGCGCCAATTCCGCGATCGTTTCAATGTGCCGGTGGCCGATGCCGATATCGAAAAGCTGCCGTTAATCACGCTGGACAAAAATTCTGAAGAGTACAAATACCTGCATGAACGTCGTCAGGCGCTGGAAGGTTATGTACCGACCCGTCTGCCTAACTTCACCGAAGCTTTAACTATTCCACCGTTGGAAGAGTTTAAAGGCTTACTGGAAGAGCAAAACAAAGAGATCTCAACCACTATCGCTTTCGTTCGTGCGCTGAACGTGATGCTAAAAGATCCGTCAATCGGCCCTCGTTTAGTGCCAATTCTGGCCGATGAAGCCCGTACTTTTGGTATGGAAGGCCTGTTCCGTCAAATCGGTATTTATAGTCCTAAAGGCCAGCAGTACACGCCTCAGGATCGTGAGCAGGTTGCTTACTATAAAGAAGACGAGAAAGGCCAAATTCTACAGGAAGGTATCAACGAGCTGGGCGCTGCGGCTTCTTGGTTAGCGGCGGCGACCTCTTACAGCACCAATGACCTGCCAATGATTCCGTTCTATATTTACTACTCTATGTTCGGCTTCCAACGCATCGGCGATCTTTGCTGGGCGGCGGGTGACCAACAGGCGCGTGGATTCTTAGTCGGCGGAACGTCTGGCCGTACGACGCTGAACGGTGAAGGCCTACAGCACGAAGATGGCCACAGCCATATTCAGTCGCTGACTATTCCTAACTGTATCTCTTATGACCCAACTTACGCTTACGAAGTTGCCGTCATTATGCACGATGGTTTACAGCGTATGTATGGTAATCAGGAAAACGTTTACTACTACATCACCACAATGAACGAAAACTACCGCATGCCGGCAATGCCGAAGGGCGCTGAAGAAGGCATCCGTAAAGGTATTTATAAGCTAGAAAGCGTGAAAGGTAAGAAAGGAAAAGGCCACGTTCAGCTAATGGGCTCTGGTTCAATTCTTCCTCACGTTCGCGAAGCGGCTCAGATTCTGTCTAACGACTACGGCGTTTCTTCCGACGTATATAGCGTAACTTCATTCACCGAGCTGGCCCGCGACGGTCAAGACTGCGATCGCTGGAACATGCTGCATCCGTTAGAGAAACCGCGCGTACCGTACGTTGCTCAGGTGATGAACGACGCACCGGCGGTAGCTTCTACTGACTATATGAAGCTGTTTGCAGAACAAATTCGTCACTTTATTCCAGCCAGCGATTTCCGCGTATTGGGTACTGATGGTTTTGGTCGTTCAGACAGCCGCGAAAACCTGCGTCATCATTTTGAAGTTGATGCATCTTATGTTGTGGTTGCTGCTCTGGGTGAGTTGGCTAAACGCGGCGAAGTGAAAGCCAGCGTTGTGGCTGAGGCGATTACCAAATTTGGTATCGACGCTGACAAAGTTAACCCACGTCTGGCATAAGAGGTATAGATTAAATGACTATTGAAATCAAAGTGCCCGACATCGGTTCTGATGAAGTTGAAGTGACCGAACTGTTGGTGAAAGTGGGCGATAAAATTGAAGTTGATCAATCCCTGCTTACCGTAGAAGGCGACAAAGCTTCAATGGAAGTCCCTTCGCCACAGGCTGGCGTAGTAAAAGAAATTAAAGTACAGGTTGGCGCTAAGATCGCTACCGGTGCGCTTATCATGATCTTTGAAGGTGCCGATGCGGCACCTGCTGCGAAGGCTGAAGAAAAAGCCGAAGCGAAGCCTGCAGCTCAGGCTACAGCACCAGCTGAAGCTTCTGCAACGGCTACCACGTCGGTTAAAGAAGTTCAGGTTCCGGACATCGGCGGTGACGAAGTTGAAGTGACCGAAGTGATGGTGAAGGTGGGTGACAAAGTTGAAGCTGAGCAGTCGCTGATTACCGTTGAAGGCGATAAAGCTTCAATGGAAGTTCCGGCGCCTTTTGCCGGCACGGTTAAAGAGATTAAAACTATCGTCGGCAGCAAGGTTACTACCGGTACGCTGATTATGGTGTTCGACGTTGAAGCTGACGGTAAGGCTCCAGCTCCCGCTTCGGCACCAGCCCCGGCGGCGGATAGTGCTCCCGCTCCGGCAGCTAAGCCTGCGGCTCAGCCGGTTGCTGCTGCGTCGGCTCCGACAGATAGCAATGAATTTGCTGAAAACTCAGCTTACATTCATGCGACTCCGATTATTCGCCGTTTAGCCCGTGAGTTTGGCGTTAATTTGGATAAAGTGAAAGGAACCGGCCGTAAAGGCCGTATCCTGAAAGAAGACGTTCAGGCCTACGTTAAAGAGGCGATTAAGCGCGTTGAGTCAGGTGCTATTGCCAGCACCGGTGGTTCGTTACCGGGTCTGTTACCTTGGCCGAAAGTTGACTTCAGTAAGTTTGGTGACATTGAAGAAGTTGAACTGGGTCGTATCCAGAAGATTTCGGGTGCCAACCTGCATCGCAACTGGGTGATGATCCCTCACGTTACGCAGTTCGATGAAACGGATATTACTGACGTAGAAGCCTTCCGTAAGCAGCAAAACGCCGAAGCTGAGAAGAAGAAATCAGACCTGAAGATTACGCCGCTGGTGTTTATCATGAAGGCAGTAGCTAAAGCATTAGAAGAGCTACCGCGTTTCAACTGCTCACTGTCTGAAGACGGGCTGAAGCTGACGCTGAAGAAATACATTAATATCGGCGTAGCGGTTGATACACCAAACGGTTTAGTGGTTCCCGTGTTTCGTGACGTCAATAAGAAAGGCATTATTGAGCTGTCCCGCGAGCTGGCTGAAATCTCTAAAAAGGCGCGAGCCGGTAAGCTGACCGCTTCCGATATGCAGGGCGGGTGTTTCACTATTTCCAGCCTGGGCGGCATCGGTGGTACGGCATTTACGCCGATCGTTAACGCTCCAGAAGTGGCTATTCTAGGCGTATCAAAATCGTCTATGAAGCCAGTATGGAATGGGAAAGAGTTTGCTCCACGCCTGATGTTACCGCTGTCGCTTTCTTACGATCACCGGGTTATTGACGGTGCTGACGGTGCCCGTTTCATTAGCTTTATTAACGATGCGATGTCTGACATTCGTCGTTTAGTGATGTAATTTGAGGGCCGGCTTTGGCCCGGCCCTTTTAACTATTATAACTAGTTAACAATCGCGCGTGTTGGGAAGGCCAGTTTGCAGAATTGTTATGTTTCTGTAAACTGAAGCAGTTGCAAAAGTCCCGACAAAGCACGCTATGATGAAACTAAACCAGTGCCGGTCGGCCGGAAAAATAATTAAGAGGTCATAGATGAGTACTGATATTAAAACTCAGGTTGTGGTACTTGGGGCAGGCCCCGCAGGTTATTCTGCGGCTTTTCGCTGCGCAGACTTAGGTCTGGATACTATCATTGTTGAACGTTACTCTACGCTAGGCGGGGTTTGCTTAAACGTTGGCTGTATCCCTTCGAAAGCCCTGCTTCATGTTGCAAAAGTGATTGAAGAGGCTAAAGCATTAGCCGAACACGGTATTGTTTTTGGTGAGCCAAAAACTGATATCGATAAGGTCAGACTTTGGAAAGAAAAGGTGATCAACCAACTGACGGGCGGGCTGGCCGGTATGGCCAAAATGCGTAAAGTTCAGGTGGTGACCGGTCACGGTCAGTTCGTTGGTCCTAACACCATTGCCGTACAGGGTGAAAACGGCGTTACCAACATCAATTTTGACAATGCCATCATTGCTGCGGGTTCTCGTCCTATCCAATTACCGTTTATTCCCCATGATGACCCGCGCGTTTGGGACTCAACCGATGCGCTTGAGCTAAAAACTGTCCCTGAGCGTTTATTAGTGATGGGCGGCGGGATTATCGGTCTGGAGATGGGCACGGTTTATCACGCGTTGGGTTCACAGATTGACGTGGTTGAAATGTTTGATCAGGTTATTCCTGCCGCCGATAAAGACGTAGTTAAAGTGTTTACCAAGCGTATTAGTCAGCAGTTTAACCTGATGTTAGAAACCAAAGTTACCGCCGTTGAAGCTAAAGGCGATGGTATCTACGTCACGATGGAAGGCAAAAAAGCACCGGCCGAGCCACAGCGCTACGATGCGGTTTTGGTTGCGATTGGGCGTGTGCCAAACGGTAAGCTGTTGGATGCAGGTAAAGCCGGTATTGAAGTCGACGATCGCGGCTTTATTCGCGTAGATAAGCAGCTGCGTACCAACGTGCCTCACATTTTTGCTATCGGTGATATCGTTGGGCAACCCATGCTTGCCCACAAAGGCGTGCATGAAGGCCACGTCGCGGCGGAAGTTATCTCCGGCAAGAAGCACTACTTTGATCCGAAAGTTATCCCGTCAATTGCCTATACCGAGCCAGAAGTGGCATGGGTTGGTCTGACGGAGAAAGAGGCGAAAGAGAAAGGTATTAACTACGAAGTTTCTACTTTCCCATGGGCGGCCTCCGGTCGTGCGATCGCTTCAGACTGTGCTGACGGTATGACTAAACTGATTTTCGATAAGGATTCTCACCGTATTATCGGTGGTGCCATTGTGGGTGCTAACGGCGGTGAGCTATTGGGCGAAATTGGTCTGGCAATTGAGATGGGCTGTGATGCGGAAGATATAGCACTAACAATTCATGCTCACCCAACGTTACATGAATCAGTTGGCTTAGCCGCTGAGGTGTATGAAGGGACTATTACCGATTTACCCAATGCGAAAGCAAAGAAAAGATAGCTTAACGTTTTTCGTTTTCAATAAAAAAACCGCTTTGGCGGTTTTTTTATTGCGTAAATTTACTCGGCGGTATTGGGCGGGTATTAATACCACCGCTGGTTTTCTGAATGCGCCTAATGTCGTTCCATTCAATGAAATAGATATATCCGTATCATTATTTTTATCGCGAAATATGTGATCTCCGACATACTTAGTTTATTTCAATAAATATCAAACCTTTTCAGACTGTTGCTTCCCCACTGTTTAATACCGTTGCTGCTTATGATTAATATATTTTTTAATATCAAATAGTTGCTTAATTCTAATCTAGAAAGACAAATTCTCTATCTTTTTCACAATTTTGTGCTGTAACTCAAGATTCTTCAATTTCCCTCTATTTTTAATTGATAATTCGCGACGCGAAAAATATGATTAAACTTACTTAATCTTACAAATTTTGATAAGTGCTATTTCATAAAAAATATAGAAATTGGCAATTTTGGCGATGTTATCTATTGAGGAGTGGACATGATGAAAGAGAGTAGTGGATTAAAATCTAAATATTTAGCATATACGGTTGCAGGCGTGGTTTTAGGATCGGGCAATTTTTTTATTTCAGAAGCTTCAGCCGAAGGGTTCATTGATGATTCAACGTTAACCGGAGGGATTTACTACTGGCAACGCCAGCGGGATCGTAAAGATATTTCAACCGGCACCTACGAAACAAACCTGTCTCACGCGACTTGGAATGCTAACCTCGATTTTTCTTCCGGCTATGCGGCTGACTTTTTTGGTCTGGATATTGCTGCATTTACGGCGATTGAAATGGCTGAATCTCACGACAGCGGGCACCCGAACGAAATCGCATTCTCTTCGAAAAACCGTACTTACGACGAAGATTATTCCGGCGATAAAAGCGGTGTCAGTCTGTATAAAGCCGCCGCAAAATTCAAATATGGGCCGGTGTGGGCCAGAGCCGGTTATATCCAACCAACTGGGCAAACGTTACTTGCACCACACTGGAGCCTGTTACCCGGCACCTATCAGGGAGCAGAAAGCGGCGCGAACTTTGATTACGGCACTGCCGGTGCACTGAGCTTTTCCTATATGTGGGCCAATGAGTACAAGGCGCCATGGCACACTGAAACGGACCATTTCTATCAAAACGATCGGGAAACAAAAGTTGATTATCTGCACTCACTGGGCGCGAAGTATGACTTCAAAAATAACTTAGTTTTAGAAGCGGCCTTCGGTCAGGCTCAGGGATACGTTGACCAGTATTTTGCCAAAGGTTCTTACAAGTTCGACGTATTGGGCAACCCGCTAAGCACCAGCTATCAGTTCTACGGTACTAAGGACAAGGTTGACGGCGGCGGTATTAATGACATTTATGACGGGCTGGCTTGGCTACAGGCACTGACTTTTGGCTATAAAACCGGTCAGCTTGACTGGCGTTTAGAGGGAACCTACGTCAAGGCTGAAGGTAATCAGGGCTTCTTCTTACAGCGTATGACGCCGACTTATGCATCGTCTAACGGTCGGTTAGATGTTTGGTGGGATAACCGTTCAGACTTCAACGCCAACGGCGAAAAAGCATTATACGCCGGGGTGATGTATGACTTAAGCAACTGGAATTTACCCGGATGGGCCGTTGGTACCTCAGGGGTATATGCCTGGGATGCTAAACCGAGCACCAACTCTGCTTACGATCAGAGCCAACGGGTGAAAGAGAGTGCGTATAGCCTAGATGGGCAGTATACCGTGCAGGAAGGGCGGGCAAAGGGCACGTTGCTTAAACTGCACTTTACCCAATACAACAACCATTCTGACAACGCCAGCTGGAGTAACGGCTACGGCAACATGTTCCAGGATGAAAAAGACGTGAAATTCATCGTTATTGCACCGTTCACTATCTTCTAACCGTGCGGCAAGATTTGGCAAAAATTCGCGCAAATAATCATTGATATTAATGGAGCAAGTTAAGAATGAAAAATTTTAAACTCAGTACCATTGCCGCGTTGGCCGCCACCTGCGGTTTTCTTGGTGGAGCCCATGCCTCGCAGGAAACGGTCGATCAAATAAGCCATCTCAACGTTCACTACCAGATTGTTGATAACCTCGCCGCCGACCATGGCGTAGATTGCAGCGCGCTAGGCGCTGACTGGGCGTCTTGTAATAAGGCCACCATTACTCTGGCTAATCCTGCCGCTGAAATTAAAGGTAAAGATTGGGCAATTTACTTTCACAGCGTCCGTCAAATTCTGCGGGTTGATAACGACCAGTTCAAAATTACTCACGTAACCGGCGACTTACATCGGCTAGAGCCGACTGACAAATTTACCTCATTCCCGGCGAATAAAGCGGTGGAAGTGCCCATTATCGTTGAGTATTGGCAAATCTTTAAAACTGACGTAATGCCACGCTGGTATGCCGCTTCACAAGGAGCTAAAGCAAAGGTTATTGCCAGTACCGATACGGAAGACCTCGCTAAATTCAGCGGCCCTTTGGCGGGTAATAACTTTGGTGATACTTGGAAGCGGACTAAAGACGATCATAATATTCTGATGACAACGGAAAACCGTTTCGCTAAGAATGCTGACGTTAAGCTACTCCCTGCCGCTGAACTGCGCGGGCAAATCGTTCCAACGCCAATGGAAGTCACGGTTCACGCTCAGGATGCCGACCTGAGTAAAGGCATCTCTTTACAGACAAAGGAGCTAGACGGTGCGGCCATCGATGCCGTGTTAACGCATTTTAAAGCATTGGGAATTGCATCCAATGCTTCCGGTTACCCGATTAAAGCGACGGTGTCTGCCGGGGAATTCAAAGACGCAATGGCAGTTCCCGGCGCTTATCAGCTGAAGATTGGTGAGAAAGGCGCGGAGATCGTGGCTTACGATCGAAGCGGTGTGTTTTATGGCCTACAGTCTATTCTTTCTCTGCTTCCCGCCAACGGCGGTAAGCATATTGCCACGCTGGATGCCAAAGATGCTCCGCGCTTTGAGTATCGGGCAATATTTCTAGACGTTGGGCGAAATTTCCATACTAAAGTGGCGGTTTTACGCCTGTTAGACCAAATGTCAGCCTATAAGCTGAATAAATTCCACTTCCACCTTAGCGATGATGAAGGCTGGCGCATTGAAATTCCGGGCTTGCCTGAACTGACCGACATTGGTAGTAAGCGTTGCCACGATTTAGATGAGAAGGCCTGCCTGCTGCCACAGCTGGGTTCTGGCCCGGATACCAACAATAACGGTAGTGGCCATTTCAGCCGCGCCGATTATATTGACATTGTGAAGTACGCCAATGCCCGCCAGATTGAAGTGATCCCTGAGATTGATATGCCAGCCCATGCCAGAGCTGCCGTCGTTTCAATGGAAGCCCGCTACGACCGCCTGCATAAAGCCGGTAAAGAGAAAGAGGCCAATGAGTTCCGTCTGCTTGACCCGACCGATACGTCAAATACCACCTCGGTTCAGTTTTACGATCGTCAAAGCTACCTGAACCCTTGTCTGGAATCTTCTAAGAACTTTGTTGATAAAGTGATTGGTGAAATTGCGCAAATGCATAAAGAAGCCGGTCAGCCGCTAACAACGTGGCATTTTGGCGGTGATGAAGCAAAAAATATTCGCTTAGGCGCTGGCTATCAGGATCTGAAAGCCGAGAAGAAAGAGGCATTTAAAGGTTCTATCGATCAGAGTCATGAAGATAAACCTTGGGCTAAGTCTGAAGTGTGTCAGGCGATGATTAAACAGGGGAAAGTGTCTGATTTTGAACATTTGCCAAGCCATTTTGCCTTAGAGGTCAGCAAGCTGGTGAATGCCCACGGTATTGAAAAAATGCAGGCATGGCAGGACGGTCTGAAAGATGCTAAAGATTCGAAGGCCTTTGCAACCAAGAGCGTTGCGGTCAACTTCTGGGACACGCTGTACTGGGGCGGGTTTGATTCAGCCAACGATTGGGCAAATAAAGGTTATAAAGTGGTTATTTCAAACCCGGACTATGTCTATTTAGATTTCCCGTATGAAGTGAACCCGCAGGAGCGCGGTTACTATTGGGGAACCCGTTTCAACGATGAGCGTAAGGTCTTTAGCTTCGCACCGAATAACCTACCGCAAAACGCAGAAACGTCCGTCGATCGCGATGGTAATGCTTTCACCGCGAAGAGCGACAAAGAGTGGCCGGGGGCGTATGGTTTATCCGGCCAGTCCTGGAGTGAAACGATACGCACCGACGATCAAATGGAATATATGATTTATCCTCGTATGCTGCCGCTGGCGGAGCGTTCGTGGCACCGAGCGGCTTGGGAGCTGGATTACCAGAAAGGGAAAGAGTTCAAAGGCGGCGAAACCTCGTTTGTTGATAAACAGGCTCTGAATAAAGACTGGACTCTATTTGCCAATATCGTCGGTCAGCGCGAACTGGCTAAGCTGGATCGCGCGGGCGTAGCCTATCGCTTACCGGTCCCGGGAGCGAAAGTCGTGAATGGCAAACTGGAAGCTAACGTTGCGCTTCCCGGCCTGACCATCCAGTATTCAACCAATGGCGGTAAGGCTTGGGCTAAATATGACGATAACGCCCGGCCAAGCGTGAAGGGTGATATTTCCGTTCGGACCCAAAGCCACGATGGTAAGCGCTTCAGCCGCGCTGAACCGGTGGGCAAAGCCGAATAATAGCTGACTAATGCGGTTCCTCACCTGAGCCACGGGTGAGGTAAGTGATAATAACTTCTTGATTAAACGCGAAGGTCTCTGATTAAACATCAGGGGCCTTTTTTTACTAGGGAAGCGAACTGTCTATCGCGTTAGTACTTACCATGTCTGGACAATTTGTCTTGCTCTATTGTTATTTAGTTCATCATATAATTTGTTCATGATTCATGAACTGTTTTAAGGTGTGAACATAAAATGAATGAGGCGCTGTTTTTGTCGGAAGTGGTTAAAAACCTTCCAAGAGATTTTCAACTGCGGTATGAATTAAATAACAACAGGGATTTTCGCGATGGGTGTGCAAAATTTTCTACCCCTAACGGTGAGGTTTTCACTTTTTCTCTGGAGATAAAGCACATCCACCGCAAAGAAACGTTGATGGCCGTGCGCAGGCAGATGGATAATCAGCCTATCTTGCTCATATGTAATCCATTAACGCCGGCTTTGGTTGAGTATTGCGTGAGTAATCAGCTCAATTTTATTGATACGTCGGGGAATGCCAGAATTCACACCAAGGGATTTCATGTCTTTATCGACGGTAGGGGGAGTAAGGCGAAACGCATTGTCGACAATAGGATTTCGGAAGGTACGCTAAAACTGCTGTTTGTATTGTTGTCTGCGCCTGAAACATTAAATAATAACTATCGCGCACTGGCGGAGCTATCGGGTATTTCTTTAGGAATGGTGAGTAAGGCTTTTGGATTTCTCGAAAATAAACGTCTCTATCGCAACACCGCGAATGGTCGGCGTTTAATGAATGTAGAGGAATTACAAATTCTCTGGTTACGTGATTATGCAACGGCTATTCGTTCAAAACTGGCGTTTATTCCATTAACGGCGCCCGATAAATGGCAAGATATTTTATTAGAAACGGGAGAATTATGGGGCGGCGAGGCCGCTGCAACCCAGTTAAGCGATGGATATTTGATTCCTGAAAATTGGACGCTGTTTACTCCACACTTTCTACAACACCGTGTTAAGGCATTAGGATTAACTCCTCTACGTGGAGGGAAACTACGGCTAGTCTCTGCGTTTTGGGGACCGAGTTTCCAACTTAATCGTACTGCTGAAGTGATGCTATGTATGGCTGAATTATTAGTCAGCAAGGACGATCGTAATTTAGCAGTAGCAAGGATAATTAATGAAAAATATCTCCATCTTGATGAATCCGCTCTCTTCAATTATTGAAACCTTATTAACCGATATAAATCAGATATGTGACGATGAAAATATTCCCTACTTTGTCGCAGGCGCGACCGCGGTCATGGCAACGCGAAGGATGCTGTAGATCTCTACAAAATCATTAGTCACTATGGCTCAATTGAAAATAGTCGGGTATATGATAATCCACCTATAGATGGTGACCTCTTTCAATGGAACCTCGATCTAATGGGGGAGGTTTTGTTGGGTTACGATGTTGCCTTAATGGCTCAGAGCGGTTCTAAAGATGAATTACTCAAATTAGACAAAGATAAGCTTACGGATGCATTAATAACTCAGTCATCCATAGAACAAATAGCTGAAATAGAGCAGATGATGGGTTGTTTTTGGGAAGGTATTTTATTGGATTAGCAATTGCTACCTTTCATACTTCAAGCTATAGGCGTGTAGGGCACTCTTCTCATTAATTCGCTCCATACTTAGGTTTATCCTGTATTAATCCATCGCGCTGATTGTATATCCAAATATGCCTGTTTATTGACGAGTATTCATTGCTAAATTCTACGTAATTAGATCCAATAAGGTTAGATTCCGTTCGTAAAAGCTACTTCGAGCGTTTTTCATCCCGACAGCTAAAAAAGAACAACAATGAGATAGCAACGCCGACTACCAGCAGCAGGGCTAAAAAGTACTGAACGCCAAACTGAAGGGCTAGCATCATCGGTTCCCATTCGGATTCGGCCGGTTTAGCTATGGTTAGCCGATAGGTAATGCCATTTGTGGTGCCGGGAAAGAGTTTAGCGATGATAAATAAGATAAAAGTGCTGCCGAACGTCACTATGGTAACGCATTGGGCGATTTTAAGATTGGAGAGTTGGGTGGATTGATCTGTATAAGTCTGGCTCATTCTGGCATCCTTGCAGGAATGTGTGAATTTTATGTAAATATACATGATTAATCGTTAAAAAACGATATTATTTTTTATCAAAGTAATTATCAAACATTATACTTACCGATTGTTATTTACATAAGCCGTGTGGCCAGATAATTAGCTGCATAAAGGGCATTAAACGCATATATTCTTTATGTGATTTAACTAACAGAATCTCTGTATACCACTATGCTAAGTCTGCACATTAATGCAATTTACTCTTAAATATAAAACGCTGCAGATCGATAACGATGTAGGGTTAACGCCGTTAGAGTTTTTACTGCTGAATATAACAATTATAGTTGGAGGAGTCGTCGTGCTAGAGGAATATCGTAAACACGTTATGGAACGTAGTGTAGAAGGCGTTGTGCCGAAACCGTTAGATGCAGTACAGGTTGTCGGTTTAGTGACTTTATTGAAGAACCCTCCGGCCGGAGAAGAGGCCGTACTTCTCGATCTTCTTGTTAATCGCGTGCCGCCCGGCGTTGATGAAGCCGCTTATGTAAAAGCTGGCTTTCTTGCCGCGATTGTGAAAGGCGAAGCATCCTCACCGTTGGTTTCGCCAGAAAAAGCCGTTGAGATCTTAGGCACCATGCAGGGCGGATACAATATCAATCCGTTGCTGCAGGCGCTTGATGATCCAAAACTGGCTCCTATTGCAGCGAAACAGCTTTCTCATACCTTACTGATGTTTGATAACTTCTACGATGTAGAGGAAAAAGCCAAAGCCGGTAATCAATACGCTCAACAGATCATGCAATCGTGGGCTAACGCCGAGTGGTATCTGTCACGCCCCGCCATGGCAGATAAAGTTACCGTTACCGTGTTTAAAGTGACCGGCGAAACCAATACCGACGATCTTTCACCGGCTCCGGACGCGTGGTCGCGACCGGATATTCCTCTACACGCTCAGGCGATGCTGAAGAATGCCCGTGAAGGTATCACCCCAGACCAACCGGGCAGCGTTGGTCCGATTAAGCAGCTTAATGTGTTAAAACAAAACGGTTTCCCTCTGGCCTACGTGGGCGACGTTGTGGGTACCGGTTCATCGCGTAAATCAGCGACTAACTCAGTGCTGTGGTTTATGGGCGATGACATTCCATTTGTTCCAAATAAACGCGCTGGTGGTTTGGTTTTGGGCAGCAAAATTGCGCCTATCTTCTTCAACACTATGGAAGATGCCGGTGCTCTGCCGGTTGAAGTTGACGTATCACTACTCAATATGGGCGACGTGATTGATGTTTATCCGCGTAAAGGGGAAATTCGTCGTCACGAGAGTAATGAGCTGTTGGCTACTTTCGAATTAAAAACGGACGTATTACTGGATGAAGTCCGGGCCGGTGGCCGTATTCCACTGATCGTTGGTCGTGGCTTAACCAGTAAAGCCCGTGAGTCTTTAGGCCTGCCGCCGAGTGAAGTTTTCCGTACCGTGAAAGCCGTTGCTACCAGCACCAGTGGCTTTACGCTGGCTCAGAAAATAGTTGGCCGTGCCTGTGGCGTGGCGGGTATTCGCCCCGGTGAGTACTGCGAACCGAAGATGGCGTCAGTGGGGTCTCAAGACACGACTGGCCCAATGACTCGTGATGAGCTTAAGGATCTGGCCTGTTTAGGCTTCTCGGCCGATCTGGTGATGCAGTCTTTCTGCCACACTTCAGCTTACCCTAAACCTGTTGACGTTCAGACTCACCATTCTCTGCCTGATTTCATTATGAATCGCGGCGGCGTCTCTCTTCGCCCGGGCGACGGTATTATCCATTCATGGTTAAACCGCATGCTGTTACCGGATACTGTCGGTACCGGCGGTGACTCCCATACCCGATTCCCGATTGGTCTCTCTTTTCCTGCGGGCTCTGGCCTAGTTGCCTTTGCGGCGGCTACCGGCGTAATGCCGTTGGATATGCCTGAGTCTGTGCTGGTGCGCTTTAAAGGTAAGATGCAGCCGGGAATTACGCTGCGGGATCTGGTTCACGCCATTCCTTACTATGCTATTCAGCAAGGTTTGCTGACGGTTGAGAAACAGGGCAAGAAGAATATCTTTTCCGGCCGTATTCTTGAGATCGAAGGTTTGCCTGAGCTGAAAGCCGAGCAGGCGTTTGAACTGGCTGATGCCTCTGCTGAGCGTTCTGCCGCTGGCTGTACCATCAAGCTGGACAAAGCGCCGGTGATTGAATACCTGAAATCCAATATCGTGATGCTGAAGTGGATGATCTCTGAAGGCTACGGCGATGCGCGTACTCTTGAACGCCGGGTTAAAGGCATGGAGAACTGGTTAACTAACCCTCAACTGCTGGAAGCCGATGCGGATGCAGCATACAGCGCGGTTATCGACATCGATCTGAACCAGATCAAAGAGCCAATTCTGTGCGCTCCAAACGATCCGGACGACGCTCGTTTATTGTCTGAGGTCACCGGAGACAAAATTGATGAAGTGTTTATTGGCTCATGTATGACCAATATTGGCCACTTCCGCGCGGCGGGTAAGCTGCTGGCTAACTTTAAAGGCAAGTTACCGACTCGTTTATGGGTTACTCCGCCGACGAAGATGGATGCAGCACAGCTGAGCGAAGAGGGTTACTACAGCGTATTCGGCACCAGCGGCGCGCGTATTGAAACGCCGGGATGCTCGTTATGTATGGGTAATCAGGCTCGGGTAGAAGAAGGCGCAACGGTAGTTTCTACCTCAACGCGTAACTTCCCTAACCGACTGGGTACCGGCGCGAATGTTTATCTGGCTTCGGCTGAACTGGCTGCGGTTGCCTCTCTGTTGGGGCGTTTACCAACGGTAGAAGAATACTTAGGTTATATGGCCGAAGTGGATAAAACCGCTGATGATACCTACCGTTACCTCAACTTTGACCAGATTAGCGAGTACACCAAAAAAGCAGACCGCGTGATTTTCCAGACCACCGCGTAGTTTCTTTTTAGCCAGTAACAAAAAATCCCCACCGGTATCAACCGAGTGGGGATTTTTACTTTAAGGCTTAGGGCCATTGCTCAGTAAGATTGTCATCTGATATCAGGCTCTTCAGTGCGGTTCTTTAGGCCGGTTTTTTCTACCGATCTAAGAAACAAAAAATAACATAAGGCTTACTGTCGAATATGTGCTTATCATAGCCATAAGTGCTTAATGATAAGCGGCCTCTTTTTATTCGCCGCTAACAACGCATTGATAATAGGAATAACATTATGGACTATGAATTTAGGACAGACGTAACCGGACAAATTTTTGCCCGATTTTCTATGGACCATGAAGCGATCGGACACTGGTTGAATGAAGAAGTTAACGGTAATTTAAGCCTGCTGGATGAGGTTGAACAGGCGATTGCAGGGGTGAAAGGCAGCGAGCGACAGTGGCAGAAGGTGGGCCACGAATATACCCTCTGGCTGGATGGTGAAGAAGTGATTGTCAGGGCCAACCAGCTGGATCTGGAAGGCGATGAAATGGAAGACGGCATGTTCTATTACGATGAAGAAAGCCTCTCTTTTTGCGGCGTAGAAGATTTCTTGGGCGTGCTTGACGCATACCGGCGTTTTTTGGCCGAGCGTTAACCTTATTTTCTGGCTAATAATAGCCGCTACGCTTTTTCCCTGCTGGCAGACCAGCAAAGCAGTGAACCGATAACCACCAGCCCGACGCCGGGCCAGAATGCGCCGCTTGGCGGAGTATTGAGCCAAAGGCTAGCGATCGCAATTGAAAACAGCGGTGTGAAGTAGGAGAGCGCAGCAACCAACGTGACGTTGCCTTTACGCATTGCCATATCCCAGCAAAGATAAGCGACCGCAGTCGTACTTCCCATCAACAGTAGCTCTAGCAGTGCGCCCTGAGAAAGCATCTCCGTCGGCAGGTGGGAAAATATGGGGGTCATAATCCACAAACAGAGCGCGGTGACAAACAGAAATAGTGGCAGCACGCCTTTACCCTGACAGTAAATACGCACTAGGTTTGAATAGAGTGCCCAGGCAATAGCCGCGATAGTTGCCAAGAGATAGGCCAGCGGGTTAGTGCCAACGTTGCTGATAAAGTTTGACAGGCTAAGTGAGCCCCCGCTAACCACCCAAATAACGCCGGAAAAAGCTAAAATGATGCCCGCCCATAGCCACCAGCGGGCCGATATTTTCAGTAACGGCAAGGCAAATAGCAGCGTTAGGCTAGGCCACAAATAGTTAATTAAACCAATCTCCAGCGTTTGCTGGCGGCTGGCAGCCATGCCGATAGCCAAAGCAAAACAGACCATATAGATGACAAACAGTGAACCACACCCCCAAAGATAGGCTGCCCGTTGTTGCCGAATATTAGGTAATCCGGTGGCCAGCACGACTAAGATAGCGCTCACGCTATAAATTGCTGCTCCGGCGCCAAAGGGACCTAATACTTCAGACAGGCTACGGGTTAGGGCAACGCTCATGCTCCAAAGCAAAATAGCCACAATACCGCACAGGGTTGCAAGTTTATTCATGTTATTGGTTGTTTTTATCGAGGCTGAGGGGCGAGAGTGTAGCACTCTTTATTGATTGCCAGGCAAGCGGTTGATGGATTTTCTGTTTTAATTCTATAAAGGCGCTTACTGAATATCATGACCTAGCGCAGAGTAAAGCTTATCGGCTGAGAATAGAGAGTATTAGGTTTTTCTATCGATATTTTTTAAATATCATTTTTTGTTATCGACCAGTACCGCATGGCCAGTTTTATATAGATTTAAATGTCGATTTTGGCCATGTTTATTAATGATTGATACAGTCAGCTAACGTGATTTAATCAGGGTTGTTTTATTTTTCTATTAGTTTTAAACGCATTTATCGAAATGGATTTTTCTATTTTTAAACTTCCAATTTTCACTGCTGCATGAAACGATATATTTGGAAGTATATTTATTGAATCTTAATAAATTAATCAGGCGACTCCCATTTTATGGTTGATAGTATGAAGTAATACATTTTTGTTATTAACATAATTTGAACAATAACCGGTTATTTTTTCCATTTAAATATATATTTTCATATGCGAAATGAGACTTAATATCAATAACCATTTATTTTGTATGGTTATTGATATTAACTTGAAGTTGATCACAGCACACCGAATTAAACGAGAACATCATAATATTAAGATACCCAGTAAGAGGTATCTGGAATTTATATATATTAGAAAAATAATAGTGTCTTGGTTGTTATTTAAGTATGTACGGAAGAGGATGTGAAATTAAATGCCTAATAATGCTGAACGCCCCTTTTTAGATCATGGTTTAACACGGCTTGATTTTCTTCGTATTTCAGGAAAAGGTCTTACCGGGTTAGCAATAGCACCTTCTCTGTTATCTCTTTTTGGCTGTACGCAAGAAGATGTCGACAACGGTAACGTTGGCTTAATAACAACGGCAAAAGGTGTGTTGGTCACCAAGAGAGCGAGATGTACCGGCTGTCACCGGTGTGAAACATCTTGCACAACTTTCAACGATGGTTCTGTCGGAACCTTCTTCTCCCGAATAAAAATCCACCGTAACTATTACTTTGGCGATGGCCGCCTCGGCTCAGGCGGTGGCCTTTATGGTGATTTAAATTTTACACCGGATACCTGCCGGCAGTGTAAAGACCCACAGTGCCTCAAAGTCTGCCCGATTGGGGCAATTTCATACAACGAGAAAGATGGCTGTATTGCTGTCGATCATAAGCGTTGTATTGGATGTAGCGCCTGTACTACAGCCTGCCCATGGATGATGGCAACGGTAAACACGCAAACCAAGAAATCGTCAAAATGCATTCTATGCGGTGAGTGCGCAAAAGCCTGTCCGACTGGTGCATTAACGATTATCGACTGGAAAGACATCACGGTTTGATAGAGCTATAGCAACAACGATGAATATCAGTAAACCGACATAGGTAAATAGCTCTTTCTTATTCAGTGCATTAAGGAAAACATCATGACTAACGGTTGGATGGGTAACATATTAAGAATTAACCTCTCTTCGGGGAAAATTTCCCTTGAAGATACCAGCAAATATAAGAAATTTATTGGCGGTATGGGGATTGGTTATAAGGTCATGTTTGACGAAGTTCCTGCCGGTACCAAACCTTTTGACGAAGCCAATAAGTTGATTTTTGCCGTTGGGCCACTTACCGGTTCCGGCGCACCCTGTAGTTCGCGGGTTAATATCACGTCACTCTCTACCTTCACCAAAGGTAATTTGGTGGTTGATGCGCATATGGGCGGCTTCTTCGCCGCTCAAATGAAGTTCGCCGGATACGATGCCATTATTATCGAAGGTAAAGCCAAATCTCCGGTATGGATCAGCATCAGAGATGAGAAGGTTAGCATCGAGCCCGCCGATTTCCTTTGGGGTAAAGGTACTCGAGCGACGACGGAAGAAATTTGTCGTATGACCAGTGCTGAAACCTGCGTAGCTGCGATTGGCCCCGCGGGGGAAAATCTGGTTCCACTTTCCTGTATGCTAAACAGCCGTAACCACAGTGGTGGTGCCGGTAGTGCCGCTGTTTTAGGTTCTAAAAATCTGAAAGCCATTGCGGTTGAAGGCTCTAAAGGCGTGAATATTGCCGACAGAGCAGAAATGAAACGGCTCAATGACTACATGATGACGGAGCTTATCGGGGCCAATAATAACCACGTTGTACCGAGCACGCCTCAGCCATGGGCTGAATATTCTTCTCCGGGTTCCCGTTGGACCGCGCGCAAAGGTTTGTTTTGGGGAGCAGCTGAAGGTGGCCCAATTGAAACCGGCGAGATCCCGCCGGGCAATCAAAATACCGTTGGTTTCCGAACGCTTAAATCCGTGTTTGATTTAGGGCCCGCGGCGGAAAAATATACCGCCAAAATGGGGGGCTGCCACTCTTGCCCAATCCGCTGTATGTCACAGCTTAACGTACCTCGAGTGAAAGATTTTGGCGTTCCCTCCACCGGCGGAAATACCTGCGTAGCCAACTTTGTTCACACCACCATATTCCCTAACGGGCCCAAAGATTTTGACGATAAAGGCGACGGTACGGTTGTCGGTAATCTGGTCGGGTTGAATATTGCTGACGACATGGGGATCTGGTGTAACTACGGTCAGCTACATCGGGACTTCACCTACTGCTACAGCAAAGGCGTATTTAAACGCGTTCTACCAGCGGCAGAGTATGCAGAAATTCGCTGGGACCAGCTGGAAGCGGGGGATCCTAACTTCATCAAAGATTTCTACCATCGTTTGGCGCATCGTACCGGTGAACTCTGTCACTTGGCCGACGGCTCTTATGCCATTTCAATACGCTGGGATTTAGGCGAAGAGTACTGGGCTTACGCTAAAAACAAGCTCTGGTCTCCGCTTGGCTGGCCGGTTCACCACGCTAACGAAGCGTCGGCTCAGGTTGGTTCTATCACTAACTGTATGTTTAACCGCGACTGTATGGTTCATACCCATATCAACTTTATTGGGGGCGGCTTGCCGCTAAAACTGCAGAAAGAAGTGGCCGGCGAACTGTTTGGTTCACCGGATGCCTATGACGAAACCAAAAATTATACGCCGATTAATCAGGCCAAAATTAACTATGCCAAATGGACGATATTGAAGTGCTGTCTACACAATGCAGTCACTCTATGTAACTGGGTGTGGCCAATGACGCTATCGCCGTTGAAAAGTCGTAATTATCGGGGCGACTTAGCGCTCGAAGCCAAGTTCTTTCAGGCTATTACCGGTGAGGAGACTACGCAAGAAAGTTTAGATTTAGGCGCTGAACGTATTTTTACCCTGCATCGTGCCTATACGGTGAAACTGATGCAAACCATGGATATGCGCAATCAACACGACCTGATTTGCTCTTGGGTATTTGATAAGGATCCGAAAATCCCTGCGTTTACTGAAGGCACCGATAAGATGGATCGTGATGATATGTATAAAGCATTCACGATGTTCTATACCGAAATGGGCTGGGACCCTCTGTTAGGCTGCCCGACTAAAGAGACGTTACACCGTTTAGACATGGAAGACGTGGCGGCTGAGTTAGCATCGCTGAATTTATTACCTTCATAATCATTGAGCTAAATATGATGAATGAATTGAATAAGGCTGAGTTATTAACACCAGAACCCGCGCCTGAACTCTTAGTCGAAGAACGGCTGAGCGCGGGGGAACATGACGCCGATGAGCGCATTGATCGGAATAAGCGTCGGCTGTTTGGTGTAGCTAATCAGGAAGCAGGAGCTATCCAGCGCGAGATTGAGTTAGCAGAGCAGGCGCTGGCTGAACAATCATTATCACCAGCGCAGGTTATTGCCGACTTTATTCGTCAAAGCTCCGCAGGTGGCAGCATTGTCGCCTACAGCCTATTTCTGGCTCCGCCTTATTCGGTTTCAGCAACGGATCTGAATTGTATATTTGCTGAGATAAATTCTGACGAAGCTTATACCGATATTGCAACGCGTCAGGGTGATAAAGATAGTTATTATTTTTCAACCGATACTCTTTCGGAAAATTACGCCGATATGTGCGTATTGGTGATAGAAAAAGATATCTGTAAGACCATAGCGCAAGCCGTAAGGTTTGAATGTAAAACTTACCCTCGGCCTTATAAGGTCAGTATGTTAACCCATTCGCCTTATGACTTTGACCCGCAGCAAATTGATGCCGCAATGGTTGCTTTCAATACCCATCCTGACTACGCCGATATTCGACAGGTCGAGGCTTCTAACAACGAACCTTATTTATTTAGCGAAAGATATATGAGCTATGGCAAGGCTTATGGTTTATGCGAGTGGTTTGAAATAGAGCAGCATCAGAATCCGTAGGTTTATTTAAACCAGAGGGTTAATAGGTTAAATGTAATTATATTGTAGTGGCCATTAACAACAATATTCAGGCCATTATTATTAAGCAGTGACCTCACTATTTTATAACATTAAGAATAGTTAATGGCGGAGGAGCATGATGAAAATAATATTTTTAATGTTATGGATAATGCCGGGCTATTGCAGTCAACAGAATCAGGGGATAAACAGATGACGTACTCTCGGCGTAAATTTGTTATCGGTATGGGTACCGTTGTTTTTTTTACTGGCCCAGGCCAAAGTTTACTGGCAGCACCGGCTAAAAGTAGTCCTGTTCGCTATGTCATGATTCATGATGAGACCCTGTGTAACGGCTGTAATCTGTGTGCCAGAGCCTGTCGCAAGGTGAATCACGTGCCGGATCGGGGAAGCCGTTTAGCCATCGCACATATTCCGGTTTCAGCCAAAGACGGTGAGACTCAATACCACTTTTTCCGCCAGTCATGTCAGCACTGTGACGACGCGCCATGCATTGAAGCCTGCCCGACCGGAGCGTCTTATCGCGACGTTAATGGCATTGTGCGGGTGAATGCACCTCAGTGCATTGGCTGTAGTTACTGTATTTCTGCCTGTCCTTATCAGGTGCGTTACCTTAATCCGAAAACTAAGGTGGCCGATAAGTGTGATTTCTGCGCTGAGTCTCGGCTGGCTAAAGGCTTCGCGCCAATCTGCGTTAACGTCTGCCCTGAGAATGCGCTAATTTTTGGTCGAGAGGACAGTGACGTGGTGCAGAGCTGGCTGAAGAAAAATAAGTTCTATCAGTATCAGTTAAAAGGCGTAGGTAAGCCTCATCTGTATCGCCGCCCCGGTCAACATCAGTTGAAAGAGGATAACGTATGAACCCTGAACGGTTTCAATCCCAGCTGCACCTTTATGTCCCGACCTATTCGGCAGACTTCTGGCCGGTCTGGCTATTGCTGGCAGGATTAGCGATTGTAGCAATGCTGTTGGTGCTAGCCATACACGCCTTACTTCGGGCCCGGCTGGCAACCAACAAACCCGCGCACGGTGAGAAAGTTTATCTTTATTCCAAAGGTATTCGGTTCTGGCACTGGTCTAACGCGCTGCTATTTATTTTATTACTCGGCAGCGGGCTGATTAACCATTTCGCTTTGCTGACGGCACCGGTGACGGCCAGCTTTGTTGCCGTGCATAAAGCATGTGGATTTCTACTGTTGGCCTGTTGGATTTGCTTCGTGTTGATCAATGCCTTCGGCGGTAACGGCCATCACTATGTGATTAAGCCGCAGGGTTGGATCGGGCGAGCGAGTCGTCAGGTACGCTTCTATCTGTTTGGTATTCTGAAAGGAGAAGATCATCCGTTCCCGGCAACGCAGCAGTCAAAGTTTAATCCATTGCAGCAGGTGGCCTATCTTGGCGTTATGTACGGCTTGTTACCGCTACTGCTGATTACCGGGCTGCTTTCTCTTTATCCTGAAACCATCGGCCAGTGGGCCATTGGTATCCGCTACTGGACGCTACAGCTCCACTTTGCGCTAGCGGTGCTAAGCCTGTTCTTTATCTTTGGTCATCTATACCTGTGTACCACGGGCCGTACGCCAACCGAAACCTTTAAGTGCATGCTTGATGGCTATCACCGGCATTAATGATGTTAATCACTAAGCAAGAACTGAGGGCCTGGCGGGTAGGCCCTTATATGTACCGCTGGTTTATCAGGCAATTCCCTGACGGCGGGAAATACGCCGATGTCCATGGTGCACTGATTCACTATGGCTATGTCGATTGGGCCACCAGTCTGGTTGAATATGCCTATTCTCTCTGGCTAGAGAAAGAGAACTTTGCCTATCAGGAGACCAACGCGACCGATGCTTTGGCCGACGTTCTCAGTGATATTTCCCCTGAGGTGAAAGCAACGCGTCAGGCATTGGGTACACAGCCTCTTGCGCTAAACGGATTTATGCCCAACGACGGCAGCCTCTATGCCAGAAAGTTGGCGACAAATTCCGACAATTTTAAGCTGATGGATATTGATAACGGCAGCCAGATAGGCTGTGCCGGTGACGGCGTACGCATTGGCAGTACCGGGCACAGCGCCAGAATCGCGGCCTCCGGCGTTAACGTTCAAATCGGTAGCTCTGGCGAATACGGCTGGCTAAGCAGTTGCGGCTATTCCTCCCAGATTGCCAGTTCCGGTTACGGTCTCAGGGCTGGCTGTGTCGGTCATGATGTCAGGGTCGGCAGCTCTGGCGATCGGGCCAGAATAGCCACTGCGGGAAATTCAGCCAAAGTAAGTAGTTCAGGCCGGGGCGTGCGGATTGCCAGCGCCGGTATGCGCGCGCGCATTGGCAGCGTGGGGAGTTCCTCTAAGGTTGCCAGTTCGGGTGATTTATCCCATATATCTAGCTTTGGTGAAGGGGCCAGGGTGGTCAGCGCCGGAGATAACGCGCGTATTGTCGCGATGGGCGATAGCGCATTGATTGCCAGCACCGGCTCGGTTGATTATTTCGTATTGGGCAAAGGTGGCTGCGCTACGGTTGCTTACTTCGACGGCCAGCGGATGCGCTTTGCCGTGGCGTACGAAGGCGAAGGAAATATCCGCGCTGGCGTTAAGTATAAGTTGAATGCGGAACATCAGTTTGTGGCGTATTAACCGAAGCCCTTCAAGCCTAAAAAACGGCGCCCTTCGGCCGCTAGGGAATGGTGATATTTCGATGTTATATATGCGGACGAAACTTACACTGAAATCAAATTAAACGACTTTGTCAGAGCCTCAAGCCATACCAATCGGTATGGCTTTTACATTAGAAATAAAACCTACGCTAACTTGGCAAAACACCGTTTTGCGGCATCAACCGTGCGCTGGATATCTTGGTCTGAGTGAGCCAGTGACATAAATCCGGCTTCAAACGCTGAAGGCGCCAGATAAACGCCTTCTTCCAGCATTAGATGGAAGAACCGTTTAAAACGTTCAACGTTGCATTTCATCACGTCCTGATAGCAAGTGACCGTTGGTGCATCGGTGAAGAAAATGCCAAACATGCCGCCAACGTAGTTAACCACCAGCGGGATATTTTGTTTTTTAGCCGCATCGAGCAGCCCTTCCGCCAGATTTTGGGTTAGCGAAGAGAGCTGAGAATAAATGCCAACGTCGGTTAACTGGTTGAGGCAGGCGAAGCCCGCGGCCATGGCGATCGGGTTGCCTGACAGCGTTCCGGCCTGATAAACCGGACCGGTTGGTGCCAGCGCGCTCATCACGTCACGGCGACCGCCGAATGCGCCTACCGGCATACCGCCGCCGATGATTTTACCTAAGCAGGTTAAATCTGGCGTTACGTTATAGTAGGCCTGCGCACCGCCGAGGGCGACGCGGAAACCGGTCATCACTTCATCAATAATGAGCAGTGCGCCATATTGGTCGCAAAGCTGGCGTAATCCCGGCAGGAATTCAGCCGATGGTGGAATACAGTTCATATTACCCGCGACCGGCTCGACGATAATCGCGGCGATAGCGCCAGGATTTTGTTCAAAAGCGCGGCGTACTGAATCCAGATCGTTGTAAGTGCAGGTTAGCGTATGCTTAGCGAAGTCCGCCGGTACGCCCGGTGAGTTAGGCTGGCCTAAGGTAAGTGCGCCAGAACCGGCTTTGACTAACAGGCAGTCAGCGTGACCGTGATAGCAGCCTTCGAACTTAATGATTTTGTCCCGGCCGGTAAAGCCGCGGGCCAGACGAATGGCGCTCATCGTGGCTTCGGTGCCGGAGTTGACCATGCGCACCATGTCCATTGAGGGCACGAGTTCGGTCACCAACTGCGCCATTTTGACTTCCATTTCGGTCGGTGCGCCGAAGCTTAAGCCACGCTGTACCGCTTCAATTACCGCGTCACGGATGACTTCATTGTTATGGCCAAGCACCATCGGGCCCCATGAACCAACGTAATCGATATAGGCTTTGCCGTCTGCATCATAGAGATAAGCGCCGTCAGCTCGTTCAACAAACAGCGGTGTACCACCGACGCCGGTAAATGCACGAACCGGCGAGTTGACGCCTCCCGGAATGACCCGTTGGGCCTGTGCATATAAACTTTCTGATTTACTCATGAATCGGCTCCTGCCTTGTTACCTAGAGAATATGGGGAGAGTGAATATCGGGCTATTCTAAAAGAACTCAGGGGAAATAGCAGCTTTAGATTTGTCTCGGCGCTGGCGGTGAAATGATTAGCCATGGGCCGATTATCGGGCGGTATAAAAATAAAACCTTAATTTGGCTAATTTGGGCACCATTGATTATTGTATTATGGATACCTTGAGCGTAGCTTACACGCTAAATATCCTTCCTGTTCTTACCCCTTTCGGGCGGGTTGGTTCTGGATAGCGCTGAGTAATACTTGAACGTTTTAGTCAACTATTAGATAATAATATGATGAATAGGTTTGCCAAAGTAGCAGCCTGATACAAATAAGCTGGAGACCATTGATGAGTGATTCAACTGCCTTGCCCCTGCAATTTACCGACGCGGCTGCCAACAAAGTGAAGGCATTGATTGCTGACGAGAATAATCCCGAACTGAAACTGCGCGTTTATATCACCGGTGGTGGCTGTAGCGGCTTCCAATATGGTTTTACGTTTGATGAAAAAGTTAACGATGGCGATATGATTATCGAGAAACAGGGCGTTTCTCTGGTGGTTGATCCGATGAGCCTGCAGTACTTGGTGGGCGGTGCCGTTGATTATACTGAAGGGTTAGAAGGTTCTCGTTTCATTATTCAGAATCCAAATGCCAAAAGCACCTGTGGGTGTGGTTCGTCGTTTAGCGTTTGAATAAAGCGATTGCTGACAAAGTGGTCTAATTTTATTCCAGCGTAAATTTCGTCCGCGAAAAGAGTGTCGGAATATTATCTTTTTTTAGCGGTCGAGGGGCGGTGTTTTTGAGCTCGTTACGGCTAAATATGGCAGCTTTCCTCGACCGCGCTCGATACTAATTTAAGCGCATTGTTTCTACGGTCGGAATATCCGTTGAAGCGAATTGGTTGGGTTTGTCAGCAATCAGAGCACGGCTTTTGCCGTGCTTTTTTGTGTCTGGTATTCGGCTAAACAAGTATTAGTTTTCCAGACTAAACGTGGGTAGCTTGAGGTTCCAGCGGATGGCCGCAAGGCGAATAGCCAGAGTGAATACCATTCCCATCATCAATGATTTTTCAAGGTCAACGTTAAAGTAGTAGTGTGCAATCGCATGCACGCAGCCGCCGACAATACAGGCGGTGGCATACACTTCGGTGCGCAGGATCATCGGAACTTCACGTGCCAGTACGTCGCGAATGATCCCGCCGCCAACGCCGGTCAATACGCCCATACAGGTTGCTACCAGCGGGCCCGTTTCGGCCAGAAAGGCTTTATTTACGCCAATGCCAACGAATACCGCCAGACCGATGGCATCCAGTACCGGCAATATCCACTTGGGTAACCCTCTTGGATGGCGAACCAGCACAATGGTCGCTACGCAGGTTACCAACGCCACCACTAAGTCCGTTGGGTCAGCGACCCAGAACACCGGTCCGTGATCCAGCGCCATATCCCGGATAGTACCGCCACCAACGGCGGTAACTACGCCTAAAACTAAAACGCCAAACGGATCCATGCGTAGCTTTCCCGCCAGCAATACGCCGGAAATAGCAAAAACCGCCGTCCCTAGGATATCAAGCCAATAGACCAACATAACAGATGCTCCAACTCTATGAAGTAGAGGAAATTTTTGATAATTTTTCACATATGACTTCAGCCGCCAACATGATGCGTGGCCCGCTGCGATTAAACCAGTCTGCAGGTACCGTGATGATCGGAATATCTAACTGCCCGCGCCAGAACGTTTTAACGTTTTTTACCTGTTCATCATCGCCTGAAATGATAATGACCTGCGGTTTTCGTGTGAGTACTTGCTCTCGGCTCACCTGTGGCCAAGGTACCTGACTATCAGCAAAGATATTACTTCCGCCGCACAGCGAGACAACTTCGTTCTGAATGGTTTTATCGGAGCCTGAAAACAGGGGCTGGGTACTAAACTGTAGAAATACTCTCACCGGTGATTTTTCAGGGTGTTGATACTTCAGCTTCAGCGCCTGACTTTTTTCCAGCATGTTAGCCGCCGCGGCGTGGGCTATTTCAGGGTGTGGGCTGTATTGCGCCAGTTGATTCAGACTATCTGCGATTGCCTGAATGCTATCAGGTTCGGAATAGAAAACGTTGATGCCAAAGTTCGCTATCTGGTCCAGCGATTTTTGAGGATTTCCTCCCCGCCACGACAGGACTAAATCAGGCTTTAATGCCAGGATCCGTTCCAGATTGATCCCTTGCCATGACGCCACTCTTTCCAGCTTCTTAGCCTGTTCCGGATAGTCTGAATAATCGCTGGCGGCGATCAGACGGTCGCCCATACCGGCCGCATAGGCCAATTCAGTCAGGTGAGGAGACAGGCTGATGACCCGTTCAGCGCTGGCCTGAGCGCCAAGGCTACCAAAATATAGACCAACGGCCAGCAGCCCAATGCGTATTGAGCGCTGAGCCACCGTTTTTTGCATAACCGCTGCGACCATTATTTTCTTTCTGCCAACGCTTTTAGCATGGTCTCTACCATTAAAGACGAACGTTGGGCGGCCAATATTAAAAATTCATCGAAGCTCTGGTGGGATTCCTTATCGGCAACGTCAGAAATTGCCCGAACCACCACAAAAGGAACGTCAAACAGGTGGCATACGTGAGCGATTGCGGCGGCTTCCATTTCAACGGCGACGGCCTCTGGAAAGGTTTGACGAATGCGTTCTAGCGGTGTGGCACCGTTAATAAAGGCATCGCCACTGCAGATTAAGCCTCTGACGGCGTGAAGTTTGCACTCACTAATGCAGCGCTCGGCCAGCTGGACTAGCAGCGTATCGGCAATGAATGCCGGCGGGCAACCGGCCATTTGGCCCGGCGCATAGCCAAATGCGGTGACGTCAGCATCGTGGTAGCGCACTTGATCGGACACTACGATATCACCCACGTTCAGGGAAGAATCCAATCCACCCGCAGAACCGGTATTGATGATTAAATCCGGGCGGCATAATTCCAGAAGTAGCGTGGTACCTAAAGCGGCGGCAACTTTACCAATGCCGGATTTAACCAATGCAACGTCAATACCGTTCAGCCTGCCGGTATAAATCTCACATCCGGCCCGCTTAAAGGTTTCACAGTTTTCTATTTTGTCGCGAAGAAGAGTAACTTCTTGCTCCATTGCACCGATAATACCTATTTTCATTGCGATAACCCGTTAAGTTAGGATGAGTAAATTGTCGCGTAGTTTATCATGCTAATTGGGCAAATGAGTCGGTTGGAAACAGATAGATTTAAGCTTAGCCGCGATTTATGCGGTTTTTACCATATTCCGGTTGGTTGATGGTTAAGAATATGTGATAACGTTAGCTAAAATTTAGCCGACCGTTATTACTGTGAATATATTAGGAAAATGCTATGTCCGGGATTGATTTTAGCAAGCGAATCAAGGTTCAGCGTCCTTTCAGCTCATCGACTATTCCCGAAGGGGAATATGACATTACCCGTCAGTTTGAAAGCGACCGGGGCCGGATCATTAACTCTGCTGCTATCCGTAGGCTACAGCAAAAGACACAGGTTTTTCCGTTAGAGCGCAATGCTGCGGTGCGCAGCCGATTGACTCATTCAATGGAAGTTCAGCAGGTCGGGCGTCATATTGCCAAGGATATTTTTAACCGGCTAAAGAAAGAGGGGCGGGTCGAGAAGCTGGGTTTGGATAAGCTGCTGGAATCTTTTGAAAGCATTGTTGAAATGGCCTGCCTGATGCACGATATCGGCAATCCCCCGTTTGGTCATTCGGGTGAAGAAGTAATTAATAAATGGTTTGAACGTCAATTAACTGAAGGTAAAACCAGCTATTGTTGCTTTTTAAGTTTGAATGATGGGGAACCGGAATTAAACCAATTACGTCTAAAAATTCATAAAGATTTAACTAATTTTGAGGGTAATGCTCAGGCCATTCGCTTGGTGCATACGATACTCAAGCTTAATCTTACTTATTCACAAATCGCCTGTATTCTTAAATATACCCGCCCTGCGTATTGGTCTGCAGATATTCCGGCTGAGCATAGTTATTTGATGAAGAAGCCTGGTTACTATTTGGCTGAGGAAGCGTTTATTAATCAGTTGCGCGTTAATCTGAATATGGCTGAGTTTAACCGCTACCCACTGACTTACATTATGGAAGCTGCAGATGATATTTCTTACTGTATAGCCGATCTTGAAGATGCGGTAGAAAAATGCATTTTCACCATGGAGCAACTGTGTAGTTATCTTCAATCTGCTTGGGGAGAGATTAACGATGGTGATTTATTTGATAAAACGATTGGCGAGGCATTGAGAAAAATTAAGGTAGGGAGTGAATATCGGCATATTGACGATCAATTTTTCATGTATTTGAGAGTTAATACTGTAAGCCAACTTGTACCTAAGGCCGCAAAGCGTTTTATCGATAACTTACCGGCTATTTTTGAAGGCAGTTTTAATCAGGCGCTTCTGGAAGATAGTGATGAGGCTTTCCGGCTATTGAAGATTTATAAAGATGTCGCTAAAAATTATGTTTTTAATCATGAAGAAGTTGAGCTGCTGGAGCTTCAGGGATATCGAGTTGTTAATGGACTATTAGAGATTTATAGTCCGTTATTAAAGATGAATTTTGATGATTTCTCAGCGTTAGTACAGACGGGCTCTCTTCGCAGTTTTCCGATTGAAACTAGGTTGTTTCACAAGCTATCAACTAAACACCAACTGGCCTACAAAGAAGCAATTAGTAAACGAAAATATTTACCTAAGCAGCAGCAGGAAATCTGGGAGTTTTACTATCGTGCCCGGCTGATTCAGGACTATATCAGCGGAATGACCGATTTATATGCCTACGATGAGTATCGCAAACTGATGGCGGCGGAATAACCGATGCCCGTATTGCTTTTCCAATGATAAAATTATCGCCACCGTTGCGGTGGCGATAATCTATTTCACTTCAGGCCGTGCTTATCAAACCGGCGGTAGATCAAACACCAATACTTCACTTTCTGCACTGGCGTTGATAGTCAGCGATGACTCATCCCAAACGGCGACGCCATCGCTGCCGGTCGCGTCTACACCGTTGATTTCCACTTCACCTTTCACTACCTGAATCCAGATACGGCGGTTTGGCTTAATGGTGAAATCGATCTGCTCTTTTGCATCCAGCGCACAGCGCCAAAGTTCCATATCTTGATAAACCTTTAGCGAGCCGTTGCGGGCATCGGGTGATAGAACCAACTGGCGACCGTGTTTATCGCTAAATGCCTTTTGCTCATAGCGCGGAGCAATGCCTTGCTCGGACGGAATAATCCAGATTTGATAGAATTTCAAGGTGTCGGTGGCGCTCGGGTTATATTCCGAATGGCGCACGCCGGTACCGGCGCTCATAATCTGAAATTCACCTGCCGGAACCCGTTCTTTATTGCCCATGCTGTCTTGATGTTCAATCATGCCTTCCAGAACGTAAGACAAAATCTCCATGTCTTTATGCGGATGGGTCGGGAAACCTTCGCCGGGCTGGACGGTATCGTCATTAATCACCCGCAGCGCTGAGAACCCCATAAAGTTAGGATCATAATAATTGGCAAAAGAGAAAGTGTGCCAGCTGTTTAGCCAGCCGTGGTTAGCGTGACCGCGTTCGTTTGCTTTACGTAAAAAGATCATGACATATCCTCCTGAATTTTTAACCTAGTCTAGTGGACGGGTTAAATTAAAAAAGCGGAAAAAAGTCATCTATAGGTTCAAATAATCTGAATGTGGCTATGGCGGGAATAAAAAAAGAAAAGCCAGGCTCGGCTGGCTTTCGTATCTGATAAACGAATATGCTACTGAGCCATATTGTCCAGCAGGTTAACCCCACACCGGCGGGCCATCGCTTTGCGGTAGGCATCAACTTTTGGTGGATAGGTAATGCCTTTAACGATTGAAATACCGCGTAGCACAGGAAATAAATGAATATCATCTACCGACAGTTCAGCGTTACAGGCGTCAGGAGACTGGATTAATTTCTCTAACTTTGCCAGATCTTGTTCAATACGTTTGATAAGTTCTGGCGTTTGTTGCAATAGCTGTGAGAAGTCACCGGCGATAGCCTGTTTCTTACCGGTGAAGTACTGGCGGGCTGAAGGCGTTTTAAACTCGCAAAAATCGGCCTGAGCGTAGCGCGGTAGCAGGAGCTTATTGATATATTCAGACATGGATTTTAAACAATCGGCGATGGGCGGATTGGTTTTCCCGGTCAGCACCGGTTCGCCAACGCTGTCGTCAACGTAGTGGACGATATCCATACTTTCAGGCATATAGCTGCCGTCCTTCTTTTGCAGAATGGGTACCATCTTCTGACCAATCATTTTGATCGGTGTTTCTTCATCGTCATTCAGTAAGGTAAGGAGTTCATAAGGGAGCTTTTTCAGACCAAAAATCATACGGGCTTTCACGCAGTAAGGGCAATGATCGTAGACATAGAGTTTCATGCAGTTATCCTTAATTTCGGAGTGCAACATAGGTAGTAGCGGATGCGTTTAATTATAGCCCTTTTTGCCGTGGTTCTTAATACATACAGTGACAGATCCGCCAGAACCCTGCGGTTCAGTGAATCTTTGAGCCAATCGGTAATTCATCAACGCTATCGTTGCAGGTAGGTAAACTGACGGTTAACCGTGAAGACGTGTGGTATTGCACAATGCAAAAAGCCATAATCTTATTCAGTATTTTCTTTTACTGACAAGATTATGGCTACACAATGCTCAGTGATTCGTCCCGTTGGCTAGTAATTAAGGTGACTTGGTCTACCTGCATAGCTACTATCATGCGAGCGACGATGTTCGCTGCCGTTTCTAGACGAATATCCACGATTATTATCATTGTATCCGCGGTTACGGCCGTAGCTGCGGCCACGATCGTATCCTCGGCCACGATCGTACCCTCGGTCATATCCACGATTATTATAATGGTTATTGTATCTATTACCGTAATACCGATTGTTATAATACCGGTTATTGTAATTAGCTCGGTAACCATTGCCGTAGTAATACGGCTTTGAGCGATCGACATAAACAACTGAAGGCGCGACGATAGGTGCGGGATTGTTTGAGTAGGTATAAATTTGGTATGCCATCAGCGCAGCGCCAATACCTAACGCATATCTTTCGGTTTTGCTGCTGTGGTACCCGCCGTCATGATAGTTTCCACCTCCATTATGGCCTCCACCATGACCACCTCCACGCCCCGCTGATACGGTGAATGAAGCCGCCAGTAATAATATAAACAGAGTTTTCTTTAGCATATCCATATTCCTAAAAAATGAGCTTGAATCCATCATTGCATTTATTAATTAATCTTCAATAGCTAGTCATCTATTTTACGCTTTCTTTACTATTGTAATACGAGAAACTGTATTAAGAGATTAAGCGGCCTCAATAGGGCATTCAAATTTGATGGTTTTATTGTGGGTTATTTCATCCATAAAATTTAGCCATTATTTAAACCCTATATTTCTTTTAGCCCGGAAATAAAACTGAGCCGCTAAATAACAGCGGCTCAGGGTGAGATTAAATATCCAGTCGCTTAGTCTGCCATCTTTTTGACTTCCAGCGCCATGCGTTGGTAAATCCGCGCAGCCACTCATCGCAGAAGAAGCCAATCCAGATACCCAGCAGCCCCATCTCCATTTTAATACCAAGGAAATAGCCGATGGGAATCGATACGCCCCACATAAAGAAGATAGCGGTATACAGCGGGAACTTGGCATCGCCGGAAGCCCGCAGGGCGTTGACCATGATGATGTTGATGGTCCGGCCCGGCTCCATAAATACCGAAAGCAGGAACAGTGGCAGCAGCATATCGATGATGTCCGCATCCTTAGACAGGAAGTTCATGATATTTCTGTCCATCAGCCAGAACCCGATTACCACCACCGCGGTAACGCCAACGCCCAGCTTCAGGCTGTGAAATGCCTGACGATAGGCATCTTCAAAGCGTTTAGCACCGACCAAATGACCGACAAGAATCTCATTGCCAATGCTAACGGAAATGCCAAACAGCATAATAAACAGCGAAATCTGGAAGTAGAGCGTTTGGGCGGCAAGGGCGGTTTCACCCATTAGGCCGATAAAGGCCATGGCGGTCATATACTGTAAGATCCAAACCAGATTTTCACCGGCGGCCGGTAGACCGATATGCAGGATCTTCTTCAGCAGGTCTGCGGACCAATGGAAAAAGCTCCATAGCTCAAAGCGGATACGCAGCCCGTAGCTCAGCAGGCAGGCGAGCATAATCACGCCAATGACCCGGCCAAACACCGTCGACCACGCCACGCCGATCAGGCCATATTTGAATACGTAGAGCGCAAAGATATTACCGATAATCGTGATGATATTGACGATCAGCGTGACGTACATCGCCGGTTTAGATTTTCCGTAAACCCGCATACAGGCCGCTAAAATCAGCGCTGCCGCTTCCGGAACCAGACAAATACCGACAATGTGCAAGTAGGCAAAGCCGTCTTCCATCAGGTGTTCCGGCATATTCATCAGGATCAGCGCTTTATAGCCGAAGAAGAAGATGAAAGTGGCACAGGCCAGACCGATAACCAGATTAAATGCGATAGAAATATGGATTGCCTTCTTGGCCATATCCATTTGGCGGGCACCCAGATACTGGGCGATAACCACGCTGCAGCCCACGCTGATAAAGCTGAAAATAGTAATACACAGGTCAAAGACCTGATTACCCACGCCCATGGCTGCCAGATAGGATTTCGATACCTGACTGATCATATAGGTATTAATCAACAGGGTTGAAAAGTGTAAAAACAGATCGATAAAGATCGGCCAGCTCAGGGAAAATAATGAGCGTTCTGTAACATCATTGTGATGCATTAAAAAATCCTAATACTTATTTTTGTCAGACCACCTGAAACCGTTGTTAAATCGCGATCGGAAGGGAAGTGAATACGTTTGGCATTGTATCATTATTCGCCAGATAACCGCTAACGGAGTTAAGCGCTTTTGGCCAACCTTATTGGAAATATCGCGTAGTAAAGGGAGTTGCAGCGAAAGAGCGCGTTGGGCATTTTTGCTGCCGCGTAAACGGGTTTGATAGGCGCTATTTTTGTTGTCAATAACTGACTATAAAATTAATACTCCAACTGATTGAATTAAAATTAATAATTATTTCATTAATCCGGATAAGGTTATTATCTCCGCTCGGATGTTACCCTCGGGTGTGGCCGCACGGGTAATGGTTCGCTTTTTTGAGGGAATTATCTGTCCGTAAAGAGGGAATTGACTCACGCCGACTCATGCGTAGGCAGGTTAACGTCAGGTCGAATAAAAAAATAAATAGGGATGCTTGTGAATAAGAAAATCAGGGCTGCGGTTGTCGGTTATGGCAACATTGGCAAATATGCGCTGGACGCACTGAATGCGGCCGAAGACTTTGAAATTGCAGGCGTGGTACGCCGCAGTACCGGTAACCAACCGGCCGAACTGGCGGCGTATACGGTTGTTGACGCTATTGATAAGCTAGACAACGTAGACGTTGCTATTCTGTGCTCTCCGACCCGCGCGATTAAGGATATTGCACAGGAAATTCTCAAAAAGGGCATTAATACGGTTGATAGCTTCGACGTGCACTCACTGATTGTTGACCTGAAAAATACGCTAGATTCGATCGCTAAAACCCATCAAGGGGTGTCGATTGTGGCCGCAGGTTGGGATCCGGGTTCTGATTCGATTATTCGAGCGCTGATGCTGGCGATGGCGCCAAAGGGTATTACTTATACCAACTTTGGCCCGGGCATGAGCATGGGCCATTCCGTTGCTGCTAAGTCTATCGAGGGTGTGAAAGATGCGCTGTCGGTGACCGTTCCTCTAGGAACCGGTATCCATCGTCGCCTGGTTTATATTGAGCTGGAAGCGGGCGCAGATTTCGCCACGGTAGAGCGCATTCTAAAAGCGGACGACTACTTTGCCTCAGACGAAACCCACGTGCAGCAGGTTGACTGTATTGATAGCCTGAAAGACATGGGGCACGGCGTGCATCTGACGCATAAAGGCGTGTCGGGTGCGACTCAGAATCAACTGTTTGAATATTCAATGCGGATTAATAACCCGGCGCTGACCGCTCAGTTTTTAGTTTCAGCCGCGCGGGCTACTATGAAGCTGGCCGCCGGAGCATATACCGTGATCGAAGTGGCTCCGATTCATTTCCTGCAGGGGGAAACGGATCGGCTCATCGCGCAATTAGTGTAGCGGGTAGCCATTGATCGCAACCGACAAGGGGCCAACGGTTGGCCCCTTGATGTGCCTTGTTTATCGAAGGTTTTGGCGGGTCAATAACGGCCTGCGTGATTCACCATAGCGCTTACCTCGGCACTCTTATTCCGCCCTCAACGCCGTTCGGGCTAAGCAATATTTGCCACAGCTGAATGTCTCGGGCCCGAAAGGCACCGGCGCAGGCATTCAGATAATAGCTGAACATCCGCCTGAAACGGTCATCATAGCCTTTAGCTATCTGCTCCCATCCCTGATTGAACCGCTCATACCACGCCATTAGCGTTTGGTCATAGTCAGCGCCGAAGTTATGCAGATCTTCTATGACAAAGCGTTTTTCGCTGGATTGAGAAATATTGGCCACCGTTGGCAGGCAACCGTTGGGAAAGATGTATTTATTAATCCACGGATCGACGCCAGTTTTGGGGACTTTTGAGCCAATGGTATGCAACAGGAATAAGCCGTCGGGCTTAAGATTACGGGCAACCACGTTAAAGTAGGTCTGGTAGTTTTTCGGCCCAACGTGTTCAAACATACCGACGGAAACAATCCTGTCGTATTGGTTGTTCAGATCCCGATAGTCATGCAGCAGTATCTCAACGTCTAGCCCGGCGCAGCGCTTTTGTGCCAGCTTTTGCTGCTCTTTGGAAATAGTCACGCCCTGCACGGAAACGCCGTGGTTTTTAGCGGCATAGGCCGACAAACCACCCCAGCCGCAGCCGATATCTAACAGTTTCATTCCGGGCTTTAGCTGGAGTTTTTCGCAGATGATTTTCAGCTTATCCTGCTGTGCCTGTTCTAGCGTCGTGGCCTCTTTCCAGTAGCCGCAGGAGTATTGCATATACGGATCGAGGATCAGATTAAACAGGTCATTACCCAGATCGTAATGCTTTTTGCCCACGATCCAAGCCCGTCTTTTAGTCTGCATATTCAGCAGTCTGGCACCGGTAATACTCACGATGTCTTTTAAACGGTGAGGAATGCGCTTATCTAGCCCGGCTTTAATCAGGCGGTGAAAGAGAATATCGAGGCGTTCGCAGTCCCACCATCCGTCCATATAGCTTTCACCCAGCCCGAGAGAGCCCTGCTGAAGCACGCGTTTAAAGAATTGCGGATTATGAACTTTAATATCAAACGGGCGCGAGCCGTTAATGGCGATCCCGGCTTTCTGAAGCATTTCATTGAGAATGCGAAACCAGTGATTACCTTGAATAACCGTATCTTCAATACATGATGAACTCATAGTTTCTCCATAACTTTACTGTAACGTGTTGGTTATACGGATAGACCGGCATAGTACACAGCGACAAAAAGTCACCGGTGCAGACAGCCCACCCGAAATCATGCCAATTGTTTAAACAGAGAAAATAAAGAGAAATACCCGGGGAATATAAACCTGTTTCGGGCGAGCTAATCCATCAGCTAAACAGGGGCGAAAAGTCCATCGCCTGCAAATCATTTGTAATCAGAACGTTTAATTATGGTTATATAACGTGGTTGATTTGAGTATAAGACTGTGAAATAGAAGACTCAAGAGCGTGAACCGCTTCTCCGCCATTTTTCTGCGGGCCGTTCATTTTTTTTAATTTATTTCAGTCGGATAGATTAACCCGAAGCAACGATAAATTTTCTTCGGGTTGACATGAGCTTCTGATTTTAAGCCGGTATTCGTTAATAATTTCGGCATGCTTCGCATAATTTGAATCTGGTTCCATTAGGCGGTTGTTTGATGGGCAAAGGAACGGCATAGTGCTCGGGCACCCGCAAAATCGAGTGCCGGGATTTGCAGCCCGCAGGCTTCTTCAATGACATATTGATATTGAAAGTATTTTTATTGTCATAACCTTTGCTCATCTTAAAATCATGGCATAATGCCGATTCTATGGTGGCTCAAACTGGGGTATCTTCGGGTACGCCGGTTTCCAAGAAGCACGGTCTGCAAACCTAGTTTGAGCTACCACCCTACGAGATTTGCAGCTCTGAAGGTGGTCAAATTACTGCTTCTTGGAGTTTTATCTATGACTGATTTTATCGATTCCACACCGCTTACCTCTGATGAACTTGCCTTTCAATGCCTGTCATTAATCCACGCTGCTTTAGTTATTGAACACCCCGCCGCGCGGGAGTCACTGCTGTTTGTATTGCAGGGGAAACTGGGCGAGCTGTATTTGTTGGTGAAGTAGGGACGGTGGGTTGGAGAGTGGAAAAGGATTGACGGGGGGTCAATCCTTTTTTGTTTATTTTCTGATGATAGCTATATGACATATTAAAATTTACATAAAATTAGTATCATTTATATGGATATAGTTAGCCTATAATTACCTTTAGGCTGGGGTCAGTTTCACAAGATGCTACGATTTTATTGTATTCTTCAATAAGGCGTTCCACAGTACATTTTCGCTGTGAAGTTTCAAACTGACTCAATTCATAAACGTTTGCAGCGATAAATTGTTCAGCTTCCCAAATATCAATTCGACCATCAATTCCCTGAATTGATGCTAATGACTCAGCTCCAGGTAAACTTGCATAAGTTGTCACAATAATAGGTCTAGTGCCAGCCTCTAAATTACGTTGGCATTTACGTAGTAATGATTCACTTGGTGCTGTTGTAATATGGATGACAACATCATCAATCACAAAATCCCCACTACGCGCACTGACACTATCAGCCACTGAAAAACCATGGTTTTGAACTTTATCACTATCTAAAACCAACGTTAATTTAGCACCAACCAGGTGTTGCAAAACTGCGCCAGCGTACATTGTTCCTGGGTTTTCTTTCTGGCGTTTAAACGCTTGTGATAATAGATCCCTAACAATATAACGCAACGACTTACTCATATCATATTTTAAAACAAAAGGTTGAGCCGAAAAATAGTCTTTTACTCTGTTGGCCCACCATTGCTCAATTACAGTAGTTTCAGCAATCCCATCCGAATGTAATTGATTTAAGAATACGACATAATTTTGCATATCGCCTAAACTGCCACGACTAGTACGGCCTCCTTCTTCGGCAAGAACACGTAAGATGCCATATTCTTTCAAGATCGACTGAACTTTGGCTTTACCAAGCCCTTGTACTTGACCTTTTCTATCCGTAACCAATATTGATGAATCGAGTGGTAATCCGCTCTTTTTGGCTAAATTAGAAACGAATAACATCGTAGCCAGCTTTCCTTTACTTGTTAATTTATTTACTTGCTGGTAATTCATTAATTTAATTTTAAGTTCAGTCATAATTTCTGCACCGCTAAAACTAAAGGTGATAACAAATATTTAGCTAAATGTCTGGCGACAGGTGCAGCTACAGCATCGCCCATTGCCATATATCCATCGTTGTAAGAACCCGGCAATTCAAATGATTCGGGTGCTCCCATTAAGCGTGCAGTTTCCCTAATCGTAAGTAGTCTCGTTTTTAATTCGCCATTTTTTTTCAATACTAAAAATTGTCTGCTGCTACCACCTTTCGGGGTTCTGAGACAACCAGCTATACCATCAAAGCGCAACTCCAACACCTGCTTTTTATTGCGGATTCGCTTATATCCTGGTGCGACAACGAACCCATCTTGTCTCAACTTAACAAAGTGAGCCTCTGGTACCATGCTCAAATTGCGCGTCGCAATTTCCGGGGGATCACATTCAGCATCCCATTCAATTATATCAGCCAAATTTTCTTTTCTTGATTTAGGTTCTGGCAAATTCCACCAGATCCAGCTTTCAAGTCCTTTAGCTACAGATTGTAGAGCGCTGGAATGTGCCCAATTTGGCTCAGAAGCAATTAAATTTTGAGGAACTTTGACACTTGATTGAACAGCAACTACAAAAATGCGAGGACGTGATTGTGGCAACCAGCGGACAGCATCAAGCCGTAGCGCACCTACACGATACCCACGTTGAACTAACGCTTTATGTAACAAACGGTAGTGGTTACCATTATCGACAGAAACTAATCCAGTGACATTCTCGGCGACTAATACTGGTGGTTTTATCACCATTTCATCCATTACTCTAAGCCATTCCCATACTAAACCACTTCGTTTAGCATGGATGCCAGCCATCGTCCCAGCTAATGACAAATCTTGACAAGGGAAACTTGCCCAAGAAAGCATTGCCTCGGGTAATTCACGTCCTTTGACATCAGAGATAGAACCTAATAAAAATTGCTTTCCTTGATGATTTTCTTTGTAAACTTTAGCTTTCTTTTCACTGATATCATTAGCCCAAACTGCGCGAAAGTGTGTACGCAAAGCATGAGCTACCAACCCGCTACCAGCAAAAAATTCTAGAAAGGCGGGCTTTCGGTTATCGAATGAGGGCCTAGTTACTGGGGACTCTGTAATTAAGCCTGCATAGTCATTCACGGCGTTTGTATGGTCTAAAAGCATATTTCGCGTCTACCAGTGATTATGTGTATAAATTAGGTATTCAAAAGTCTAAGTAGAATTATACTGTATAAAATACCATGTATATTCACAATAACTAAAAACTTTATCATTCGTTGGATTGAACAGCCAGAGTAATTGCGCATCTAGTATCTGTACGATGTTCACTCTGCTCGCAAAATTTATCTTTAGCATTTATTATTGCCATCGAAGGTTACACTTGAAAGTGCATGTTTTTAATGAAGATCAGAATGTTGAATAATAAATTGTGATTGGTAGAAGGTTAGATAACTATATGAAAAAATAATGATGATTTACACGAGTTTACTAACAATTTTTTATTCTGCCAGCTGGCATTGGTGACCTAAACGCCAATTAAATGCTAGATCACCCAACTGTCACTCAGCGTTTCAGTAATGCGCGACTGTAACGTAGAATGCAGATCCTGTGATTCGTTACATGGTTTCTCGTTCAATTATGGGTAACAGCCTACGATTAATTATGTAGAAAGATAATCAGCTTATCGTTCGGTTATTAATTAGCTACGGTGATGGCCCTGATGATGGACTGGTTTATGATTTAGATAATAATTATCACCTGACCGTTAGAAGGTGAATGGCGAATATTGAGTTCGATGAGCCTATAGTCTGGTATGAGTGGCGGGAGTCTGAGCTGGCGCTAACGGTAAGCTATCGGAAGCGAAAAACCAGCCTCAGATAATTGATGAATCAGCCCTGACGGGTTGAAGGAGACGTATGAAGCCTTTACTGTTTATTGCCACATTGCTTATGGTTTCGGCGGGTGCCGGAGCTCAGGAGCAATTTGTCGATCCGATAACTAACGTAGAGAGCCTGTTCTTGGGCAGTGTGCATGACGATCAGGTTAAAGTGCTGGAATACAACAACATCCTGCTGAAGGATAAGTCATCACTGGTGCAGAACGGTGCTTTGAGCGGTAAGCAGTTTATCAACCGTGTTTTCTCCCGCAGGCTTCATTTTGAAATGGAAGGGCATGAGCCGCTTTGGCAGGCGAAGCTGACGAAAAATGGTCTGGTATTTATCGGGCCGGATAAACAACAACGCTATCAGACCACGATTTATATTAACGAGAAAGATACCGGCGGTGCCTATTACTTCACCTTCCGCAGCCATAAAGACAACGTTTTTGGCGTAGTGAACTACTTAGGGCTGAGGTCAGAGAATCAGCGGATGTGCGAGTACAATATCGGCGATAGCGATTCGCTGTACGAGGTTTATCTCGAAATTAATGGCCGCAATTACCGGGGCTGTGCGACGCTTAACAACCAAGAAACGGAGTCACCAGTTAAGCCTTAGCCCCAGCGAGCCAGCATAATCTTGTTGATGGCCACTATCGAGATCGTTGGTGTGGCTGGCTAAAGCGTAAAGCCCAACGCGTTGGTTCAACGTGGTTGAAATTCCCAAACCCACTTCCAAAGATGTGCTCTCGTTCGGCGTTGAAACCGGATCCTGATTAAGCATGACGCGACTGGTGTGCGAAAAGCTATGCCACAGGTTCGTCACTAAGTAGGGCTGTACTAGCCGTGCGCCGCTGCCATAATTTCCCTGAATAATTGCGTTTTGATCGTTTCATTGACTCCCCAGATGAGCGCTTAAGCTTAATCATCGGCTACGACATAGCTGTAGTATAGGTGATTTATATTTTCCGGTAGGTGAAGGAAAGTAACCAGAAACTGGTAGGAATTTCATGAAGATGACTGGTCAGCAGGTGATTAGCCGCTTTGTTAACCGATATGCCTATTGTTTGTGAGAAATTAAGAAAGAATGGTAATTAATAATGGTTGTTAAAGAATAAAATATATTAAAAATAGTAAAAATAAGGGTTTTTATAAGTGTTATTCGGTTTATTCTATTATAAATGTGCTTTAATAACTCATAAACTTACATAATCTACTATGATGACAACTCAAACAATCTGCTGCGCATATTGCAATGCTAAAGATAAAGTTCGTAAACACGGAAAGAGCAAGGTTGGCTATCAGCGCTACCTGTGTCTGGAATGTCGCCGAACTTTTCAGGTTAAATATATTTATACCGGGTGTGTTCAAAAGATAAGTAGTCTTGATCCGGCTTAATTAAAGTCTAAAGCGCTGAGTTTTTTGCCGTTTAGTTATCAAACGTTTGAGTTAATTAGCTAAGCGATTGCTTTATTGACCATTTTCTCGCTGGGGCACAGGCCTGGCTCCAGCGGAAGCCAAAACACCGGTCTTTTTATTCTCTTCATTGTCGTCATTTCGGTAGTAAAAACTTACACTAAAATATCGTATCAATTTATTCTGTCGGTCTTCTAGCACAACCGCAGGCGTGATGGTTTTCTTTCAAGTTATCACCGCAATATTTATCTCAACTCAATGAAAATAATTATCATTATCGGTTGTTTGTTGACCTTTTGTCTGCTTCAATAAACGCGATGCTAAAGATAGGAATGAAGCCATCAGGTTCAGGGTCTATCAAAAGCGCAGTGGTTAGTATAAGCAGGTTTAATCAAGGAAATAAATGATGAGAAACTACAAAATATTAGCAGGTCTTTTTCCCGCAATGTTAGTCGCGGGGGCAGTAAATGCGGCAGAAGTGTACAATAAAGATGGCAATAAATTAAATATTTTGGGCGAGATCCAAGGGAATCATTATTTTTCTGATGGCGAAGGAGAAGACGGCGACAATAGCTTTGTGCGCTTCGGCATTCTTGGGGAAACTCAGGTAAATGACCAAGTTACCGGCTATGGTTACTATCAGGCTGAACTCAATGCTAGCTCTTCTGAGGGCAGCGGTGACAACGATTCAACAACCCGTTATGCCTATGCCGGCATTAAACTTGGCGATGCAGGTTCTTTCGATTACGGCCGTAATAACGGTATTCTGTATGATATTGGCGGCTGGACTGACGTTTTTCCTGAGTTCGGTGGCGATTCTTATCAGCAAACGGACGTCTTTATGACCCAGCGCGCCGGTGGCTTGGCAACCTATCGCAACAAAAACTTCTTTGGTATGGTTGAAGGGCTAGACATTGGCGCTCAATATCAAGGTCGTAACGATAGTGGCGATAAAAATGGTAGCGATCGCAACGGTGACGGCTGGGGTATGTCGACTTCCTATGATTTAGGTATGGGGCTTTCTTTAGGTGCAGCTTATGCGTCTTCTGACCGTACCGACGAACAAACGGCTGATGTTATTCACGGAGCTCAAGGCGATCGTGCTAATGCTGCAAACGGTGGTATTAAATATGATGCAAATAACGTCTATTTAGCCGCTATTTATGGTCAGACTTACAACATGACCCGTTTTGGTCGCGACGATGACGGTGTTGCTAACAAAACGCAAAACGTAGAGCTGGTTGCTCAGTATCAGTTCGACTTCGGTCTGCAGCCTTCTTTAGGGTGGGTTTACTCTAAGGGCAAAGACCTAGGCTATACGGTAGGAACAACAAGCTACGATAGTCAAGAGCTGGTTAACTACATTGATGTGGGTACCTACTACCACTTCAACAAAAACCTCACGACTAAAGTTGACTATAAAATTAACATGTTAGATGCGAACGACTTTACCAAAGAAGTTGGTATCTCAACCGATGACGTCGTTTCTGTAGCGATTGTTTATCAGTTCTAATCGTATGGCGACCCCGTAAAAGCGGGGTCGCCTATCTACATATTCACTACATACTCACGCTGAGCTCTGTTTTGGCGTAGCTTTCACCGTAATCCCATCATCAGAACTATTCACATAAACTATCCACATAAACTACCCATATAGCTTCCTGTACTTTGGCCCAATATTGGCACCTTCACCGGGTCCAATCGCGATAAATAATTTTCAGGTGACTTCACATTCTTGATGTTAATTTGTTCATTTTTTGCTCAATTAGATCACAAATTGAACAACGGCGCGTGGATGAAATGAGTTGCAATGTTGTATACATGTTATTAAATGTTGCTAAATTGTTTTATAACGCTCTGGTGATATTATGAAGAATAGACAAATAAAAATGTTAACCATCGTCTTAACCATGATAGCCGTGGTTGCTCTGGCTATTACCGGAAAGATTAAGAATGAAAACAAGACCTTCCTTTCGGTCGCAACGGCCTCAACCGGAGGAACCTATTATCCGATGGGCGTTGGGCTGGCCAATGTCTGGAGTAATCAACTCAAGCAAGATGGTATTCAGGTAACCGGGCAATCCTCTGCCGGTTCTATCGAAAATATCGACCTGTTGCAAAAGAATGAAGCTCAGCTCGCCATTTTACAGAGCCTGCTGGCCGTAGAAGCCTATCAAGGCGTGCGCAATTTTGAAGGTCGCGCCTATGGGCAGCTGAGATCTATTTCAATGCTGTGGCCCAACGTTGAGCACTTCGTCATGCTGGAAAGCCGGATCAAAGATGGCACGCTGAACGATGTTTCCGGCACGCGTTTTTCCGTTGGCCCGCAGGCCAGCGGGACGGAACAGTCGACGCTGATTATTCTTCAGGGCGTTAACCTCAGCAAGCAAACCATTTCACCGGAATATTTGGGCTATGGCGACACCGTATCCGCCATGCGCGATGGCCGACTTGATGGTGGAGCGCTACCGGCTGGCGTTCCTGCCGCCGCGGTGACCGATATGTACGCCAGCGGCGTTCCCTCTCGTATTCTTGATATCACCGACGAACAGTTGGCCAGCATCAACGCCATTGCTAACTCTTGGTTCCGCTTTGTTATCAAACCCGATACCTACCCTCGCCAGAGTAAGGCGGTTGCTACCATCGCGCAGCCAAACATTCTGGTCACCGTTAGCCAAATCGATGAGAAAATTGTTTACGACCTGACTAAATCGATGTTCGAAAACCTGCCGGAGGTACATCGTGTACACAGCGCGGCCAAACATATTTCGTTAGAAAACGCCCTGAAAGGCGTTTCAGTACCCCTGCACCTCGGGGCATGGAAATACTACCGGGAGGCAGGGGTGGATATACCCGACTTTCTGATCCCACCCGAGGCGACTTCGTCAAAATCTACGGAGGCGTTATGAAACTCAATCCATTATTACCACAGGCTAACGTCGATCTGGATAACGAGGCCGGGGCTGGAAATCGTCCTTTGAGCGGTCTCTATTTGCAGTTTGCTACCCTACTTGCCATCGCCGTTTCGCTGTATGCAATTTACTCCAACGCGCTTGCCAATACGCAGGAGTTTTATCGCAACACCACCTTTCTTAGCGGCATTTTGCTGCTGGGATTCATTCTTTTTCCCTTTAGCAAAAAGCATGCAACGTCCAAGTTTAATATCTGGGATTACCTATTCATTATTCTGACGTTGGCCAGCTACGGTTATTTCTATTTTAACTACCTAGAGCTGCACGTGGTACGCAAGAGTCTACCCAATACCACCGATTACATTATGGCCGTTGTCGGTATCGGCGTGCTGTTTGAAGCCGCTAGGCGTACCACCGGTCTGTTTATTCCCGGTCTGGCTACGTTTGCCATTATCTACGCCATTTTTGGTCAATATTTTATCGGTATTTTTGGTCACAGCGGCTTCTCGGTGGAGCGCCTGTTATATCGGCTGTTTATGACCAGCGAAGGGATCTTCGGCATCACGCTGTCAACGGCTTCAACCGCCATTGTGGTGTTTATCCTGTTCGGGGCATTTCTCAGCGTCAGCGGTGCGACGCAGTTCTTTAACGATGTAGCGCTGGCGATGGCGGGGCGCCGCCGCGGTGGCCCGGCTCAGGTGGCGGTAATCTCTTCGGCCTTGACCGGCTCGCTGAGCGGCAGTGCGGTAGCCAACGTTGCCACCACCGGCGCGTTTACCATTCCACTGATGAAAAGCATTGGCCTGTCTGCCCGCTTTGCCGGCGCGGTTGAAGCTACCGCGTCTACCGGCGGTATGATCATGCCGCCGATCATGGGAGCCGCCGCGTTTATCATGGCGGGCTTCCTCGGCATTTCCTATACCACTATCGTTATCGCCGCAATCGTACCGGCGCTGCTCTACTACGCGGCGTTGATTATGGCGATCGATCTGGAAGCCAAAAAACAGGGGCTTGAAGGGATTAGCAAAGAGAATATTCCCAAGGTTAAAGCGGTCTTTAAAGCCCGTGGGCTACTGTTGTTACCGCTGTTTATCGTGATCGGCACCCTGTTAATGGGTAAAACCCCGATATATGCCGGTTTTCTCGGTATCATTTCGATTATTGTCGCCAGTTGGATTACGCCCGATACCTCGGTGCGCATGACGCCTAAAAAAATCGCGCAAGCCCTGAACGAAGCGGCCAGAGGGGCGGTGCAGGTCACGATTGCCTGTGCGGCGATTGGCGTGATTATCTGCGTGGTGACCATGACGGGTATCGGTTCTACGCTTGCCTTTAATATTGTTTCGATGACCAACAATACCCTGTGGATGATCCTGCTGGTCGTCATGCTGGTGTGCATCGTGTTAAGCATGGGGCTGCCTTCCACCGCGCTGTATATCGTGGTCGCCGTCACGGTGTCGCCAATTCTTATCAAAGCGGGCGTTCTGCCGCTGGCGGCACATTTCTTTGTATTCTGGTTTGGCGTGTTGTCCAATATTACCCCTCCGGTCGCTTTGGCCAGCTATACCGCCGCGAGTATCGCCCGTGCCGACCCGATGGAAACCTCGTTGGATGCCGTTCGCTTGGCGTTACCCGGTTTTATTATCCCCTTTATTCTGGTTTACAACCCGATGCTGCTGATGCAGGGCGACGACCTGAACGCGCTTTCGATTGCCCATATGGTGGTAACGGCGCTGATAGGCATTTATGCACTCTCCATTGCCTGCGCTAATTTCTGGCTGATGAAATCTCACTGGCTGGAACGCATTTTGTTCACCGTCGCCGCCATTTTGCTGATTAAACCGGGCCTACTGACCGATCTTGGTGGAATAGCTTTGATTGTCACTGCGGGCGCTATTCATATTATGCGTTTTAGACAGCACCGCTCTCAGCCCGGCCAGTTGCCCGGGAGGCAAGAATGATCCACAAGGTAACGCGTCAGAAAGCGTCTCATCAGGTGTTGGCTCAGCTCAAGAGCGGAATACATGACGGTACCTTTCCCATCGGCGAGAAGTTGCCCTCGGAAAACCAGTTGGCCAAAGCCTTTGGGGTCAGCCGTATTCCGGTAAGAGAAGCGCTGGGCGTTCTTGAGGTCAGTGGTATTATCTCGTCCCGTCAGGGTGGGGGCCATTGGGTGGAGCAGCACACGCTGCTTAGCAAATATGAGCCGCTGGTGATGGAAGTCGCCAACGCTAGCGAAGTGGAGTCGTTGCTCGAAATGCGCGAAGTGATTGAGCAACAGGCCGCGAGTATGGCCGCAAAACGTCGTACTGAAGCCGATCTGCAACATATTGAACAAGCATTTGAGGCATTTCGCTACGTCACGCTTGATAAAGGGCAGATTGGTCATCAGCAGGATTATCTTTTCCATCGCGCGATTATGCAGGCCGCGCATAACCCGTTCTTTGTCCAGATCCTCGACAATATGCATGAGCTATATCTTGGCGTATTGGTCTATTCCCTGAGTAAAAATCTGGGGCGAGACGCCGAACGCCAACGCGTAATCGATGAACATCAACGGGTTCTGGTTGCAATTAAAACGGGCGACCCCATCGCCGCCGCGGCCGGTATGCAAAGCCATTTGAACAATGTGCGCGAGAAGCTACGCAGGCTAAAGAATGAGGAGAAAGCATAGCTATGTATGACGTTATCATCATCGGCAGCGGCCTGGTTGGGCTTGGTGTCGCCAATGCTCTGCAAGAACACAACCGGCATTTAAAGCTGCTTATTGTGGAGAAAGAGTCAGGCCCGGCGGCGCATCAGAGTGGTCATAATAGTAACGTGGTGCATTCTGGCATTTATTACACGCCCGGTAGCCTGAAAGCGCGTTTGGCGAAGCAGGGCAACCAGAGTATGTTCGCGTTTTGCCGCCAGCATGATTTGTATCACGATCGGTGCGGTAAAGTTATCGTCGCTACGCAGCTTAAGGAGCTGAGCTTACTGGAAAACATTTACCAACGCGGCATGGAAAACGGTCTGGCGGTAGTCCGTTTGTCGCAAAACGAACTAAAAATGCGCGAACCCTACGTTAATGGTTTGGAGGCGCTGTTAGTGCCTGATGCTGGCATCGTTAACTATGTACAAGTGGCTGAAAAACTGGCAGAGCTGATTCAGCAACGCGGCGGGGATATCCATTATCACCAAGAAGTTGTGGGTATTCAGGAAAGTTCCAGCGGCGTAGCGGTGCAAACCCAGAGCGCACAGTATCAGGGTAAATGGCTGGTAAACTGCGGCGGTCTGTTTAGCGATCGCATTGCCAAACTCGCAGGCTACGAAACCGGAATGAAAATTGTGCCATTTCGCGGCGAATATTACGTTCTTAACCCAGACAAAAATTATCTGGTCAACCATCTGATCTACCCGGTACCCAACCCGGATTTTCCGTTTCTCGGCGTGCACTTCACCCGTATGTACAACGGTAATCGCGACGTGGGTCCTAACGCCGTGCTGGCCTTCAAACGCGAAGGGTACCGTAAAAGCGATTTTAACTTGCGCGATCTGAGTGAAGTGCTGAGCTATCGTGGCTTCTGGAAAATCGCCGGTCAATATATGGGAGAAGGCTTAGCGGAAATACGCCGGTCTCTGTCACGCCGCCGCTTTACGGAAAATGCACGCCAATTGATTCCTGAGCTACAGCCAGAAGATCTCCAGCCCGGCCCGACAGGCGTAAGGGCACAGGCTTTGACCTATGAGGGTAAGCTAGTGGATGATTTCCATTTTGTCACTGGAAGCCGCTCATTGCATGTCTGTAATGCGCCTTCCCCGGCGGCTACTGCGTGTTTGGAGATTGGGAGGGAGGTGGTGGGAAGGTATTTTGGGGAGATAGTGGTTAATAAAAACCGGTTATGGCGTTAGGGTTTTCCTCAAATAATTGGTCTGATTCACTGGGCGTCAAACTACCAATATATTGATGGGGTAAGCTTATTTAGCAGGTTGTAAACAATGTATAAAATAATTATTTTCCAGCATCTTTTAATATTTGATATATAACCATTGAGCTGTTATTACCGGTCAAGTTAATTCCAAAATAATGAGAAGTGTGACTTTCAATTACACCTTGCCATAATTAATTTTTAATGTTTTTCCAATATTTTTAACGGTAAAATTTGAAATGTCTTTGGTGTCGGAACTGAATAAATGGAAGAGAACACTGTTTTTATAACTTAGTGTCTGCATCATAAAGCATAAAAGGCGGTCAGTTCTATATATCTTTTCTTATTCTATGAACCAATATTGTATTGCTGGGTGAATTGAGTGTTAATGATTCCAGCTTATTAAAAGTCTCATTGTTTAATAATTTTGAGTTTCCAGATGTAATCATTATCAGTTTGATAACCCATGGTAGTAATCCGATATAACCTGCACCAGAAATTCCTTCATATTCCATAAGAACTCCAGCAACAGCTGGTACAAGGCCAGATAAATCTAAAAGAGATATATTTTCTTCTTTTTTCTCGATACGTCTAATTTCTTTATTAAGAGAGTATATCTTAAAGCTTAATTCTTCAGGTGATAGATTTGAATATTCTTTTAAAATTTCAGGTATTCTACGTCTGCCATGCGTGCTTAAAATGTCGTCTAACTCCAATACGTTCATGTCATTGTTAATGGTGAATATATTTGATAGCAAAGTTTGTATTTCTGTTTCCCGGAGATCATTACTTAATGATTGAACACCGTTATATATACCATTAAGTATTTTACAAGCATTAACTTCGGAATAACCAGTATTTTCGAAAGGGAAATGGTGTGCTCCTAATCCTTGGGCAAACTCCAGACCCATCGCACTTGTAGTTAATTCTAAATAGCAATCAATACCACGTGCCTTATATATTTGCGCAGCAAAATTGGCTGCACCAAATTGACTAACTGCTAATGCACCTCTCTGATTTAGAGCGTACTCTAAGAACGCCATATTGTCAGAAATTGACTCTGCTAATATATACAGAGACTCAATATTGGAGCTATAACAACTTTTAAGTATGTTATATTGGGTTTCACTGTCAAAAGCAAAACCAAACAATCCTGTTTTGTTTCTAATCCCTAATAATGATGATGCAGTTAATCTCCGTGAGAATAAAACGCATTCAGAATCAATAGATAGAACATCGGCCAAGAAATTTAAATCATAACGATTGATATTTTGATAAGCAACAAACTTTACACGGCCACGCTTGACCAATTCTAATAACTCAATTCTATTTATTTTGAACATATCATAAAAGTTATTTTCATGATGGGATTCTGACAATGGTATTGCTATTATTATAGTGTCATATAATGAAAGATACTCTCTTATGTTATTTCTTATAAAAACGGTAGCATCAATAAAACAGCTGTTTTTATTTCTAATAAACGAATCAGTTAAACATTGCTCTATGGTGAAATTTGTATCTGTGAGAATGTTTAGTTTGTTTTCCAACCAAAATTCTTGGTCTTCTTCATATTTTTCTATTATTTCATTAGGATAATTTGTTTTTAAATAACTGCTTGCAGTCAAGGTAAGATTACCTTGGTTATTATAGTTTTCTTTATCAATATAATTGTATTCAGGTAGGCTAGAGTCTGTATTTATTTCATATTTGTAGCCATAGTATCCTAGACTCTCACATATTAGAACTATCTCATCAAATTCTGTTTTGCTAATCTCTTTTTTTAGAATAAATGTAAATGTATTGTCCGCCCAACTTAGGTCTGCATGAAATGGATGGAATTGCGATGGCATAGCAATGCTGAGATTATTATCGAATTCACGGGCGTTAAATGGTTGACCAAATAGGTTTACTTTTTCGTAAATATTTCTTAAATTTATTTTATTGAAATTTTGTTTTATTTCATTTATAAACATAGGGCCAGGAGCTCCCATGGTTTTATATTTATAATCATATAAATCTTGTATCTCTTTTAATGTGAAATTATATCTCTCATGGTTTTGTATGACTGCATAAATATTTTCTTCATCATGGAATAAACCAATATGATCAAATTTGTAATTTTGTATTATGAATGTTTCATAATTGCTTTTAATAGTCTCGATTATGGAAGGGGATGATTTTATGTAAGATAACTTCATAGAACACAATCCGTTGCTAATAACTAAATTTTTTCATTTTAAGCTTAATGCTGATAAAGTAAATAGCATATTATCTTTATTTATTAATAAATCATGTATGTGTTTCAAAATGCTTGAGTAATTTAATTTTCACATAACCCCATGGAGCAGATAAGTACTTTTATATATTGGATATCATGAAGTGACCCTTGTGATGGAGTTGATAATTAATTTCTTTTTCCCTCGTGTACTCTGTCTAGATGCGCTTTTACTCATTAAAAAATAATTCTTTAATAGTATAAAATAGAAAAGAACCAAGCATAAACATTGTTTGTATTAAGAAAACAATAAAAGCAATCATTCCCCAGAAGGTAATTTTGTTATTTTTTAGGATAAAAGTTATTCCAGAAAGGACCATGACTGACACTATGAATCGACAGAATAATGCAGCATTTAAGAACTTGATATTGCCTGACAGAATTAACAGTATTCCGACTTTACCAAAAAATAAGCTGCCTAAAACGCCAAAACACCAAAAAGTTATCCCTAAACTGAATTTTCCTGTTGCTACGTTTTTTAGAATACCCATCAATTTGTTTTCCATATAGTTACAAGTTTACTGAAAGCAGCTTAGCAGATTTAATGTTCAGTAAGTTAATGTTTTTAAAACAAAGTGTTATTCCATACGATGTGAGTTTTTATACAAATATTCCATCTTACACACACAAAAAAGCCCGTAACATAAGTTACAGGCTTTTTTGCTATTATCACCGGGTCTATCTGGTATCACTGGTGACGTATTTGGTGGAGCTGGCGGGAGTTGAACCCGCGTCCGAAATTCCTACATCCTCGGTACTACATGCTTAGTCAGTCTTTACATTCGCCGGGCAGCTGCGGACAGACACGCCACTACCAGACTAGCCTGATTAGTTTTAGCGATTTCACCCCAGGCAGGATGTCCACGCGATCTCTTTTGGGTTTGACCTCTCTTGATCCCCGTCTTAAGAGCGGAAGCTAGGGAGAGAGGGCTCTTAGCAGGGTATTAAGCTGCTAGTGCGTAGTTTTCGTCGTTTGCGACTATTTTTTTGCGGCTTTTAACGAGGCAAACCGCCCCTCGGCATGCACCTTGGGTTTCGCAAATCCCGTCGAATCCAGAATCAGCCCCAAGTTGTTACAACTTTACTAACGTTATAAGTATAACAGAGTTTGCCTGCGGCACGCTAGCGGCTTAGCGATTGGCGTGCTTTATAATACGGTTCTTACTAACCTGCCATTCGCGGTCTTTAATATCGGTACGTTTATCGTGCAGTTGCTTACCTTTGGCTACGCCGATTTTGACTTTAGCCCATGCGTTTTTCCAGTACATGGAAAGGGCAACGATGGTGTAGCCATCGCGGTTAGATAGGCCAAATATGGAATCGAGCTCTTTTTTATTCAGCAACAGCTTACGCGAACGGGTTGGATCGCACACGATATGCGACGATGCAACGTTAAGCGGCGTAATCGTGGCGCCAAACAGGTAGGCTTCGCCGTTTCTGAACACTACGTAGCTGTCCATAATATTGGCTTTGCCTTCGCGCATTGCCTTTACTTCCCAACCTTGCAGGGCTAAGCCTGCCTCGATTTCATCTTCAATGAAATACTCGTGGCGGGCGCGTTTGTTCATCGCAATAGTTGCGGAACCGGGTTTGTGAACTTTTTTCTTTGTCATAGTGGTTTTATTATACTTAATGCTGATTTGAAAGATATCCCCTAACCGTTGAAGCCACGAATTATTCTTCTATTCTGTCACCTGAATTATCTGTTGGTCATAATGGGCTATATACTAAATAATATCGATTTTGGTCAGCTTCAGGTTCGATGGTATGATTTGCGCCGCTTTATCGTTCAGACATATTGATTAGGAAATGTTATGCAGAATATCAGACGTTCGGCATTGGTGAATTATAGCGCCGGGCAAATGTATAAACTGGCTAATGACGTTCTCTCTTACCCACAGTTTTTACCCGGTTGCGTTAGTAGTCGGATCCTTGAATTGACAGAAGACACCATGACGGCGTCTATCGAGGTTTCTAAGGTGGGAATCCGTAAAACCTTTACTACGCGCAATAAAATGGTCGAGAATTCCATTATTGATATGAAGCTGGTGGATGGGCCGTTCCGGGTGCTGCAAGGCGGTTGGCTATTTACGCCGCTAACCGAAGACGCATGCCGCATTGAGTTTAATCTGGAGTTTGAATTTAGTAGCCGATTGATAGAGATCGCGTTTGGACGTATTTTTCAGGATCTGGCGGGGAATATGGTGCAGGCATTTACCAAGCGGGCTAAAGAGGTTTACGGTGTCTGATATTAACGTTGAGGTGGTTTTTGCGCTGCCAGAGCGGCAGTATGTTAAGGTTTTGGCCGTACCTGAAGGCACTACGGTCGGACAAGCGATTCAGGCTTCGGGTATTCTAGAGGCCCGTAAAGAGCTCGACTTAGCGGTTAATAAAGTAGGGGTTTTTAGCCGTGCGGCTAAGCTGACCGACGTATTGCAGGACGGCGATAGGGTTGAAATTTACCGGCCATTGACCGCCGACCCAAAAGAGCTTCGGCGAATACGAGTCGAGAAATCAAAAAAGAAGACGCTCTAGGGCGTCTTCTTTTTTATCTGAAATGAAAATTTCTATCCAGAGCTAGAACCAGTCAAACCAAGAGCTTTTCTCTGTCTCTGGTTTAGGCGCAGGCTCTTTCTGTACGGTCTCTACATTTGGATTAGCCATGTCAGAGGTATCGTTATTGATATTGGTCAGCGTACCACCGCTATCAAACGATAACGTTAACGTTTGTTGGCTAACGCCTTCATGCCCTGGCTGTTGACGGAAGATATAAAACCAAGTGTTGGAACCAAACGGATCCTGAACCATTGGTGTTCCAAGGACATAAGCAACCTGCTGTTTGGACATGCCTTTTTGTATTTTGGCTACGTCAGTAGGCGTTAAGAAATTCCCTTGGTTAATATCAGGCCGATAGACCATTTTTTCCAGCGTTGAACAACCGGTAGCCAGCATCACAAGAGCCACTACTGCGGCAGTCAGCAATTTGCAGCGCATAATATTACTTTCCTTTAGAACATAGGCTGTCGATGATAATAGACCTTGCGACGTTTGGAAACCTTTACTGCTTTGAATCGGGGCCATATCTTAAAATTTCTTCGCTCAGATATGACCACAGGTTCAAGAAAAAGTTAGTTTTTAATATTACATTTATGCCTATTTTTATTTTGGCCTTCAGGCGGCAAGCAGTTCCCGTGCGTTTGCCAGCGTATTTTTAGTGACTTCACTACCGCCTAATAGACGGGCCAGCTCTTGTAAGCGGGCATTTTTATCTAACAGCTGCATTTGGGTTTCTGTTTCTTCGCCATCAGTGTGTTTACTGACATAAAAATGTTGATGACCGCAGCCGGCAACCTGAGGTAGGTGAGTGACGCACATGACCTGAGTTGATTCTCCTAGCTGACGTAGTAGTTTGCCCACAATGGCCGCCGTTGGCCCGCTGATGCCGACATCAACTTCATCAAAGATTAGCGCTGGCGTATCCATCTTCTGAGCGGTAATGACCTGAATAGCCAGAGCGATACGGGACAACTCACCGCCCGATGCTACTTTTGACAGCGCCTGTAGCGGTTGACCTGGGTTGGTGGTCACGCGAAAATCTATTTTGTCTGCGCCTTCGGCATTCAGGTGCTCAGGCTGATGGCTGATTTCGATTGCCAGTTGGCCGTGAGGCATCGACAGTGAGTGCATGCTGTGAGTAATCAGTTCTGACAGCTCTTTGGCATAGTGAAGGCGCTGAGCGTTCAGGCGCTTGGCTACTTCAAGCGCCTGTTTATGATGCAGTACAACCGCTTCATTTAGCTGTGCGTAATCATTTTCTTGCTGAGCCATTTGCGTTTGTTCATCAAGGAGTTGTTGATGGAGCTCAGGCAACTGCTCTGGCGCAATATGATGTTTGCGCGCCAGCGTTAACTGGCGCGATAAGCGCTGTTCGAGTTCATAAAGACGAACCGGATCCATTTCCATACGCTCGGCATAATGGCGGAGTTCTTCACTGGTTTCAGTGACCTGAATTGAGGCTTCTTCCAGCATAGACAGCAAGCTACTCATTTTGTCATCGATGGAAGCCAGTTCTTGTAGCTGATGCTTAGCGTGATTGAGCAGGCTGAGAACGTTTTGATCGTCATTTTCAGCCAGAACTTGTAGCGTTTCTTGGCTGAGCGAAAGCCGTTGCCCGCTGTTGGCTAAGCGTTTGTACTCTTCGTCAATCAGTTCATATTCACCGGCCTGCGGTGAGAATTCGTTTAGCTCTTTTAGCTGATATTGAAGCAGCTGCTGGCGAGATTCATTCTCGATGCTTTGCTGTTGGTGCATTGCCAACAGGCTACAGCTTTGATGCCAGCGTTGATAGGCATGCTGCATGTCTGACAAAAGTTCGCTTTGGTGGGCATAGGCATCTAACAGGTGTTTTTGATGTTCGGGCTTTAATAGCAACTGGTGAGCATGCTGACCGTGTATTTGAATTAATAATTGGCCTAGCTCTCTGAGCTGAGAAACCGGCACTGCGGTGCCGTTGATAAACCCACGGGAACGGCCATCGGAGCTGATAACGCGGCGCAAAAGGCACTCGTGCTGGTCGTCGAGCTGATTATCTTCTAGCCACTGTTTGGCGGCTGGCGTGTCTTTCAAGGAGAAGCGGGCACAGATGTCGGCCCGGTTTGCACCACTGCGAACCATGGCGGCCTCGGACCGGCTGCCCAAGCATAAGCCTAATGCGTCTATAGCAATTGATTTACCGGCTCCGGTTTCGCCGGTAATGGCCGTCATTCCTGAATTGAAGTCAATTTCCAACTCTCGGACAATAGCAAAATTACTGATAGTTAACTGTGCCAGCATGATTATCTTCCCGCGTCCCGTATATTTATAAACAGATGACTGTGTTTTCATACAGTATAAACTGGTTTTATATACAGTAAAGTCAGATTTTCACTTTATTAGAATAATTTTTTAGACCACCCCAACTTGGTGCTTAGCGTATTGTAATAACTGTAGTTTTTAGGATGAATCAAATTTAAGTACGCATCACTGCGCTTAATAATCACTTCTTCATCTTTCTGAATGGGTAGCGCGATTTGGCTATCGCAGCTTATTTCTAAGTCACGGCTATAGTGGGAGAACTTCAGGTTAATTACGCTGTTGCTATTGATGACCAACGGTCGGGAGGTCAAGGTATGTGGAAACATCGGCACTAACACAATCGCATCGAGAGTTGGGGTCAGTATTGGGCCTCCGGCCGAAAGTGAGTAGGCGGTAGAGCCGGTTGGGGTGGAAATAATTAAACCATCAGAGCGCTGCGAGAAGGCGAAGTTATTGTCGATATACACTTCGAACTCAATCATATGGGCGACTTTACCGGGGTGCAAAACAACTTCATTGATTGCGGTACTAATACGGGTTGGCTGATTCGCCCGATAAACCTGCGTTTCCAGTAGAAAGCGTTGCTCGCTGACGTATTCGCCTTCCAGAACTTCAGAAAGCTGCTGCTGTAAGTTATCCGGGCTCAAATCAGTTAGAAACCCGAGATTGCCACGGTTAACGCCAATCACCTGAATATCATAGCGGGAGAGGACCCGGGCAGCGCCCAGCATGTTGCCATCGCCGCCGATCACCACGGCCAGATCGGCATCTTGGCCAATCTCGGCTAACGTGCCAACTGTGGCAGATTCAATATCGAGATCATGGGCAATTTGTTGTTCTATGATGACCGAGTAACCTTTACTTTTTAACCAGTGGTAAAGGGTTTTGTGTGTGGCTAATGCCGCGGGGTGGCGGGGGTGTCCGACTAGCCCGATGCAACTGAATTTTTTGTTATTCATTTATTTTTTCCTGCCAGATGCGACAATAGCGCCCATACAATATGAACGTCTTCCTTGATTCGTCAAATTTCATCCCCATAATATAAGCGAACAAGCGAGCGTAATGCCAAACTGCGGAGATTTACATGAGTAGTAAAGAACAGAATATACCTAATGAGCAAGTCTCAGAAGAAACATTAAACGATCGGCAGCAAATGGAAGGCACTGAGCAAGCCGCAGAGACCGACGTAAATAGTCATTATGTTGAACGTATTACTGAGCTGGAAACACAATTGGCTCAGGTTCAGCAGCAAGAGCGCGAAAACGTATTACGCGCCCGCGCCGACGTTGAAAACGTTCGTCGTCGTGCAGAACAAGACGTTGAGAAAGCGCATAAATTTGCGTTGGAAAAATTTTCAGCCGATCTGTTACCGGTTATTGATAATCTGGAACGCGCCTTAGCATCCGCAGATAAACAAAATCCGGATCTCGCGCTGTTAATTGAAGGCGTTGAGTTAACGTTGAAATCTATGCTTGATACCGTGCGTAAGTTCGGCGTTGACGTTATTGAAGAGACCAATGTTCCCTTCAATGCAGAATTGCATCAGGCGATGACCATGTTAGAGTCACCTGATCACCAGACTAATCATGTGATGATGGTGATGCAGAAGGGTTATACGCTAAACGGCCGCCTGATTCGCCCTGCGATGGTCGCCGTTGCTAAATGATCAAATGATTATTGAGTTGCTATAGCGCCGGTATATAAGTGTGAGGTGAACCCCTGAAAGGCGTTTTATTTCACACTTCTATTTTTTCTTTCTAGCTATGCTGCTATCTGGTGGCTTTTATCTGACCGCTATTTTGTAACGCCTTCATTATTAATACCCATCCATAGACTAAGCCTATTGTAATGATAGGTTCTACTGCAGGTCATACTTGATCCGTATCAATTAGATATCTCCTTTACCAGTGATAATCCCTCTGTGATTTTCTCCATGAGATAAATTTTTTCATGGGATTTTAATAAATGGCATTTTAATAAAACAGAGAATTATGTGAGGGAATTATGATAAAAAAATTGCTGCTGGGAGCATGCGCCGTAGGGATTATCGGCTATTTGGGTACCGCTGCCTACATCTATAATTATGATCAGAATAGAAGCTCTAAACTCATTGCCGCAGTTGCAACGCCTAAGGGCGATGCACAAATAAGGGATATTTTTTATCAGCGTGGGTGCGAATATTGCCACACTGGTAATGCAGAAATGCCATTCTACGCCTCATTTCCGATTGCTAAGCAGCTAATGGAACATGACGTTAAGAAAGGATATGTCCACTTCAATCTGCAGGCTACTATGGATAGCCTCGTCAACGGTACGGCCGCCCCTGAAGCTGATTTGGCGAAAATCGAGCGAGTGGTTCAGGATCAAACCATGCCGCCAACCCGGTATACTGCCCTTCACTGGAGCGGTAACCTAAGTGAAAGCGATCGTGCACAGATTCTGAGCTGGGCTGAAAAACAGCGCGCCCAATACTATGTCACGAAAGGCGTGAGCGATACCTTCAAAAATGAGGCCGTTCAGCCGCTTCCTGAGCCAATGCCAACCGATGCTGAAAAAGTGGCTATGGGGGCGATTTTATACCATGACACCCGTTTGTCCGGCGACGATACGCTCTCCTGTGAAACCTGCCACAGGTTGACTGCCGGAGGCGTAGACCATCTGGTGACGTCAAAAGGAATTAACGGGCAGACCGGGCCAATTAATGCGCCTACCGTATTCAATTCTGTTTATAACGTCGATCAATTCTGGGATGGCCGGGCGCATACTCTACAGGATCAGGCCGGTGGACCGCCGCTGAACCCAATTGAAATGGGCTCCGAATCATGGGATCAAATTATTGGTAAATTGGCAAAAGATCCCGGTTTGACCGCAGCCTTCACCAAAATTTATCCTGAGGGTTATACTGCCGCCACGATTACCGATGCAATAGCCGAGTTTGAGAAAACGCTGGTTACGCCAAATAGCCCGTTTGACCGCTATATGAAAGGTGAACAAGGGGCGCTGACTGCTCAGCAAAAGCACGGTTTTCAGCTGTTTAAAGACAATAAGTGTGATACCTGCCACGTAGGTAAGAATCTGGGTGGTCAGTCGTTTGAAATGATGGGGCTAAAAGAAGACTACTTTGCGGCGCGCGGCAAAGGCATTGCTGACGTCGATTTGGGTCGTTTCAACTTCACGATGTTTGCGCGTGACCGTAATCGTTTCAAAGTGCCAACGTTGAGAAACGTCGAGCTAACGGCTCCTTACCTGCACGACGGCAGCATAGATTCGCTGAAAGGCGCAGTGAATATGATGCTGAAGTTTCAGCTAGAAACCACCTTACCGGAAAAAGACGTGGACGATATTGTTGCGTTCCTGACTTCATTAACCGGTGAATATAAGTTAGACCAGCCAACTAAACTGCAAGCAGAATAATTTGTAGCTTTAGACTATGCGCTGAAAGTAAAAAGGCCCTGCAGAATACGCAGGGCCTTCTCATTGATGACAAATCTTGATGATAAACTGTCTGTTTTTAAACATAGTCAAACTGAGGGAGAGGCTGCCGTTCGGGTCGTAGCTGCGAAAGCAGCCCGAGCGCCCGTAGGCGGGCTAGGCCCGAGGCCTACAAGACTGAGAAACATCGCCCCTCGGCCGCTAGAAAATGTTTATATTCCAGCATTGTTTTTCGCAAACGAAACTTACGCTGAAATAAAATTAGACAGGTTTATCAATAGCCTAAAGGCTTGGCAGAATATGCAGGGCCTTATTTTTATCGGTGAAGAACGGCTGCCAAAAGTGCTAAAACCAAATAGATAAAAATCTTAGTCCAGACTATTACAAATTCGCTAAATGCCAGTTAATTGGCTCGATACCCTGTTGCTCTAAACGCGCATTTGCCTGCGAAAAGTGCTTACATCCAAGAAACCCGCGATGGGCCGACAGCGGTGAAGGGTGCGGAGCAGCCAATACGTGGTGGCGTTTGCGATCGATGATTCGTCCTTTTTTCTGAGCGTGAGAGCCCCAGAGCAAGAACACAACGCCCTCGCGGCTATCGTTGATTGCTGAAATAACCTTATCGGTAAACGTCTCCCAGCCTAAGCTGGCGTGCGAGTGGGCTTTGCCCCCTTCGACGGTTAAGACCGTATTGAGTAGCATCACGCCTTGTTCAGCCCAGCTTTGTAAGTAGCCATGGTTGGGGCGCTGAAAGCCGGGGATATCGGTTATCAGCTCTTTATACATATTGACCAGTGACGGTGGAGCAGGGATGCCGGGCAGTACTGAAAATGAAAGACCATGGGCCTGATTCGGGCCATGATAGGGATCTTGACCTAAGATAACGACCTTAATATTTCCCAGTTCCGTTGAACTAAAGGCATTAAATACGTCTTTTTGCGGCGGGTAGATAACTTTCCCTGCTGCTCTCTCGCAGGCAACAAACTTGAGGGTGTCCTGAAAGTAGGGCTGCTCTTTTTCTTTTCCTATCACATCGTGCCATGTCAGTCCTGCGCCCATCGATGTCCTCCTTTATTCTTGTGGTTATAGCGAATCAATAATCTAGCTGGGCCTAAGGTTATTATGATCTTCGATTAACGTCTATACCCATCATACTTCAAGTTGCAGGAGCGTTAGCTGCGTTGGTTACTTGGCCCATCCTTAGTTGATGTTCGGTGGTGGTTTATAAAAAAAAGTTGAAAATTTACAAAAATAATTAAGCTTCATAAAACGATAAAATTTGATGTAAAACAAAAAGCTGTAAATAATTGATTATTTTGCGCCTAAATTAAATTGATTTAAATCAAAGAAAGTGGCGTCTTTCACTGATATATAAGATAAAAATAACCTTGTTTCTGTATGAATCGCGTCAGGCGTTAACCGAATTCGATAAATAGTTGCCTTGGTAAACCGCCTTGGCTTAATTAATAAAATCAATGGAGGCACCCCATGATTACTGGTATCCAAATTACTAAAGCTGACAATTCTGCGCTGTTAAACTCTTTTTGGCTGTTAGATGACGAAACCGAGCAAGCGCGTTGCGTATGTGCAAAAGCTGATTATTCAGAAGACCAAATCGTTCCGGTTAGTCAGCTAGGGAAAATCGAGTACCGTGAAGTGGCTATGGAACAGAAACCTAGCGTGCGCGTTGAAGGCGGGCAGCACCTGAATGTAAACGTGCTGAGCCGCGATACGCTGGAAGATGCGGTTAACAATCCAGAGAAGTACCCACAGCTGACCATTCGCGTTTCTGGCTATGCGGTGCGTTTCAACTCACTGACTCCAGAACAACAGCGTGACGTTATTACCCGTACTTTCACTGAAAGCCTGTAATTCGTTCGGTTATTCATACTCAATTGGCCAAAGCCGTCCTTCGGGGCGGCTTTTTACTTTTTCGGTTTCATTCATCAACGGGCTTTTTTTTTCACTCAACTGATGGCCGCCCATAGTTGCGAAACGGGCTATTTATCACGCTTAGAGCGCTGCTATACAAAAATGAGATGTTAGACATGGAAATATTGTGATCTATTTAACAAAAGTCTAGCGTTATCCTCTCCTTTTGGTCAGTTGTGCTGATCGCCTGCTTTTATCCACGTTTTTGTTCCAGTACAAAATGGCCCTACGGTTCACCAGCTTTTGACATTTAATTTTCAATAGTTGATATTAAAAATTCGCTCAAATGGCAATTGAAAGAATCAGCCTGTCTGCAAGATAGGTATCGGCTACGCAGCCAACATGTCTGTCTTGTTTCTCTGCTATTTCCTGCTAATCCATCTTGATTAAACGTTTTCTAAAGGAAACCCGCATGACGCAGGCTGTGATACAAACTCTTGGTGAAAGTGCTTTAGTGCTCAATGCGGGTGTAAACCTTGCGCTGAGCTACCAGCTGCGCCTGTGGGTTGTTGCCAGTCAGGCGCGTAATTGGCCGCACGTCATCGATGTGGTACCCGGTATGAACAATGTGACGCTGTTATTCGATCCGCTGCAGGCCGATATTCGCCAACTAACAGGTAAGCTACAAAATGCTTGGGACGAAGCGGCAGCCGTTCAGCAATTGGGCAGAGAAATAGAGATACCGGTTAGCTACGGCGGTGATTATGGTCCGGATCTGGCGGACGTTGCCCGTAGTACCGGCTTTTCCGCTAAAGAGGTGGTGAAGCGGCACGCGGCGGCTGAATATGTTGTTTATTTTATCGGCTTTCAACCGGGTTTTCCTTATCTTGGCGGCTTAGATCCCGCACTGAGCACGCCGCGCCGTAGCGAGCCTCGCTTAGCCGTGCCGGCGGGGTCAGTTGGGATTGGTGGAAGCCAAACTGGAATTTACCCTGCGGCCTCTCCGGGGGGGTGGCAATTAATCGGTCACAGCGATATTAATCTTTTCGATCCGCATAGCCATGCGCCTACGTTATTGCAGCCCGGCGACCGCGTGCGCTTTATTGCCCGAGAGGTTTTGCTGTGATTCATATTGTTCGCGCCGGGCGGCTCAATTCCGTTCAGGATTCAGGCCGCCGTGGTTATCGACATTTTGGCGTTTGCCAGTCGGGCGCACTTGACCGCATGGCTTTAGCCATTGCCAATCTATTAGTGGGTAATCCGCGCGATTCAGCGGCCATTGAGTTTATCCTTGGCCCCTGTGAAATGACCTTTGCGTCGGATTACCGTATCGCCCTGACCGGGGCAAATTTTGAAGCGACGCTGGATAACGTTGCGTTATTGCCCTGGTGGAGCGTGCAGGTGAAGGCCGGGCAAACCCTCAAACTGAATGCGCCACGCCACGGTATGCGCGCTTATCTGGCGGTGTCCGGTGGGATTGACTCTGCCGTTCAGCTGGCATCACGGGCTACCGATATGCAGGCTAAGTTTGGCGGGCATCAGGGAAGGGCGCTGAGCGATGGCGATTCGCTCTGCGTCGGCGAGCTGAAACCATCAATCACCGCCCTTATGCGAGCGGCACCCTTTGGCGTTCGTCCGCCTTATTGGTATGAATGTGGTGACGTTGACGGTATTCGAGTTCGGGTGGTTCCCGGTCCTGAGTACTCACTCTTTACCCCTGAGGCTCAGCAAACTTTTTGGAACAGCTCTTGGGTGTTAACGCCTCAAAGCAATCGGATGGGGTTTCGTCTCAATGGACCGGTGCTGAATCTTAAGCAGGAATGTGAATTGCTATCCCACGGCGTGCTGCCCGGCGTTATTCAAGTGCCGCCTGCGGGGCAGCCGATCGTGCTGATGGCCGATGCTCAAACCACCGGCGGCTATCCAAAAATTGGCGTGGTTATTGATGCCGATCTGGCCCGGCTGGCGCAGTTACGCTTTAACCGTACGGTCAGGTTTGTTCAATGCGATGTCGCACAGGCTCATGAAGAGTTACGCCGCAATGATTCATATTTACAGCAAGTCGAAATGGCCATGCGATGGCTGCCTAAGGTGAAATAGGAGCGCGTTATGGAAAAACAGTATGTAAGCGATAGCGGTTTATGTGTCGATCTGAATGCCGATCTGGGTGAGCAGGATAACGGCGTTGATGAGGCGCTGTTAGCGCTGGTCAGTTCGGTGAATATTGCCTGTGGCTGGCACGCCGGTAGCCCGCTAATGATGCAAAAGTGCGTTAGCTGGGCAATTGATAAAGGCGTAGCCATTGGCGCCCACCCTAGCTTTCCTGACCGGGAGAATTTTGGGCGTCTTGAAATGCAGCTTCCGACCAATGAAATATACAGCGGGGTGCAGTATCAGATCGGTGCCCTGTGCGCCATTGCGCAGGCTCAGGGAGGACGAGTGGTTCACGTTAAGCCGCACGGTGCGTTGTACAATATGGCCGCCAGAGACGCCGGGCTGGCCGATGTTATCGTTTCGGCAATCTTTGACGTAGACCCGCAGTTGGTCCTGTTTGGTTTAGCGGGCAGCGAATTGATTGCCGCGGCTAAGCGGGCGGGGCTTAATTCAGTAGAAGAAGTCTTTGCCGATCGCCGGTACAGCGCTGACGGCAGTTTAGTTAAGCGGAGTACGGCAGGAGCATTGATAGAAGATGAACAACAGGCATTAATCCAAACCATGACCATGGTTCGGGAAGGTAAAGTTTGTGCCATTGACGGCAGTTGGGTCCCGGTTAACGCCGGGAGCATTTGTCTGCACGGAGACGGAGCGCATGCATTAGCGTTTGCTCAGCGTATTCGTAACGAACTTACGCAACAACAGGTTGCCATCAGAGCACCGTACGGCTGCTGAGTTTCGCATCAGATTAAAAGATTATAAAAATAAAACAGTAGCAACATTACATCACCATTCAATATGAAGGAAAACTCATGGACATGGCATCATTGTTACCATTGATCGGCATACCTATTGTGGTTGTCGGTTTCGCACTCAGATTCAACCCACTGTTGGTTGTTACTATTGCCGGTTTATCTACCGGGCTGGCTGTTGGTATGGATTTCGGCACGTTGCTCGAGACCTTTGGCGAAAAATTCGTTAATAGCCGGGCGTTAGCGACATTTTTACTGATATTACCGGTTATTGGCCTGCTTGAACGCTATGGTTTAAAAGAGCGAGCGCAGGACTGGATCTCTGGCCTGGCCAACGCCACGTCGGCACGCATACTGATGCTCTATTTCGTGTTTCGTCAAGTGATGGGGGCGTTAGGCCTTACCTATATTGGCGGTCAGGCCCAAACCGTTAGGCCTTTATTGGCACCGATGGTCGAGGGGGCTGCGGTAGCTAAATACGGTGATTTACCGCAGTCTATCCGTGACAAAATTCGGGCACATTCGGCCGCCTGTGACAACATTGCGGTTTTCTTTGGTGAAGATATTTTTATTGCCTTTGGCGCGGTACTGCTGATGGATGCGTTTCTTAAAGAGAACGGTATTACCAACATTGAGCCGCTGCATCTTGGACTGTGGGCCATTCCTACCGCTATTGCGGCATTAATTATCCATATGGCTCGGTTGGTGCGGCTGGATGCCAGTATCCGTCGCGACGTCGAGGCTTGGAAAAATTCGGCAGTTGACGGGGTGACAGCATGAAAACGTTACTCACAATTAATGAAATTTATTATCTGGTTGGCGTGATCGTTATGCTGTTGGTCGGGATGACGCTCAGCGATAAAGGTAATCCTAAACGGTTTACTACGGCGCTGTTCTGGTTTTTATTTGGCTCGGTATTTTTGTTCGGCGACCTGATGGTGGCAACGCTCGGTAAGTCATTGGCCTATCGGATTATCGGTGGGCTGGTGATCGTTATTTCTCTGATTGCTGGCTGTGGTCTACTGTCGGCCGGAAGCTATAAATTGCGTACCGCGGCTGAACGTCAGGCTTCTGCTAATCGTTTAGGCAATAAAATCTTCTTACCTGCGGTACTGATCCCGGTCATTACGGTGTTGTGTACCGTATTATTTAAAAACGTTGAGATTGGTGGCGTGTATCTGCTAGACCAGAAACAGCTGACGCTAGCCGCTCTGTGCGTTGCCTGTGTGGGTGCGGTTCTGGCCGGTTGGGCATTAACCGGCGGTACACCGCTGCAGGCGGTTCGCGAATCTCGCCGGTTGGTTGATGCTATCGGCTGGGCGGCTATTTTACCTCAGATGCTGGCGATGCTGGGCGGCGTATTTGTTGCCGCTCAGACCGGCAAATCGGTACAAGAAGTGGTTAGCCTCTTTGTTAACCCAGACAACCGCTTTATGCTGGTGGTGATTTACTGCGTGGGCATGGCCGTATTTACCATGATTATGGGTAATGCTTTCGCCGCTTTCCCGGTGATGACTGCCGGTATTGCGCTGCCGTTCTTGGTGGTTGGCCAGCATGCCGATCCTGCTCCGCTGGTGACCATCGGCATGTTAGCCGGCTATTGCGGAACGCTGATGACCCCGATGGCCGCTAACTTTAATATTGTGCCAGCGGCGCTGCTTGAACTGAGTGATAAATATAAAGTTATCAAAATACAAACGCCGACCGCGTTGGTTTTGCTGGCGGCCAATATCGTAATTATGTATTTCATCATTTTTCGCTAAGGAAAAATTATGCAGTTAACTATGAAACAGGTGGAAGCCTTCGTTGGTTTACCGCTGCGTTCATTACGTCATGAATATCCTAACCACATCATGCATACCTTAAACGGGCCGGAAGATGCGAAGTCTCCCCGTGAACTGCATCCGGTGTTTTATGGCTGCTATGACTGGCATTCCGCGGTTCATGGCTATTGGCTATTGGCCCGTTGCAGTCGGCTTTATCCTGAACTATCTACGCAGGACGACATTACCCGACTGTTTGATGAACACTTTACCGATGCCAATATGCAGGTGGAAACCCAGTATTTCCAAGCTCCCAACCGTGGCGCATTTGAGCGGCCTTATGGCTGGGGCTGGCTACTGGCATTAGCTCAGGAGCTGGATTTATGGGGTCACCCAAAAGCTAAAGTTTGGCTGGCAACCATGCAGCCGCTGGTCGATGACATTCGCCAGAAGGCATTACGCTATTTCCCGCTATTAAGCTACGCGATTCGGGTTGGAACCCATTACAACAGCGCATTTGCTTTGAAGCTGATCTTGGATTTTGCCCGTCATCATAATGATAGTGAGCTGGAAAATGCGGTGGTTAGCGCAGCTAATCGCTATTTTGCAGCAGACAGAAACTATCCGGCCCATTATGAGCCGGGCGGTGATGAGTTTATCTCCGGAGCAATGACCGAGGCGCTATTGATGGCTAGTGTGCTTGAGCGCAGCGCCTTTATTGACTGGTTTGGGCGCTATTTACCCGAACTGGCCGGCATTGAACGGCTGATGAATCCGGCTGAAGTCAGCGACAGAAGCGATCCGAAAATAGCGCATTTAGACGGTTTAAACCTAAGCCGGGCGTGGTGCATGAAGCATATTGCACTGCGTTTGAAGGGCGATGTGAAAACGGTAGCAACCTTGACGGCGGCGGCTCAGCGCCATATTGATGCCAGTTTGCCGCACGTTGCCAGCGGAGACTATGCTGGCGATCACTGGTTAGCTACGTTTGCTATGCTGGCGTTAGAAACGCCGGCTGAATCTGATTTGCGATAGTTAGATTTTATAGCCCCCAAATAAGAGTGCCCGACTAGCTCACGCTATCGGGCACGATAAAACTGGTGGGGTACTATTTACTTGGAGTTTCTGCTGGAGCCGCATCCGGAGCCGCTGGCTTACGGCGCTTACCGACATTTTTACTGTCGCGGTGGCGAACTTTCACTTTAACCTTTTCTTTATTCTGCTCTTTTTTCTTTTCTGCCGCTTTTTCTTTCGCTTTTTTGGACTGCTTTCTGCCGTTTGTTGGCCCCGGAGCCTTACTGCTTGGACGCAGTTCTTCAATCACGCGCATTTTTAGCGGTTCTTGCAGGTAGCGTTCAATTTTGCCCAACAGCAGGTGATCATGGGATTCAACCAGCGAAATCGCCGTGCCTTTTTTACCGGCACGACCGGTACGGCCGATGCGGTGTAGATAGGTATCTGCGGTGCGCGGCAGGTCAAAGTTAATCACGTGGCTGATGTCTAAAATATCCAATCCGCGGGCGGCAATGTCAGTGGCGACCAGAATTTTTACCGTTCCGTCCTGCATGCGCTTAATGGCCTCTGAACGCTTGGCCTGAACCATATCGCCTTCCAGATAGAAGCAGCTGACGCCCTGATCTCTGATCCAACTAACCAATTCGTGTAAACGCTCGCGTTTGCGCACAAACACGATTGCTTTATGCACGTCCGGCTGTTTAAGAATGTTGCACAGCAGGGCGGTTTTATGCTTGATATCATCAGCGCGGTAGTACCACTGAAGAATTTTTTTACGCTCACGGCGGGAAGGATCGGCTTCGATCTCCACCGGATTATTCAGCAGGCGCTCGGCAAAGTCATGGATGGCTTCGCCTTCCAGCGTGGCTGAAAAGAGTAACGTTTGTTTACGCCAGCGGGTTTCAGCCGCAATGGTTTCGATATCTTGGGCAAAGCCCATATCTAACATGCGGTCTGCTTCATCAAGGATCAGCGTTTCTACTGCGCGGCAGTCGAAGTTTTCTTCTTTAATGTATTGCAGTAAACGGCCGGTGGTGGCGACGACAATATCTTGGTTCTCGCTGAAAACTTCAGCGTGATTCATATAGGCTACGCCGCCGGTGATGGTGGCAATATCTAAATGGGTATGCGCTGCAAGCTCACGAGCCTGTTCGGCAACCTGCATGGCAAGCTCGCGGGTTGGCGTTAGGATTAATATTCTCGGTGGCCCGGATTTTTTACGCGGGTAATCGAGTAAGTGTTGCAGTGCGGGTAATAAAAATGCGGCAGTTTTGCCGGTCCCCGTAGGCGCCGAACCCAGTACGTCACGCCCGTCCATTGCGGCCGGAATGGCAGCAGCCTGAATGGCGGTGGGGCGTTCATAGCCCTTGTCACTTAATGCATCCAGCAGTTGCTGGTCGAGATCGAGTGCGGAAAAGTCTAATACAGTCATGGTCTACCTCTACTTGGGGCGCCGATTATAGATGGATTGAGCACGATCTTCATCTGTTATTGTCATCCGTGAGGATTTATCTCAATATTTTGTTGGTTGCCAAGCGGTGCTTAACCGAGACGTTTAGAGGCTTTTGATATAGAATCGGCAACGAAAAGCGTGATGACGTATCGCAATGTCTGGACATTACGTGATTAATTTGCCGAATGAAATCATTAATAGGTTATTGATCGCTATGATTGATAGGAATAGAACGTGAAGCGGGAACTGCGCCGGGGTGGCTTCACCTTTAAACAATTTTTTGTCGCACACGATCGCTGTGGTATGAAAGTCACCACCGATGGCGTTATCTTGGGCGGCTGGGCCCCGCTTTTAAACGGTCAACGTATTCTGGATATCGGCAGCGGTACCGGATTACTCGCGCTGATGCTGGCTCAGCGTAGTGAGCCTCAGGTTATGATTGATGCGGTAGAAATCGACCGCTCAGCCTATGAGCAGGCGTTGGAAAACGTTGCCGCCTCGCCGTGGGCCGATCGAATTCAAGTTTTTCATCAAGATATTAAAGATTATGCCGAGCACGATCATGGCGGCTATGACTTGATCGTTAGTAATCCGCCTTATTTTCCGGAAGGTACTGAGTGCCGGGACGAAGCCCGTTCAACGGCGCGCTATAGCCACATTCTTACGCATCATGATTTATTGATTTACGCCGAAAAATTACTCGCGGTCAATGGTCGGTTTTGCGTGATGCTTCCCTGTGCGTTGGGCGAATCTTTACAGCAAAAAGCGTTGAGCATGGGATGGTTTGTCAGCCGCCGGACTTGGGTGAAAGACGTTGTAGATAAAGCGCCCTATATCGTTTTATTAGAACTGACCCGTAAACCGTCGGTTTGTGACGAGCAATGGCTAATCACGCATCAGCCGGGAAGAGTGAGCTATACCGAACAGTTTACGCAGTTGGCTAAAGATTTTTACCTCGCTTTGTGAAGCGTGGCGGCTAACATAGCAAAATCCATGGCTTTTTTTTCTTACCGTGCAGATGAAAAGTAAAATTCATGTTAGCCTACGGTCATTGTGCCAGTGTGCTTTTAGTGAGCCAATATTGGCGTGTGATACCTATGTTAGGTGGAACAATATTCAGCGTTGGTTGAAAAAATGGCTAACGATATAAATTATCGTAAGATGATGGGAACTAATTACTCGTTGTGGTTTCTAACGGAGTGCTTGCTCAAATTAATATAAGAATGAGTTTGGCGCTATGATTATGCATCGAGATAGTTGAGGAGACATTACCTCGAATGAGCGAGCAGTTAACGGATCAAGTGTTGGTTGAACGGATCCAGAAGGGAGATAAGAACGCATTTAACGTACTGGTTGTTCGCTACCAGAACAAAGTTGCGGGCCTTGTTTCTCGTTATGTTCCACAGGCAGATGTACCCGATGTTGTACAAGAGTCTTTTATCAAAGCTTATCGTGCTTTGGCCTCTTTTCGCGGCGATAGTGCTTTTTACACATGGTTATATCGAATTGCAGTCAACACCGCAAAAAATTATTTAGTGGCTCAGGGGCGCCGCCCTCCGTCGAGTGATGTCGATGCGGGTGATGCAGAAAACTTCGAAAGTGCAGGAGCACTAAAAGAAATTTCGAACCCTGAGAACTTAATGTTGTCAGATGAACTGAAAAAGATTGTTTTTGGAACCATCGAGGCATTGCCAGAAGATTTAAAAACGGCAATTACTCTGCGAGAAATCGACGGTTTGAGCTATGAAGAAATTGCTGTAATCATGGATTGCCCCGTCGGTACCGTGAGATCCAGAATCTTCCGGGCGCGTGAAGCAATTGATAATAAAGTGCAACCATTGATACAACGATAGTTGCTATCTGACGTTTAGGATGTTGCAAGAGAAAAGGTACTGGGCATGCAAAAAGAAAAGCTTTCGGCTTTGATGGACGGAGAAACGGTAGATAACGACGTTATCAACGCTTTGTCCCAAGATAGAGCAATTCAGCAAAGTTGGCATCGCTATCACCTGGTTCGCGATACTCTGCGAGGAGATATCGGTGACGTGATTCATATGGATATCGCCGGTAAGGTTGCAGCCGCATTAGAGTTTGAACCTGCGCTCAACGTTACTCGGCCGATCGTTTCTCAACCTCATCCTGATACTTGGCAAAAAATGCCGTTTTGGAATAAGGTTCGTCCGTGGTTTACTCAGGTTGGGCAAATTGCCGTTGCGGCCTGTGTTTCTCTAGCCGTTATTGTTGGCGTTCAACAATACAACCAAACGGATTCAGACTCCTTACCTGAAGCGCCCGTATTTAATACCATTCCGCTAGGCGGACAGGCTTCTCCAGTCAGTTTTGATGTTGCTAACGATGGCGCTCAAAACACCAATCAACAGGCTCAAGAGCAGCGTAAACGTATTAACGCTATGCTGCAGGACTATGAATTGCAGCGTCGTTTACATGCGGAGCAGTTAAAAACGTCTTCGCAGAGCGTTAGCGCTCAAACCGGAAATTCTAAGCAATCAAGGTTAACTCAGTAGTCGATGAAGCAACTTGTTCTTATTTTTTGTACCCTGCTGGGGACGGTTTTATCTCCAGCGATAGCCTCAGCGCAAAGTGCGTCTGGGGCTTTATTGCAGCAAATGACCAGCGCAAGCCAGACGCTGAGCTATGAGTTTTCTTATGTTAACGTAAGTAAGCTTGGCATTGAGTCATTGCGCTATCGTCATTCATTACAAAACGGTAAACCGCTGGTTCAGCTCACGAATATGGATGGTCCTCAGCGAGAGGCCGTTATGCGCGGTGTTGAAGTCAGTTACTTTGAGCCAGGCATCGAGCCTTTTAGTATTCGCGGCGACCATATCGTTGATTCTTTACCTTCTCTTGTTTTTGCCAACGTAGCCCGTTTGGAACAATATTACGATTTTGTTTCAGTAGGGCGTTCACGTATTGCCGATCGCATCTGTGAAGTTGTCCGCATCGTTCCCCGCGACGGGTTACGCTATAGCTACGTTGTCTGGCTTGATTCAGAAACAAAGCTACCGCTACGGGTTGATTTACTCGATCGCGATGGCGATACGCTGGAACAGTTTCGCGTAGTGGCGTTTACTTCTGGCGATGAAGTTACCGCGAAGATGTCCCGTTTTATCATGCCCATTATGCCTCCTTTACTTTCTATTCCATCAGGTGAAAAGCTAAACCTGAACTGGTCGGTTACGTGGTTACCTCAAGGGTTCACTGAGTCATCCAGCGATCGGCATACTTTACCGACTATCGGAGCTGTGGTTGAAACTCGCCTGTTTTCTGATGGGCTATTTAGCTTCTCTTTAAACGTTACGCCAGCGGGTTATAAATCCGGAGAGAATTTGATACGCCAGGGGCGTAGAACGATCCACTCTGAGTTTCGTGGTAAAAATGAAATCACCGTGATTGGCGAACTGCCACCGGCAACGGCCAAGCGTATTGCCGATAGCGTTGTTATTAACGAATGATGCGCACAGTGAAGGTTGATTAATGCTACGTGAATGGGCGACGGTAGTTGACTGGCAAAATGGCGTAGCAACATTGCGTTGTGAACAGCGTGCCGGTTGTAGTAGCTGTCAGTCATCGTCTACCTGTGGAACCCGAGTTTTAAACAAGCTAGGCCCTCAGGTTGTTCATGATTTACATATTTCAGTAGAACAGCCGTTATCCGTTGGTCAGCGGGTTGAATTGGGCATTCCCGAGTCGGGAGTATTGCTCTCCGCTTTGCTGGTTTATATGCTGCCGTTGCTGGGCATTCTTTTATTCTCTTCTCTGCTCTATTACTTTCTCGGTAGCGATCTTGCCGCCGTATTTGGTACGATCGTCGGTGGCCTGTTGGGTTTTTGGGTCGCCCGTTTTTATGCCGAGAGGCTTTCAACCCACGTTTCCGTTCATCCAATCATATTGCAAATCGCTATTCCTTCCGTAGCTCATGCTGGAAATTAGTTTATCGCGTCTTTCATTTGGCCGTTTGCGGCAGGTGAAGGGCTAAATAGAAACCACCCCGCTTAGCGGGGTGATTGAGCATGGAAGATAATCCTCTGAGAATGTAATTAGCTTATTTGTAGATGATTGCGGTACCGTGCATAACATCGTTGTCTGATGCGGATACGATGTAGTAGTGACCGGCACCCTGAGCGTCTGCTTTTGCGGCTAATTTACGTTCTAACGATGACAGGCTATGGGCAGAATCGACGGATACTGTTCCCATCTTATCCAAATTTTCTGCTTGTGATCGGGTGATCTGTTCTGCGGCAAAACTGCCAAACGATAGCGTCGCTAAAACTATTGAGGTGGCAACAATGTGTAAGTTTTTCACGATCGGATACTCCAGTTGTTTTGGGCTTTGAAAGATTATTTTCTTTCGACAAGACTTAGTGTAGCCCCCCCAGACTAGTTGAATAGCGGATGGTATTGATACTCTTGGTCGAATAATTTGAATAATATTATTCGGCTATAAAACGGCCGGATTGATACCTCATCTGAACGATGTTTAAACCAATGAATGGGTCGAACGGTGGCGTCATTAGGATAACCGGTAGATTTCGGCCTAATAGCGGTAGATGCTAACTGGGTATCCGATAGTCTATGCCGCTATGTTTTACTCATACTGACGTGTAGAATGTCCGCCAGTTCAAGATTAAGTTAACTTTGCTGCGTACCCACAGATCGTGTATGTATCAGCCGGATTTAGGTAAATGACTGATAATAAAAATATAGCAAATAAGAATATACGTAACTTTTCCATCATCGCCCATATTGACCACGGTAAATCGACGCTGTCGGATCGCATTATTCAAATGTGCGGTGGATTGAGCGATCGGGAAATGGAAGCACAGGTTCTGGATTCGATGGATCTAGAGCGCGAGCGTGGAATAACGATTAAAGCCCAGAGCGTAACTCTCGATTATAAAGCCAAAGATGGCCAAATTTATCAATTGAACTTCATTGATACGCCGGGGCACGTTGACTTCTCTTATGAAGTTTCCCGCTCATTAGCCGCCTGTGAGGGCGCGCTGTTAGTGGTTGATGCAGGGCAGGGCGTTGAGGCGCAAACGCTGGCAAACTGCTATACCGCGATTGAAATGAATTTAGAAGTTGTGCCGGTATTAAATAAAATAGACCTGCCGGCAGCGGATCCTGAACGTGCCGCTCAGGAAATTGAAGATATTGTTGGTATTGATGCCACCGATGCCGTGCGCTGTTCGGCTAAAACCGGCGTTGGTGTACCTGATGTGCTTGAACGTTTAGTTCGCGATGTGCCTGCACCAAAAGGCACCGCCGATGCTCCGCTTCAGGCGCTGATTATTGACTCGTGGTTTGATAACTATCTGGGCGTTGTATCATTAGTCCGGATTAAAAACGGCGTATTGCGTAAAAACGACAAGATTAAAGTAATGAGCACCGGCCAAACATATGGCGTTGACCGTTTAGGTATTTTTACGCCAAAGCGCGTAGATACCGAAGTGCTAGGCTGCGGTGAAGTAGGCTGGGTTGTTTGTGCGATAAAAGACATTTTGGGTGCCCCCGTTGGCGATACCCTGACGTTAGCGCGCCAGCCGGCTGAAAAAGCATTACCCGGGTTTAAAAAAGTTAAGCCGCAGGTTTATGCCGGTTTATTTCCTATCAGTTCTGATGACTACGAAGCCTTCCGCGATGCGTTAGGTAAGCTGAGTCTGAACGATGCGTCACTGTTTTATGAGCCAGAAACCTCAACGGCTCTGGGCTTTGGTTTTCGCTGCGGCTTCTTAGGCCTGCTGCATATGGAGATCATTCAGGAGCGTCTTGAGCGTGAATACGATCTCGAGCTGATTACCACGGCACCGACCGTAGTGTATGAAATAATTACTACCAGCGGCGAGACCGTATACGTCGACAGCCCGGCTAAACTACCGGCGCTGAACAATATTGAAGAGCTGCGTGAACCAATTGCTGAATGTCATATGCTGTTGCCTCAGGAATATTTGGGTAACGTTATTACCCTGTGTATTGAAAAACGTGGTGTACAGACCAACATGGTCTATCACGGCAATCAGGTCGCGCTAAGTTATGATATTCCCATGGCCGAAGTGGTTCTGGACTTCTTCGATCGCCTGAAGTCTACCTCTCGTGGCTATGCTTCTTTGGACTACGGATTTAAACGTTTCCAGGCATCGGATATGGTGCGCGTTGACGTGATGATTAACGGCGATCGCGTTGATGCTCTGGCGTTAATTACCCACCGTGAAAACTCTCAGGGCCGCGGTCGTGAGCTGGTGGAGAAGATGAAAGAGCTGATCCCTCGCCAGATGTTTGATATTGCAATTCAGGCCGCTATTGGTAGCCATATTATTGCTCGCGCCACGGTAAAACAGTTGCGTAAAAACGTATTGGCCAAATGTTATGGCGGTGATGTGAGCCGTAAGAAGAAGCTATTACAAAAACAAAAAGATGGTAAGAAGCGAATGAAGCAAGTGGGGAACGTAGAAGTTCCACAAGAAGCGTTCTTAGCCATTCTTCACGTTGGTAAATAGAGTATAAGGAGTTCGCATGGCGAATATGTTTGCCTTAATTTTGGCGGTGGCCACGCTTCTGACAGGAATTATCTGGTGTTTGGACCGTTTTAAATGGGCTCCGGCCCGGCGGATCAAAATCGAAGCTATCAGACTTGAAACTGATGGTAAAGCTAACGGCCAAGCGCTGGCAAACGTCGCCAGACAGCCGGGTTGGATTGAAACCAGCGTGTCGATCTTTCCGGTATTAGCCGTTGTATTTATTTTGCGTTCTTTTATTTATGAACCCTTTCAGATCCCGTCAGGCTCAATGATGCCAACGTTGCTAATCGGTGACTTTATTTTGGTCGAAAAATACGCCTATGGTGTAAAAGACCCGATTACGATGACAACGCTGGTGAAAACCGGTACTCCGCAGCGTGGTGATATTGCGGTATTTAAATATCCGTTAGATAAAAACGTTGATTACATTAAGCGCGTTGTTGGCCTGCCGGGTGACACCATTCATTATGATGTCTCGACTAAAATGGTTACCATTACGCCAGCCTGCCCGACAAACAAAGACTGCCAGCCTGCCGCCACTCTAGAATATACCCCGCTGGAAAAAAGCAGCTGGTTTATGGGTTTTGAACCGGCTGAAGGCGGTAATCGCCAAATGGCCACGCGTTTCTTAGATACCAAAACGGAAGCCGAGCGGGCAAAAGGCATGCGCGGCATCTTTATGGGTGAGCGTAATGAGAAATTGGGCGATAAACTCCACCAAACGCTGGTGATTCCCGGCGCTGGCAGCAGCGTTGATGAGTATTATCAACAGGCTGGTTCATCGGCCGCTACGTGGATTGTTCCTCAGGGTCAATACTTTATGATGGGCGATAACCGTGATAACAGCGCCGATAGCCGTTATTGGGGTTTTGTGCCTGAAGAGAACTTTGTCGGAAAGGCAACCGGTATCTGGATGAGCTTCGAGAAACAAGAGGGCGAATGGCCAACCGGAGTCCGTTTTAGCCGGATTGGCGGGATCCACTAAGCCATTTAGTTTATACTGGTTTCCAAAGGTACCAAGCGGATCCGGATTTGAGGCTGACTTAAATCCGGATTTATTATTGTTTTATATCTCATCATTCGAACTGTAGTGGTTTAGGTTAATTAGCGCTAAGCTACGCCGTTATTTTGATAAACATTTGATTGGAACTATTTGTTGGTAATGCATGAACCCCATCATTATTGAAAGGTTACAGCGGAAGCTGGGTTACACGTTTCAACAGCAATCGCTTTTACAACAGGCTCTGACGCACCGTAGTGCCAGTAGCAAACACAATGAACGCTTAGAATTTTTGGGTGATTCAATTCTCAGTTTTGTGATCGCTGATGCCCTATATCAACGCTTTCCTCGAGTTGATGAAGGTGACATGAGCCGTATGCGTGCGACGCTGGTGCGAGGTAATACGCTAGCCGAGATGGGTCGTGAATTCGATTTAGGCGAATGTCTTCGCCTTGGCCCGGGTGAGTTGAAAAGCGGTGGTTTTCGCCGTGAATCAATATTAGCCGACACGGTTGAAGCGCTGATTGGTGCCGTATTCTTAGACAGTGATATTCACGGTGTACAACAACTGATTCTTAACTGGTATAAATCGCGCTTGGACGAAATTAGTCCCGGGGATAAACAAAAAGACCCGAAAACTCGTCTGCAAGAATATTTGCAGGGGCGCCATTTGCCACTGCCGACCTATCTGGTCACCCAAGTGCGGGGCGAAGCACACGATCAAGAGTTTACTATTCACTGTGAGGTGAGTGGTATAACCGACGCTATTATTGGCACCGGCTCTAGCCGCCGTAAAGCAGAGCAAGCGGCTGCCGAACAGGCGCTTAAATATTTAGGACTGGAATGACAACAGAAAATCAAATAGTCGATGGCGAGAAGACCTACTGTGGTTTTATTGCTATCGTTGGTCGCCCTAACGTAGGGAAATCTACCTTACTGAACCAATTTTTGGGGCAGAAGGTTTCCATTACTTCTCGTAAGGCTCAGACCACCCGCCACCGGATTCTGGGCATTCACACTGAAGGCCCGTATCAGGCCATTTATGTGGATACCCCCGGGCTGCATATTGAAGAAAAACGTGCCATCAACCGCTTAATGAACCGCGCCGCCAGTAGCTCTATTGGTGACGTTGAATTGGTTATTTTTGTCGTTGAAGGTACCCACTGGACGCCGGATGACGAAATGGTGGTGAATAAGCTGCGTGACTTAAAGTCACCGGTTATTCTGGCTATCAACAAAGTGGATAACGTGGTTGATAAAGAAACGTTGCTTCCTCACCTTGAGTTTCTGAGTAAGCAAATGAACTTTCTTGATATCGTACCGATATCAGCCGAAAAAGGCATGAACGTTGATACCATTGCCGGCATTGTGCGTAAGCTATTACCCGAAGCCGAGCATCATTTCCCGGAAGATTACATTACCGATCGCTCTCAGCGTTTTATGGCGTCTGAAATCATTCGTGAAAAGCTGATGCGTTTTCTGGGCGAAGAGCTGCCATATTCCGTGACGGTCGAAATTGAGCGCTTCGTTGAAAACGAACGCGGAGGCTATGATATTCACGGTCTGATCTTGGTTGAACGTGACGGCCAGAAGAAGATGGTTATCGGGGCAAAAGGCCAGAAAATTAAAACCATCGGTATTGAAGCCCGCCACGATATGGAAGAGATGTTTCAGGCTAAAGTTCATTTAGAACTTTGGGTTAAAGTGAAGTCTGGCTGGGCTGACGATGAACGTGCCTTACGCAGCCTGGGTTATACAGACGATCTTTGAAGGTAACCGGAATGGACGGCTGGCATCGGGCTTTTGTTCTACACGGGCGTCCTTTCAGTGAGACAAGCTTGCTGTTGGATCTGTTTACGGAAAGCCACGGTAGAATTAAAGTACTGGCGAAAGGAGCCCGTAGTCGCCGTTCTCAGCTAAAGGGCTGTTTACAGCCTTTTACCCCACTGTTAGTGCGCTGGGGCGGTAAAGGTGGGGTAAAAACCCTACGCGGCGCTGAGCCTGTATCGTTATCATTACCGCTATCGGGGCTAACTTTGTATAGCGGTCTCTACGTTAATGAAGTGCTATCTCGCGTGCTAGAGTATGACGCGGCCTATTCTTCGCTGTTTTTCGACTATCTGGAATGTATCCAATCCCTTGCTGGCGTAACCGGATCGCCTGAGCATATTTTGCGTCGCTTTGAGCTGGCCCTATTGAAACACCTTGGTTATGGTATCGATTTTCTTCACTGTGCAGGCAGCGGTGCTCCTGTGGTCGATGAGATGACTTACCGCTATCGTGAAGAGAAAGGGTTTGTCGCCAGTCTGGTTATCGATCACTATTCATTTACCGGCCGGGATTTAATCGCGTTAGACAGCCGTGAATTTCCGGATACCGAGACTTTACGGGCGGCTAAGCGTTTTACCCGAATTGCCTTAAAACCCTATATTGGCGGTAAGCCGTTGAAGAGCCGTGAGCTTTTCAGAACCTTCACGGTGAAAAGAACGCCAGATACGCCGGCTGAAGGAGGCGAGTAACGTTCTCTTTTCAATTCATCTATTCATTTTTCTTCTTCGGTTTACCGCCTCATTTCTTTTTAATCTTCCCGCTCTGATTTTCTTTTAGGATTAAATCCGGTAAAAGGGTAAACAGAGATTTAAATCTGGGTTTCCGTTAGTCCATTGCTATTGGTTATATTCCGGTGGAATAAGGTTTAAAAACGATCGGCTACCGGTATGAGGTGTGGGCAAACGACAGGCTCAGGGAACATTTTAGTTAACTTAATTTTTAAGGTGTCGACATGTCCGATTTATTATTAGGCGTTAATATCGATCATATTGCTACGTTACGTAATGCGCGGGGCACTCAATATCCGGATCCGGTTCAGGCCGCTTTTATTGCCGAGCAGGCCGGTGCTGACGGTATTACTATCCATCTGCGGGAAGATCGCCGCCATATTACCGATCGGGACGTAAAGCTACTTAGCCAAACTATTCAAACCAGAATGAATCTGGAAATGGCCGTCACCGATGAAATGGTTGATATTGCCTGTGAGGTTAAGCCTGCATTTTGCTGTCTGGTACCGGAGAAGCGCCAGGAAGTCACCACCGAAGGCGGATTAGACGTGGCCGGCCAGCTGGATAAAATGGCGCAGTCCGTTAGGCGATTAGTCGAAGCCGGTATTTCCGTTTCTCTGTTCATCGATGCGGATATTCGTCAGATAGACGCTGCGGTTGCGGTTGGTGCCACTTACATCGAAATTCATACCGGTCGTTACGCCGATGCAGAAAATGAAATAGAGCAGCAGGCTGAATTAAAACGCATTGCCCACGCAGCAACCTATGCCACTGCAAAAGGTTTGCATGTGAATGCGGGCCACGGGCTGACCTACCATAACGTTCAGGCCATTGCCGCATTGCCTGAAATTTATGAGCTCAATATTGGTCATGCCATCGTTGGCCGTGCGGTAATGTCGGGCCTGTCGGCGGCGGTTTCTGAAATGAAGACATTAATGCTCGATGCCCGACGAAAGGGTAATTGAACGCCGTTACGCTATTTCCATTTGATTGAATAATGGGAGCGTACGCGGCTTATTAAGGGGGAATCGACGGTAGATTTACCCTTCAGGCTAAAAGGATAATCGTCATGCTGGGTCGGTTTTTCGCTAAAATATTGGGCCGGAATCAAGGTACGGATAATGGCGTTATTACTGTCGCTACCCATAGCAAACTGGGTTTGAAGCGCATCGGTGTTCCGACAACCAAATTTTTGCAGGTTGTAACGGGCACCGTGGCTGAAACCTGCGGGCCTGATTTTCGTTCTGACGCCGTGCGTTATTACGCTGAACGGGTATTTTGCAAATGGATACCAACGCTGATTGAAGACTCTTACAGCGATCGTCAGCTGGCCGCTCTGGCACCGGAAACGCTGCGCTCAGCCTATCTGGCTCTGCTATGGGATATGCTACGGCATAATAAAATCATACTGTGGGATTCACCGGATGACGGTGATTGGGTGACTAATCTGTGCTGTGAAATCGCCCGACGTAGCCATACACAATATCCGGATATTTTTGCTGATAATCACGTGTTTGACATTCATAATATCGATAACGATCAGTGGGCTGAAGATCTAGGCAAGTTCTTAGGCGTGCCTGGGGTTAAGCTATTTTTCTGCCATTCAGCGCTGGTCGCCGGAGTGGTTGAGATGGTTGAGTCGACGAAACCAAAGGTTATTTAAGTAGCGCTTTCTGAATCCCGAAGTGGTATCAGAAAGCACCTCTCTTCACGCTATTAGCTGATATAGTCCGGCGCTTCACTGCGCACATTATCAAATTCATCTAACAGCTCAAGCCACTCTGGTTCAAGGCTTTCTGCCGCCGTTCCTGCCCGTAGCTGGCCTTCAATATAATGGCATAGCTGTTTTAATCTCGGAACTCCGCTATAGCTACAGCTTCCATGCAATTTATGGATGATATCTACAATGGTGTCGTCTTTATTGCCTTCCAGAACCGGCCTGACTCTCTGTTCAATTTCGTCTAGGAAATCAATCAGGGTTTTTAGCAAGTCTTTGGCCAGATCCTCTTTATTTGCCGCCTGACGCAGTGCGAGGTCCCAATCTATTGAGCTGGACGTAACCGGTAGGTTTTTGATGCTGGGAGCCTGATCTTCCTGCGGCAGGGCCATGTTGCTGGCCTGAATGCCACACTGTTTGGTTAATACGCTGAACAGCATTTTTTCGTTGATTGGCTTAGCCAGATAGTTGTCCATTCCGGCGTTGAGCAACCGCTCTCGTTCTCCGCTAGCCGCATGGGCGGTTACCGCAACGATTGGCGTTTTAGCATGATTTGGCAGCTGTCGAATCAGTTCTGCGGCCCTAATACCGTCAATTTCCGGCATCTGAATATCCATCAAAATGATATCCAGATCGGACTCTGAGGCGCGTGCAATAGCCTCTTCACCGCTATTACACAGAATAACCTCAGAGACAATATCGGCCAACAACACGCCAATCAGCTTGAGGTTGGCAGGATTATCATCAACGGCCATAACAACCAACGGCAGATGGTTAACGTGGTTTTGTTCCGGATGCTCGAACTTAATTTGTGGCTTAAGCAGCGCTCTAAATAGCCGATTGCGGGATAACGGTTTAAACAGGCACCCCTGTGCGCCCGCCTGTTTTAGCATTTCTGCATCCATTTGTGGCTGGTTAGGCAATGCCAGAATTAAATGTTCTGAAAGAGACAGAGCCGTTTGTAACTGCCTGTTGATATAGAGTTCAATATCCTGAGTTTCAATCGGTACGCCGTGGATCAGAATGTCGTAGTGCTGATGTTTATTCGGCACCTGATCGAAACTGGCGTAATGAATGACTTCAACCGGTTCATTCTGAAAGATATTCAGCGTTGCAGCCGCTGCCGCAGGATTAGCTTCGATGTAGAGAATTCGTTGGCCTGACAGATTATGTAAGTGCAGTTCCTGACTGCTAGCCACGCGATCGTTGAGCTCTAAATTGATGCGGAACCAGAAGGTCGAACCTTGATTGAGCTGGCTGTGGAAGCTGATATCACCGCCCATCTCGTTGACCAATCGCTGGGTGATAACTAGACCAAGCCCGGTACCACCGTGGCGGCGTGAAATGCTGGCATCAGCCTGACGAAACGCCTGAAACAGCTGTGATTGCTGGCGTTCAGAAATACCAATGCCCGTATCTTGTACCTGAACTTCAATATCGACGCTGTTGTCATTTCGATTGTGGAGTTCAATATTGATATCGATATTGCCCTGTTCGGTAAACTTGATTGCATTACCGAGCAGATTCATGATGACCTGTTGCAGGCGTAGCGGATCGCCGATCACGCTGTCCGGCACATCGTTATTAATATTTAGCGTCATCTCAAGACATTTTTGATGGGCACTGTGGGCCAGCAGTATTGCGGTCTCGTCTACCGTATCCCGCAGGGAAAACGGAATATGCTCAAGCACCAGTTTACCGGCTTCAAGCTTTGAAAAGTCCAGCACGTCATTAATGATGTTTAACAAATTATTGGCAGAGCGTTCGATGGTTTGTAAATAATCAGTTTGCGTTGGCGTGAGCGTTGTTTTTAACGTTTGGCGGGTAAAACCAATAACGCCATTAAGCGGTGTTCGCAGTTCATGAGACATATTGGCAAGGAATTCAGATTTAATTCGGGCCGCTTCCTGAGCCCGCTTTTTGGCCAGATCGAGCTCTATGTTCTGAATTTCCATCTGCTCTAGCGTTTCACGCAGGTCGGAAGTGGCCTGATCGACATTCTGTTGCATCTCTTCATGATAGGCGGTGAGCGACATCGCCATGGAGTTAATACCGTTCTTGAGCATGTCGAGCTCACCGAGCATATGGCCTTCAACCCGGCTGTCTAACTGGCCGCGACGAATGCGGTCTACGGTATTAACCATGTTACGAATTGGCCCGGTTACGTCACGCATTAAGCGGTACGCGAACAGCATCGCGATGCATAAACACAGGCTAAGTAACAGCGTGGCAACGAATATTTCTTTATACTGCTGTAGGCGAACGGTGCGCAGATCAAGCTCGATAGCGATATAACCCAGCGTGTTATGCCCAGGCTCTAGGCTATTATCCATATCCGGAAGCTGATTTTCAGACACAATCGGTGTTCTGATAATTAGCGAGTCCCCGCGGGTAGTCACGGTTAAATCATCTGGAATAGGAGTCCCTTTAGGCAACTGTAATAGGGTATAATTCTGGTGAAAATTGGATGTGACCAATAAATGGTTCTGAGTATCAAAAACAGCAATTGAACGCACGATATTTGAGTGGCGACGGTGTAGCATGCTAACCAACTGCCGTACGCCTTCACGATTACTGAAGGTCATGCCATATTCGCTGGCGATGGCAAGCGGTTCAATGATGCTTGAACCCGAGTCGACAAGCTGATCTTGCAGCTCGTTATACCGGTGCACTACAAAGAATGTACTGATGAGAAGCCCGATTAATAGCGTAGGGGCTAAAATCAATATCATCATGCGAGCACGAAGGCTGTATTTGGTCATAGGGTTCCAATATGGGACAATTAAAGACTCAGTAACTTAACAATAACGGATACGTTTACAGATACATTATGGTGCAATTCTACTCTTCTGGGCCTCGTAAGGCGACACAACAAACAATAATAGTTACGCCGCACGAACTTGATTCTTTAGGTCAGGGCGTAGCCCGGCATCAAGGTAAAACGATCTTTATTTCAGGCGCGCTACCTACAGAGCAGGTTGAAGCCGTTATTAATGAAAATAAGCGTAACTATTGTAAAGCAAAAACCAAGAAAATTTTATCGCCAAGCGCTCAACGGGTTATTCCTGCCTGCGCTCATTTTGGCGTTTGCGGCGGTTGTAATCAACAACATGCTTCGTCAACGCTTCAGCAGGAAAATAAATCCCGCTCGCTCGGCCAGCTATTTTTACGTGAAACCGGTTTTTTACCTCAGCAAGGCAGCGTTATTTATGGTGACAGCTATGGCTACCGGCGTCGCGTGCGGCTTGGGTTGCAGTACCACGTCAAGCAGAAACGGTTGCTGATGGGCTTTCGTCAGCGTGCGTCTAACGATTTGGTCGAAATTACCCAATGTCCAATAATGTTTAACCCATTAGAGCAACTATTGGTACCATTACGTCATTGCCTTGCGTCATTATCGATAGTTAAAAAGTTGGGGCATGCCGAGTTGGTGCAGGCAGACAACGGCCCTATGCTGGTGTTGCGGCATTTGGTTTCGCTCTCCGATAGCGACCGTCAGGCGCTATTAGAATTTGCCCAACGCTATCAGCTATCGGTTTATCTGGCCGGTGAAAGTGACCGATTAGAGGTTTTAGCTTTAGCCGACGATGGTCCTTATTACCGCATAGGCGACCTAGTTCTTGGGTTTAATCCTCGTGATTTTATTCAGATTAACGCTGACGTAAACCAGTTAATGATCGCACAGGCACTGGAATGGCTGGATATTCAGCCAAGCGATCGCGTATTAGATTTGTTCTGTGGCATGGGGAATTTTACCCTACCTATCGCTCAACGCGCGCGCGAGGTTATTGGCGTTGAAGGCGTTGAGAGTTTGGTCGCTACCGGGCAGAAAAATGCACTAGACAACGGGTTATCTAACGTTAAATTTTTGCATCATAATCTAGAACAGGATGTCAGTTGCCAACCGTGGGCCGGTCAGGGATTTAACAAAATTTTGCTCGATCCCGCTCGGGCCGGTGCGGCTGAGGCCATGCCACAAATTATAAAACTACAGCCTGAGCGTATTGTCTATGTTTCTTGTAATCCGCAAACCTTAGTCAACGATGCTAAAGTGTTACTGTCGAAAGGGTATGCGTTAACGCAGTTACGAATGCTGGATATGTTCCCGCAAACGGGCCATATAGAATCAATGGCTCTGTTTATTAAAAAGTAATTATCCAAGCGTAGCAGTCAGTGATGAGGAAGTATTATGGTTGCAGTAAGAAGTGCTCATCTAAACACCGCCGGTGAATTTGAACTGGATAAATGGATCGGTAATTTAGGCATTCACAGCTCTGAATCATCTGAACGACTGGCTGCAACCTGGCGATACTGCGAGCAGAAAATTGAAGGGCACTCTGATGCTCACTTGCTTTTATGGCGCGGGCTTGAAGTCGTCGAAATCCTAGCCACTCTGAGTATGGATAACGACAGTATGCGTGCGGCGCTGTTGTTTCCTTTGGCCGATGCCAAGGTGATTGATGAAGCCACTATCAAAGAGGTTTTTGGTAGTGACATCACCAATTTAGTCCACGGCGTGCTGGATATGGAAGCTATTCGCCAGCTCAACGCCACCCATAATGGCTCCAACACCTCGGTTCAGGTTGATAACGTGCGCCGTATGCTACTTGCCATGGTGGAAGATTTCCGCTGTGTGGTGATTAAACTGGCTGAGCGCATCACTCACCTGCGAGAAGTGAAAGACGACGCGGAAGAAGTTCGCGTTCTGGCGGCTAAAGAGTGTTTCAACATTTATGCGCCGCTGGCAAACCGCTTGGGTATTGGCCAGCTAAAGTGGGAAATGGAAGATTTCTGCTTCCGTTATTTACACCCTGACGAATATAAGCAAATTGCGACCTTACTCCATGAACGCCGTATCGATCGTGAACTGTATATCGATAACTTTGTTGAGACTCTGCGTAGCGCAATGAAAGTCGAGGGTATCAAGGGCGAAATCTACGGTCGGCCAAAGCATATCTACAGTATTTGGCGCAAAATGCAGAAGAAGTCTTTGGCTTTTGAAGAGCTGTATGACGTGCGGGCGGTTCGGATTGTGGTTGAGCGACTGCAGGATTGCTACGCGGCGCTGGGGATTGTTCATACCCATTTCCGCCATTTGCCCAGCGAATTTGATGATTATGTGGCCAACCCCAAGCCCAACGGCTATCAGTCTATTCACACGGTTGTGCTTGGTCCTAAAGGCCATGCGTTAGAGATCCAGATCCGCACCCGCCAAATGCATGAAGATGCTGAGCTAGGCGTGGCAGCCCACTGGAAATACAAAGAGGGCAACGTGGTCGGGCGTTCTGGCTACGAGGAACGCATTGCCTGGCTACGCAAACTGATCGCTTGGCAAGAAGAGATGTCTGACAACGGCGAAATGCTGGATGAAGTCAGAAGTCAGGTATTCGACGATCGGGTATATGTCTTTACCCCGAAAGGCGATGTGATTGATTTACCTACCGGTTCCACGCCGCTTGATTTCGCCTATCATATCCACAGTGACGTCGGCCACCGCTGTATTGGTGCCAAAATTGGCGGCCGCATTGTGCCTTTCACCTATCAGCTACAGATGGGCGATCAGATTGAAATCATTACACAAAAGCAGCCAAACCCAAGCAGGGACTGGTTGAATCCAAACCTAGGCTTCGTTAACAGCAGCCGTGCCAGAGCAAAAATTCAGGCATGGTTTAAAAAACAGGATCGCGATAAAAATATTATCGCCGGCCGCCAGATTCTGGACGATGAGCTGGATAAGCTAAACATCAGCTTTAAAGAAGCAGAGAAGCTATTACTGCCCCGCTATAACGTCAATTCACTGGATGAAGTGTTGGCCAGCCTCGGCGGCGGTGATATTCGACTGAATCAGCTGGTTAACTTCTTACAAAGTAAGTTTAATCAGCCAACGGCCGAAGAGGCTGACCGTGAAGCGCTGCGCCAGCTTACTCAGAAAACCGCTAACGCTCAGCAGCGAAATGCAAAAGCAAACAGTCAGGTCATTGTAGAAGGCGTTGGTAACCTGATGCACCACATCGCCCGCTGCTGTCAGCCGATTCCGGGAGATGAAATTGTCGGATTCATCACTCAAGGCAGGGGTATTTCTATTCACCGGGCCGATTGCGATCAGCTTAATGAGCTCAAAAGCCACGCGCCTGAACGGCTGGTGGATGCGGTATGGGGTGACTGTTACTCCAGCGGCTATTCGCTGGTAGTGCGGATATTTGCCAATGATCGCAGCGGGTTACTGCGTGATATCACTACGATTCTGGCCAACGAAAAGGTAAACGTACTCAGCGTTGCCAGCCGGAGTGACACCAAAAAGCAGCTGGCAACCATTGATATGGAAGTTGAGCTGTATAACCTACAGGTGCTCGATCGGGTGCTTTCCCGCATCAATCAACTGCCGGATATCATTGAAGCCAAGCGCCTGAGCAGCAAATAGCGCACAGCGTTTCTCTTCATGCCCCTGTTACCCCGAGTAGCAGGGGTGCTATTTTTTGATGGCTACCGCTCTGGCGGCCATCACGGACGATTAATCAGAAGAAATCAAATGAATCAAACGACTTCCGTTCAGCGTTTGCTGAACATTATGAATACATTACGCGACCCTGAGCACGGCTGCCCGTGGGACAAAGAGCAGACTTTTGCCACTATTGCCCCTTATACCCTAGAAGAAACCTATGAAGTTCTGGACGCCATTGCGCGTAACGATTTTCATGATTTGCGCGATGAGCTGGGTGACTTACTGTTTCAGGTGGTTTTCTATGCGCGCATGGCTGATGAGCAAAACCTGTTTAATTTTGATGACGTGTGTAACGCCATCAGCGATAAGCTAGAACGCCGCCACCCGCACGTGTTTGATAGCGAAACCGTTTACAATAGTCAGGAAGTGATAGCCGGTTGGGAAAAACGTAAGGGAAAGGAGAGGGCCGAAAAAGAACAGTTCTCGGTGCTGGATGATATTCCCGATGCACTGCCCGCGTTAATGAAAGCTTATAAAATTCAAAAACGCTGTGCTTCCGTCGGTTTTGACTGGGATACGCTGGGCCCGGTATTAGATAAAGTTCATGAAGAAATCGATGAAGTCATGCATGAAGCTCAACAGGCGGTTATCGACCAGTCTAAGCTGGAAGAAGAGTTGGGTGATTTGCTGTTCGCGACGGTTAATCTGACTCGTCATTTGGGCCATAAAGCGGAGAGTGCGCTGCAGGTGGCTAACCGTAAATTCGATCGCCGGTTTCGCTTGGTTGAGCAAATTGTTCAGCAGTCAGGAAAAACCCTGGAGCAAGCAACGCTGGATGAAATGGAAGCCGCGTGGCAACAGGTAAAACTTCAGGAACATCAACAACAACCATAGATAAATTCTGACTATCGTCTTTGAGTGTTTGTTGTCGGGTAAAGGCTCTGGTATACTATTTTCCCGTCCTAGTACCTCCATTTTCGTCTTTAAACCTAACCTTCAGGTTCAGCATGACAACTAATTATATTTTTGTGACAGGCGGGGTTGTATCCTCACTCGGTAAAGGCATTGCAGCAGCGTCTCTGGCCGCTATTCTTGAGGCTCGTGGCTTAAATGTCACCATGATGAAATTGGATCCTTATATCAATCTCGATCCAGGTACTATGAGCCCGATTCAACACGGTGAAGTGTTTGTCACCGAAGATGGTGCAGAAACCGATCTCGATTTAGGCCACTACGAACGCTTTATCAGAACCAAAATGACGCGTCGTAATAACTTCACTACCGGCCGTATTTATTCTGACGTTTTACGCAAAGAGCGCCGCGGTGACTACCTTGGCGCAACCGTTCAGGTTATTCCTCATATTACTAATGCGATTAAAGAGCGCGTCATTGCTGGTGCAGAAGGTCACGACGTTGCGTTAGTAGAAATCGGTGGAACCGTTGGCGACATCGAATCCTTACCATTCTTAGAAGCCATTCGTCAGTTAGCCATTCAGGTTGGTCGCGAGCATACGCTGTTTATGCACCTGACCTTAGTGCCTTATATGGCCGCTTCCGGTGAAGTGAAAACTAAGCCGACTCAGCATTCGGTAAAAGAATTACTGTCAATTGGTATTCAGCCGGATATCCTGATTTGTCGTTCAGACCGTGCCGTGCCGGCCAATGAACGTGCAAAAATCGCCCTGTTCTGTAACGTACCGGAAAAAGCGGTTATTTCGCTGAAAGACGTCGACTCCATTTATAAAATCCCCGGCCTGCTTAAATCGCAGGGTCTGGATGAGTTTATCTGTAACCGATTCCATTTAGACTGCCCTGAGGCGAACTTAGCCGAGTGGGAACAGGTGATTTATGAAGAGTCGAATCCTACCCGTGAAGTGACAATCGGTATGATTGGTAAGTACGTAGAACTACCTGATGCGTATAAATCTGTCATTGAAGCATTAAAGCATGGTGGACTGAAGAATCGATTCAGCGTTAATATAAAGCTAATCGATTCGCAAGACGTCGAGTCTAAAGGTGAAGAAACCTTGGCTGGTCTTGATGCGATTCTGGTTCCCGGTGGTTTTGGCTACCGTGGTGTAGAAGGCAAAGTCACTGCAGCACGCTATGCTCGTGAAAACAACATCCCTTATTTGGGTATTTGTCTAGGTATGCAGGTTGCGATGATGGAGTTCGCTCGCAATGTTGTCGGCATGTCTGACGCCAACTCGACTGAATTTGTGCCAAACTGTAAGTACCCTGTTATTGCGCTGATCACTGAATGGCGCGATGAAGAGGGGAACGTTGAAGTGCGCACAGAAGAGAGCGATTTGGGTGGAACGATGCGCTTAGGTAGCCAGCAGTGTCACTTAACTGAAGGCAGTCTGGTACGTAAGCTGTACGGTGAGCCGACAATATTAGAACGTCACCGCCACCGCTATGAGGTGAACAATATGCTTCTGCCGCAGATCGAAGCCGCAGGATTACGTATTGCAGGGCGTTCAGCTGATAATAAGCTGGTGGAAATTATTGAGTATCCGAACCACCCGTGGTTTGTTGCTTGCCAGTTCCACCCAGAGTTTACGTCAACGCCGCGCGATGGGCATCCGCTGTTTGCTGGCTTTGTTAAAGCCGCAGGCGAATATCAAATCCGTCAGGCTAAGTAAGCATTGAGTAAGTCCGGTTTGTGCTTTCAATGTGAGTATGCCAAAGGGATGACCTAGGGCCAATGAAATCATAATGCCAGAATGAGCGGCGGGCATGAAACGTCATCCCGCTGCAGTCTACAGTTTTTAGTTTAATCAACTTGTACTGAGGAAAACCTAATGTCCAAAATCGTTAAAGTGATCGGTCGTGAAATTATCGACTCTCGTGGCAATCCCACTGTTGAAGCTGAAGTTCATTTAGAAGGCGGTTTTGTAGGTCTGGCAGCGGCTCCATCAGGCGCTTCTACTGGTTCACGTGAAGCGTTAGAGCTACGTGACGGCGACAAGTCTCGCTATTTGGGCAAAGGCGTGACTAAAGCCGTTGCTGCAGTAAATGGCCCAATTGCTGATGCAGTTACCGGCAAAGATGCTAAAGATCAGGCTAACATCGATAAGATCATGATCGATTTAGACGGTACTGAGAACAAGTCTAAATTCGGCGCCAACGCTATTCTGGCCGTGTCTTTAGCCGCAGCTAAAGCAGCAGCCGCAGCTAAAGGTATGCCTTTATTCGAGCACATTGCTGAATTAAACGGTACCCCGGGTAAATTCTCTATGCCACTGCCTATGATGAACATCATCAACGGCGGAGAGCACGCGGATAACAACGTTGATATTCAAGAATTCATGATTCAGCCAATCGGCGCTAAAACGTTTAAAGAAGCCGTACGTATTGGTTCTGAAATTTTCCATACTTTAGCTAACGTTCTGAAATCTAAAGGTATGGGTACCGCAGTTGGTGATGAGGGTGGCTATGCGCCAAACTTAGAATCTAACGCTGCTGCACTGGCTGCTATTAAAGAAGCGGTAGAAAAAGCAGGCTACGTGTTAGGTAAAGACGTTACTTTAGCGATGGACTGTGCTGCTTCTGAGTTCTACAACAAAGAAACCGGTAACTATGAGCTGAAAGGCGAAGGTAAAACCTTCACTTCTCAAGAATTTACTCATTACTTAGAAGAACTGACTAAGCAATACCCAATCGTTTCTATCGAAGATGGTTTAGACGAATCAGACTGGGACGGCTTTGCATACCAGACTAAAGTCATGGGTGACAAAATTCAGTTAGTTGGTGACGATCTGTTCGTAACCAATACCAAGATCCTGAAAGAAGGCATCGATAAAGGTATCGCTAACTCAATCCTGATCAAATTTAACCAAATCGGTTCACTGACCGAAACGTTAGCCGCAATCAAAATGGCTAAAGATGCCGGTTATACCGCGATCATCTCTCACCGTTCAGGCGAAACTGAAGATGCTACCATTGCTGACCTAGCGGTTGGTACTGCGGCTGGTCAAATCAAAACTGGTTCTATGAGCCGTTCTGACCGCGTTGCTAAATACAACCAGTTAATTCGTATTGAAGAAGCTCTGGGCAATCGCGCACCGTTCAATGGCTTAAAAGAAGTTAAAGGTCAGGCTTAATTTTTAGTCCGAGTTTAGCTTAATATCAATCCCGCACCGGTGAATGCTGATGCGGGATTTTTTTATTCCGCCTATGGCGTTGCATCTGGCGCAGTAACCGCTTTTTTCACCATATTGATGACTCTATTTGAGAATTTATCCGAGAATATAATGCTATATCCCGTTAATGAACTGTTCCAAACCTTACAGGGTGAAGGCTACTTCACCGGCGTTCCCGCCATTTTTATTCGCTTACAGGGGTGCCCGGTAGGATGTAGCTGGTGTGATACCAAACACACGTGGGAAAAAGTGGAGCAGCAGCAGCGGCCAATAGGCGATATTCTGATGAAAACGGAAGAAAATGACCGTTGGAGTGGGGTAACAGAGCAGGAACTGGTTGCCGTTCTTCAACAACGGCAATATACGGCCCGTCATGTGGTAATTACCGGCGGAGAACCTTGTTTATACGATCTGATCCCATTGACCCTATTACTCGAGCAAAATGGCTTTGGCTGTCAAATAGAAACCAGCGGAACCCATGACGTTATCTGTTCCGAGAATACTTGGGTAACCGTATCGCCCAAAATAGATATGCGCGGCGGGCTTAACGTGATGGCGCAGGCATTAACGCGAGCCGATGAAATTAAACACCCGGTGGCCCGCGAGCGCGATATTGAGCAGTTAGATGAGCTACTGGCTGGCTTAACGGACAACAAGCCAAGAATTATTGCTCTACAGCCTATTAGCCAAAACCCACGGGCGACCGAACTGTGTATTGAAACCTGTATTGCCCGCAACTGGCGGCTTTCAATGCAGACGCACAAATACCTGAATATTGCCTGATACGACAAAAAAGAAAAGCGGCCAAAACGGCCGCTAACTGATTCATCTTGTCATCAACTTTTTAATTATTCACCGCGGTAAACGCATCCTGCGGTACAGGTTTCTTTGACCCGAATAGCGCTGAGTAATGGCAACTGGGGCTTTAGCCGTTGCCAAATCCAGTGCGCCAGCACTTCGCTGGTTGGGTTTTCTAACCCTTGAATATCGTTCAAATAGTAGTGATCTAAACCGTCTAGAATAGGCTTAAATGCGGCCTTAATTTCAGAGAAATCCATGACCCAGCCGGTGTGGGGATTAACCTCACCGGTAACTTCAATTCGGACCATAAAAGAATGCCCGTGTAGCCTGGCGCATTTATGCCCGACGGGTACGTGCGGCAATCGATGCGCAGCCTCAAAGTTAAAGTCTTTAAATAATGTGGTAACCATAGATGCCTCTGATTCTTGTGTGGCCGTATATTACTAAAAAGCAGAGACTGATACCATGATGGTGGAAGGGAATCATCACACGCCATGCGCGTTTATTTTGAAAAAATTAATAGTATTAGCTTAATTACCAAAATAATTTTGTCTGTATCGGCCGTGGGCAAAAAGTCTTTGCAAGACGCTTTTAATTCATGTTTGATTGAAAATATAACCAATAATAAATGTGGAAATAGCTTGTTAGGCTAGGTGCTATCTCGTTATCTACCAAAACATCTGGTCAAATACATCATCATTAATGCTAAGGAATGAGAATGTTGGATATTGCAAAGTTTAATCAAATTAATCCGCCCTCGCGTATTTTAATGGGCCCAGGCCCGATTAATGCCGATCCTAGAGTGTTGCGGGCGATGGCCAGCCAGCTAATTGGTCAGTACGATCCGGTGATGACCGGCTATATGAATGAAGTCATGGCGCTTTATCGAGCGCTGTTTCGTACTGAAAACCGTTGGACGATGCTGATTGATGGCACATCCCGGGCCGGTATTGAGGCTATTATCCTGTCGGCCGTTCGCCCCGGCGATAAAGTATTAGTGCCGGTGTTTGGTCGATTTGGCCATTTATTGTGCGAAATTGCACGCCGCTGCCGCGCCGAAGTACATACGATTGAAGTCCCTTGGGGGGAAGTATTTACTCCCGATCAAATCGAAGACGCCATTAAGAAGGTAAAGCCGCGCCTATTACTGACGGTTCAGGGTGATACTTCGACCACCATGCTACAGCCGTTGGCGCAGTTGGGAGAGATTTGCCGTCGTCACGGGGTTTTATTCTATACCGACGCGACGGCATCATTTGGCGGTAACGCGCTTGAAACCGATGCCTGGGGCTTAGATGCCGCCTCTGCCGGGCTACAGAAATGCCTTGGTGGACCTTCCGGTAGTTCTCCGATTACTCTGAGCCCAGAATTTGAAGCTCTGGTTCGCCGTCGTAAATGTGTGGAAGAGGGGATTCGTACCGCTGAGCACGTTGACGGTGATGACGAGATGATTTACTCCAACTATTTTGATCTCGGTATGATTATGGATTACTGGGGCCCTGAGCGTTTAAACCATCATACGGAAGCTACCAGCATGCTGTTTGCTGCCCGCGAGTGCGCCCGCCTGATATTAGAAGAAGGTCTGGATACGTGTATTGCCCGCCATGAATTGCACGGTGCCGCATTGCTGGCCGGCATTCAGGGAATGGGGCTGGATACGTTTGGCGATCTGGACAACAAGATGAACAACGTTCTTGGCGTGGCGATCCCGAAAGGGATTCACGGTGAACAGGTTCGTCAGATGATGCTCAACGATTTCTCAATAGAGATCGGCACATCGTTTGGTCCGTTGCAGGGTAAAATATGGCGTATTGGTACCATGGGCTATAACGCCCGTAAAGACTGCGTAATGCAAACCCTGACGGCGCTGGAAGCGGTACTGAACCGACTCGGCTTTAAATCCACTCAGGGAGCGGCTATGCAGGCTGCGTGGAATTACTACGATAAAGCGTAATGTTGCCTGTGACTGACTGATAAAAAGCCGCCCGTTCAGGCGGCTTTTCTATTTTACCGTAATGACTATTTAGTCAAAATCACAATGAGCTAATAATCTTACTCAGCAGCCTGATACGTGGAAGGATGCTATCGAGCTCAACGTATTCCGCCGGGCTGTGGAAATCGGCACCGATTGGGCCAAAACCGTCTAACGATGGCACGCCTAGCGCAGCGGTATGGTTTGCGTCTGAACCGCCGCCAACGGCCTGCCAGTTGATGGCAATGCCTTCTTCTTTACCACAGCGTTCAACCAGAGACATCAGCTTTTCGGTTTCAGCCGTGGGGGACATGGCTGGCGTATGGGCCATTTCGGTGACCGTTGCCGTTACGTCTGCGACATAGGCCGTTTTGGTCATATCCTGAATGCTTTTACCAATTCGATGATATTCATCGTTGTCCCAGAAGCGCACGTCAATGACCGCCTGAGCTTTATCGGGAACGATATTAGCCGCGTCACCGCCTTTGATCACACCAACGTTGAGCGTAGTGCCCAATTCAGGATTGCCCAATTTATTAATTGCCAACACCCAGTTAGCTAATTCAGTAATGGCTGAACGGCCTTTCTCCGGCGCATTACCGGCATGAGCGGCACGACCGTGGAAGTCAACGCAGTAGCGGACCATTCCTTTGCGTGCCTTCACTAAAGAACCATCGGCACGTGCGGCCTCTGCGACGAGAACGCAGCGGCTCTTTTTCGCATATTCACCCAGCCATTGGTGCGAATAAACTGAACCGGTTTCTTCATCAGGGTTCATTGCCACGGCAATTGATAGCCTTTGAGCATCTTTGTCATCGAGCGCGCGAATTGCACAAAGGATATTCAACAGCCCTGACTTCATGTCCGCCGCACCCGGACCATACAGGCGGGTGCTGTCGGTAGACATCGGGCGCTCGGCAACCGTTCCCGGTGGAAATACGGTATCCATATGGCCAATTAACAGTACGTCAAACTGGGTTGCGTTTGGTTTATTGGTGGCAAAAACGCCGGGGCCCACTTCTTTTCCCAAATCGACAACTTCGGTATGCCAGCCTAAATCTTTATATTTCTTTTCCATACGTTCAGCGATAACGGCAACGCCTTCAGTAGTCTGAGTACCGCAATCAACGTCAACAAGAGGCCGTAATTCCTCTAAATATTGCTCTAACTTCATGGTTCTTTCCTTATTTTGGCTTTAACCAGACTTTACAATGACCGCTAGGCCCCAGATTAGAGATTAATAATAATTCGCATCAGGAACATACCAACAAATGCATTGATAACGGCGATAAGCAGCATGAGTGGAATACGGGTGGCTTTCGTTCCAACCACGCCTAAAACGCGCCCAACGTACTGCACCAGAGAGCCCATCAGATAGATGGCCGGAGCCAGAATAGCCAGATGCTCTCCGTTAAGATGGCCGCTTTGGAACAGGCCTACCGCAACGCCGATCGCGCCGCCCATAGACATCAGGCTGCTGATTAACACTGCCGCCGCCTCTCCGGGCAGGCCGACTATTGCCATAACCGGCTCACAAATCTTGCCCAGTAGTTCGAGTAAGCCTGTTATCTGTAGCACTTTGATAATCACGAATGCCATTAATACGTTAGGCAGTGTACTGGTTGTTGCAATTACCCACCCCTTGCGGGCACCTGCAACGAAAATGTCAGTGATCATAGGTTTAGTTGGGTTTGACATTATTTGTTGTCCTTAATGGTTTTTTCGCTAACTTCATCATTGTTATTTTCTTGTTCGTTTTTATCGGAAAAAAATGCCAGATAAAGACGCATCAGATTAGCGCCAAACACTTTCATTATAAAAATAACGCCAATACATGCACCAATGGTGGTTGGAACAGCAAGTTCGCCTGAGGCCAGCACTAACGTGAAGAGTACGGCGCCGGAAGAGAAGAAGTTGGTAATCATTGCGCCACCGGAAAACTGGAACATGGTTAATACTTCTTTTTCTTTGGCAGTGATTTTTTCTTCATCAGACAGCGCACGGGTCAGCGATGCACCAACGTCGGTACTTTGTAAGCTACCGATAATTGCTAAGCCGGTAACGCCGGGAATACCCAATAGCGGTCTTAAAATAACGCTTAATAACTTTCTGGCCGCGTCTAACGCACCGTAGTGCTCCAGCACGTTAATCATTGCCAGCGCAAACATAACGGAAGGAATCAGACCAAAAGCAAACAAAAAGCCTTCCATTGCGCCGCTGCCGCCGGTTCCTCGAAAGGTGCCATTGGTTGTTTTTAACGCGTCGTCAACCTGACTGACGCCTGTGACCACTTTACCAAAAGCGCCATTTAGCGTGGTGAAGTCAATAGAAGACAGTAGTGGTTTGACCCATGACGTTAACCAGCGGGGGAAATCAGGGTGTTGCAGGTTCAACGCACTAATTTGAGCGTCAATCCAAAGGGTAGATGCGGAAGTAGGGCCAAATATTCCAGAGAAGAACACAACGGCAAAAAATAGAGCAAAGTAGGCCCCTATGCCAACCTTGAGCTTTCCTTGCTGGTCAGGGGTTATATTTTCATTAGACATAAAGTGATTTCCTGAAGAGTTATTATTAGTAAGTGATTATCATTTCTTATCTTTTAGCGATTTTTGACCTTGATCATTAAATCCTATTGGGTTAGGTCACGCTTTTCTAATTTATACTATTTTGAAATGGGATGTTGGCTAATTATTTAAAATCAATAAGAATTATGTAGAGAGTAATGTGAATTATACGTTAAAAATAATCGTGATAATCGGGGGAATGACAAAAATAGACCCAAATCTTATTATTTTTCTCAGATTATTTGGGATATGTGTATTTTTATGCGTTATTCGTGCATAATTCGGCTATTCAACATTTTTAATAGATAAGGATATGTATCATGTTTAAACGCCTTTCCATTTTCGGTGCTTGTCTGGCTGCTGTAATTTGTACCCTGCCCGTCGCCCATTCAGCAGAACCTACTTATGTTGTGGGTTCCGGTGGTACTTATCGGCCTTTTGAATTTGAAAATAGTAAAAAAGAGCTTCAGGGTTTTGACATTGATATCATCACTGCGATCGCTAAAGCCGAAAAATTTAATATCAAACTGGTAAACACGCCTTGGGAAGGTATTTTTGCAACCCTAGGCAGTGGCGATCGGGACATTATTATTTCAGGCATTACTATTACCGATAAGCGTAAGCAAATGGTTGATTTCTCCGCACCTTACTTCCCTGCCCAGCAGGCTATTGTGGTTCCTAAAGGTAAAGTGGTTAAATCGCTTGCTGAGTTAAAAACGCTAAAAGTCGGCGTTGTTAACTCAAGTACCGGTGATATTGTTGTTTCTGAGGTTTTGGGTAAAAACAGTACGGCCATTAAACGCTTTGATAATACGCCACTGATGCTACAAGAACTGTATGAAGACGGTATTGATGCCGCCGTTGGTGACGTAGGCGTTGCTAAGTTTTATATTAAAAATCACCCAGAAAAAGAGTTTAACCTTGTGTTTGACGACAAGTTTGAACGTCAGTATTTTGGCATCGCCGTGGCTAAAAATAATGTAGAACTGCGTAATAAAATTAACGCAGGCCTGAAGAAAATTATTGCCGATGGTACTTACGCGAAGATTTATCAAACCTGGTTTGATGGTGATATTCCGGTTTTGCCAGCCGAATAAGATGTTTTAATTGCTATAGGTTCAGGGCGACTGCTTCGCCCTGAACTTTTTTCTTTTTATAGGTTACACGGATTATTTTTATGTCAGGATTTCGCTGGGAAATTATCCAGGAATACGCCCCTTTGTTCGCACAAGGCGCATGGATGACCATTAAGTGTACCGTCATTTGCGTGATTTTAGGTAGCTTATGGGGACTGGCTCTCGGATTAGGTCGTTCTGCTCAGGCTCCCCGTAATCCGGGAGTCGATTTTTGTTTACAGGCGTTTATACAGTGGCCGGTACGGATCTACGTGAGTGCTTTTCGCGGAACTCCGCTGTTTGTACAGATCATGGTGGTGCACTTTGCTTTGATCCCGTTATTGATTAACCCTCGTGACGGCTTGCTGGTTAGCAGTGGCCTGATGTCGGTTGATTTTGCCAGAATGCTGCGTTCTGATTACGGTGCTTTTTTGTCCTGTGTGGTTGCTATTACGCTGAACTCCGGCGCCTATATTTCTGAAATTTTTCGGGCGGGAATTCAGTCTATCGACCGCGGGCAAATGGAAGCGGCCCGTTCGTTAGGCATGAGCTATGGCAAGACCATGCGTAAAATTATTTTGCCTCAGGCTTTTCGCCGTATGCTGCCGCCGTTGGGCAACAATGCGATATCTATCGTTAAAGACTCTTCTCTGGCATCTGCGATCGGTCTAGCCGATTTGGCCTACGCAGCCCGGACGGTATCTGGCGCATATGCCACCTATTGGGAACCCTACCTGACAATTTCGGTTGTCTATTGGGTGATTACTTTCTTACTTTCCCTGATGGTAAAGCACATGGAAACGAGGTTAGGTCGAAGTGATTAAGATTCGTAATTTACAAAAGCAGTTTGGCAGCACTCACGTTTTACGCGGTATCTCTTGCGATATTGCCGCTAACGAAGTGGTATGCATTATTGGTCCATCGGGCTCGGGGAAAAGCACCTTCTTGCGCTGCATGAACTCGTTGGAAGAGGTGTCCGGTGGTGAAGTAACGGTTAACGGATTTAACGTTCATGACCCGAAAACCGACCTTAATAAACTGCGCGAAAGTGTCGGTATGGTTTTCCAGCGATTTAACCTTTTTCCTCATATGACCGTGTTGGAAAATTTAATTCTGGCTCCGATGGATGTGAAAAAGCTCTCTAAAGCGGAAGCGATTAAAAATGCAGAACTATTGCTGCGTAAAGTCGGCCTGCTAGATAAGATTGATGCTTATCCAAGTCAGCTTTCCGGCGGGCAGCAGCAGCGTGTAGCCATTGCCCGCGCGTTAGCGATGGAACCCAAAGTCATGCTGTTTGATGAACCGACTTCAGCGCTCGATCCTGAGCTGGTGGGTGAGGTTCTGGCCGTAATGAAAGCGTTGGCCCATGAAGGTATGACGATGGTGGTTGTGACTCATGAGATGGGCTTTGCCCGTGACGTGGCCGACCGGGTTATCTTTATCGATCAGGGCGTTATTCAGGAAGAAGATGTGCCTGAAAAACTGTATACAGCCCCGGCGAATGAACGTACCCGGGTTTTCCTGAGTAAAATTCTTTCCTCATAAATATGTCGCGATTTTAGCCGGATAACATCGCGTTGACCGGTTAAAATCGACTGACAGATAGTCTGTAACATTCCCTTAGTCTGATAAGTTTGAGTCTGCTGGCGAGTTATGGGATGATTAGCCGGTTTTTTAGGGGGCGGGAATGAGTAAACTGACGTTATTATTGATCGCACTGCTTGGCTGGTTACAGTACTCGCTATGGTTGGGCAAAAATGGCGTGCATGATTATGTACGGGTACAGGATGATTTAGTTGTTCAGCAAGATAATAACGCAAAGTTGAAATCACGCAACGAGCGCCTGTTCGCCGAAATCAGCGATCTGAACGGCGGTAAAGAAGCGCTTGAAGAACGGGCCCGCAATGAGTTGGGAATGGTTAAACCCGGTGAAAGCTTCTACCGTATTATTACTGAACAGTCAAAAACGGCTGCTGCCAGCGGTGGTAATAAATAGATGAGCCTGACTGCGGTTCCTCTTTATGACGTTGTTGCTATTTTACCCGCTGCCGGTATTGGCAGCAGAATGCAGTCTGATTGTCCTAAACAATATTTGACCATTGGTCACAAAACGATAATTGAATATGCCATTCAGGCGTTGTTATCACACGGTACCGTCCAGCATGTGATCGTTGTCGTACATCCTCAGGATACTATTTTCGCTTCTCTTTCTATATCACAAGATAGCCGGGTTTCTGTCACCATCGGCGGTGCTGCACGCTATGACTCTGTGATGGCAGGATTAAAACGGGCAAGCCAAATGAACGCCCGGTGGGTTTTAGTGCACGATGCGGCGCGCCCCTGCCTACACTTATCCGATCTTGACCGCCTGATTCACGATGCGATGAAAAGCCAGCAGGGCGGTATTCTGGCGACGCCGGTGAAAGATACCATGAAGCGAGCCATTAGCGGCGAGTGCTCGATAGCCCATACCGTCGAACGCAACGAGCTCTGGCATGCGTTAACGCCCCAAATGTTCCCTCTTGAATTACTCAACGACTGCATGAGCAGGGCGCTGAATGAAGGCGTTGCATTAACCGATGAAGCCTCTGCGCTGGAACACTGTGGGTTTCATCCGTTACTGGTTGCAGGCCGTTCCGATAATATAAAAGTCACCCGTCCAGAAGATTTGGCGCTGGCGACCTTTTATCTGACCCACCAATACTAAAATAGGAGAATGGTTGATGCGTATTGGTCATGGTTTTGACGTTCATAAATTTGGTGGCGAAGGTCCGTTAATTATTGGTGGTGTACGTATTCCTTATGAGTTTGGGCTGATTGCTCATTCCGACGGCGATGTCGCGCTTCATGCGCTAACCGATGCCTTACTGGGTGCCGCTGCGTTGGGCGATATCGGTAAACTATTCCCCGATACCGATCCCGCATTTAAAGGGGCCGACAGCCGTGAATTGCTGCGCGAAGCCTATCGCCGCATTCTGGCCAAAGGTTATAGCGTCGGCAACGTTGACGTTACCATTATTGCCCAGTCGCCTAAAATGGCTCCGCATATTCCTCAGATGCGCGTCAATATCGCTGAAGATTTAGGCTGCCATATGGATGACGTCAATGTGAAGGCCACCACCACCGAGCAGCTTGGTTTTACCGGTCGTAAAGAAGGTATTGCCTGTGAAGCCGTGGCGTTATTGGTTAAAACCGGCGTATGAAAGAGTAGAAAGCGAGAATATAAGCATGATGTCATTAGTCTGGCTACACGGTGAACCTACGGCGAGCGGGGTATTAAAGGCCTCTCCTGAAGATTTCTGCGTGCGGGAAGATTTGGGCTTTGAGCCCGATGGCGAAGGTGAGCACGTTTTAGTTTATCTGCGTAAAACCGGTTGTAATACTCAGTTTGTCGCCGACCATCTGGCCCGTTTCGCCAAGATTCCGGCCCGTTCAGTGAGCTATGCTGGCCTCAAAGATCGCCACGCCGTTACCGAACAATGGTTCTGCTTGCAGATGCCGGGTAAAGAGACGCCGGACTTCAGCACCTTTGAGCTTGAAGGCTGTGAAATATTAAACACCGATCGGCACCTGCGTAAAATTCGTATCGGAACGCTACGCGGAAACAGTTTTAGCCTGACGCTTCGCCATATCAGCGATAGTGAGCAGGTTGAGTCTCGCCTGCAGAGCATTAAGCTTTTCGGCGTGCCTAACTACTTTGGTGAACAGCGCTTCGGCCATAACGGTAATAATATTACTCAGGCTGAGCGGTGGGCTAAAAACGAAATACGGGTAAACGAGCGTAATAAACGCAGTTTCTATTTATCTGCCGCCCGCAGTGCGATGTTTAATCATATTGCCAGCAGCCGTATTGAGCAGGGTCTACATAAAAAAGTACTGGCTGGCGATGCGATGCAGCTAACCGGCAGAGGCAGTTGGTTTGTTGCGCAGCCTGAAGAGCTCGACGCTTTGCAGCAACGGCTTGATGACGGTGAACTACAGGTTACCGCACCGCTACCCGGCGATCGCGAGCTGGGTACTAAAGACCAAACTTTGGCGTTTGAACAGCAGATATTAAGCGAATATCAAACCCTGATGTCGCTGGTGACGCGCGAAAGGGTTGAGAACGCCAGACGTGCCGTGCTTTTGATGCCTCAGCATATGCAATGGAGCTGGTCTGATAGCCAAACGCTATCACTGAATTTTTGGCTGCCTTCCGGTTGTTTTGCCACCAGCGTAGTCAGGGAACTGATGTTGACCGGTGGTATGGGTAACGTTGCGGAAGAGTGATATTACATCATAAGCAATAAGGGATTATATGCGCATTGTTACTAAGGGAGCGACGTTAGCCGCCGTATGTGGCTGCTTGGTTTTGTTTTCAGCTCTCTACTATTTTTATACGCAAAGTCACCCTTCCGGCATCCGGCTAAATTTTAATGGATACTCCAAATTGGATGATATTCAGCGTGAGGTTACTAAGCAAAATTACCCGTTTATAATTGAAAGGGACCAACTGGTTGAGAGAGGTAACGGCCGTTTTACCGAAGTGAAGGTTGCTGGGTATCCTACAGGCTGTGGAATTCTGGATCTTAAACTTTCCTTTTTTAATCATGAGCTAGAGCGTATTAGTTTACGTAACGTCCCTGAGGCTAAATACAATTTGTCATGCCAAACGGCAGATTTTGAAAAATATAAAAGCGCGAATGGCGATACTAACGTATTGAAATATAATAATGATGATGGTTCTTATCATCTGATCTTTAGCGATCCGATAATTCAACGAAAAGAGAATGAATGGATTGGTAAATGGTCATAGCCTTTAGCCAATAAAGCGCAGGCAAGCTTGTTTTATCTATCATAAGGTACCTAATAATCGGGTACCTTATAACGGCGTCTTCATCCATCATATTGACTAACTATCGGGATTAACTCTGGCGGCAACCGTCGAGAATATCCAGCGCTGGCTGATATTCGCTGGTTTGAATATTCAGCATTCCCAGTATGGTGTGAAACAGATTATCCTGTGAGAATTCCTCCTGCTTCGCCCTGTCGCTAACGCACTCGCCGTTGATGCGATAGTTCTTTTTATAATCATCGGACATCCACATCAGGAACGGAATATGGGTCTGCTCTTTCGGCGCGAACAGATAGGGTGTACCGTGCAGATACAGGCCTTTTTCTCCCAGAGATTCACCGTGGTCAGACAGATAGACCATCGCGGTAGCAAATTTATCGTCGTGGCTTTTCAGCAGCGTTAAGGTTTTATCCAGCACGGCATCGGTATATAAAATAGTATTGTCATAGGTATTGACCAGCGATTGGTGGTCACAATCCTGTATCTGGTTGCTGTCGCAGGTTGGGACAAATTGCCGATACTCTTGCGGATAACGCTCAAAGTAAGATGGACCATGGCTGCCGATCTGATGCAACACGATGATTCCATCGTTATTCAGGCCATTAATATAGTTATCGAGATTGTGTAGCAGGGCCTCATCATGGCAGGTACCTCCCTGACACAAACCCTCGGGATTAAGCTGAACAATGTCCTGATGTGGGACTCGGTCGCAAGCGCCTTTACAGCCACCGTCATTCTCCCGCCAAAGTACGCTGATTCGAGCTTTAGCGACAATATCCAGTAAGCCTTCCTGATGAGACGCCTTGATTGCATCGTAATGCTTGCGCGGCATATCAGAGAACATACAGGGAACGGAGATCGCGGTTTCAGTACCGCACGAGCTAACGTTAGGGAAATAGATAACGTTGTTCTGCTTGAGCTTAGGATTCGTTTCACGCTCATATCCGCCCAACGAAAAGTTAGCCGCTCTGGCGGTTTCGCCAACCACTAAAACGATCAGCGTCTTTTTCTTCTCAGCGTTAATTGTTGGTCCTTTATCTGCATCCTGACCGATATCTACCAGCGGGCGATGGCTCTCAATTTTCTTTGATACTGCACCGATCAGGCCAGAGACATAGTCGGTTGGGACTAACATCTTAACCAGTCCAGAATTATTACGAATTAACGGTGCGTAATCCTTATAAAAGAAGAAGGCGATAAGCAAAATGAGCAGGGCTGAAATAGCAATATTGGCCGTTCGCTGAGCAATCTCTTTCAGCGGTTTCACTGACGGTTTGATTTTGACTATCCACACCACAATGGCCGGAAGGAGCCCCAATACCAGCAGCCAGACTCCCATTTTCACCGTCACCAGATCTAAAGCCTCATGCGTATTGGTCTCTAGTGCGTTCTGGATCATGTTGCGATCGATAACCACGTCAAAGCTGTACATCACGTAGTTCACGTAAGCACCGGCAATTAAGAAAATAGTTACCAAGGGTTTACGGATTATTGGCAGTAACAACAGGCTAAAGATGATATTGAGGACACAAAAGGTGATAACCGGAACGGTGGCTGCGAATAGCCAACTACCACCGTTTGCAGCAATGGCATGCCAAAACGCTTTGATGGCGAGCGCATTTTGAAACAGCGTGAAAAATAGTGCGGTAGTTAAAACAAAGGTTAAACCAGAACAACTCAGTTTACTGACCTTCATTGGCTTTTTGCTCCGGTATTTACAGGGGGAACGATGGGGCTTATCGGTTAGGTTGGAAAGTTTTTTTAGGTTTTAGTGCATCGGTTATATGGCGCTTAACTATTTTACCTAACTTCTAATCGATGGTTTACCTGATTTTTATTCGTTCATCTAATTAATTTGTCCTTAATAATGTATTTTGCAAATACGCGTTACTTGCCGCTTTCATCATATTATTAACGTTTATCGTTAAATTATCATTGATTAAGCCATTAAGCCATTAAGCCATTAAGCCATTAAGCCATTATGCCGAATGTCATCACCACGAAGATTGGTAGGGTATTTTGCCGCACTTCAATTAATTGCTATAATCGGCCATCGCTATTATTTTCGATCCGTAATGCCGTCAAAACTCTGTGGTATAGACGTTTCTATCAACAGCGTAACCGGTTTGAAAATATGACATTTTTATCAACGGGCTAGCACATAATTAATGAGAATACTGTTAAGCAACGATGATGGCATTTCAGCACCCGGCATTCAGATTCTGGCTGAATCTATACGCCAGTTTGCTCAGGTGCAAATTGTTGCTCCCGATCGTAATTGCAGTGGTTCATCCAATGCTTTGACGTTGGAAATGCCGGTAAAAATCCAGCGGTTAGGCAACGGTGATATTTCTGTTCGAGGAACGCCAACCGACTGTGTCTATTTGGGCGTGAATTCATTAATGGTGCCAAGGCCTGATATTGTGGTTTCTGGGATTAATGCCGGGCCTAACTTAGGCGATGATGTTATCTATTCTGGTACCGTTGCTGCCGCAATGGAAGGCCGCCATTTGGGGCTACCGGCTTTAGCGGTATCGCTGAACGGGGAACGTCATTTTGATACTGCCGCTATCATTACCAGCCAATTGCTGAGAGGGCTTCAGCAAGAGCCGCTAAGAACCGGTAGAATATTAAACGTTAACGTACCGGATTTGCCCATTGAAGAGATTAAAGGCTTCAAGGTAACTCGCTGCGGGCGGAGGCATCCGGCCGATCGGGTTATCTGTCAGCAAGATCCGCGGGGAAATGACCTCTACTGGATAGGGCCGCCCGGAGACAAAGATGACTTCGGTGAGGGCACCGATTTTGCCGCAGTAGAGCAAGGTTATGTTTCTATTACGCCGCTTCAGGTTGATTTAACGGCCTATGCAGCACAAGATGTGATTAATCAATGGTTATCTCAAGTGAAGGTGACTTAAATATGTCCAGTAAACGCATGCAGACGTTGCTTAAGCAGCTCGTCGCGCATGGCATTCAGGACCAGAACGTATTAAAGGCGATCGCTGCCGTACCCAGAGAGCACTTCATTGATGAGGCCTTGTCACATCAGGCATATGATAATACGGCATTACCGATAGGCGCGGGGCAAACCATATCACAACCTTATACCGTTGCCAGAATGACTGAGTTACTTCAGCTAACGCCGGAATCCAAAGTATTAGAAATTGGCACCGGCTCCGGTTACCAAACCGCCGTGTTAGCCCACATCGTTAGCCACGTTTATTCAGTTGAACGAATTAAAAGCTTACAATGGCAGGCTAAACGCAGGCTAAAGCAGCTTGACCTGCATAATGTTTCAACCCGCCACGGAGATGGCTGGGAAGGGTGGAAGGTTCGCGGGCCTTTCGACGCTATTATTGTTACTGCGGCTCCCGCTGAAATTCCCAAAGCGTTGGCTTGCCAGTTAGCTGACGGCGGTAGAATGGTTTTGCCCGTTGGGGAACAAAACCGCTCTCAGTCGTTAAAATTGGTTCAGCGTAACGGCAATGATTTTATAGTAAATAGTATAGAAACCGTGCGTTTTGTTCCGTTAATTAAAGGCGATCTTGCCTGACGGATACGTAGAGATAAGTAAATTTGGCTATTCTTGTTTGACGTTCAGTATAGATATAGTGTCCAATTCGCAGATAGGTACTTTTTCAGCCTTTTTAATCTGAATTAAATATAACGGAATAAACAGTATATCGCTCAGATTTGATGTAACCGTAATAAGTAAAATTGTCAGTTAAATTAATTTTTTAATGGATATAAATAATTTTCAGTTGGCCGGGCGTTTGGCCAGTTACTAATGGACTTTAATCAGTTATTGATTCTGCTATGGTGGGGTAAGCATGCGTAAAGGAAGCCCGATGAAGGTATATCGGTATATTACAGTAGGTACGGTAGTCAGCTTATTATTAGCAGGTTGTAGCAGTGATACAACGGCACCCGCACCGATAACGGCTATCACCAATGATAGCGGCGGCTATTCTGCCGCTCCGACGTCAAAGTCAGGTACGGTAGATAGTTCTCCGTCAACGACGACGGCGATTGATACTAGTCGTCCTAATATTGTCTACACGCAGGGGCAAAGCGCGGCCAGTACCGCAAGTCCTGCTGGCCAAACGGTTCCCACCACTCCGGCCAAAACGAATAATAATCAGACGAGTTCAGCAAATACCGGCGATAGCCGTATTGTTTATAACCGTAGCTATTCTGATATTCCTAAAGGGTCATATAACGGCGGGGCAACGTATACCGTTTCTCGCGGCGATACTCTTTTTTATATCGCTTGGATCACCGGTAATGATTTTCGCGAATTAGCACAAAAAAATAGCATTGCAGAACCTTATTCATTATCTGCCGGACAAGTTTTAAACGTTGGCGGAGGTGCAAATACAACCACTCCTAGTAATGGCGGGATGCTGGCCGGAACCAGTGGTAATGGGGCTGCAGTCTCACCTTCAGGTAGTAATCAAAATCAACCGGCAACTGTTGATTCTAGTAAATCAGACGAGTATGCTGTTACAACTGGTAAACAGAATGTTGATAAAACGTTACCAGCAACGGCAGGGACATCGACGGCTTCTACTAGTGCTACAACCGGTGTATCAACAGTACCCGTTGCAACGACAAGTAGTAGTACATCAGGCGTTCGCTGGCGTTGGCCAACTGAAGGAAAAGTGATTGATAACTTCTCGACTTCAGATGGTGGAAACAAAGGTATCGACATTGCGGGCTCACGTGGCCAATCGGTACTTGCCGCTGCTGACGGGCGTATTGTATATGCAGGTAATGCATTACGCGGTTACGGTAACTTAATCATTATTAAACATAATGATGATTACCTCAGCGCTTACGCACACAATGATTCGATGCTAGTTGCTGAGCAACAAGATGTAAAAGCAGGACAAAAAATAGCAACAATGGGTAGTACGGGTGCCAGCTCTGTAAGGTTACATTTTGAAATCCGTTACAAAGGCAAATCCGTCAACCCGCTGCAGCATTTGCCGCAGCGTTAACTGGGCAGGAGTTTTGTTTTCCTGCCTGAGTGTCGCAACTACGGGTAGGAAAACAAACTATGAGTTCCAATACGCTGAAAGTCAACGAATGGCCTGAAAATGCTGATTTCGATGATAGTGAACCTACTGAATTTGATGAAAAAGCTCAGTTAGAAGTTGCTGAGGATGATAGTTCAGTTGAAGATACACTGCTTTCACAGGATGTGACTCAACATGTGCTGGATGCGACACAGCTGTATCTCGGAGAAATCGGTTTCTCACCCCTATTAACCGCTCAGGAAGAAGTCTATTTTGCACGGCGGGCACTACGCGGCGACGCACCGGCCCGCAGTCGCATGATTGAAAGTAACCTGCGCTTGGTTGTTAAAATTGCGCGCCGCTATAACAATCGCGGCTTAGCGCTACTTGATTTGATTGAAGAAGGAAATCTGGGCCTGATTCGAGCCGTTGAAAAGTTCGATCCAGAAAGAGGTTTCCGCTTCTCAACCTACGCCACTTGGTGGATCAGACAAACTATTGAACGCGCGATAATGAATCAGACTCGCACCATCCGTCTGCCCATTCATATCGTTAAAGAGCTTAATGTTTATCTGCGCACCGCCCGTGAGCTTTCCCATAAGTTAGATCACGAACCGCGTGCAGAAGATATTGCTAACAAGCTGGATAAGTCCGTTGGTGACGTTAGCCGTATGCTGCGCCTCAACGAACGAGTGACCTCGGTTGATTCACCGTTAAGCGGCGAATCTGACAGTGCGCTGTTAGACATTCTGCCGGATGAAAATAACAACGATCCTGAATACACCACTCAGGATAACGATATCAAGCAAAGTATTGTGAAATGGTTGTTTGAACTGAATCCAAAACAGCGTGAAGTGTTGGCTCGTCGTTTCGGTCTGTTGGGCTATGAAGCGGCAACGCTGGAAGACGTCGGCAGCGAGATCGGTCTGACTCGTGAACGCGTTCGTCAGATTCAGGTTGAAGGGCTGGCGCAATTGCGCGAAATCCTGATGAAACAAGGTTTGAATATTGAGGCACTGTTTCAGGAATAAATTTTCTTAACCATCAACACTAAAAAAACCGGTGTCAGTTTCCTGACGCCGGTTTTTTTCATGGCTAACGTTTTATGCTAGCGTTTTGTTACCAGCGATAGTTCAGCTTAGCGGTAACGGTACGGCCGTCACCGTAGTAGCACCAGTAGTCACAGGCGCTGACGTATTTCTTATCGGCTAAGTTATTGGCATTCACCTGCACTTGCCACTCTTTGCTGATGTCGTAACGAACCATTGCATCCCATAGGGTATAGGCTGGTACTTTCATATCGCGAGTGTTGGTCGAATCACCGTAGGTGCTGCCAATATAGCGCACGCCAGAACCGATAGTGAATCCGTGCAGAGAGCCAGGAAGGTTATAGTCGGCCCACAGCGATGCCATATTTCTTGGCGTAGCCGGCAGGCGTTTATCGATTTCTGCAGCATTTAACGATTGCGTGGTGATTACCTGATTCAGCGTATAGCTAGCGGTAAACTTCAGGTCATCTGTTGCATTGCCAACGGCTTCTAGCTCTAACCCGCGTGAACGGGCTTCACCGGTTTGAGTCCGAACCGACGGGTTAGCCGGGTCGGTGGTCAGCGTGTTCTTCTGATACAGCTCGTAAACTGCGGCGTTAATATAGCCGTTAAACCAGTTTGGTACGTACTTCACGCCTAGCTCGGTTTGCTCGCCGGTTTGAGGTTCATAAGGATTATTGTTGTTATTTCTGCCGGATAACGGCTGGAACGACTCAGAGTAGCTGACGTATGGATTAAGCCCGATATCAGAGATATACATTAAACCGGCACTCTTAGTGTACTTATGGTCGTCCATATCGATACGATCGTTAGTATCCGGCTGGGTATCGCTAGAGGTGGCTTTATCGTAACGCCCGCCGACCAGTAATAGCCATTTATCATCAAACTTAATTTGGTTCTGAATATACAGGCCGTTCTGGCGACGTTTAGTACTGTGATTAAACAGATCGCTGTCTGATACCGGCTGGTAGTTACCGTAGACCGGGTTAAAGATATCTAACGGTGCACCGAAGCTGTATAGGTTGGCGTCTTTACCGCGAGAGTTAGCGGTAAAGTAGTCAACGCCCAATAGCAGCGTATTTTCGAAGCGGTCAAACGTCCAGTGACCAACCATGCGGTTATCTAATGCCCAGCTTTGCGCGCTACCGTCTCGGTAGGTTAGCCCACGGTTAACGTGACGATCGTCGATCATGCTAAGACCATAAGCGCCCCGTAACAGCAGGTTCATATAGCTATAGGCCATATTTTGGTGGAAAGTCCAAGTATCGTTAAAGCTGTGCTTGAATTCGTATCCAGCCATGAACTCTTCAGAGTTATTGGCAGCATAATCCGGCTCACCATAGCTCATTTTATAATCGACTTTACCAAACGGTGTATCTTGCAGTGTGCCGTAAGGCAGTTTAAAACCGCTGGTCTGGTTAGTATTGTCTTTCATATAGCTGGTTAGCAGAGTCAGGCTGGTATCGTCTGAGAAATCGATACTGATACTCGGCGCGATATAGTAACGTTCGCTCTGAGCGCCCTCGGTCGGACCGTTAGCCTGACGGGCAAAGCCAACTAAACGATACAGAACGTTGCCTTCATCGGTAACCGGGCCGGAGGTATCCAGCGCGAAGTGACGATAGTCGTCAGAACCATAAGAAAGCTCCACTTCGCCCTGCTTTAGGCGAGTAGGGCGCTTACTGAGAACGTTAACTAATCCACCCGGTGGGTTTTGCCCGTACAGCATGGATGCCGGGCCTTTAAGCATTTCGATTCGTTCTACGCCATAGGCTTCCTGCTGCCAGCCGTAGAAACCGCTTTCATTCAAGGTTTGTAGCCCATTCTGATAGCGTGACCAGCCAAAACCACGGATTTTCAGCCAGTCGTTGATATTATCGGGACCATAAGGCGTAGCCTGAACGCCAGCGCTATAGCGCATGGCTTCATCAATTTTTTTGACCCCGCGATCTTTTATATTTTCTAGGGTAACTTCTGACAATGCTCGTGGCGTTTCGGCCGCTGGAGTATCTATTTTTAATGCCGTATTTCCACCGATAACAACGACTTTTTCGTCGCTACTTTCTGATGCCGCTTCTGATTTTGCGGTTTCTTCCGCTATCGTTGGAAAAGAGGCTGTTGCAGCAAGTAAAATGGCATAGGCTAATGGTTTTAAGGTTGGGTAAGTCGAGGCGACTTTGCGGTCCATAATATGAAGCATCCTGAGTAGTTTATAAGTTATGTGGAATGAGACTGATTATCATACGTATTGTCATTTTATTTATTACCCGCTGTCAAACAAAATGAGAAAAATTGAATAATTCATTCTGGATGATGATTCTTTTACTATTCGCCAAATGATATATTGCGAATAATTATCATTATTCAGAGGAAATACGCTAAGGCGTTGCTCTTCATTTTTATCAACGGGCTTTATATTCAATGAACAATAGATTGCTAACGCTGCTTCTGGTGCTGATTTTTAGTATCTCAGCCACCTATGCCAGTGACTGGCCAAAAGACGTCACCGACGTGATGGGAAATAAAGTGGTTCTTTTACACAAACCTCAGCGGGTGGTCTTAGCCTCCGGATACAGCTTTGTTGCCATGTCGTTTGTTGATGAGGATCCGACTAACGTTTTGGTTGGCTGGGGAAGTGAACTCAAAAAGCTGGATGTGGCTACCTATAACCTTTATCTGAAAACCTTTCCTAAACTGGCCGATCTTAAGGTAATTGGCAGCGGTAGCGGAGACGAGCTTTCAACCGAGACGATCCTTTCCCTGTCTCCAGATTTAGTGATTTTTGAAAGCTGGCAGGCCCAGCGTTCTCAAAACCTGATTGCATTGCTCAACAAGAGTCATATTCCGGTCGCCTTTATTGATTTCTATCAGTCTCCGTTAGAGCATACGGTTCCATCGGTGAGGGTGTTAGGCCAGCTGTTAGATCGGGAGAAGAAAGCGGAAGAGCTGATTAGCTTCTATCAGGCTCATATGGATCGTCTGACGTCGCGGCTTAACGACCCGAAAATACAGCATCCTACCGTGTTACTGCACGCATACCCCGGCGTTTGGGATTGCTGCTGGAGTAGCGGAACCGGCGGCATTGGCGAGTATATTTCGTTGTTTAAAGGCGTGAATGTCGGTGCCGATAAGTTTCCTACCGCTAATGGCGGGGTGCTGAGCCTTGAATATTTGATTCAAAAAAATCCTCGGGTGTATATTGCGACCGGACATTCGGCCGTTGATCCGAATAAAGCCTTACCGCTGGGTACCAGCGTTGATACGGCACTCAGCCAGCGTCAGTTGAAATCATTAGTCGAGCAGAAAGGGCTCAATACCTTTGATGCAGTGAAGGGCGGCCGAGTGCACGGATTCTGGAACTACTTTTCCGGTTCACCGTTTAATATCGTTGGCGCAGAGGCAATGGCGAAATGGATTCAACCCAACGTTTATCAGGATATCGATCCGCAGAAAACCATGGATGAGCTGAACCAGCGCTTCCTTCCCGTGAAGTTAACCGGCACCTACTGGCTTACCTTAGAGAGATAAGATTGTATGCATACCAAGCCTGAATATATTGTCACAACCAAAGAGCAACTGCGTGAGCGCTATAGCGCCCCACATCCGATAGTGGTTAACAAGCAGATTGATTTTCTGGCACCCTATGGTCAAACGCTGATTTCTCTCTCTCCTTTCTGCGTGTTGGCTACCGTAGGAACCAAAGGCGTAGACGTATCGCCTAAAGGCGGCGGCCCGGGCTTTGTGAAAACCGTGGGTGAAAAAACGCTGTTAATTCCTGACTACGCGGGCAATAACCGGTTAGACGGATTGCAGAATATAATTGAGAATCCGCAGGTCGGTTTAACATTCTTTATTCCGGGCTATAACGAAGTCTTTCGGGTCAACGGCAAAGCAACTATCTCTACCGATCCGTCGCTGTGTGAGTTTTTTACGGATACCGGCAAACGGGTGAAGTGTACGATTGTGGTCGATATTGAAGAGGCGTTTATTCACTGCGGTCAGGCTATTTCACTGGCTAAGCTGTGGGATAGTGAAAGTCAGGCTAATGCGGATAACACCCCGACGCTGGATGAAATTATCGCTTTTCATCAGGAGCGCTGATTTGTGTTTGATACTGCGGACAACGTTCAGATCGTGAAATTTGGCTCTATACTGCCGTCATCCCATTGAAAAACGGGATCTAGGTTTTAGCTAACCAATTAGTGCTTGGCTTAAAGACTGGACCCCGTTTTTCAACGGGGCGACGACGTTGAGGGACTGACGATAACCAAGCAGATTGCCATCGAGTGAGTATTAAACCAAATCTTTAAGCTTGTAGATCCACTCAAGGGCCTGTTTCGGCGTTAGCGTGTCTGGGTCTAGATTTTCTAAGGCTTCTATCGCTGGAGATGGTTCTTCTACTGCCAGCAAAGCCATTTGTGAACCATCAATATTACTGTTGGCCGCGTTGACCGACAGCGATTCTAGCTCTTTGAGTTTCTGCCGCGCCCGTTTGATGACATCTTTAGGCACGCCGGCCAGTGCCGCAACGGCCAGACCGTAGCTTTTACTGGCGGCTCCCGGCTGAACGCTGTGCATAAACGCGATGGTATCATTGTGCTCAACGGCATCCAGATGCACGTTTTCTACCCCCTCCATGCGTTCCGGCAGGGTTGTCAGCTCAAAATAGTGAGTGGCAAACAGGGTCATCGCTTTAATCTTATGAGCCAGATTCTCAGCGCAGCTCCAGGCCAGCGACAGGCCGTCGTAGGTTGAGGTTCCGCGACCAATTTCATCCATCAGGATCAAACTGTGTTCAGTGGCATTGTGCAAAATATTGGCGGTTTCGGTCATTTCCACCATAAAAGTAGAACGGCCAGAGGCCAGATCGTCTGCGGCGCCTATGCGTGTAAAAATGCGGTCTACTGGGCCAATGGTGGCGCTTTCGGCAGGAACAAAGCTGCCGATATGGGCCATCAGTACGATCAGCGCCGCCTGACGCATATAGGTACTTTTACCCCCCATATTGGGGCCGGTAACAATCAGCATACGGCGCTGAGGAGAAAGCTGTAGCGGGTTGGCAATAAACGGCTCATTGAGCACCTGTTCAACCACCGGATGACGCCCGCCGGTAATCTGAATGCCCGGTTTATCGGTCAAGGTCGGGCAGTGGTAATTCAGCGTATAGGCCCGCTCCGCTAAATTACAAAGTACGTCCAGCTCGGCCAGTGCAGACGCGCTGTTCTGTAGCGCTTCAAGATGCGGCAATATCAGATCGAACAGCTCATCGTATAGGCTCTTCTCCAGCGCCAGCGCTTTGCCCTTGGAGGTCAGAACCTTGTCTTCATACTCTTTCAATTCAGGAATAATGTAGCGCTCAGCGTTCTTCAGGGTTTGGCGGCGCACATAGTGAATTGGCACGTGATGGCTCTGCCCGCGGCTGACCTGAATGAAATAGCCATGAACGCCGTTAAAACCGACTTTCAGCGTATCGAGGCCGAGCTTCTCGCGTTCGCGAATTTCTAAACGATCCAGATAGTCCGTTGCGCCGTCGGCCAGCGCCCGCCACTCATCCAGCTCGGCATTATATTCTGGCGCTATCACTCCACCATCGCGAATTAGCACCGGCGGTGATTCAACCACGGCGCGCTCTAACAGTGCCTGAAGTTCTGAAAACTGGCCAATCTGGCTTTTCAATATTTGGATATATTCAGACGAGAAGGGGGTAAGGATCTGGTGAATATCAGGCAACTGCTGAAAAGCATTGCGCATACGGGCCAGATCCCTCGGGCGAGCGGTCCGCAGAGCCAGTCGGGCAAGAATACGCTCTAAATCGCCTACGTTGCGCAGAAATGGCTGTAATTCAGCATAGTTGTCCTGCAGTTCAGCGATAGCCGACTGACGATGGCGCAGCGTGGCTATGTTTCGGGTTGGTGCATGGATCCAGCGCTTTAACATGCGGCTGCCCATGGCGGTAACCGAATGATCCAGAATAGCCGCCAGCGTATTTTCAGTCGTGCCGGACAGGCTTAGGGTCAGTTCCAAGTTCCGTCGGGTGGCGGCATCCAAAATAATACCGTCCTGCTGACGTTCAATGGTTACACCTCGGATATGGGGCAGAGACGTACGCTGGGTATCTTTTACATACTGTAATAAACAGCCCGCCGCACGCAGAGCACGAACGTTTTTTTCAACGCCGAATCCGCTTAGGTCTTTGGTACCAAACTGCATATTTAGCTGCTGGCGGGCCGTATCGAGCTCAAACTCCCACAGCGGCCGACGGCGCAGGCCGTGACGATTTTCGATTAGGTCCATGGCGGCCAGATCTTCTGGATAAAGCAGCTCGGCAGGATTGGTGCGCTGAAGCTCTGCGGCCATGGTTTCTTTATCTACTGGCTCAGCCACCAAAAAACGTCCTGAGCTGATATCTAACGTTGCGTAGCCAAACTGTTTATCATCCTGCCAGATAGCCGCCAGTAGGTTGTCCTGACGCTCTTGTAATAACGCTTCATCGCTGACGGTGCCCGGGGTAACAATTCGCACCACTTTGCGTTCTACCGGCCCTTTGCTGGTGGCCGGATCGCCAATCTGTTCACAAATGGCAACGGATTCGCCGAGCTGAACTAATTTAGCCAAGTAGTTTTCAATAGCATGGTGCGGCACGCCGGCCATCGGAATAGGTTCACCAGCGGAAGCGCCACGCTTGGTTAACGAAATATCCAGCAGTTGAGAAGCCCGTTTGGCATCGTCATAAAATAGTTCGTAAAAGTCGCCCATACGATAAAACAGCAGAATTTGAGGGTGTTGAGATTTCAGTTTTAGGTATTGCTGCATCATCGGCGTGTGCGAATCTAGGGCTGTTTTATCCTTTACTATCATTTCCTTACCTTTTTATCTTTTGTTTTGGAGCATCTGGGGGGATTTTCTGTCTCTTCGCTCGTCGTCCGGTGAGTCTTATAAGTTGGCGCGTTTCGCGCTGTGCTTGTCCGTTATTCCCTGCCCGTATACTAGCCCACTCGCCAATAAACTTACACAGGTAAAAATTGGAAACTTTCTGCCAACTTCACTTGCAATAGCAAGGACTAAGCGACATGAACTGAAAAAAATGAAGCGTGAAGGGCATTGTCCTGCCACTGAGCTAAAAGCTGAAAAACAGCGGGGATGAGATCAATGTGAAATAGACAGCAACCTGTTTTGACGGTGAAAGACTCCATTGAGCTTTATTTGACTCACGTATTGACGATCGCAAAAGTCATAATGGCAAAATTATCGCTGATGGATGTAAGAAGAAAGGGTAATCAGAAGTTTGCTGTACACTTCAACGCGATTCTGTGGAAAAATCAGGGTAGGATTGTCTTCGGGTACAAGGGTATTCCAGAATAAAAACACTTCTATAATATCAACGATAATAGCTTATAATATATATTCAATACTTATTTGAAATTTGGGGGCCTCAATGAATAACAACAAGAAAATACCGATGTCTTACGCTAAGCCGTCTCGTGAAGATATTGTTCGTTCTGTATCTACGTCAACGGCAGTTGAAACAGGTCAGTCTTCCAGCCAAATTGAAGCTTCACTTGAAGCTAAACGCAAGAAGTTTTCCCACCTTCGTCTGGCTGTTTAGTCATTTCTTAATGCTTTTCTGACCCAATATTTCATAGGTTCGTAGTCCATTAGCATACCTGCATGGATAGCTGAAATGTACTGAGCTTTGTTCTGCTCCCAGCTTTGATAATCCAACGGTTTAAACCCTCCCTGAACAGCCATCACATCGGCTAAAAGTCGTGACAAACGCCCATTTCCTTCTCTAAATGGATGAATGAGTATTATCTCAACGTGGATTATAGCGATAGCCTCAATGAGCTGTTCTTCATCCATTCCGCCACCCGGTGTGTAACGGGCAAGGTACTTAGCTTCAAATTCATTCAGTAGTTTTGGGAGCTGTGCTGAAGGCGCAAACATAAAGCCGCCTTTGCTGATGTTAACGGTTCTTTCTTGTCCAGCCCACTTATATAGGTTACCTAACCAGCGACGGTGCCAGTTTTGAATCATCGATACCGTGATTTGTTCAAGGGGGAACTGTTTTTCAAAGATAAGGTGGTAAAGCTGTTCTAAAAGTACTAGTTCAGCGTCATCAATTTCATCGGAACTAGAAATACCCAGCTTGTTAGCTAAAACTTGTTCGCCAGAGTCTTCCTCATACTGGCCTTCACTGTTAGAAACATGGTATCGGCTCATTGAAATACTCTGCGCTGTTGGGTCGAAGGGACTATGGGAGAGCGTAAAACAGAATTATAGCGTTATACCAATAGCATAACAACATTAGCAAAATCAACTGGTTGTGCAAGTGCAGGCCAAAATATAGTTTTTACCCTTTTTATGAAAAATATATTTAATTATCAGTATTAACACACCAATGCATCTTGAGCTTTATTTGACTCACGTATTGACGATCGCAAAAGTCATAATGGCAAAATTATCGCTGATGGATGTAAGAAGAAAGGGTAATCAGAAGTTTGCTGCATGCTTCAACGCGATTCTGTGGAAAAGCTAAGGCAAGATTGTCTATCGGGGCAAGGGCATTCCAAAAATAAATTACCAAACAGGGATAGATGACAAGAAAATGAGCCTGCAATTCAAATCGTGAAATTACAGGCTCGGATTACTCTTTTAAGAACCAGCTAAATCAGAAACTATACTTCAACCCAACCGTGGCCAGAGTATCACTGTAGCCATTATCACCCATTTGCTGAGCTATGTTAGTCCACAGATTAACGTTTTTATTCAGTTGACCTTCAACTCCCAGCTTAAGCTCGCCAGCGTTGGTATATCCCGACTGGCTGATTGTCACGCCGTCCATAGTGGTTGAAGCCTGCTCGGTATTGTGCAGCCAGTTAGCTTCAAGATAAGTTGTAAACAGGCGGTCTTTAGCGCTATCTATATCGCTTGTGCCGTCACGAGAAAGTTTCATACCTAAGCGAGTCTGAACATTATTATTATTGTCAGATTTAACCTGAGTACCGTTGGCCTCACGATGGTCATCGGCTTGAATATTGCTCCAAATGATTTGTGCCTGAGGCGTTACAAACACGTGGCCGCTTTCGCCCTGATATACCGGTATCCTATAGCCACTTTCAACTGAAGCACTCAGGCCGTTCATATCGTAGCTCTCACCCGAAAGCTGCTCGCCATTCACTTCTGCGTTCAGCATGCTGTACTGCACCCAACTATCAACGTACAGGCCGTTAAGGGTTTTAGCATCCTGATACCAGGTGGCATAAACGCCGCCGCTGTAGCCATCAACCTTGCCTTTAGAATTATAGCCAGTGTGATGATTACCGCTCTCACTGTCCGACTTACCGTAACCGAGCATCAGGCCAACGCCTAAACGGTCCGTATCGCTAAACTGGGTTTGTGCCACTTCTCCACCGCCCTGAACCACATAGGTATTAGTAGCCGTTTTAATCTGACCGCTAGAGTCTCTGAATTTAGTGCGGGAACCCTGCTGGCGTAGCCACATGCTGGAGTTCTCTGCCCGGCCTTCACGATCTTCTAAGCGTAGATTGAATAGCTTACTGGCCGCAGCTATATTAGCCATATAGCTGCCGGCTTCAGGACGAATAACCGGCGTGATTGGGGTAACTGGAGTAACGGGAGTAACTGGTGTATCTGGGTCAACTGGCTCATCTGGGGTAGGCGTTGGCGTTGGTGTCGGTGGTGGAACCGGCATAAGGCTAGATCGTAAATACCAGCCACCGTTATTCGGGCTACTCACGCTGCCTTGGGCTAGTTGATATTCATAGGCACCGGCAACCACGCGGTTGTTTAACGTAAATATTCCGTCTGACCGGCCTGCAACCCTGATGACTTCAATGCCATTGGCGGTTAATCCACCCGTTCCGTTGTGGTTATTGACAATAACCCCGGTGGTGCCGGATGTATCGCCTGCCACGATTAATTTATCGGTTGCCGAACTATCGTCGCCTAACGCGGTATTGATGATCAGAGTGCCGCCACCGTTATAGTTTCCTCTAACTATCAGGTTCTTAAATGCCCCGCTGTTGCTAGGTGGCAGAAAATTGACCGTGCCTTGATCCAACGTCAGATTGGTGACGCTAGAAGTCCCCGTCATATTCCAGATAGCTCGATTGGAAATATCCAGATTAACGGTGCCTCTGTTGGGGGAGTCTGCGGATAATGTATAACTGGCGGCGGTCAGATATGAATTTGCATTATTGAGAGTCATATTTAGTACGCCACTATTGCTAGCGCCAACTTCTCCCACTACCTGCACCGTTCCTGTGCCTGAAGTATTGATATCAATTTGGCTATCAGCACCTCTGGAATATAGCGCCCAGGTAATATTGCTATTATCGTTTAAAATCAGACCCTTTTTCACTTCTGCTTTACCACCGTATGCCACTTCAATTCCGGAGATATAGTCAGCATTGGTACCGGCTAATGAAATTTTCAGGTCATCCTCAAATGTGGCCTTAGTCGTTCCATCAAAATCATCATAGATATACATTGCTCTTGCAGTATCTACGCCATTTTTTACGGTAATATCTGTTTTTCCGTTAAACTGCGCCGAGCTTTTCCAAACGTATAAGCCGGTATTATAATAGCCGCCGTTGCTGGTTAACGAAAATTCATCGTTAGCCACTAAGGTTGACCCATTCACCAAAGAAATAGTTTTAAGCCAGTAGGGGTCGATCCACTCTTCGAATGGATCTCCGGGGTCTTGCATATATCCTGGGCGAGTCCCTTGAGGCGTTAGATTTTCTCCAATAATAGTTGCCCTATTATTAAAAGTGATATCTGTTTGTTCTACTTCAATTGCCCTGCCACCGATGCTGTATCCAAAGAAGTTCTCTCCGTACTCATCTGCGCCACTGCTCAGACCGATAGCTTCGATGAGCGTTTCACCGGTAAACTCAATGGTATTTCGATTTCGATAGGTTCCTCCACCTGCTGCAAAAATACCTTGATTGCCTTTAAGAACAATGGAGTCTGCCTCAAATTTTGCCGTATTTACTGCATCATATATGCCCGGGAATTCGTAGAAATCGCTAAATTCTAATGCAGTCTCATTAGCTTCAATCAAAATCCGATCGGCTTTAATATCTGCAGTGCTTCCACCGCTCAGCACCAACCCACGCCGAGCCATGATAGCCTCCCCCCCGGGATCTCCCGGAACGTTGACGATAAAATTTCCACCGTCAAAGACAAGCTGTGCATTCTGCAGACCAATGCCATACCGATGGCCACTTCGGGTAGGTCCTAACGGTGGCATATATACGGTTAGATTGACTTTATTATCGCCATCGCTTTTGAAATCGAACTTGCCACCCGGACCTGCAAACATCGCATAAAAATTGTCGTCGTAATTTGTTATTTCATTGCTTACAACAATATTACCGCCGGTAAAAGACATCGTTCCGCTTAGCGAGCCTTGTTTAACCGCATACAGCGTAGACGCGTGTTCTGAAGCGTTATATTTTCCATTAGAGCCTCTGAGCGTTAACGTTTTTCCCTCACTGATATTGACGTTAACCGCGCCATTATACGTATTGATTAGCGACCTATCGTTACCATAATAACCTCTGACAAATCCGGAGGCATCTATAGTGACGTCCCCATTGCTAACCGTATAATTACCGTTGGTAATCGTAGTCATCGTGTTCGTATAGGTCTGATTGGTTAATTCTGCTGCTTCAACTAGTGGAATCCCAAAGAAGGAGCCCCCCAATACCATGGGTAATATTTTTTTCCATTGCTTGCTCATTGCTTGCTCCTGATTTCCATTTTTTACTTTTTAGGCTTGGTTTTGTTAAAGTCAAATAAGTAATAAATTAATAAGTTGTTAATATATAAACCGTTTCGCCGCTAGGCAGAGTTATGTTGAAAATGTTGTTAATATACATGCGTGAAGCTGCATTTAGCTCAATCTTAGAGCAGACAAAATAATGATTGTTTTGAAAAACGTCCCTGATAATAAAAGGAATGTATAGTTCATTTTGTACACCATCCTTGATGTGTTTTTTAGATTAACTCATTGTTATTAATGCAATTAATGATGCTAATCATCTGAGTGTTCAGTACTGCTGGTCTGAGGGTTATATCGGAAAAAAGTGTTTTTGTTATACATGGCAATTTTTCACTACGTTTACCCTTACATATTAATTCCACGCATTAGATACTATAATAAAAATCAAAACTACTCTTTTATTGTGTCGGTGCGCACAGAATGAAAATATTAGCGGTATGGCTTATTCACACCGATTCATCATTTCCTTTCACTCAATTTGATCTATGTTATATCACGATCGATAATTCCATACAAATGGTATGATATGAATTATAATTCTTTAAATTAACCATTCGTTGGTTGTTTGTTCTTGTTTTTCGGTATTTATAGGAACTATTGACATTGGATGTACGCTAATCTGGCTGATAATGCTTTTTTATATTATTTGTTATTTGGATAATGCCTTTTTATTGATAACTAATAACATCAAAAAATAAACATAAAATAAATATTGCACCTCTTTTGTAAAGCAGTTGTGACTATTTTAGTTGCCTGAAGGAATAGTAAAGTTAAAGCATATTGCAATGTTTTGGTATTAACGATCGCAACCGAATAATTTAATGGATTTTAATTCTGGATGCGGCAATAAATAGTTGTGCTATTAGTTCAGTATTTAATATGGACAATTATGGTGAAATCTATGGACGAAAATCACATGACAGTGGCAATTAAGTATACGTTTGATACCTAATTAACCAATTGGAGTTCAAATGTACCTTCATGTCATGGATGGGTAACCATTACAGGTATGAGAGTCTGATTTTGGCTAACCTAACTACATGTTTATTGATATTGATGGTTATAGCGGGCGGAAATAGCCAGCCCTCCCGTGAGCGTAAATAATGGTCTGTAGTCATTTTGATTTTCTGCACGGTATGAAAAAATGGAATACGTTTCGCAAGCTTGAACTAACTGGGTTGAGTTAGTACTGATAGTTTCGATAAGCTAAAAATGACAGTTTAATTGAATGATTAGCTACGCAGGGGTTAGGGCAATGGGATAATAGTATTCACGCATGGAGTACAGACTGGTCAGCGGTATTGCCAGCACCCATAGCGGAACGCCTAATAAATCGGTAGGTGTCGTGTAGGTGCCGTGTAGGTATCATATAGTTCGGTTGATCCAATTGTGGCAGAACAGTCATACCGCCAACTACTACTCCATCACTACAACCGCAGGCTGACGCCCGATGAGTCAAAACAATTATTTTCACAACGCGCTAACGTCGAGGCCGCTTGTTGCTGGTGATAACGCTTTAGATCTTTGTGATTGCATTCATTAAGTCAGTTAGACTCTGTGATTATACCGGTTTATTGGTGTCGCAATGCGTGGTCAGTGCCGGAAAATATCGATGAAAAACTTCACGTTAGCGACCTGATTTTTCGGAATAATTAGCCTTATTGTGAAAGATAGTGATAGACAACAAATAGACTGTTGTATATTTTACGCGAAATTATGATAAGCCCCCCTAATGGAATAGCGATGTTTGCGAGAGCAGAACAGGATTTTGCCGTTAAGAAAATCC
>NZ_WOYF01000029.1 GCF_009800925.1 Budvicia diplopodorum | reverse complement strand
AAAATCATCGGCAGCGGTGATTTAGCGCTGGAAGCCGGTACTCAAACCGTTAGCCTGTCTAACCAGCTTAACAACTACACCGGTGACACCACCGTGCGTAACGGTACGCTGGTGATGGCCAACGATAACGTGCTGGGTAAAACCGCTAACTTAACCGTCGACAACGGGGCTGCGTTTAACACCGCTGACGGCACCGGCAGCTACAGCCAGACCGTGGGTGCGCTCAATACCGCTGGCGGTGCTTCCGTGACGCTGGCTGCGGGCAGCGTGTTGACGATTAGTGATACCCAGCGTGCTGCCGGTGTGACTGATGGCGGAACCATCGCCAACAGCACCCTGACCGGCGCGGGTGCGCTGAATGTAACGGCCAGTGAGCTCGTGGTGAACGGCGCTAACGCCGGTTATACCGGTGACGTGACGCTGTCTGATACATCGCTGGCGACCTTAGACGGCGCACAGGGTCTGGGAACGCAGGGCACCATCACGGTTGCCACCGCGAGCGACCATCTGACTGTCAATATCAATCCGCTGTCCGGTAACGCCACCAACCTGACCAAATCGCTGGCCGGTGCGGGGCAGGTGACCGTTCAAAACGTCACTGACCTGACGGTCTCCGGCGATAACGCGGGCTTCAGCGGCCTGTTCACGGTGGAAACCGGCGCGGCATTACGGGCGTCAGAGCAGAAGCACTTAGGTCGCTCAGCCATTGCGGATAACGGTGTAACCTATCTGACCGCCAATAGCCGGTGGGAACTGGAAAACGCTATCACCGGTACCGGCGCGCTGGTTAAGCAAGGCGCAGACAGCTTAGTGGTTAACCACGACCTGACCTATACCGGCAACACTACCGTTGATGCGGGTCAACTGATTATCGGTGACGCTGTCGGTTCAGCCGGTACCTTATCGGGCAGTGCTCAGGTTAACGTGCTGGCTAACGGTACGCTGAGCGGACTGGGCGACGTTGTTGGCTCCGTCAACAATCAGGGCACTATTGCGTCACTCAATGCCTTAACCGGCTATGCGGGCGCTGCGGCCGGTAACCAGACTATCGGTGCACTAACCAACGGCGGCACTATCCAACTGGCAGGCAGTCAGACCGGCAATACCCTGACGGTCAACGGTGACTATACCGGCGGCGGCACGCTCGTGGTTAACACCGCCTTAGGCGATGACAGCTCGGCGACCGATAAGCTCATTATCACCGGCGATACCTCCGGTAATACCGGCGTTGTTGTCAACAACGTCAACGGTGCCGGTGACCAGACGGTGAACGGGATTGAAGTGGTGAGGGTTGGCGGTGTGTCTAACGGTACCTTTACGCTCAATAACCGTGCGGTAGCCGGAGCTTATGAGTACTTCCTGAATAAGGGCGGTGTTGCAACACCGAACGACGGCGGCTGGTATCTGCGTTCTCAGATCCCGTCACCAACGCCGGTTGATCCAACCGATCCGGATGCGCCGATGCCGACGCCGACGCCAACGCCTGCTGACAATATCATCCGTCCTGAGGCGGGCAGCTACATGGCCAATATGGCCGCGGCCGGTAAACTGTTTAACCTGCGCTTAGAAGACCGTGAAGGTCGGGCAGAGAACTCCAGTATGTGGTTACGTCAGGTGGGTTCAAGAACCACATTCCATGACACGACCGGTCAGTCACGGACTGCCACCAATACCTATGTGGTTCAGGGCGGCGGTGAAGTCTGGGATAGCCACTTTAATGACAGCGATCGCTTAGGCGTTGGCCTGATGGCAGCCTATGGCAACGCCAGCAGTAAAACCCGTTCTGAGCTTAGCGGTTACCGCTCAAAAGGTAGCGTTGATGGTTACAGTGCCGGTGTGTATGCCACCTGGTATCAGGATGCAGCCAGCCTGAACGGTCTGTATGTGGACAGCTGGATGCAGTACAGCTGGTTGAACGCGGATGTGAACGGCGAGCAGCTATCTAACGAGAGCTACGACATCGACGGAATGAGTGCCTCGGTTGAAGCCGGGTACCGTATGCCGGTTTATCAGGGCGAAAATGGCGACGTGTTTATCACGCCACAGGCTCAGGTAACCTGGAGCGGTATCAGCGCTGACGACCACCGTGAAGTTAACGGCACCCGCGTGACTTCATCGGGTGAGAACAACGTGCAGACTCGTCTGGGCGTGAAAATCTCCCGTGACGGCGTGAGCGATAAAGACAAAGGTAGCGACAAGCTATTTACCGTGTATGCCGAAGCCAACTGGCTGAACAACAGTCAGCAGGTCGGCGCGGTACTGAACGGCGTTGAAGTGAAGCAGTCAGGCGCACGCAATCTGGCTGAACTGAAGCTGGGTAGCGAAGGGAAGTTGAATAAGCATGTTAATCTATGGACTAACGTGGCTCAGCAAATGGGAGACGATGGTTATAGCGATACCGCGTTAATCGTTGGATTTAAATATAAGTTCTAATACTGAGTAAGTAAAAGGCCTGCAACCGGCGTTGCGGGCCTTTTCACTATCTGCCTCAGTTTTGTTAATTTTTATCAATGTACAAGGTATGGAGAATATGGATATTAAACCTTGCTGTCATCATTGTGAGAACGCTCACTACGTTCGAAAAAATGGCTTATCCCGCGCGAAGAGCCAACGATACTTTTGTAATGTTTGCAAAAAATCATTTCAGACCCGTTATATCTATCAGGGAAAGGAGTCTGATATTTATCGCTTAATCGAAAAAATGCTGGCAGAAGGCGAAAGCCATGAAAATATTGCTAGTCGATTGGGGATTAGGTTAGACATGGTGAGTCGCTACATTTTAGCCGCGGTAGAGGATAAGTAGAGTTTTTCTGCTCTGTTCTTATCGCGCTTTTATGTTTTGATTGCGTTTTAACGGATAACCGGACGGTTATCCTTTTTGGTCAGTGGAACTACCGGTTTGGTAGTTCTACTATTGTTCTACTATTTATCCCTTCCTTTATATTGCCCTGCGGGATAAAACCAAACCTACGCTACCAGAGCTCAATATCAATTTAGCGCAGCTGTAACGACAGCAGCTTGCCGGCTTCAATCACCAACGACGCCAGATATTCCCTTTTATCATCCGGGATCTGAAAGGCAACGCCCGACATACTAATGGCCGCAACGACTTTTCCCTGAGGGTTTCTGACCGGCACCGCAATACACCTCACGCCCTGACTGTCTTCTTCATCATCATAGGCCCAGCCTTTAGTCCTGATTTCGGCCAAAGCCTGCTTCAGTGCCTCTTTGCTGGTTATGGTAGTATCGGTAAAGCGCCGTAGCGACTGGTCATCGGGCAACAGCTCATCGACTTCGCTGTCGGTTAACCAGGCCATTAAGGCTTTACCTAACCCCGAGCTATGTAATGACAGCCTTTTGCCTTCCCAACTGCGGATAATAATCGACTGCGGGCTTTCAAGCTTGGTCAAATAAATAGGCGACGCCCCTTGCAACACGCCAAGGTGGCAGGTGAGGTTGGTTTTATCCCTCAGCGCGCTGAGTATCGGCAGGGCGATCTTTTTGATATCGAACTGCTCAACCGCTTTATTACCAAATTCATACAGACGCAGCCCCAAATAATATCTATCTGCATCCTGACGCAGCAGACCGTGGGCGACCATACCGTTAAGCAGTGACGAAGTACTACTCTTAGCTATGCCAACATCCTGATAGATTTGACTAAAAGTTGCACCATTTTTGCCTGATAGATAGTCACAAACGCGGACCACCTTATCGAGAGCCGGAATTTGGGTTGTGATTGTTTTCATCGCTGTATTTGCATGATTGGGAACGTTAAATGGGAGACAGTTTCATTTAGAGTAGATGGCAGTATACCTAATGTAGGCCATATTTCATACGTACAATAAGACGAAAACGGGTTGTTTTCATACCGTTGCGCCCGTGATTAATCGGGCTGAGCGCCTTGGTGCGGGTATATCACCTTGTGATCTTACCTTATCTCTCCTGAATGTGACCAGCATCCTTGCCGATCGCGATATTATCCATTACATGTATTTACTGCATTTTATTCCCTTAGCCTATGGTCATTAAGCTGGCATTGCCGCCTGCCGCCGCGGTGTTAATGCTTAACGCCCGCTCCAGCACTAATCTTTCCAGCAAAATGTTACTTTCTCCGTTGGCGAAGCCCTGTACGGAAACAATCGGCCCGTCGCGTTGGGCTACCTGCTCGCACACCTCTTTTAACCGATCGCTGTCACCGTGGTAGAGAACCGCGTCGAACGTAGACTCAGGGGAACGCCAATCGGTGACAAAATGCACCTGCTTTTGGGCCGACTCTGGCAGGCTTTTATGCAGTGCGCGGGTTGATTCATCCTCTATCCACAGTGCGCTAGAACCCACGGACAGAACCGCGGCCAGCTGAATGAGCGCATCGTCTTCAGCGCTATTTAGGCACAAAATACGATGGCGCGGCAGCAGGGCGTAGCTATTGCGTTCACCGGTCGGGCCGTTGAGTAAACGAACGGTGCCCGATTGGGAGTTATCCCGGTAGCTGTCGCAGGCGCTGGCAAGCGCGTCATTATTACGCTCGATAGCCCAGGATTTAAACAGTTCCAGAGTTGGTAACAGGCCGTCTCTAACGCGGGTATCGATTGGGCGAACGTCGTCTGAGCGACGAAATGCCTTCGTTAAGGCATTGGCCGGGCGATTAGCGAGTAAACGATAGAGATACAGCGGGCCACCGGCTTTCGGACCGGTGCCCGATAGCCCCTCACCGCCAAACGGCTGAACGCCGACTACCGCACCGACGATATTGCGGTTAACGTACAGGTTTCCCGCCTGTGCCCGTTCGGTTATCTGATTAATGGTTTCATCAATACGGGTGTGGATCCCCATTGTCAGGCCGTAGCCTGCGGCATTGATTTGTTCAATGAGCTCGTGGGTATTTTCCCGCTGGTAGCGGACCACGTGCAGCACCGGGCCGAAAACCTCTTGGGTTAACTGGTCGAAACTGTCTAGCTCAATCAGGGTGGGTTTGACAAAGGTGCCTCTGGCCCACAGCGGTTCATCGTCCCCATGGCTAAACGCCGCCTGATAAACGGCGTGTCCCTTGGCCCGCATGGTCTGAATATGCTGCTCAATATTGGCTTTGGCTTCGGCGTCAATCACCGGGCCGATGTCGGTAGACAGGCGATCCGGGTTACCCATACTGCATTCCGCCATCGCGCCTTTTAGCATTTCAATCGTACGGTCGGCGATATCTTCCTGCAGGCAGAGAATGCGCAGCGCCGAACAGCGCTGGCCTGCGCTGTCAAAGGCCGAGGCGACCACGTCAGTTACTACCTGTTCAGTCAGCGCTGAGGAGTCAACGATCATGGCATTCAGCCCGCCGGTTTCTGCAACTAATGGGATTGGTTGACCGTTAGGATCCAGTCGCCCGGATAGGTTACGTTGTAACGTTTGTGCCACTGCCGTTGAGCCGGTAAACATCACCCCACGGATCCGGCTATCGCCCACCAGTTTTGCACCCACCACCTCGCCTTTACCCGGCAATAGCTGAACGGCTCCGACCGGAATTCCTGCCTGATGCATTAGCGCGATGGTTTGAGCGGCAATCAGCGTCGTTTGTTCCGCCGGTTTGGCCAGAACGGTATTGCCTGCGGCCAGCGCGGCCGCTATCTGACCGGTAAAAATCGCCAGCGGGAAGTTCCACGGGCTGATACAGACCACGGGCCCAAGCGGGCGATAGCTATCGTTGCTAAAGTCATGCTTAACCAGATCGGCGTAATAACGCAGAAAGTCGACGGCTTCCCGCACTTCAGATATGGCGTTATTAAAGGTTTTTCCTGCCTCTCTGACCAATAGCCCAATCATTGGCTGGAGCTGGTTTTCCAGCATGGAAGCCGTACGGTTTAGCAGTTCGGCTCTGCGCTCCGGCGGGGTGGCAAACCAGATCGGTGCCGCATTGACCGCCGCATCAATGGCCCGATCGACGTCTTGTTCACTGGCCTCGGTAACATAGCCGATGCAGTCTCGTGAATCCGCCGGATTCACCACCCCGATCGGCGCGCTTTCGCCGGATAGCTCGGCATCGATTAACGGCGTTGCGTGCCACTCCTGAGTTGCGCTGGCCAGCAGTGCGCAAGAGAGTGAACCTAAACGATGCTCGTTGGATAAATCGAGGCCATACGAGTTTAAACGCGCGTCGGCATACAGCTTTCTCGGCAGCGGAATGCGCAAATGAGGCTTGCCCAACTCGCCTTCAGCCACCGTCTGTGCCTCAATCACCTTAGCCGGATCGGCAACCAGTTCATCAAGAGAAATAGTGGCGTCGGCGATGCGGTTAACGAACGACGTATTGGCGCCGTTTTCTAACAGCCGACGAACCAGATAGGCTAACAGGGTTTCGTGAGTGCCAACCGGCGCATAAATCCGGCAAGGGCGGTTGAGTTTACCTTCGCTGTGTTTACCCACCACTTGAAAATAGAGCGGTTCACCCATGCCGTGCAGGCACTGAAACTCATACTGACCGGGGTAATAGTTCTGACCGGCCAGATAATAAATTGCCGACAGCGTATGGGCGTTGTGGGTAGCAAACTGAGGATAAATCGCCTCCGGTACCGCCAATAGCTTGCGGGCGCAGGCCAGATAAGAGATATCGGTATACACCTTGCGGGTATAAACCGGATAGCCTTCGAGGCCGTCGATTTGCGCGCGTTTGATTTCGCTGTCCCAGTAGGCCCCTTTAACCAGACGGATCATCAGGCGATGCTGGCTACGGTGTGCGAGGTCGATCAGGTAGTCGATCACGTACGGGCAGCGCTTTTGGTAAGCCTGAACCACAAAGCCGATGCCGTTCCAGTTGGCTAACTGAGGCTCAAAGCACAGCTTTTCTAATAGATCTAATGAGATTTCTAAACGGTCGGCCTCTTCAGCGTCAATATTCAGGCCGATATCATACTGACGGGCCAGCACGGTCAGCTCCAGCAGGCGAGGGTAGAGCTCTTCCATCACCCGCCCATACTGCGCGCGGCTATAGCGCGGATGTAGTGCCGAGAGTTTGATTGAAATGCCCGGACCCTCGTAAATTCCCCGACCGTTGGCCGCTTTACCAATGGCGTGAATCGCCTGCTGATAAGAGAACAGATAGCGCTGAGCGTCTTTTTCCGTCAGGGCGGCTTCGCCTAGCATGTCATAAGAGTAGCGAAAGCCTTTTTCTTCCTGCTTATGCGCATTGGCTAAGGCTTCCGATATGGTTTCTCCGGTGACAAACTGTTCGCCCATCAGGCGCATCGCCATATCAACCCCTTTACGGATCAACGGTTCACCGCTTTTACCGATAATCCGGTTAAGGGACGATGAAAGCTGAGATTCATTATGGGTCGAGACCAGTTTTCCGGTCAACAGTAGCCCCCAGGTGGCGGCGTTAACGAACAGAGAAGGGCTTTGCCCGATATGGGAATGCCAGTTACCGTTACTGATTTTATCGCGGATCAGCGCGTCACGGGTGGCTTTATCGGGAATGCGCAACAGGGCTTCGGCCAGGCACATTAGCGCCACGCCTTCTGACGATGATAGCGAGAATTCCTGCAATAAACCCTGAACCATACCGGCCCGGCCGCTGCTGCTATTTTGGTTGCGTAACTTTTCGGCCAGCTTATAGGCTAACTGGTGGGCCGCCGCTGCCCGCTCTGGCGTTAGCTTGGCCTGATCTAACAGTCGGGGGATAATATCGGTTTCTGGTATGCGATAAGCGGCAGTAATGGCCGCGCGGGTGACAGACTGCGGCAAAATATTTTCCGCGAACTCTAAAAACGGTTGATATCCATGCTCTGTTATCGCGTCAGTGACGGATTCATTGCCGTCGGATCGGTTATTTGCGCTATTGCCAGAGATTTCAAAGGGAATGTTGCCACCTTCAATCTGATCGAGGTAGTTAAAAATAGCCTGTTTGATCAGCCAGTGCGGGGTACGGTCTACCGTCTGAGCCGATTTTTTGATTCTGTCGCGCGTGGCTTCGTCCAGCTTCACGCCCATCGTTGTCATTCCCATGTTGTTTCCTCTAAAACGCTGAAATGGCCGTGCTTTCACTGCCGTAGGTATGGATTGAGAATAGGTGTAAAATCGCATTTGTTGCAACCTTGTTTGAATAAAGTTGCACCTATTATGTGATTTGGATCCATCTTAGTGAATAATTCTATATATATGTCTTTTTCAGGAATATATACCAAAAGCTTGTAATCTATTGATACTGTATGGATAATTTCGCACTTTTGCCCAATGCGCCGTGGGATCAAATTTTCTCGGGATCGAGAAATGAATATCAAAAATGTGACTTGGTGTGAAAATATTGTAATTGATTTGTTAAATAAGTTGTGCGTTTTTTAGTTTGTTGTCTAGGATGAGTGATACTGAAGCACGAAAGGTTATACCTAGCGAACGACAATATGGCGGGTCTTTCAGTAATCAGAAATATATACGAGTTAACCGGTTTTACATCCGGTGCTACCGGCACTGATGACATAAAGGTTAGCTTCATGATGAGAATACGTGAATGTGGAGATCTGCATGACTGACAGTATGCCGATGCTTGTGACCTTCGTGGTCTATATACTAGTAATGATAGTGATTGGGCTGATGGCCTATCGGGCAACTAACAACTTTGGTGATTATATTTTAGGCGGGCGTCGCTTAGGAAGTTTTGTTACCGCGCTGTCTGCCGGTGCTTCCGATATGAGCGGCTGGCTACTGATGGGATTACCGGGCGCGATCTTTCTTTCCGGTATTTCTGAAAGCTGGATTGCCATTGGCCTGATTATCGGCGCTTATTTAAACTGGCGTTTTGTGGCGGGGCGCCTGCGGGTTCATACCGAAATTAACCACAACGCCCTGACCTTACCCGACTATTTCTCAACCCGTTTTGAAGACAAGAGCCGCATTTTGCGCATCTTTTCAGCGGTGGTTATTCTGGTGTTCTTTACCATCTATTGCGCCTCGGGCGTGGTTGCCGGTGCGCGTCTGTTTGAAAGTACCTTTGGTTTAAGCTACGAAACGGCCCTATGGGTTGGCGCATTTGCCACTATCGCTTATACCTTTATCGGTGGTTTCTTAGCGGTAAGCTGGACCGACACCGTTCAGGCTTCATTAATGATTTTCGCCCTGATTTTAACGCCGGTGATGGTGATTATTGCCGTTGGCGGCATTGATAGCTCAATGATGGTGATTGCGGCTAAAAATCCTGAAAATCTGGATATGTTTAAAGGTCTGAACTTCGTTGCCATTCTCTCGTTGTTAGGCTGGGGTTTGGGCTATTTCGGTCAGCCGCATATTCTGGCGCGTTTTATGGCCGCCGATTCACATCACGTTATTCATAACGCCCGCCGTATCAGCATGACGTGGATGATTTTCTGTCTGGGCGGCGCGGTAGCGGTTGGTTTCTTCGGTATTGCCTTCTTCTCGAACAATCCGTCGCTGGCCGGTAACGTGAGCGAGAACGGTGAACGGGTGTTTATTGAATTAGCCATGCTGCTGTTTAACCCATGGATTGCCGGTATTTTACTGTCGGCCATTCTGGCGGCGGTAATGAGTACGCTGAGCTGCCAGCTGCTGGTGTGTTCAAGCGCTCTGACCGAAGATTTCTATAAAGCATTCTTACGCAAAAACGCCAGCCAGAAAGAGCTGGTTTGGGTAGGGCGCTTAATGGTGTTACTGATTGCCGTGGTGTCTATCATATTGGCTTCTAACCCGGAAAATCGGGTGCTGGGGCTAGTCAGCTACGCATGGGCCGGTTTCGGTGCCGCATTTGGCCCGGTTATCCTGCTGTCGGTAGTGTGGTCGCGCATGACCCGCAACGGCGCGCTTGCCGGTATGATTATTGGCGCGGCGACGGTACTCATCTGGAAGCAATACGAGTGGTTCCATCTATATGAAATCATTCCGGGCTTTATTTTTGCCTCCATTGGTATTGTGGTGTTTAGCCTGATTGGCAACGGCCCGACCGAGAAAATGGTGTCTCGCTTTAATCAGGCTGAGACCGAATTTCAGAGCATTAAAGAATAGCGATTTTTAAGCGGTTATTACACAATTTGGCGCCCGACGGGCGCCATTTTTTTTTCCGATCGTATCATCGCCGGATGGCGCGATTATTCTGAAGCGTCTTATACCATTGGCCATTATTCCGCCCACCGTTTTGCCAACTAAAGCCCCATCACTACAACCGCAGGCTGACGCCCGATGAGTCAAAACAATTATTTTCACAATGCGCTAACGTCGAGGCCGCTTGTTGCTGGTGATAACGCTTTAGATCTTTGTGATTGCATTCATTAAGTCAGTTAGACTCTGTGATTATACCGGTTTATTGATGTCGCCATGCGTGGTCAGTGCCGGAAAATTTCGATGAAAAACTTCACGTTAGTGACCTGATTTTTCGGAAAAATTAGCCGTATTGTGAAAGATAGTGATAGACAACAAATAGACTGTTGTATATTTTACGCGAAATTATGATAAGCCCCCCTAATGGAATAGCGATGTTTGCGAGAGCAGAACAGGATTTTGCCGTTAAGAAAATCC
>NZ_WOYF01000028.1 GCF_009800925.1 Budvicia diplopodorum | reverse complement strand
CGTAACGAGAAACGAGATCAAGGGCCTGTCCAATGTGCATAAAAAAATCCGGAAACGGGTGAGCATTTCCGGATTCTTACACAACCACTGGATCGGTCAACCGATCCTTAACTGATCGGCATTACCCGCAAGGCGCCTGTTTTTTTATACTAAAGCTACTTTCCTAACTCTCTGGCTTTGGCCAGCTGTTCTCGAATATTGGCCAAGTGCCCCTGCCCCTTTTCCATGCGCTCTTCCGCACTAACGGGCTTACGAACCGTTTCCCAAGCTAAATCATCCTGTGGAAGCTCTAGCAAAAAGCGGCTGGGCTCAGGCCTGACTAACTCACCGTACTGACGCCTTTCACGACATAGGGTAAACGTTAGCTCTTTCTTCGCCCGGGTTATTCCTACGTAAGCCAAACGTCGCTCTTCATCAACGTTATCCTCATCAATGCTGCTCTGATGGGGAAGCAAGCCTTCTTCCATTCCCACCAAATAGACATAAGGAAACTCAAGGCCTTTAGAGGCATGAAGCGTCATTAACTGTACCTGATCCAATTCTTCATCATTTTCTCCACGCTCCATCATGTCACGCAGAGTAAAACGGGTAACAACCTGAGTCAGCGTCATTGGCTCATCCAAATCTGAGCCTTCTAACATTTCAGTCATCCAGTTAAATAGCTGATTAACGTTTTTCATCCGCATCTCCGCAGCTTTCGCACTTGGAGACGTTTCATAGAGCCAGCTTTCGTAATCAATACCATGAATAAGATCGCGCACGGCTGCTACCGGTTCGCGTTCTACGGTATCGACAATAGAAGATAACCAACGAGTAAATCGTTGTAATGACTCTAACCCGCGCCCGGAAAGCGATTGTTCTAATCCAACGTCAAAGCTGGCCCGAAACAAACTGATTCCTCGCTGATTGGCCCAATGGCCTAACTTCTCCAGCGTTGCCGGACCGATCTCTCTCCTCGGCGTATTAACGATACGCAAAAATGCACTGTCGTCGTCACCATTGGTTAACACCCGAAGATAGGCCATTAAATCTTTGATTTCAGGCCTTGAAAAGAAAGAGGTTCCGCCAGAAATTCGATAAGGAATGCGGTTTTGAACTAATACTTTTTCAAACAGCCGTGACTGATGATTACCCCGGTATAAAATAGCGTAATCTTTATATTCGGTTTTATTAATAAAATGATGGGCAATTAACTCACCCACTACGCGCTCAGCTTCATTATCTTCATTATTTGCCGTCACCACTTTCAAAACTTCACCGTAGCCAAGTTCAGAAAACAGTCGTTTCTCAAAAATATGCGGATTATTAGCAATCAGAATATTGGCGGCTTTTAAGATACGCTCTGACGAACGATAATTTTGCTCAAGCTTTATCACCTGAAGCGCAGGAAAATCTTCATTCAGCAACACCAGATTCTGAGGCCTTGCACCTCGCCAGGAATAGATGGACTGATCGTCATCACCAACGACGGTAAACCGAGCCCGGTTGCCGACTAAGAGCTTAACGAGTTCGTACTGGCTGGTATTAGTATCCTGATATTCATCAATCAGTAGATAACGTAAACGGTTTTGCCAACGCTCTCTGACTTCTTCATTTCGCTGTAGCAATAGGGTTGGGAGTAGAATTAAATCATCAAAATCCAAGATGCTACAGGATTTAAGCTGCTTCTCGTAAAGGTCATAGCAGTGAGCAAACAGCTTATCCTTCTCTGACTTAGCAAGTGCCGCGGCATGCGGCGCATCAATCAGGTCGTTTTTCCAATTAGAGATGGTAGAAACCAACTGAGATAAAAGCGTCTTATCATTCTCTAACCACTGCTCCGTCAGCTCTTTCAATAAAGCCATCTGATCCTGATCGTCAAACAGAGAAAAGTTTGATTTCATATTAAGCGCAGCAAATTCACGCTTAATAATCTCAAGACCTAACGTATGGAACGTGGAAATAATAATCCCCCGGGCTTCTTTACGTCCTAACGTTTGGGCTAAACGTTCTTTCATTTCCCGTGCTGCTTTATTGGTAAAGGTTACCGCAGCAATATGACGAGCCTGATAGCCACATTCACGAATCAAATAGGCAATCTTATTAATGATTACCCGTGTTTTACCCGAACCAGCACCGGCCAGAACTAAACAAGGTCCGGTAACAAATTCAACAGCTTGCTGTTGGCGGGGATTCATGCGCATAACAAAGCTACTTACTCAGAAGACGAGGGGGAAAGGATTATAGCAAAAATCTGATTAGGCCATACACAATGACGCTCGGGAGAATGAGAATAGCGGAAATAAAAAAACCCGCAATTTATACGGGTTTATTACTGAATTTGTAAATCTGTACTTTATTTTGGTGACGGACCAAACCTGTTGGGACCGTTGGTTCCTTCCAGCACGGTGAATACGAATATAACTAATCCACCGAAAGGAACTAATGCCAGTAATAACCACCAGCCAGAACGGTCAGTATCGTGTAAACGACGTACGCTTACAGCTAAGCTAGGAACAATAATACCTAGATAATAAATACCAACAATAATCATAGCAAATACGCCATCTGAACCAAAAACTGCATCCAGAATGCTGCCGATTACGCTTAAAGCAACAACCGCAATAATATTGAAAAGAGTAAACATCCAGTATTCTTGACGACGTGCACGACCAGAAAAATCAGCGTATTTCTCTAACAAACACTTTTTAAACCATTCCATATTTCTTTCCTTGAAAAATAAACATAAACATAAATAGACCGGCCGAATTATAGCAGAAGTTAAGCGATTAACGATAAGAGATAACGTGTAAAATAATCGAAAAGATTGCCAGCTCATCGGCAGTTAACCACTTATGAGACGAATTATTCCCCAAAAAAACCAGAGAATAACCCCCTGGTTTTTATCTTAGTCAGCTAACATTAACCGGCAACAGAAATACGCTTCATATCGGTCATATAGCCGCGTAATTTCTTACCAACAATTTCAATTGGATGATGACGAATAGCTTCGTTAACATCACGCAGTTGGGCATTATCAACCTCCGTTGCTGCAACAGGTTTGCCTAAATCACCGGCTTGCAACGATGCCATAAATTTCTCACGTAGTAATGGTACAGCCGCGTTAGAGAACAGATAGTTACCATACTCAGCCGTATCAGAAATAACCACGTTCATTTCATACAAACGCTTACGGGCGATAGTATTAGCAATTAACGGCAACTCGTGCAGAGATTCATAATAGGCTGATTCTTCCATAATCCCAGACATCGCCATAGTTTCAAACGCTAGCTCAACGCCAGCTTTAACCATCGCAATCATCAAAACGCCATGATCAAAGTACTCTTGCTCACTGATTTTACCATCCTGCTGAGGGGCATTCTCAAATGCGCTACGGCCGGTCTCTTCACGCCATCCCAATAGCTTAGCATCATTATTTGCCCAGTCAGCCATCATGCCTTCAGAGAATGCACCGGAAATAATGTCATCCATATGCTTTTGGAACAGAGGTTTCATCAACGTTTTCAGCTGCTCAGACAACGCAAACGCACGTAGCTTAGCCGGGTTAGATAAACGATCCATCATCAGCGTAATACCACCCTGCTTCAACGCTTCGGTTATGGTTTCCCAACCGAACTGAATCAGTTTTTCGGCGTATGCCGGAGCGGTACCCTCAGCAACCAGCTTATCGAAGCATAACAGTGAACCAGCCTGCAGCATTCCGCACAGAATCGTTTGCTCACCCATCAGATCGGACTTAACTTCAGCGACAAATGAAGATTGCAGAACGCCAGCACGATGGCCACCGGTCGCGGCAGCCCATGCTTTAGCAATAGCCATGCCTTCACCCTTAGGATCGTTTTCCGGATGAACGGCAATCAACGTTGGCACACCAAAACCACGCTTATATTCTTCACGAACTTCCGTGCCCGGGCACTTAGGGGCAACCATCACAACGGTGATATCAGAACGAACGGTTTCCCCAACTTCAACAATGTTAAATCCATGGGAATACCCTAACGCAGCACCTTGCTTCATTAACGGCTGGACGGCCTGAACAACGGATGAATGTTGTTTGTCTGGCGTCAGGTTAACAACCAAATCTGCCTGAGGGATCAGCTCTTCGTAGGTTCCTACTTTAAATCCATTTTCGCTCGCCTTACGCCATGACGCGCGTTTCTCAGCAATGGCTTCTTTACGCAAGGCGTAAGCTATATCTAAGCCAGAGTCGCGCATGTTCAGACCCTGATTTAAACCTTGCGCACCACAGCCAACAATAACGATTTTCTTACCTTTCAAAAAACCTGATTCATCAGCAAACTCATCACGGCCCATAAAGCGGCACTGGCCTAGCTGCGCCAACTGCTGGCGTAAGTTTAATGTATTAAAATAGTTAGACATTATAATTCTCCATTATACGTATATGCTGTGTTTGTTTTACGCCGGTCTGGACCGCGCCGTTGAATTCATAATAAGACAAGATTCATATTGCTTAAATTGATATATTAAGAAGATGATATTGCAATTTATGCAACGCACTAGGGATACCTTACCGTGGATCTACGTGATTTAAAGCTATTTCTTAATCTGGCAGAAAGCCAGCACTTTGGTAAAACGGCTAAAGCAACCTATGTCAGCCCTTCCACCCTATCGCGCCAGATACAACGAATGGAGGAGGAGCTGGGCCAAATGCTGTTTTTGCGGGACAACCGCATAGTTCAGCTGACTGATGCAGGAAAACAGCTAAAAACCTTCGCACAAGAAACCTTATTGCACTATCAACAATTACGTAATTCTATCTCTCAGGAAGGCCAATCCCTCAGCGGTGAACTACGTATTTTCTGCTCTGTTACGGCGGCCTATAGCCATTTACCTTCGATTCTGGATCAGTTCAGGGCTTTGCACCCTAACGTCGAAATAAAGCTAACAACCGGTGACGCCGCCAATGCCGTTGACAAAATACAGTCTAACGATGCGGATTTAGCCATTGCAGGCCGGCCTGAAAGCTTACCATCAACCGTCGATTTTCAAAAAATTGGTGAAATACCGCTGGTTCTTATTACACCGGCGCTACCCTGCCCGGTACGAACTCAAATGATGGAGAGCAAACCAGAATGGGCGAAAATTCCATTTATTTTGCCTGAACATGGGCCAACCAGAAGGCGAATAGATCAGTGGTTTCGGCGATACCACATCAATAATCCACAAATTTATGCCACCGTTGCAGGGCATGAAGCTATCGTGTCTATGGTGGCGCTGGGGTGCGGTATAGCGCTGATCCCTAGCGTGGTTCTGGATAACAGCCCAGAAACTATACGAAACAGAATTCATGTCGCAGATAACGTCACGCTGACCGCTAGTTTTGACTTAGGCGTTTGTGTACAAAAAAAACGCCTTAATGAACCCTTAATTCATGCCTTCTGGCAGTTAATATGAAAGCCGATTACTCTTCAGGATTACGTTTAAGCTGCTCAACCCGCATTAAATAGTCATATAGCGGCGCTAATTGCTTAAACCCCTTTGCCAAATGAGTAATCAACCCTTCATCAAATGCCGTTTCCATGTCCCGACTGGTGTGCATCACCGCGAAACTTTTACGGTTATACCAGTCAGCTAATTCAGCGGCCTGATCTTTCACCAATGGACGTTTATAGCTTTCGCCAACCAACTCAAACGGGAGCTTGCAGCATTTTGCTACTTTCAGAAAAGCTTTAGCGTCCCGATTTATTAGCTGACGGAACAGATCCATCGTCGATTTGCTCGCCGAATAATACCCAAGTCCATAGCGATAAAAATCCGGCGCAATTTCAAAAAAGTAGACCGGTGCATCTTTCCAGTCTTTGCTATGGCGTTTAAATGTCAGCCACATATGGCTACGATAGCGCGATTTATCATGGCTAAAACGGGTATCCCGGTGAATACGCGATAGGGTTTTACCAATAGCCGGCCGGGTTTCAAATTCTGGATCAATCATCAACATCGACTGACTGAGATCATCGACCAATAATCGGAATGGCGTCAAAATTTGATCGTCATAAATATAGCGATGATCGTCAAACCACTCTTTGCTGTTTTGTATTCTGACGTCCTGAAGAAAGGTGAGGGCCTGCTGGTTAAATCCGGTAAATCCCGACATCACGTATACCTGCAATTTATTGACGGTAAGTTTTAATATCTTACCTCTGGCATAAGATAAAAAGCCACCGGATGGTCATTATCCGGTGACCTCAGGTACAGATTAGCCAGCGAGGAAAAAGCGAAATGCCGGGTTATCTGTCTCATCGTGGCAGGCGTAGCCAAGCTGTTTAAGATGTTGTTCAAATTCAGGATCGCGCTCGTTCAGCTCAAAACCGGCCAGCACGCGACCATAGTCGGTACCGTGACTGCGATAATGGAACAGCGATATATTCCAGTGCGTTCCCAAAGTCTGTAAGAACTTCAGTAACGCCCCCGCTGATTCGGGAAATTCAAAGCTATACAAACGTTCCTGTAGCGGTTTAGCCGGTCGGCCCCCCACCATATAACGAACGTGCAGCTTCGCCATTTCATCATCAGAGAGATCGACAACCTGATAGCCACCGTTTCGCAGCTCACCGATAATTTCCGCTCTTTCCGATTGCCCGCCAGTCAGCCTAACCCCGACAAAAATACAGGCATCGTTATCGCTGGCATAGCGATAGTTAAACTCAGTAACAGAACGGCCACCCAATAGCTGACAGAATTTAAGGAAACTGCCTTTCTGCTCAGGAATAGTCACCGCAAGCAGGGCTTCACGTTTTTCGCCCAGCTCACATCGCTCAGAGACATAGCGTAAACCGTGGAAGTTCAGGTTGGCGCCGGATAGCACGCAGGATAAACGTTCACCGGAAATATTATGCTGCTGAACGTATTTTTTAAGCCCGGCCAACGCCAGCGCACCTGCGGGTTCTGCAATTGCCCGAACGTCTTCAAACAGGTCTTTTACCGCGGCGCAAATGGCATCGCTATCAACAGTAATAACATCATCCAGATATTCCCGACACAGGCGGAAGGTTTCATCACCAATACGCTTTACAGCAACGCCGTCAGCAAACAGACCAACCCGCTCAAGTTCTACCGGTTGCCCTGCTTTGAGCGCAGCCGCCAGACAGGCAGAATCTTCAGCTTCAACGCCAATCACTTTAATTTCCGGCATTAGCTGTTTTATCAGTACGGCAACACCCGCAGCTAAGCCTCCGCCGCCAACCGGAACAAAAATACGGTCGACGTGGGCATCTTGCTGTATCAACTCCATTCCTATTGTCCCTTGACCGGCTATAACTGCCGGGTGGTCAAACGGGGGAATGAACGTATAGCCTTGTTGTTTAGCTAAAGCGATAGCTTTATCTTTAGCTTCGTCAAAATTAGCGCCGTGTAACAGAACTTCACCGCCAAAACCGCGCACTGCGTCAATTTTAATATCTGGCGTGGTTAGTGGCATCACAATCAGAGAATGAATGCCTAAACCAGTAGCTGAACGAGCAACGCCCTGAGCGTGATTTCCGGCTGAAGCAGCAATAACGCCACCGGCTTTTTGTTTCTCATTAAGGCCAGCGATCATCGCATAGGCACCGCGTAGCTTGAAGCTATGCACCGGCTGGCGATCTTCTCGTTTAACCAAAACCGTATTTTTTAAACGCGCAGAGAGTTTGTCCATTTGCTGCAACGGCGTGACTATAGCAACGTCGTAAACCGGTGAGCAGAGTATTGCGCGAAGATACTCCGCACCGGTAGGTGCGGAAGACAGAGGTAAAGGCACCGCCATAATCATTAGCCTCCCAGCTTACTTTTATCCCGAACAGCACCTTTATCAGCGCTGGTTGCCAAACTTGCATACGCCCGTAATGCAAAAGATACATAGCGCTCACGCGCCGTTGGTGTCCATGCAAGCTCACCGCGAGCCAGCTCAGCATCATGACGAGCCGCCAGTTCATCATTAGAAACATCCAGCACAATGCTACGCTTTGGAATATCAATATCAATCATGTCGCCATCGCGGACCAAACCAATCAGGCCGCCGTTAGCAGCTTCTGGCGAAACGTGTCCGATAGAAAGGCCAGAGGTACCACCAGAAAAACGACCGTCGGTGATCAAAGCACAACTTTTACCCAATCCCATGGATTTTAAGTAGGTGGTCGGATAAAGCATCTCTTGCATGCCGGGGCCGCCTTTTGGACCTTCGTAACGAATAACCACCACGTCGCCAGCAACCACTTTTTTCCCTAGAATTGCTTCAACAGCCGCATCCTGACTTTCATAAACTTTTGCCGGACCACGAAAAACTAAATGCTCATCATCAACGCCCGCCGTTTTAACAATGCAGCCATCAAGAGCCATATTCCCCGCCAGCACGGCAAGGCCACCTTCCTGACTATACGCATTTTCACGGCTACGGATACAACCCTCTACCCGATCGTTATCCAGTGAATCCCAGCGACAGTTTTGAGAAAACGCTTCGGTAGTACGAATACCGGCCGGGCCCGCGCGGAACATTGATTTAACCGCATCATCTTTCGTCAGCATGATGTCATATTGCTCAAGCGTTTCGGTTAAGCTGAGTCCCATAACGTTTTTAATATTGCGGTTCATCAGGTTCGCACGATCCAATTCACCTAAAATACCCAGCACGCCACCGGCGCGGTGAACGTCTTCCATATGGTACTTTTGAGTACTTGGGGCAACTTTACAAAGCTGTGGAACCTTGCGGGACAGGCGATCGATGTCCTGCATAGCGAAATCAACTTCACCTTCCTGTGCCGCAGCCAGTAAGTGTAAAACGGTATTGGTCGATCCACCCATGGCAATATCTAACGTCATAGCATTTTCAAACGCTGCCTTGGTTGCAATTGCACGCGGCAGAGCGTTTTCGTCATCCTGCTCATAATAACGTTTGGTTAATTCAACAATTCGCTTACCCGCATTTAAGAACAGCTGTTTACGATCTTCATGGGTTGCCAAAAGTGAGCCATTACCCGGTAGTGCTAAACCCAACGCTTCAGTTAAACAGTTCATTGAGTTAGCGGTAAACATACCGGAGCAAGAACCACAGGTAGGGCAGGCAGATCGTTCAATTTGCTCGCTGTCAGCATCGCTGACGTCCGGATTCGCACCCTGAATCATGGCATCAATTAAATCCAGCTTGATGATTTTGTCAGATAGCTTGGTTTTTCCAGCTTCCATTGGGCCGCCGGAAACAAAGATAACCGGAATATTCAGGCGTAAAGCCGCCATTAACATTCCCGGGGTAATTTTGTCACAGTTAGAAATACACACCATCGCATCCGCGCAGTGGGCATTAACCATGTACTCCACGGAATCAGCAATCAGCTCACGTGAAGGAAGAGAATACAGCATGCCACCGTGCCCCATCGCAATACCATCATCAACAGCGATAGTATTAAACTCTTTAGCAACCCCGCCTGAAGCCTGAATCTGATCGGCAACCAATTTACCCAGATCGCGTAGGTGAACGTGACCTGGTACAAATTGAGTAAAGGAATTAACCACGGCGATAATTGGCTTGCCAAAATCAGAGTCTGTCATACCCGTTGCGCGCCACAGTGCGCGAGCCCCGGCCATATTACGACCATGGGTGGTGGTTGCTGAACGATACTTAGGCATGCTTTATTCACTCCATTATTATTTAGCTACGGGCGGAGAGCTCCGCCCGTTTTTCATTATGTTTGCTTCATTTTTTATTCTGGATTGACCAAATCTAACCAGCCGTATTTATCTTCAGTCTGACCATTGAACAAACCAAAAAATCTTTGCTGAATTTGCTTGGTGATAGGACCACAGCGGCCAATGCCAACTTCAATGCCGTCAACGCTGCGAACCGGGGTAATTTCTGCCGCAGTACCGGTCATAAACACTTCATCAGCAAGATAAAGCGACTCACGAGATAGCACTTGCTCACGAATTTCGAAGCCTAAATCTTTAGTCAATTTCATAATGGCATCGCGGGTGATACCAGGCAGAGCGGCGGAAGTCAGGGTTGGCGTGAAAATAACACCATCTTTAATCAAGAAGATATTTTCACCGGCACCTTCAGACAAATAGCCATGTACGTCTAAAGCGATACCTTCACTATAGCCATGGCGACGAGCTTCACTACCGACCAACAGTGATGACAGATAGTTACCGCCCGCTTTCGCTGCGGTAGGAATGGTATTTGGCGCAGCACGGTTCCATGAGGAAACCATCGCATCAATACCCTGATCCAAGGCATCTTCACCTAAGTATGCGCCCCACGGGAAAGCCGCAATAATCACATCGGTTTTATAACCAGCCGGTGGGTTCACACCCATACCAACATCACCAATAAACACTAATGGACGAATATAAGCGCTGGTTAGATTATTTTTACGTAACGTGTCGCGACAGGCTGCCATCAGTTCATCAACGGAATAAGAAACTGGCATGCGATATATTTTGGCAGAATCATGTAAACGCTGCATATGTTCACGATGACGGAAAACGGCCGGGCCTTTATGAGTGTCGTAGCAGCGCACACCTTCAAATACGGATGTGCCATAGTGCAATGCGTGAGACATTACGTGAACTTTGGCATCAGCCCAAGGAACCATCTCACCATTAAACCATATAAAATCTGCTCTTTTCGTGCTCATTATTTCTATCCTTCTCGCGCTAAGCGCGTATTTGTTGTGATGTTTGGGTGAGGATTTCAACGCTGTTGACATCCACAAGCTTACTTAATTGAGAAAACAATAAATTTACAGGACGTTCACTAGCAACGGTCAAATGAATACTTATGTTATCGCCATTGGCGGTTTGATTCATGTTCATTTTACATACCAAGAAGCCTCTGTGGCGAACAACTCGCAATAAACGCTCTAAAACTTCAGAACGAAAGCGGGTTTGAATAAAAAGTTGATGTTCTATCATGATACTTTCTCCAACATAGTTTCATTCCCAGCGCCCGGGGGTACTAAGGGCCAAACGTTTTCCAGTTCATCAATAGAAACGTGAAGTAAATAGGAGCCTTTACTGGTAAAGAGAGCGTTCAATGCCTCATCGACCTGATCTTTACGGGAAATAGTTTGTCCGGGAATACCAAATGCACTGGCTAATACAAGAAAATCAGGGTTATCCGAAAGATTAGTTTCGCTATAGCGACTATCAAAAAACAGCTGTTGCCACTGTCTCACCATGCCTAAACGTTGGTTATCGAGTAAAACAATTTTAATCGGTAAGTTTTTACGTTTTATCGTTCCCAGTTCCTGAACGTTCATCATAAAAGAGCCATCGCCTGAAACACAGATAACCATATCATCAGGACGGGCCATCTGCGCTCCAACCGCAGCAGGAATACCAAAGCCCATAGTGCCCAATCCGCTGGAGGTGATAAAATTTTCTGGCTGGCTAAACGTCATGTGTTGGGCACTCCACATCTGGTGCTGACCCACATCGGTCGTTATTACGGTATTTGAAGGTTTACGTTCAGAAAGCTGTTTTAGCAGAAGTGGAGCAAAGATAGGCTGGCCAGGATGATCGTAACGAGCGGCAAGTTCAGCCTTCATACTCATTACCTTATTACGCCATTCGGTAATATCTATCCGTTTCTGGAGCGCGGGTAGTATCTCATTTAAGTCTCCCTGCAATGCAACGTGAGGGGCTCTTAACTTACCAAATTCTACGGGATCGATATCCATATGAATAACTTTGGCATTCGGAGCAAACGCATTCAATTTACCCGTAACCCGATCGTCAAAACGAACGCCTATTGCAACCAATAAATCGCTTTCCTGCACCGCAAGATTACCCGCTTTGGAACCATGCATTCCTAGCAGGCCTAAGTAGCAAGGATCTTCTGCATCGGGTGCACCCAATCCTTTTAGAGTAGAAACGCTTGGCATACCCGTTATTTCAGTAAAAGTACGCAAAGACTCAACGGCCCCCGCCATTCCCACGCCACCACCAACATACAATATCGGTTTCTTTGACTGAGAAATCATTTCGTTGGCTTTTTGCATATCATTAATCGATGGTTTAAATAGCTCCTCAACCGGTAATAACGCAGGCTTCAAATGATCGCCGATAGCCAGTTGAATATCTTTAGGAATATCGATTAGCACAGGACCAGGGCGGCCACTACAAGCAGTGGCAAAAGCCTGAGCAATAATGGAAGGTAGCTCTTCAATAGATTCAACAAGGTAGCTGTGCTTAGTACAGGCTAAAGACAAACCGAGAACATCTATTTCCTGAAAAGCATCAGTACCAATAAGCGGGGCTGCCACTTGACCAGTGATGGCAACAACGGGAACAGAATCTAACAGAGCGTCAGCCAAACCGGTGATAAGATTAGTTGCTCCCGGACCTGACGTAGCAATACACACTCCAACTCTACCAGTTGAACGGGCATAACCGATGGCTGCAATAACCGCACCCTGCTCATGACGACAAAGTAAGTGTTCTACACCGCCATCGTAGAGTGCATCATAAACCGGCATAATAGCTCCGCCAGGATAACCAAAAACAGTATCAACACCCTGTTCACGTAACGTATGTACTACCCATTGCGCGCCATTCATTGTTCTTACCCCGTAATCTCATGCTGTGAGCAAATTTTTATCGTATTTTTCCAATTTACTTTTTGCTGGCTCTTTAGTTTCTCGTTGCCCATAAAAAAACCCCCGACTCTTCAGTGCGGGGGTTCTTGAATTTTGGACCTCTACTTAGGTCTTTCTTTTTCCAAGTGCTGCCCCGCACGGTGGGATAATAATCACCACCACACTAATAATCACGAGGCTAATCACTTGGCTTACAGATCTCATAACTGAATAATTTATCTTTATAGGTCGATTGAGTGATTACAGAGTTATCATAGTTACGCATTTATTGACAACATCTTTTTTTAGCTGTTCTTCCAAAACAACAAAAAGCCATCTGAAAATAATATTATATTTCAATAAAATATAATGGATTTACAGATTAAAAATTATTTTTGTTAGAAATGCATCCCAATATAGCAGCCATAAACACCATATATAAACAAAATTTTGGAATAGAAATCTAACTTCAGAGCTTAAGTATAAAAATAGCACAATAAAATCCGTCACCTTTTGACAGGATAATCTGAAACACTGATTAGGATTTCGTATGTCACTAGCTATTATTCATACTCGAGCATCAATAGGAATTCAGGCACCTTCGGTAAGCGTAGAAGTACACATAAGCAATGGAATGCCCATGTTTACGATGGTTGGATTAGCCGAAATAACCGTTAAAGAAGCAAAAGACAGGGTGAGAAGCGCACTAATCAACAGCGGATTCACCTTCCCCCCTAAAAAAATCACCGTAAATCTGGCACCGGCTGACTTACCAAAAGAAGGAGGACGATTCGATCTTCCAATTGCCTTAGCTATTCTGGCAGCATCAGAACAAATACCAGAAACAAAGCTATCACAGCATGAATTTTTAGGTGAGTTAGCCTTATCCGGTGAAATCAAAGGAATAAACGGGGCAATACCTGCCGCGCTTTCCGCTTTTAAAGAAAACCGGACATTAATTTTATCGGTTGATAACTCAGCGGAACTCTCATTAGTCAAAGAGGGTAATAGCCTGATTGCTAACAACCTGCTTGATGTGTGTAATTATCTAGCTGATGCAGAAGAAAGCGGCTTGTCTAAGCCGGTAGCGATTGAATATGTAGATGACTTTATATCATCGTTACCCGACCTAAAAGATATTATAGGACAAGAACAAGCCAAGAGGGCTTTAGAGATTTCTGCCGCTGGCGGCCACAATCTACTCCTGTTAGGACCACCAGGAACAGGAAAAACGATGTTAGCAATGCGGCTAAACGCATTATTACCGCCTCTAAACAATCAAGAGGCCTTAGAAAGCGCAGCTATATCCAGTCTTGTCCATAATCCTCAAAATGCCTCAAATTGGCGAAAAAGACCGTTTAGAGCCCCTCATCATAGTGCATCAATGGCAGCACTTGTGGGTGGAGGCTCAATTCCCCGCCCTGGTGAAATATCTTTAGCCCATAACGGTGTACTGTTTTTAGATGAGTTACCGGAATTTGAACGAAAAGCACTGGATGCACTAAGAGAACCACTAGAATCAGGTGAAATAGTAATTTCACGAGCTAATGCAAAAGTTTGCTTTCCAGCTAGAGTCCAATTAATTGCAGCTATGAACCCAAGCCCTACGGGTCATTATCAGGGAATACAAAGCCGTTCTAACCCACAACAGGTCATGCGTTATCTCAATCGATTATCAGGACCATTTCTCGATAGATTCGATTTATCCATTGAGGTTCCGCTGCTACCTCAAGGAATATTAAGTCAGCGTAGGGAGGAGGGAGAGCCCAGCCAATCGATTCGTCATCGGGTACTCAAAGCCAGAGAAAAACAGCTTCAAAGAAGCAATAAAATTAATGCTCAATTAAGTAGTAAAGAAGTAGAAGAGATTTGTATATTAGCGTCTGCGGATGCTCTTTTTTTGGAGCAGGCTTTAGTTAAGTTAGGACTATCGGTGCGCGGATGGCATCGTATACTGAAAGTATCCAGAACTATCGCTGATTTATCGGGAAGCGAAAGTATTAAGAAAGAACATTTAGCTGAAGCACTAAGTTATCGTAGTATGGACAGATTACTGTTGCAGCTTTATAAATCTATTGGATAAAAAGAGGGGCCTTGAGGCCCCGCTAGTAATTAATCATCACTATCATTAAAGTCTTCTACAGCATCTACCTGCGGTTTTCCGCCGGATAATGTATGAAAACGTTTAGGACGCCGAATACGGTTAATGTATTTAGACCATACCTTTTCAGCTTCAGTGACAGGCTCGCGCTCGCCACGGCAAACATCAAGAAAAAGTTTTTCTTCTTCTGTTGCTGGCTCGCGTTTACCTAAATCAAGCTCGTTAAAAGCATAACCTAAACGCTCTAGCAATTGAGCCTCTTTAATGGTGAAATCCCCATGGCGCGAAAAACCACGAGGATAATTTTTATTGTCAAAAAAACGATGCGCTGTAATGAAGCTTTCCGCCATCTGACATACTCCTAAATATCTAAATTAATGCCATTATGGCGCGGAGTATTAGTGAGGCTTGTCGGCGTGTAAAACAAAAAATTTAAATCGTAACGATAAAAATATTTGGAGATTAAGTGGATACCGAGTTACTTAAGACATTTATAGAGGTAAGCAAAACCCGACATTTTGGTCGGGCAGCTGAATCTCTCTATCTCACGCAGTCGGCTGTCAGTTCTCGTATCAGGCTATTAGAAAACCAGCTAGGGGTAAATTTATTCACTCGCCACCGCAATAATATACGCCTGACGCCCTCCGGTGAGCAGCTTCTTCCTTACGCAGAAAACTTGATCCATACATGGCAACAAGCGCGTAACGTAGTAACTAAAAGTAGTCAGAAAAATGGCATACTTTCAATTGGCGCAGTTTCATTAATTTGGGAAATTGAACTGAACAATTGGTTAGAAAATCTATACTTACAGAATAAAAATTTACAGATAGAAGCAAAAATAGCCCCAAGAAATCAGTTGGTACAACAGCTACATGAAAGGCAGCTAGATTTGTTAATTGCAACAGAGCCACCTAAAATGGATGAATTAAGCAGCGAATTATTAGGCTACATTCCATTAAAGTTATTCACTTGGGATAACAAAAATAGCGATAACAAATGTACCTATATATCTTTAGATTGGGGAGCTGATTTTATACAAAGGGAAGAAGATATTTACCCGCAAGAAAGCAGCATTTCGCTAATAACACCATCAGCAAAAATGGCTAAACAATTGTTAAAAAGCACCGGAAGCTGTGCATATTTACCCGCATATTGGCAAATACAAAACCCAGATCTTAAAATTGTTCCACAGTCGTCAACTATTCAGCAATCTCTTCATGCTATTTGGCTTCAGAATAGTGACCAAGAATCATTAATACGTAACCTATTGAAGAATCAAATAATTCCTAAAGATGAATAGAAGAAAGCATTTATTTTAGACAACAAAAAACCCTTTGTTTTCACAAAGGGTTTTTATTATTTGGCAGGGGCGGAGAGACTCGAACTCCCAACACCCGGTTTTGGAGACCGGTGCTCTACCAATTGAACTACGCCCCTAAAGAACGCCTATTATGCCTGTAGATCTGATCTTAGAGACATAATATGAATTAGTGGCGGAACGGACGGGACTCGAACCCGCGACCCCCTGCGTGACAGGCAGGTATTCTAACCAACTGAACTACCGCTCCACCGATTCTTTTTCTCTACCCGCATTTATGCGGGTAGTTACTAATTTAAAGCCTGGCAGTTCCCTACTCTCGCATGGGGAGACCCCACACTACCATCGGCGCTACGGCGTTTCACTTCTGAGTTCGGCATGGGGTCAGGTGGGACCACCGCGCTATTGCCG
>NZ_WOYF01000027.1 GCF_009800925.1 Budvicia diplopodorum | reverse complement strand
CGACCTGACCGTCAGGTCGCTACAGGATACCGACGACTACAGCTACGAAAGTTTTTCACTCAACGTCAGCGGCAGCTACGGCTCAGGCTTTGATATGAGTCTGGGTCTGGTGATGGACAAAATGGACAGCACCTGGGCCAGCGTCAATGAGCAGGCCGGTATTTTTGCCGGCAAGGGCGGCTATGACATCACCGTTGGCGGCCATACCCAACTCGACGGCGCGGTGATTGCCTCTGAGGCCACCGCCGATAAGAACAACCTCGACACCGGCACGCTCGGCTGGAGCGATATTAAGAACAAGGCCGAGTACGACGTCAGCCACCTGTCAATCAGCGTCGGCACCGGCGGCGGTGCGCCAATGGGCTTCCCGGGCGTACCGACCACGCCGATTGTGGTGATGTACGGCGAGAAAGCCTCGAGCACCACCAATTCGGCGATTGCGGCGGGCAATATCACCATTCGTGATAAAGAGAATCAAAAGCAGGACGTGGCAGCGCTCAGCAACGATACGCAACATGCCAACGACGTGCTGGATAAAATCTTCGACGCCGAGAAAGAGCAGAACAAGCTGGCGGCCATTACGCTGGCGGGTGAGATTGTTCAGCAGGTTGGCACGATTGCGACCAATATTGGCGTGAAGGCCGCGCAGGATAAAGCGACCGAAGAAGCGGATGCGGGTAAAGAAGCCGCATCCAAAGACCCGGCCATTCAGGCTCAGGCGCGAGAGGATTTGGCCAAGCAAAATATCACTAACCCGACGCAGGAGCAGCTTAACGAAGCCACCTATAACGTGGTTTACAACGCCGCTTACCAGAAAGAATATGAAGTTCAGATGAAGAAGTATGGCACCGGCAGCGACGTAGGCCGTGCCATACAGGCAGCCGGTGCAGCGCTTTCAGTGGCAATGGGCGGCGGCAGCGTGGGGAATGCGGCAGCGGCAGCTTCGGCACCGTATCTCGCTCACGAAGTGAAGAAGCATACTGAAGGTAAAGTGGCTAATGCTATTGCCCATGCTATTGTCGGTGCAGCGGTTGCGCAGGGTTCCGGCACCAGTGCCCTTGCCGGTGCAACCGGAGCCGTGAGCGGAGAGCTGGTCGCGCAACTGCTCACGGATCAGCTGTACGATAAAAGGCCTGAAAGGCTGACTGAGGAAGAACGTAAAACGATCGCAGCGCTGTCAATGATTGTGGCGGGTGCGATTGGTGGTGCAGCCGGGGATAGCTCGGAGTCTATGGCGACAGCGGCCGGGGCCGGGTATAACTCAGCGGTGAATAACTGGCTGAGTGGGCCGGAAGATAAGGCAAAAAAAGATTTAGAACGCATGCTTCCGTACCTGAAAGGGGAAGAAAAAGTGAAAGCTCAGGCCGCCATTGATGACTGGAACGATGTCAGTGAAGCCAGAAATGACGCGCTATACAACGCCTGTAAGAGTCTGAGTTCTGAACAGTGTGGAGCGATGAGAAAAGAGCTATCGCTGGCCGGACAGTCCTTTGAAGGTCAGCTTGATAAAGACGATCCGTATTATCATTACCTATTAAGTAAATATAAGGATCAATACGATGGTCATAAGGAAATCTCAGCGTTACAATTTGAGCTCGCAGTAAGGGATGCTGAAGCATTTAATGAGTTTAAGGCACAGAACTTAGTGTCGAGTACCGGGATAAGTATAGAGGCCGCACGAAACTTAGTCTTGCTTGAACGGGGTTCGAATACTGCGTTTATGGCAGCAGCGATGGTTGTGGGGCCCAAGGTCGTTGATGGTGTTGCGCCTGCGGCAAAAGGGACGACTGCTGGAAATAAAATTTCGTATGTTGAAGAACCGCCTTTTAACCCGGCAGGCACTGGCGGGGCAGCTCAACCATGGTCGACTAAAGGCCGTATAAAATATGTTGAGCTTCCAACCGAAGGTAAGATCCGCTTTGTTCCAGATAGTAATTATTCATCCAGTAATCCACTTCCCAGAGGTCCCAGTAATGGTTACCTCGATAAGTTCGGTAATGAATGGGTAAAAGGCCCTTCTCGTACGGCGGGCCAGGCATTCGAATGGGACGTTCAGCTATCCCCTAAAGGTAAAGCTCAGCTTGGTTGGGCGACAAGAGATGGCTCTCATTTAAATGTATCCCTGGATGGAAAAATAACTCATAAATAACCGAAAATGGCGGATTTAATGGACAAGAAAATAAATTTTTATCAAGAAGTTGAGATATTACCTAACTGTAAAGATAAGAATAGAAAATATGCTGGTAAGAAGGGGGGTGTAATGGGTGTTAGTGAAGAAGATGGGATTCTTTATGGATACTCTGTGAAACTTTACGATGAAGAATACCTGTTATCTTTTGATAAGGATGAAGTGGTTGCAACAGGTAAGCAGCTAAAACAAGACGATTTTTATTAAATATATAATCCCGGCTCAATCATGAGCCGGGATATTTTTATCCGTCACTCAACCACAGGCCGAATAACCAGTTGCCCCTGCTCCACAGCGACAATAACCGGTGTATCCGTCTCAAACCCCGCTTCTTTTAGCCAGTCGCCCTTCAGGTGCAGGCTGGGATGGCGGTTGTAATAGGTGGTCATATGGGTTCTGCGGTCTTCGTGGCGAACGCTGACATAGCCCACTTTATAACGGCGTTGTGTTTTGGAAATCGTTGAATCTGAACTACAATCGTGCTTAGCCATAAATCAACTCCTACTTAGTTGGTTGTGGTGAGCGGTTGTTGTGAGGTGCAAACTCACTTCAACCGCGTTAAATATCATTTAGTTAACCGTATTACCTGCTTAATTTTATCCTGCGTGATCGCCATATCCAGAAAATGACAAATCACTTCCTGATCTTCAGGCTTCAACGTATCTACTTGCTTACACAGTTCTTTTAACCGCTTATTTTTAATATCAAACACCGGAATACTCAGTCCTTCCCCGCCTAATAATAAATGGTCAATAGTGACCTCAAGGATCTGTGCCAGTTTAATAATGTAATCGAACTGAGGCTTGGCCTGACCTTGTTCCCAGCGTCCAATCATACGTGGTTGAACGTCTAATAAGTCAGCAAGTTCCAGTTGGGTTAACTGTCTAGATTTACGGATGGTTGAGAGGTTTTTACCGAAGTCAGTCATGGACAAACACAGCCACGTTAGTTGTTTGCTCAACATGCTATATCCCCCTCTGAAAATTAACCCTTGAAAGTATTATATAGACCTGTATAAAATAGGTCAATAAAGACCTTGACGCATTTTTTAAAGGAATCTCACTTATGCCCCGCATCCCCAAACACGAAATCGACGAGTTAAAGCGTAATGTGTCGCTGCTGATGCTGGCCGAATCGCAGGGTCATAAGCTGAAAAAACAGGGCAAAGACTACGTGATGCTGTGCCCGTTCCATGCGGAGAAAACCCCCTCGTTAGTTATCAGCCCGGCCAAAAATCTTTATCACTGCTTCGGCTGTGGTGCAGCAGGTTCCGTTATCGACTGGCAGATGAAAACCTGCAATCAGTCGCTGCCTGAAGCAGTGAAATCCTTGCGCGAGGGTGAATCAACCTCTTCTTTAGCTGTCCCGGCTGAACCCGTGGCACCGCGCCAGAAACTGGCCGATCTGGATGATGACGGCCAGGCGCTGCTTAATCAGGTTATCGACTTCTATCACCGGCAGTTGCTGGGATCGCCCGAGGCGCAGGAGTGGCTGGTAAAGCGAGGGTTAAATCACCCGGAACTGGTCAGTCACTTCCGCTTAGGGTTCGCCGGGTTACACGGTGTCTCCGGTGAGGCCGGAATATTACCGTCACCGGCCAGCGGTGAAGGAAAGCGACTACGCGAACGGCTGGCCGGGCTGGGCGTGTTGCGTTCGACCACCAAACAGGATCACTTCCGGGGCAGCGTAGTGATGCCGGTTACCGGCTGGTCTGAGTCGGCGAATGTCGCCCATCGCGGACGGGTGTTGCAGCTCTACGGGCGACGTATCCAGCCTGATTATAAAATCCAGAAAGGATCGCCAAAACATCTTTATCTGCCGTCGCCGCTGACTGGTGTGTGGAACGAAGAAGCGCTGAAAGCCAGCTCAGAAGTGATCCTGTGTGAAGCGCTGATCGACGCTATGACCTTCTGGTGCGCAGGGTTCCGCAATGTCACCACGGCGTATGGCTGTAACGGGTTCGGGGCTTCCCATCTTGCGGCGTTGCAGTATCACGGCGTGAAACGGGTGTTAATCGCTTACGACCGTGACGAGGCCGGTGATAAAGGGGCTGAAAATGTAGCCGGTGATCTGCTGGAAGCGGGGATAGAAGCGTGGCGAGTGCGGTTCCCGCAAGGGCTGGACGCCAATGACTACGCGCTGAAAAGCGGTAATCCTGAAGCGGCGCTGGGGCTGGCGCTACAGCAAGCGGCATGGATGGGAAAAGGTTCCGGGCCGGGTGTCGTCTTCAGCCATGAGACTGTTGCGGAAAGTAGCGTGAACCCTTCTTTTTTAACCGTCCCGACTCCGGTGGTTGATGTGGTACCGTGCGAAAAGACCGCCGCCGGTGAGTTGCTGTTACGCAGTGGCCCCCGCGTGTGGCGGGTGCGTGGCTGGCAGAAAAACACTATCCCGGAAGTGATGAAAGTTAACGTTCAGGTACGGGACGAGACAACCGGCGGCTTCCATGTTGATCAACTGGATATGTACAGCTCCCGCCACCGTCAGGGGTATATCAGTGCGGCGGCGGTAGAGCTGGGTTGCGATGTATCCGTGATAAAACGCGAGGCCGGGCGGGTGTTGCTGATGCTGGAGCAAAAGCAGGACGAGGCGCAGCGCCAGCAAGCGGAGAACGCGCCGACCTCTGTGGTGGTCTCGGCTGACGATGAAGCCGCCGCCCTTGAGTTACTCAAATCCCCCACTCTTGCGGAACGGGTAGTGAACGACCTCGCGGCCTGTGGTGTGGTGGGTGAATCGACCAATCTGTTAACCGGCTATCTTGCGGCGGTCAGCCGCAAACTGGATAAGCCGCTGGCCGTTCTTATCCAGTCTTCCAGTGCAGCTGGTAAAAGCTCGCTGATGGATGCAGTGCTGGGGCTGATGCCGGAAGAAGAGCGTATCCAGTACAGCGCCATGACCGGGCAGAGCCTCTACTATCTGGGTGAAACCAGCCTTCAGCACAAGATACTGGCGATAGCCGAAGAGGAAGGCGTCAGGCAAGCAGCCTATGCGCTGAAGCTGTTGCAGTCGGACGGCGAGCTGAAAATCGCCAGCACCGGCAAGAACGAGCAAAGCGGCGAACTGGTGACCCGAGAATACAGCGTCAAAGGCCCGGTGATGCTGATGTTAACCACCACAGCTATCGACGTGGATGAAGAGCTACTCAATCGCTGCCTGGTGCTGACGGTTAACGAAAGCCGCGAACAGACACAGGCAATACATGCGTTGCAACGGCATAACCAGACGCTGGAAGGCTTGCTGGCCGAGTCGGAGAAAGGTTATCTGACGACACTGCATCAGAACGCGCAGCGGTTGTTACGACCGCTAAAGGTGGTCAATCCGTTCGCGCAGCAACTGACGTTCCTCAGTGATAAAACCCGTACCCGACGCGACCATATGAAGTACCTGACGCTGATACAAAGCATCGCGTTGTTGCACCAGTATCAGCGACCGGTGAAGCGGGTTCAGCACCGTGGCGCGTGGCTGGAATATATCGAGGTAGAACGCTCAGATATCGAGCTGGCCAACCGGCTGGCCCATGAGGTGCTGGGAAGAACGCTGGACGAGATGCCGCCACAGACCCGTAAGTTACTGGTGTTGCTGCGTGAGATGGTGCGGGATGTTGCAGAACGGCAGGCGCTGAAAGTTGAAGAGGTTCGCTTCAGTCGGCGGGATGTCCGGGCGGCGTTGAGCTGGGGCGATACGCAGCTAAAAGTGCATCTCTCAAGGCTGCTGGAAATGGAATATCTGGTGCTGTACCGGCGCGGTCTGACCTATGAATACGGCTTGCTGTGGGACGGTGATGACAACGGGCTCGCGCACTTATGCGGTCTGCTGGACGTGGGCAATGTGAACCGGTCGGGGTCGAAAGCCGAGCAGTCGGCCCCCGGTCGGGGTGTGGTCGGTGGTCAGTCGGAGAGTAAAAAAGTGGCTTCAGGCCAGAGCCAGCAAGGCTTAACGGGTCAAGCGGTCGGGGCTGATGAAAATGCAGTAATAAGAGGAAAAAGAAAACGTGCTACTGCCGTCGCCCCCGATATCAATCAGGAGGTGCAACATGGCTAATCAGGTCAGGCGTAAACCCCGGATACCGGTTGGCAGCGCAGCGCAAGATCCAAAGAGCCTGTACCGCCAGATGCTGGCATTCCTGGAATCAGCGCGGGTACGTCACTACTCAGAAGGCACGCTGGAAAAGTGGGAAGATATGTTGCGCAGCTTCCTGTTGTGGTGCGATGAACGCGGCTTGCAGTATCCACAGGAGATAACCCGGCCAATACTGGAACGCTATCAGCACCACCTGTATCAGCACCGTAAACGTGACGGTCAGCCGATGAGTGCCAGAGGACAGCGTAGTTATCTGACGCCGGTACGGGCATGGTTCAGGTGGCTGGTACGTTCACACCTCATTCTCTCCAATCCAGCGGCCGATCTCGACCTTCCCCGGCAAGAACATCGGCTACCTAAAGCTATCCTGACGGCTGATGAAGCTGACAGCGTGATGAATGTCCCGGACATTACCACGCCGATGGGAATACGCGATCGGGCCATCCTTGAAGTGCTCTATAGCACCGGTATCAGACGCGCCGAGTTACGTAATCTCGACCTGTTCAGCATTGATAGCGAGCGGGGAACGTTAACAGTCCGTCAGGGTAAAGGCAGGAAAGACAGGGTTGTTCCCATCGGTGACAGGGCGCTGACGTGGGCGACAAGATACCTGCATGAGGTGCGGCCAGAACTGGTGTTGCCCGGAGCAGACGCCGATCGGCACGGTGAAAAACTGTTCCTGACCCGGGAAGGCGAAGCGTTCAGCGTGAGCCGGCTCAGCCATCTGGTCAGAACGCTGATCGGCAAGGCGGATGTTGGGAAAAGCGGCTCGTGTCACCTGTTCCGGCATACAATGGCGACGCTGATGCTGGAAAATGGTGCAGACCTGCGCTGGATACAGGCGATGCTGGGCCATGCCAGTCCAGAAACAACGCAAATCTACGCGCAGGTCAGCATCCGTGCGCTAAAGGAGATCCACACGGCGACCCATCCAGCACGTCTGGAAGGACGGGAACAACGGGACAGCGGCGAGGAAACCGGGCTGCTGGCCGACCTGAGCGCGAGTGATGCACCGGAGTTGCCGGATGGTTCGCAAAGTTAGGTTAGTCTCCTTCAGCATGGCTGAGTCCGCACAGGCAAAAGGCGCGCATCCCTGCGCACCTCTTGCCCCTCACCTTCAGCGTTCCCGGCGGTAAATGCCCGGTTCCGGGAATAGGCTTCAGCGCAGTCCATCAGTGCGGTTCCCGTTCACCGGTCATTCAACATAACGTTGCATTACGCGAAATGGGCCTGAACGGCCCACAACGCGTAACAAACGTTATGTCTGCGCCGTTGGGGTTAAGGGCGCTTCGCGGCTGCATCAGCAACGGTGAGCGGCTGGCCGCCGGTTGTGGCATCGCGGTTCGGCGTGGCGCACAGGCTGCGCCTCTGCTGTTAGCTTAAGCAACCTTCTTCAGCTCCGCAGTCGCCGCCGTCCATGGCGGCTCCGGTGAACAAACCCACCGTCAGCGCCCGTACTTAAGCCGGTCAGGTCAACCCCCTTGCTTGTTGGTCGGCCTGCGGCCTCCGCTGTTATTACCCCCGGCCCACCCATTGCGCTGGCTGCGCCCGGCTCGCAGTCGCAGGCTCCTTGCTCGTTGCCGTGCTCGCCATCTTCACGCCCATCCAGCCCCCAGGGGGGCTTCCCCGTTAAAGGCTCTGCTTGCGGGGTCTACCACCCCGCGCCCCGGTCAACCTGCGCCAGTTCCGCAGCGAGCTGCGAAACTGTCACAGGTTCGCTTAACAGGACAAGGTCAAAGGTAAAAACAAAGGGTTAACGGCGGCTGACGCCGCCGGTATACTGTGTCGGTTCAGGGCTCTTTAACAGCGTCGGGTAAAAATGGCTAACGGGCGCAAAAGTGCGCGTCGGGGCTTGTACGTTGGAGCATCAGAATGCACTGGCGAAAGTGGGTTATAACTCATTGAGTGTACATAGAAAATCCCTGTATGATGCAGTGCTGAACATCAGGTGATAGTAAAGCGGCAAAAGGGACGACTGCTGGAAATAAAATTTCGTATGTTGAAGAACCGCCTTTTAACCCGGCAGGCACTGGCGGGGCAGCTCAACCATGGTCGACTAAAGGCCGTATAAAATATGTTGAGCTTCCAACCGAAGGTAAGATCCGCTTTGTTCCAGATAGTAATTATTCATCCAGTAATCCACTTCCCAGAGGTCCCAGTAATGGTTACCTCGATAAGTTCGGTAATGAATGGGTAAAAGGCCCTTCTCGTACGGCGGGCCAGGCATTCGAATGGGACGTTCAGCTATCCCCTAAAGGTAAAGCTCAGCTTGGTTGGGCGACAAGAGATGGCTCTCATTTAAATGTATCCCTGGATGGAAAAATAACTCATAAATAACCGAAAATGGCGGATTTAATGGACAAGAAAATAAATTTTTATCAAGAAGTTGAGATATTACCTAACTGTAAAGATAAGAATAGAAAATATGCTGGTAAGAAGGGGGGTGTAATGGGTGTTAGTGAAGAAGATGGGATTCTTTATGGATACTCTGTGAAACTTTACGATGAAGAATACCTGTTATCTTTTGATAAGGATGAAGTGGTTGCAACAGGTAAGCAGCTAAAACAAGACGATTTTTATTAAATATATAATCCCGGCTCAATCATGAGCCGGGATATTTTTATCCGTCACTCAACCACAGGCCGAATAACCAGTTGCCCCTGCTCCACAGCGACAATAACCGGTGTATCCGTCTCAAACCCCGCTTCTTTTAGCCAGTCGCCCTTCAGGTGCAGGCTGGGATGGCGGTTGTAATAGGTGGTCATATGGGTTCTGCGGTCTTCGTGGCGAACGCTGACATAGCCCACTTTATAACGGCGTTGTGTTTTGGAAATCGTTGAATCTGAACTACAATCGTGCTTAGCCATAAATCAACTCCTACTTAGTTGGTTGTGGTGAGCGGTTGTTGTGAGGTGCAAACTCACTTCAACCGCGTTAAATATCATTTAGTTAACCGTATTACCTGCTTAATTTTATCCTGCGTGATCGCCATATCCAGAAAATGACAAATCACTTCCTGATCTTCAGGCTTCAACGTATCTACTTGCTTACACAGTTCTTTTAACCGCTTATTTTTAATATCAAACACCGGAATACTCAGTCCTTCCCCGCCTAATAATAAATGGTCAATAGTGACCTCAAGGATCTGTGCCAGTTTAATAATGTAATCGAACTGAGGCTTGGCCTGACCTTGTTCCCAGCGTCCAATCATACGTGGTTGAACGTCTAATAAGTCAGCAAGTTCCAGTTGGGTTAACTGTCTAGATTTACGGATGGTTGAGAGGTTTTTACCGAAGTCAGTCATGGACAAACACAGCCACGTTAGTTGTTTGCTCAACATGCTATATCCCCCTCTGAAAATTAACCCTTGAAAGTATTATATAGACCTGTATAAAATAGGTCAATAAAGACCTTGACGCATTTTTTAAAGGAATCTCACTTATGCCCCGCATCCCCAAACACGAAATCGACGAGTTAAAGCGTAATGTGTCGCTGCTGATGCTGGCCGAATCGCAGGGTCATAAGCTGAAAAAACAGGGCAAAGACTACGTGATGCTGTGCCCGTTCCATGCGGAGAAAACCCCCTCGTTAGTTATCAGCCCGGCCAAAAATCTTTATCACTGCTTCGGCTGTGGTGCAGCAGGTTCCGTTATCGACTGGCAGATGAAAACCTGCAATCAGTCGCTGCCTGAAGCAGTGAAATCCTTGCGCGAGGGTGAATCAACCTCTTCTTTAGCTGTCCCGGCTGAACCCGTGGCACCGCGCCAGAAACTGGCCGATCTGGATGATGACGGCCAGGCGCTGCTTAATCAGGTTATCGACTTCTATCACCGGCAGTTGCTGGGATCGCCCGAGGCGCAGGAGTGGCTGGTAAAGCGAGGGTTAAATCACCCGGAACTGGTCAGTCACTTCCGCTTAGGGTTCGCCGGGTTACACGGTGTCTCCGGTGAGGCCGGAATATTACCGTCACCGGCCAGCGGTGAAGGAAAGCGACTACGCGAACGGCTGGCCGGGCTGGGCGTGTTGCGTTCGACCACCAAACAGGATCACTTCCGGGGCAGCGTAGTGATGCCGGTTACCGGCTGGTCTGAGTCGGCGAATGTCGCCCATCGCGGACGGGTGTTGCAGCTCTACGGGCGACGTATCCAGCCTGATTATAAAATCCAGAAAGGATCGCCAAAACATCTTTATCTGCCGTCGCCGCTGACTGGTGTGTGGAACGAAGAAGCGCTGAAAGCCAGCTCAGAAGTGATCCTGTGTGAAGCGCTGATCGACGCTATGACCTTCTGGTGCGCAGGGTTCCGCAATGTCACCACGGCGTATGGCTGTAACGGGTTCGGGGCTTCCCATCTTGCGGCGTTGCAGTATCACGGCGTGAAACGGGTGTTAATCGCTTACGACCGTGACGAGGCCGGTGATAAAGGGGCTGAAAATGTAGCCGGTGATCTGCTGGAAGCGGGGATAGAAGCGTGGCGAGTGCGGTTCCCGCAAGGGCTGGACGCCAATGACTACGCGCTGAAAAGCGGTAATCCTGAAGCGGCGCTGGGGCTGGCGCTACAGCAAGCGGCATGGATGGGAAAAGGTTCCGGGCCGGGTGTCGTCTTCAGCCATGAGACTGTTGCGGAAAGTAGCGTGAACCCTTCTTTTTTAACCGTCCCGACTCCGGTGGTTGATGTGGTACCGTGCGAAAAGACCGCCGCCGGTGAGTTGCTGTTACGCAGTGGCCCCCGCGTGTGGCGGGTGCGTGGCTGGCAGAAAAACACTATCCCGGAAGTGATGAAAGTTAACGTTCAGGTACGGGACGAGACAACCGGCGGCTTCCATGTTGATCAACTGGATATGTACAGCTCCCGCCACCGTCAGGGGTATATCAGTGCGGCGGCGGTAGAGCTGGGTTGCGATGTATCCGTGATAAAACGCGAGGCCGGGCGGGTGTTGCTGATGCTGGAGCAAAAGCAGGACGAGGCGCAGCGCCAGCAAGCGGAGAACGCGCCGACCTCTGTGGTGGTCTCGGCTGACGATGAAGCCGCCGCCCTTGAGTTACTCAAATCCCCCACTCTTGCGGAACGGGTAGTGAACGACCTCGCGGCCTGTGGTGTGGTGGGTGAATCGACCAATCTGTTAACCGGCTATCTTGCGGCGGTCAGCCGCAAACTGGATAAGCCGCTGGCCGTTCTTATCCAGTCTTCCAGTGCAGCTGGTAAAAGCTCGCTGATGGATGCAGTGCTGGGGCTGATGCCGGAAGAAGAGCGTATCCAGTACAGCGCCATGACCGGGCAGAGCCTCTACTATCTGGGTGAAACCAGCCTTCAGCACAAGATACTGGCGATAGCCGAAGAGGAAGGCGTCAGGCAAGCAGCCTATGCGCTGAAGCTGTTGCAGTCGGACGGCGAGCTGAAAATCGCCAGCACCGGCAAGAACGAGCAAAGCGGCGAACTGGTGACCCGAGAATACAGCGTCAAAGGCCCGGTGATGCTGATGTTAACCACCACAGCTATCGACGTGGATGAAGAGCTACTCAATCGCTGCCTGGTGCTGACGGTTAACGAAAGCCGCGAACAGACACAGGCAATACATGCGTTGCAACGGCATAACCAGACGCTGGAAGGCTTGCTGGCCGAGTCGGAGAAAGGTTATCTGACGACACTGCATCAGAACGCGCAGCGGTTGTTACGACCGCTAAAGGTGGTCAATCCGTTCGCGCAGCAACTGACGTTCCTCAGTGATAAAACCCGTACCCGACGCGACCATATGAAGTACCTGACGCTGATACAAAGCATCGCGTTGTTGCACCAGTATCAGCGACCGGTGAAGCGGGTTCAGCACCGTGGCGCGTGGCTGGAATATATCGAGGTAGAACGCTCAGATATCGAGCTGGCCAACCGGCTGGCCCATGAGGTGCTGGGAAGAACGCTGGACGAGATGCCGCCACAGACCCGTAAGTTACTGGTGTTGCTGCGTGAGATGGTGCGGGATGTTGCAGAACGGCAGGCGCTGAAAGTTGAAGAGGTTCGCTTCAGTCGGCGGGATGTCCGGGCGGCGTTGAGCTGGGGCGATACGCAGCTAAAAGTGCATCTCTCAAGGCTGCTGGAAATGGAATATCTGGTGCTGTACCGGCGCGGTCTGACCTATGAATACGGCTTGCTGTGGGACGGTGATGACAACGGGCTCGCGCACTTATGCGGTCTGCTGGACGTGGGCAATGTGAACCGGTCGGGGTCGAAAGCCGAGCAGTCGGCCCCCGGTCGGGGTGTGGTCGGTGGTCAGTCGGAGAGTAAAAAAGTGGCTTCAGGCCAGAGCCAGCAAGGCTTAACGGGTCAAGCGGTCGGGGCTGATGAAAATGCAGTAATAAGAGGAAAAAGAAAACGTGCTACTGCCGTCGCCCCCGATATCAATCAGGAGGTGCAACATGGCTAATCAGGTCAGGCGTAAACCCCGGATACCGGTTGGCAGCGCAGCGCAAGATCCAAAGAGCCTGTACCGCCAGATGCTGGCATTCCTGGAATCAGCGCGGGTACGTCACTACTCAGAAGGCACGCTGGAAAAGTGGGAAGATATGTTGCGCAGCTTCCTGTTGTGGTGCGATGAACGCGGCTTGCAGTATCCACAGGAGATAACCCGGCCAATACTGGAACGCTATCAGCACCACCTGTATCAGCACCGTAAACGTGACGGTCAGCCGATGAGTGCCAGAGGACAGCGTAGTTATCTGACGCCGGTACGGGCATGGTTCAGGTGGCTGGTACGTTCACACCTCATTCTCTCCAATCCAGCGGCCGATCTCGACCTTCCCCGGCAAGAACATCGGCTACCTAAAGCTATCCTGACGGCTGATGAAGCTGACAGCGTGATGAATGTCCCGGACATTACCACGCCGATGGGAATACGCGATCGGGCCATCCTTGAAGTGCTCTATAGCACCGGTATCAGACGCGCCGAGTTACGTAATCTCGACCTGTTCAGCATTGATAGCGAGCGGGGAACGTTAACAGTCCGTCAGGGTAAAGGCAGGAAAGACAGGGTTGTTCCCATCGGTGACAGGGCGCTGACGTGGGCGACAAGATACCTGCATGAGGTGCGGCCAGAACTGGTGTTGCCCGGAGCAGACGCCGATCGGCACGGTGAAAAACTGTTCCTGACCCGGGAAGGCGAAGCGTTCAGCGTGAGCCGGCTCAGCCATCTGGTCAGAACGCTGATCGGCAAGGCGGATGTTGGGAAAAGCGGCTCGTGTCACCTGTTCCGGCATACAATGGCGACGCTGATGCTGGAAAATGGTGCAGACCTGCGCTGGATACAGGCGATGCTGGGCCATGCCAGTCCAGAAACAACGCAAATCTACGCGCAGGTCAGCATCCGTGCGCTAAAGGAGATCCACACGGCGACCCATCCAGCACGTCTGGAAGGACGGGAACAACGGGACAGCGGCGAGGAAACCGGGCTGCTGGCCGACCTGAGCGCGAGTGATGCACCGGAGTTGCCGGATGGTTCGCAAAGTTAGGTTAGTCTCCTTCAGCATGGCTGAGTCCGCACAGGCAAAAGGCGCGCATCCCTGCGCACCTCTTGCCCCTCACCTTCAGCGTTCCCGGCGGTAAATGCCCGGTTCCGGGAATAGGCTTCAGCGCAGTCCATCAGTGCGGTTCCCGTTCACCGGTCATTCAACATAACGTTGCATTACGCGAAATGGGCCTGAACGGCCCACAACGCGTAACAAACGTTATGTCTGCGCCGTTGGGGTTAAGGGCGCTTCGCGGCTGCATCAGCAACGGTGAGCGGCTGGCCGCCGGTTGTGGCATCGCGGTTCGGCGTGGCGCACAGGCTGCGCCTCTGCTGTTAGCTTAAGCAACCTTCTTCAGCTCCGCAGTCGCCGCCGTCCATGGCGGCTCCGGTGAACAAACCCACCGTCAGCGCCCGTACTTAAGCCGGTCAGGTCAACCCCCTTGCTTGTTGGTCGGCCTGCGGCCTCCGCTGTTATTACCCCCGGCCCACCCATTGCGCTGGCTGCGCCCGGCTCGCAGTCGCAGGCTCCTTGCTCGTTGCCGTGCTCGCCATCTTCACGCCCATCCAGCCCCCAGGGGGGCTTCCCCGTTAAAGGCTCTGCTTGCGGGGTCTACCACCCCGCGCCCCGGTCAACCTGCGCCAGTTCCGCAGCGAGCTGCGAAACTGTCACAGGTTCGCTTAACAGGACAAGGTCAAAGGTAAAAACAAAGGGTTAACGGCGGCTGACGCCGCCGGTATACTGTGTCGGTTCAGGGCTCTTTAACAGCGTCGGGTAAAAATGGCTAACGGGCGCAAAAGTGCGCGTCGGGGCTTGTACGTTGGAGCATCAGAATGCACTGGCGAAAGTGGGTTATAACTCATTGAGTGTACATAGAAAATCCCTGTATGATGCAGTGCTGAACATCAGGTGATAGTAAAGCGGCGAAGGGGGCAACAGCTTATCCTGAGGGAGTTAGCTTCCGCATTGATCAACCCAAGCATTTATCAACCGTAGATGGATTTACGCAAAAAAGTGGTATTTCAGGTGGTCATAATGCCAATGCATTTTATGATGCAGTTAAACAATATAATCTAAAAATTGTGAGTGAAACACCTACTAGCGTGAAGGGCATTACCGAGGTCAAGTATCAAATCCCTATCAAAGATCGTTCAGGAAATCTTACTGGAGATTATAAGAACACTTTTGAAACAAAAACTGTTTATGATCCTAAGATTTTCACTGATAAGAAAATATTGGACCTTGGGCAACAAGCAGCGGCTAAAGGTTATAAAGATGCAATGGCGAGTAAAAATGGACAAGCTAGTGTAACTGTCGATGGTGTGAGTTTCAGAATATATGTAGATAAAACAACTGGAACAGTACGAAATTTTCATCCTAATTAAGGTTAATAATGAGAAAAGAATTATTTAGTCAACAAGATGTCGATAATGGGCTAAATTTAGTCATCGTGTCCTATTTTGACCGAATGTATGAGGATGGTAAGTTTTTAGAGGCTATAGAGCTGTTATCCAAAAGATGGACATTGAGTGTTGATGGTGCCTATTGCAACTTTCCGGACATGGATAGTTATGACGAAAGCGAACATTTTGAAGGAGTTGAGTTTGCGGTAGGCTATCCCCCAGAAGAAGATGATACTGTTATTGTTAGTGAAGAAATATGCTTTAAATATGTCAGGTTGGCCTGTGAGAAATATCGCTACTTACATCCCGAAGATACTGACCAAGTAAATGAATTGTTGGCTAAGGTTCCGTTGTAAATTGGAAATCTCGGCAGAGGTATAGATCTTACGTTTAACTGTATTAGCTCAGACTCGATCTGGCACTGTTACAGCACAGAGCTAAACGTAATCTGACAGGCCGCTCTTGCCAGAAGCGGACGTTAAACATTGCGAGTGGGCAGAAATAAAATAATTGGCATGCTTGTTTTATCTCCATTTAGATTATGTCCATAAGACTTAGAAAAGTTAACTGCAATTTAAGGTTAAATTTTATATATCGTTGTGTCTATATGGATCTAAATTGACTGAGAGGTGAATCATAATGGTCATTTTGAGCGGGATTAGTGATTTTTTAAATAGTATTCCTGGATGGTTATCATCCTTTATCACCGCTTTAATTGGAGCGGTCATTGGGGGCTTGTTTACTCTTAGAGGCGTTGACCGCGAGGCTAATATTACTCGGGCAGAGGCTAAAAAGGAGTCCCTTGAGTTGCAGTTATCTGTATTAAAAGGAATTAAGGGGGAAGTTTCCACTGTAATCAGTCTATATAATAAAAGGATGAGAGCTCATATTGATAGCATTGAGCCGGGGAAAATGCTGCGTATTAATTTCCCTGTTGGAGATGATAACTTTATTTTTTATGAGCAAAACGCAAAGATCATTGCAAAACTGAATGACGCAGCAAGAGATTCAATAATTAATATTTACACATATGCTCGTTCACTAATACAGACCTTTAAAGCAAACAATCAGCTTGTTGTAGAGTATGAAAAAATCCTTTTTGACATGGCTGATAATAATAAAAATAAAGCTATGTATGAAGGATTGCGTGCTGTAAAAACCGACGTAATGGTGGGTTATGCACAAGGAATAAAAAATATTGATGCAGAACTTAGGGATGTTATCAATGAAGGATTTAATGTTATTGATCAAGAAATAGCGGCACTACAAGTAAAATTAACAAATTTAGAGCCATAAGAGTTACTTCCGTTCCTCGCTTAAACCAGACTGTTAGTTTTGATTGGGTTCTACCTACTAAACCTGTCAGATCAAGTCTGAGCTAATACACTTGAACTCCCGGCCACTTTAACCATGAGCCGGGATAGTTTTATCAGACGTTACGCTCCTGCAAAATGTCCGTTCCCCCGCTTAAACACCGGCGCATCACCGGTGTCGTTGAGTACCCCCGGAAACTCTTTAAGCCACAGGGCCACTTTCTTACGGTTGATGGGCTGCATGCTTAAGCCCTCGATGCAACCCCACAGCTCGCGGGTGTTCTGAGTGTCCGGCATCCTTGCGCAGAGTGTTGATCCGTATGCCTAACTCAGTCATAAATATCTGCTCTTCACTGCTGATTGTAGTGGATCACAAAATCAGGACACCTGCGTAGCTCGCTTTTCATAGTGAACGCTGACATAACCCACTTTGTAATCACGCCATCATTTTTCTCTTTTTTGCGATCCATCCCCAAAATCCAAAATTCCCCATCCAAAAAGCCCTTACACCAATTGACCCGCCCCATGGGGAAATATACAGTACCTATGCAGGCGGTTTTCCGCCCACAAAAAGCAAAACCCCGCAGTGCATCAACACTAACGGGGTTTCTAACCACAACGTTACTCGGAGTAACCCTATGGCTGCAAAAGAGCATACCCAAATTCGCCCTAAATTTATACCGTTCACCCGATCTAATTTTCGATCTGCATCGAATAAACGATCTTCCGTTTCAGTCGGTTACCGGTTAAACGGAGGGCATTCCCATGCTTAATATTGTTGATTCCACCTCAACCGACTTGTTAGAACTGGCCGAACAGTGCCTTGCCCTTATCTCAGCAATCATTAACCTCGATGAGGCTTCGCTAACGGAGTCACTCCAGTTTATTCTGCATGAGAAACTGGCCGCTTTATACACGGTATTGTCCGCCAATAACGGCTAATTTCCGGCAGGTCCCGATTAATAGACGCCGCTGTGCGTCTATTTTTGTGTCTGGAGTTTTTAAGTGATATGGCTCTGCACTTCCGGCCAACGATAGCCTGAATGCCGGTAACGACTTAGCCATCAAAGGCTCGGACGTGATTGCGAAAAAAGATATCAGCCTCACCGGCAAGAACGTGTCGGTGGAATCGGTTGAGAACCAAACCAGCATCAAAGACGTGTACGAGCGCA
>NZ_WOYF01000026.1 GCF_009800925.1 Budvicia diplopodorum | reverse complement strand
AATCTGCCTGGCGGCAACAGCGCGGTGGTCCCACCTGACCCCATGCCGAACTCAGAAGTGAAACGCCGTAGCGCCGATGGTAGTGTGGGGACTCCCCATGCGAGAGTAGGGAACTGCCAGGCTCCAAATTAAAAGTACGCAGTGATAGTAGGGCAGTTCTCTACTTGATAGAGAGTAGGACAAAAGACAGGGTCTTTTGAACGTCGCTTGCGACGGCCCGAAGGGTGAATGACGTTGTCATTCATAAACTGCCAGACTTTAATTTAGTCATTATTAGATCAACGATCTGGTGATGCGAAGTTTGGCGCTGATATGGCTCAGTTGGTAGAGCGCACCCTTGGTAAGGGTGAGGTCCCCAGTTCGACTCTGGGTATCAGCACCAGTTAAACAATAGTTAGACATTGACAGAATTTGCCTGGCGGCAGTAGCGCGGTGGTCCCACCTGACCCCATGCCGAACTCAGAAGTGAAACGCCGTAGCGCCGATGGTAGTGTGGGGTCTCCCCATGCGAGAGTAGGGAACTGCCAGGCTTTAATTAAACGGATAAGCCCTCTGCGAAAGCAGAGGGCTTTTTCTATGGGAAATATCTTAGCGTAGGTACAGACTAATGCGATTGGGAACCGTGTTGAACGTCGCGTGCGACGGTCCCGGAGGGGCGAGTATCAGTATGATACGAGTATTGCCGAGGCATTTTTTGTTGGCTAAAATGTAGCAAGATTCTCTGTTCTGATATGGTCCAAATGAAGGGAAGGCCACTCGATTGGGTGGCCTTTTTCTTTTTATAACCGGATAGGCTTCTCTAATTTTTAGAAGCTAAATGATAGAATTAATTTCTTATTTAAACTTGATTTATACATCAAGTTATTGATGCAGCTTTCCCGAGTTTCTTTTCCATCAGAATAAAGGCCCGCTATTAATGATGATTCATCAAGAGCGGGCCTTTATATCATAAGTTTCAGCCTATCTGATTAGACTTCAACGACCTTACGTAAGCGGGCTTTCAGTGCGGAATACTCTTTCTGAACGTGGCCTTCAGCCCAGACCTGATCGAGAATGGGTTCTACTTTGACTGCGCAATGTTTGAATTCAGGCGTTCTGGATATGGGATCTAGTTCGTCCAGCGTCAGTTCATTACAGGCACCGATCCACCACTGGTAAGTCATATAAACGGCACCTTTGTTGGTCCGATCGCTGATCGTTGCACGACTGATCACTTTACCGCGACGCGATGCAATCCAGACTAGCTGATCCTGCTTAATACCCAGATTTAACGCATCCTGAGTATTCATCTGGATATAGCCCGGCTCATCGGCCAGCGTTTGTAATGCCGCGCAGTTACCGGTCATCGAACGGCAGGAGTAGTGGCCGACTTCACGTACCGTGGCTAATGCCAGCGGATACTGCTCATCGGTTAACTCCATTGGTGGACGCCAGTCGCAGGCATATAGCTCACCTTTGCCATTAGGCCGGCTAAATACGTTGCCCTCGTACAGATACGGAGTGCCCGGATGATCTAACGTAGGACAAGGCCACTGAACGTAGCCCAAGTCAGCCATTTTCTCGTAGGTTGCGCCATAATATTTAGGGCACAGTTCACGCATTTCATCCCAGATTTCCTGAGTATTGTTGTACTTCAGCGGATAACCGATCGCCGTTGACATCAGGCAGATGATTTCCCAGTCGGTTTTTACATCGCCCTTAGGCTCAACGGCTTTGTAAAACCGCTGGAACCCACGGTCTGCGCTGGTATAAACCCCTTCGTGTTCACCCCATGAGGTGGCCGGGAAAATAACGTCAGCGATGGCCGCGGTCTGAGTCATAAAGATGTCTTGGACAATCACCAAATCCATGGCTTCAAAGCCTTTGCGCACCATAGATAGGTCAGGTTCAGTCTGCATTGGGTCTTCACCCATAACGTAGAAGGCTTTGACCTTACCTGAGATAGCATGGTGCGGAACTTCACTGAGAGGGTAACCCTTCTTCTCAGGCAGTGATTCAACGCCCCAGGCTTTGGCAAATTTGGCTCTGGCTTCCGGGTCGTTAACATACTGATAGCCCGGCAGAGTATCGATTAGTGCGCCCATATCACAGGCACCCTGTACGTTATTTTGGCCACGCACCGGCGCAACGCCAACGTTTGGCCTACCAAGGTTCCCCGTCAGCAATGCCAGACTGGTTAAACACCTTACGGTATCCACGCCTTGACCCCACTGGGTAACGCCCATGCCCCATAATATGGTAGCTGACGGTGCCGCGGCATACATGCGGATAGTTTCACGAATTTGCTGAGCCGACAGGCCGGTGGTTTCTTCAACGTACTCCGGCGTGTACTTCTCAACGCTTTTCCAGAATTCATCAAAGCCTTCGGTATAATTAGCCACATACTCTTTGTTATAGAGATTTTCGGTAATCAATACGTTAGCAAACGCGTTAAGTAAGGCGACGTTACTGCCGTTTTTCAACGGAAGGTAATGATCCGCAATACGGGCCGTTTCGATGTAGCGCGGATCGCATACGATAATTTTTGCACCCTTTGCCTTTGCCTTAAGAATACGGCGGGCAACGATCGGGTGAGAGTCTGCGGCGTTATAGCCGAAGACAAAAACGCATTTGGTATCTTCAATTTCGCAGATGGAGTTACTCATCGCGCCATTACCCACTGAGCGGTGCAGACCTGCAACCGAAGGGCCGTGTCAAACGCGAGCGCAGCAATCCACGTTATTGGTACCGATAGCGGCACGGGCAAACTTCTGCATAATATAGTTCACTTCGTTGCCGGGGCCACGGGATGAACCTGAAGTCATTACGGCGTCAGGGCCGTGCTCTTCAATAATTTTCTTCATGCGGGAGCTGGCAAATTCGATAGCCTCTTCCCAAGATACTGCTTCAAGCTGCCCACCTCGCTGGCGACGAACCATAGGCTTAGTCAGGCGTGGGGTAAGAATTTTTGTATCGTTCAGGAAGTCCCAACCGTAGTAGCCTTTTAAGCAAAGTTCACCTTGGTTAGTTACGCCGTTAGCGCCTTCGGCACCAACAACTTTCCCGCCGTCAACCAACAGGTTGATTTTACAGCCCGATGCACAATAGGGGCAGACGGTAATTACTTTTTTCATGCTCATTTAACTCCTCAAGTCCGTAGGGATGCTTGATGCTTAAAAATTTAATTCTGTGGCTTCTTCTAGCGCGGCACGCTCTTGCTTCTTCCGTAACATTGTTTCTAATGATTCTGGTGTTACTAAACGGAGTGCATTAGTTGGGCAAACTTTGACGCAGGTCGGGCCCTCGGGCTTCCCTTCACAAAGGTCACATTTTTGAGCTTCCGTTTTTTGGCGCTGCGTTGCTATGACACCATTGCCGGGGATGGTGACAGTCTTCGTCACAATATTCATTGCGCCATAAGGGCAGGCAATTGCACAGGTTTTACAACCGATGCACTTTTCCTGAATAACCTGAATGCTGTTATTACTTCGCACAATGGCACCGTTAGGACACACTTCTGCGCAAGGGGCATCTTCACAGTGACGACATAAAATTGCTGTACTGATGGTTTGTCCTTTCACCACTCTGATACGAGGGGTGAAATTTTTTACCGAAAGGTTAGCAACATCGTTATCAGTGCTGTGGGCTACAACGCACGCCACTTCACAAGTACGGCATCCGATACAGCTTTTAGGATCTGCGATAACGAACCGGTTCATAAGTACATCTCCATTACTCGGTTCCTGACGAAAGCTCGAATTATTTTGGGTATAAACGTTGACATGTCCCCACGTTAAGTACGCTCATCACTTAACCTTAGGCAGAGTTTGTGCCAAGTTGAATTATTATTATAATTAACTGAAATATATTATGTTTTATTTAATACCAACTTGCACTACCAAATGTCACTTCCTTGATGTCGACGGGTAAAAATGCATAAAGCGGTGGAATAGCGCTAATACCAAAATCAACTATTTCAGCTATCCGTCAGTGATACACCAGACCGGAAGGACGCATGTTGATATGCCGCAATAATCACCATGATTTAGCGAAGTTATCGATTTACCAATTATTGATTTGTGCATTTGTCTGACCAAATATGCTCAAATCCGCTCCCGTTCTGCCAGTCGGTAAAGCAAAAAGCACTGAAGCTGTACGACTGAAAATGGAATGAACCGGCGGTGGGGGGGATTTGAGTATGAAAATTAGTTGTAAATATGTTGCTATGTATGAATTTCTGTATTGATATTCTGATCATTATTTTCATATTGATCTGGTCTTATAAGCTATTTTTAAAATTAAATATCTAAACTAATGTATTGGTGTTATGTCGAAATTTTTAATTATTGTGTTGGTGATTTAAATGTTTATTTAGTTAATTTTGTTAAATAAATAAAGGTCTGTTTTTATGATATATAAGTTAATTTCATGATATATAAATGAATTAATCTATTTTTGAATTTAACAAACATACATCATTAATGATCGTATAAATAACATTTAATTATTTTGTTGGAATATTATAAGGGTTGCTTTATGTATTTTTAAAATATTATAATAACGCATTGGATCCTTGTGTGATTTAATGTAAATTGCGCATGCTTGAATGAGTGTATATGCGTTATTGAATATTGATATTGGGAATAATATGTCTATAAAAGGGAATTATAAAATGGATAACACAAAAATCCTCGCTCTCAGTGCATGCCTTATGTTGACCGGTACGGTTAGTGCGATGCCCGCAACGGTTACCGTTGAAACTCCTAGCGAATTAACCGCTAGCGGCGGGGTTGTTGATCTGGTCGATCAGTACGGTATTGCTGCAACCGATCAAAATAATTTTACCTATTCTGGCGATGTCAGCATAACTCAAAATTTTAGTGCATCTGTGACGCCAAATCGGCCAGCTATCAGCGTGTTCAATAGCATTATGACGCTGGGGAAAACGGATATCTTAGTCAATATTGATAATGCCACAACCAGCTATGACTATATTTCTGCCGTAAGATTAAAGAATGGAACCTCTAGCTCTATTGCTCTTTCACAAACGGTGTCGGCAGAGTTTGGCGCTGGAACCACCATTACCGTGAATGGAAACAATAATATTGAATTAGAGGGCGTCCTTATTGAGGCCGGGGCTTATACTACGGATGGTATTACTACTTTAATTCCTGCGATGACCGCTTATTTAAACGAAAATACAACGATAACGTTAAATAATGCTGGCAACGCTTCATCTGGAATACAAACTTACCTTTCCGGCGCAAGAGTTGAAGCTAAAGATGGTCTTGTGGTTAACGTTAACTCTGGTAACGACTCGACTATTTATGGTTTATGGGCTCAAGGATCTTCCTCGCATCCCGAAGTTGCAAGCGTGATTGACCTCAAAGGTACCACGACCATTAACATGGTTAACGGTGGCGATACGACAACCGGTATTATGGCTAACACTGAAGGTTCTTTGGTAACGGGTTCTGGTCAGGTTACGGTAAATAGTACTACCACAGCCGGTGGAACCTCTCTGTATGGAGTTCGTGCTGTATCTAAGGGCGTTATTGATTTTAGCGGCCCGACAACGGTTAAGCTTGAAGGCGGAGATATGTATTCTGCCGCCGTATTCGCCCAAGCCGGCGGAGCGGTGACGCTGACCGGTGCTACGGTTGATGCTAATTCCGGTGAAGGCAGAGCGTTTTATGCCAGTGGCTTGAACAGTACTTTAACCGGTAATGCGGCTCAATATAATGCGATTGGTAACATACTGTCTTCATCGGGCGGTGTGATCAATTTGACCATGACCGATGGTTCAACGTTCACCGGTCAGTCTCTACTTGGTGCGACACCGGGTACCACTAATTTGACCATGTCCGGTGCCAATAGCGTTTGGAATATGACCGATGACTCAAAGCTGACTAACCTAACGCTGGACGGCGCAACCTTAAAGTATAACGATACTTCTGGTTCAAGCGGTTTACCAATGGTGCCTAAGAGCCTGATCGTTACCGGAAATTACGTCGGCAATAACGGTACGTTAGTGTTAAACAGCGTGCTGGGCGATGACTCGTCTCTGACTGACAAGCTGGTGGTTAACGGCGATACGTCTGGCCATACTAACGTTCAGATTAACAATCTGGGTGGGCTGGGTGCTCAGACTATTCAGGGCATTGAGATTGTTCAGGTTGATGGTAATTCAGCAGGAACCTTTGGTAACAGTGGCCGTATTGTTGCCGGTGCATACGATTACTCTGTTCGTTCGGGCAGCGCTATTAGCGGAGCGGCGGCTAAAAACTGGTATCTGGTTTCTGGTATCACACCGCCGACTCCTGTAATACCCGATCCGGGCCCAACACCATCTCCAGATCCAACGCCATCTCCGGATCCGAGCATTACGCCGATCTATCGCCCAGAAGCCGGTAGCTATATGGCTAACATGGCGGCAGCTGGAACCCTGTTTAATTTGCGCTTAGAAGACCGTGAAGGCCGGGCAGAAAACTCCAGCATGTGGCTGCGTCAAGTTGGCTCTCGCAATAAGTTCAGAGATTCCAGCGGCCAGATCAAAACCGCCACCAATACTTACGTGATCCAAGGCGGTGGTGAAGTCGCGCAAACTCAGTTTAGCGATATCGACCGTTTAGGCCTTGGCCTGATGTTCGGTTACGGCCAGTCAGACAGTAAGAGCGGTAACCGCCACAGCGGCTACAACTCTCAGGGTAAGGTTGACGGCTACAGTGCCGGCGTTTATGCCACCTGGTATCAGGATGCTAACACGCTGAACGGTATGTATGTTGATAGCTGGCTCCAGTACAGCTGGCTTAACGGTGAAGTGAACGGTGACCAACTATCGGGCGAAAGTTACGATATCAATGGCCTGAGTGCATCGGTTGAAAGTGGCTATCGGATCCCGGTTTACCAAGGCGTGAATGGCAACGTATTTGTCACACCGCAGGCTCAGATAACCTGGAACGGCATCAAAGCCGATGACCATCGTGAGGCCAACGGTACTCGCGTGACGTCTGACGATAACAACAACGTTCAGACCCGCTTGGGCGTGAAGCTATCCCGTGACGGCGTGAGCGACATGGACAAAGGTACAGATAAGCTGTTTACCGTTTATACCGAAGTTAACTGGTTACACAACACCGAACAGGCTGGCGTCACTATGGACGGTGTCACCACCAAGCAGGCGGGCAATACCAACGTCGGCGAACTGAAAGTGGGGGCCGAAGGCCAACTGAATAAGCACGTTAACCTGTGGTCTAACGTCGCTCAGCAGCTGGGTGATAAAGGCTATAGCGACACGGCCGTTGTTATCGGGTTTAAATATAAGTTCTGATAGTCAGTGTGAACCGTCAGCGTAAATAGTTAGGTTAAATAAAGGCCCGCAATCGGTGATTGCGGGCCTTTTTAATGGCTTCAATCAGGCGGCAGCTATTGCTAAGCGTGAGCTATTTATCACCGCTATTGGCCTGAATCATTGCTTCTGCCAGCGCACTTTGCGAATCGCCCAACTGGCGCAAGCCGTCGATTACGCCGCTGACATCTTCCTCCGTTCGGTTCTGACTCAGCTTCCATTTGCCTTCCACCTTAGTGGTTACTAGCTCAATGCCGATAACCCCTTTCAGCCTGTCGGCGATGAAGTCTGCCGGTGCGTCGCTGACTGACCAAGGCTCGCGCTGGTTGCTTTCATGTAGGGTAGTGAGCTGGTTGAACAACCTTAGTAGCCAGTCAGGATTGTCGATAATTTTTGCTTCCCCGCTGACCTGTACGCAGGCATAGTTCCAGGTCGGAACGGCTTTACCTCCGCTTTGCTTTTTCGAGGGATACCACGAAGGGGAAACGTAGCCCTCTACACCCTGAAATACCACCATGCACTGACGGTGTTCGGCGAGGGTTTTCCATTGTGCGTTGTCGCGTGAAAGATGGGCCCGAAGGGTGAGTTGCCCGGCGGCATCAACGTCGGCTAAGAAAGGAATAAGATTAGCTTCGATACCGTCGGCACCGTGGGCGATCAGCAGGCCGAGCGGGTAATGGCGGATTAACTCAGCCTGAGCCTGAATATCATGTTGTTTGAACGCGGGCGGTAAGTACATTGGCGCTATTCCTCAATCATCAGCTATACCCGCAGCCGGAAGCATTTTGGGCAGATCGGCTATTTATTGATAACGATATTTACCGCAACAGTAAAGGGGACAATGAATTTAAATCTGCAGCTAACGGCTAGTTATTGAGCTTTACGTCGGCGTTTTACGGTTTTTGCTGCCGTTTTTAGCAAATCGGGCCGTTTGACCTCTGCCGGTTCCGGCATTTTTCGATGTTCAATCGGAAACGCTGGCAGGGCTCCCAGCAGGCGAGAACCATAGTTTTTGGTGATTAGCCGGCGATCGTAAATCACGATTTCTCCCCGGCATTCATGGCTGCGGATCAGCCGTCCAACTTGCTGGATCAGGTTAAACGAGGCGCTTGGCAGGCTTTGTACTTCAAATGGATAACGATTCAGAGTTTTAAGCCATTCCCCTTCGGTTAAAATGACCGGGCTGTCGATTGGCGGAAAGGCAATTTTGTGAATATGAACCTGAGTCAGTAAATCACCTTTTAAATCCAGCCCTTCAGCGAAAGATTGCAGACCAACCAATACGCTGGTTTCTCCGGCTTCAACCCGTTTACAGTGTTCTTCTACCAATCGATAACGTGGCCGATCGCCCTGAACGAGTAGCGTCAGACGTAAATCGGGCAACAGGTTAACAAACTGCTGTAGCGCGCGGTTGCTGGCAAACAGCACCAGTTGCCCTTTATGTTCGCTCTTTGCCTGCTCCAAACGAAAGAAGTCGGCCATTTCTTGTAAATGGGCTACTTCATTGGCCATCATCGGTTCGTTTTTCATTATCGGAATGACCAGCTTACCCTGCTCACGGTGATTAAACGGTGAATTCAGACTGACGAAACGGTCACCGGATTTTTCACTTAGCCCGCTCATTTCTTGCAGGCGGGAGAAGCTATTGAGTGAGCGCAGCGTGGCTGATGTAATCACCACGTGCGGTATTTTGCGCCACAGCAGTTTTTCTAACTGATCGCTGACGCGAATGCCAACGCAGTGGAAAGTCAGGTGGGTTTGGTTATCGATAAATTTGCGCGTTATCCATTTACCAATTGGTGCATTAGAAGCCTGTTCCATGGCGGCCAGCTTCCACAGCTTACTCATGGTTTCTAGATAGCCTTGCATGCGGCTCATATGCAAAATTGCTCTGTGTAGCCGCACAATGTCGTGCTTGCCGGTTTTTTCGCTCAGGTCGTTAACCATATATTCAGCCAGACCGGACAGGGCATCGGTCAGTTTAAATAGCCTGGCGCACCGTTCGGTCAGCGCTGGCGGCAGAATCCCCATTTCAAAGCGGTACTCTGTGTCCGACAGGTCGGGAGGTAAATACTCACTAACCAGCTGTTCGACGGTGCGCAGCAGCTCACGCATTTCACTACAGTGATCGTTAAGGCGTTCGGCAATGGTCAGCGGCGGCGGGTTTTTCGGTGTGAACAGGGCTAAGCACTGTTCTATTTGGCGAACAAACGCGTCGAGCTGTAGGTTATTCCATACCGCTGTGATTTCAGCCTCGACTTCCAGCGCATCACGGGCTACGTCGGGCAAATGGTGGCCTTCGTCGAGCACCAGCAGCAGATCTTTGGCCGGTGGAAATACTGACTCTGACTCCAAAGCAGCCATCACCAGCGCGTGGTTAGTCACCACTACGTCGGCATTTTCAATCTCTCTGCGCGCCACAAAGTACGGGCACTCTTTAAAGTAGTAGCAGTTTCGCCCGAGGCAGTTGGCTTTATCGGTACTGATTTTAATCCATAGCGGATCTTTAATAGCCTGCTTATAGCGATCGCGCAGGCCGTCCCACTCATAGCGTGAAAGGGCGGTCTCCAGCTTTTTTGCCATTTTCAGCTCTTCGCCGCTGGAAGTAATCGGTTCGTCATCCAGCAGCAAGGCTAAGTCGCCCTGTGGATTTTCGTCGCTGATTGCCGCCAGATTGCGCGGGCATACGTAACGGCCACGGCCAAAGGCTCCGGTAAATTTGAGGTCAGGGATGATTTTTTTCAACAGCGGTAAATCTTTACTGTAAATCTGATCCTGTAGCGCGGTGTTTGCCGTGCTGACGATCAGCGGTTTTTGTTCTTCGCGGCTAATTGCAATGCCGGGGATCAGGTAAGACAGCGTTTTGCCCACGCCGGTAGGCGCTTCAATTGCCAAATGGCGTGCAGATTCACCGGAGAATGCCTTGGCGACCTCGGCGATCATCTGACGCTGCGGTGCGCGGGGGATAAAATCCGGAATTTCCTGTTGCAGGGTTTTGTACCACTGGCTTATCTGATCTTTAACTGCGGAAGAAAGCGCCATTGATCTCTTATTGAATTACGTTATGGACGAAAGTTTATGATTAATTTACTGAGTATTTATACAGGTATTTGCTGAGGAAATATATCTAAATCAGTGCAGGATATGATATGAAGGCTAGGCCTTCAGGCCTAGCCACTCAAAAACGTCGTTCCTCGGCCGCCAGAAAATGGCTATATTCTGGGGCGATAACTGCGAGCAAAACCTATAGCTTATCGGGTTGAAAGCGCTGAACCGGCTTCGGTTATTTTCCCGCAGCAACCATCACCGGGCTGTATTCCACCGGTACCCAACGATAGCCTTTACCGTCAATAGCTACGTGTCCCAAACCCGGGAACGGTAAGTGCGCGCCACCAATCCACAGCTTTTTCTTAGCAACATCAGCAAACAGTTTCTTACGGGTTTCGATCGCCCGTTTGCTATCGGTATCAAACTCCATCGCTATTTCAGGCTGGGCAAACTGGATCGAATGGCTATGAACGATATCACCCCAGATCAGCAGTTCTTGTCCTTTGGCGCTGAAAAGATAAGAGGCGTGGCCCGGCGTATGACCCGGGGTTGGAACGACTTCAACGCCGGCAATTAGCGTATCGCCCGGGCTGTAAACTTTGAAGTGATTAGCGGCCTGATAAGGCGCCACGGAATCCTGAGCCATTTGGAATAGCCCTTTTGCCTCTTCAGGCGCTTTAGCCGCTATCTCCGGGCTTAGCCAGTAATCGGCATCGGCTTTAGAGGCATACACCACCGCATTAGGAAAAACCATTTTTCCCTGCTCGTTAATGCCACAGCTATGATCGGCATGTAGGTGGGTCAGTAAAACCGTATCGATTTGTTCCGGCGTATAGCCTGCCGCACGAATGTTGTTTTGGATCCCACCCAACGTTGGGCCGAAACATTTAGCCGCGCCGGAATCGACTAATACCAGATTAGTACCGGTATTAATCAGATAAGCATTTACCGCGGTTTGCACGCCGTTGGTGCTGTCGAGGAACATTTTATCTAACAGCACCTTGGCATCTTTACCGTTGATACCTTTGAGCAGTTTATTATCGATATTAACGTAACCGTCATACAGCGCGGTGACTTCAAAGCCACCTAGCTGCATCCGATAATAGCCCGGTACCTGAGTCTTTTGTTGGGCAGGTACAGCAGCTAAAGCTACCGTGGGTTGAACTGCGCTTAGCACGCCAGCACCGGCGATGGTCAAGGCCAGTAAGGCCCGGCTAATGTTTTTCTTCATAGTGTGAAATTCCTTTTGTCTGGTTAATCTGGCGAAAATAGTAGGGTATGACTTAAGCAATTTGTACCACCCGGCACTGCTGGCACAGCGGGTAGCTCTCAAGGAATGGCTCGATCAGTTGGTGCATGGTAGTGAACTGATTACCGTAATAGTAAAGGGCGGTTTCAGTCTCACCGTCAAAATGGCTGTGCATCATGCCTTCCTGACCCAACAGGCTTGCCAGCTCGTCGATGATGACGTTGATATCTGAATTTTCATATACTTCGTCAGGTAGGTCTGTACCGTTAAGGTAAAGGGCTAAACCTTCATGCTTACCGAAAAGAGTAACGTTATTGCCGATGCGCAGCTTCGAACCCTTCGGGGCTAAGGCTCTTTCCAGAAAGCTAATGATATGCTCAATGGCCTGTGGGCTGATGTCAGTGGCGATAATTTCGATATCGCATTCTTTGATTTCGCCGTTATCGGTTAGTAAAGAACCTCCGCCGCTGATTCTACCGATATGATGAGCGCCTAAAACCTGAGCTAATGCGTCTTCCAGTTCACCGCGGTGTATCGGTTGTAATCTGGCGTTGAGCGTGATGGTGACCGATTCTTGCGGCACGCTTTCCGTGTTAAACATTCCAGAGTCCTTCTGAATTGATGTGGCTGGTTTTCACCAAAGCGTAAATGAAAATTTGCCGTATTGCCATAAGGAGTGAAAGCATTCAGGCTATGATTAGTTAACCAACGCTGATGAAATCGCATTGTGTAAGCGGATGAAAATAACCGCAATCAGTTTGGTCCTTTTTATCAAAATAGCGGGACATCAAAATCAAAAGGGGGCGAGTTATGCAGGTTTGTATTGTGGCCTACGTATCCGGGATCGTTCAAGGGGTTGGCTTTCGTTATTCCACCCAGCAGCAGGCTCTGGCACTCGGGGTTACTGGCTATGCCTATAATATGGACGATGGTGGCGTTGAGGTGCTGGCCTGCGGTGAGCTGCAACAGGTAGAGCGGCTGGTGGAATGGCTTAAACAAGGGCCGCGTTCTGCCCGAGTCGATCGGGTTCTGACCGAGCCCCGAGGCTATAGGCCCTATTCAGGATTTACGATACGTTACTGATTCCCATCCTTTAACTGACTTTTATAGTCACGGCTTGGCATGATCGGGTAGACTAACGGCAGTTATTGGGGTCTATCGTTATGTCGGGATCGTCTATGTCATCTTCATCTGTATCAATTCAGGCTTTACATACTTTTGGCCTGCCGGTGTTTGCAGAACGCGTTATTTCGGCCGAAACGCAGGAACAGCTGTGTGATGCGTGGCAACAGGCCGCGCAGGAACAACGCCCGGCAATTTTACTCGGCGAAGGCAGCAATATGCTGTTTCTGGAGGATTTCTCCGGCTGGATTATTTTAAACCGCATCAAAGGTATTAACGTCAGAGAGTCAGAAGATTTCTGGCACTTACACGTTGGTGCGGGCGAGAACTGGCACGAGTTAGTGTGTTATAGCTTAGAGCAGAACTTTAGCGGGCTTGAGAACTTAGCCCTGATCCCCGGCTGCGTTGGCTCGTCGCCAATTCAAAATATCGGTGCCTACGGCGTTGAGCTGAAAGACGTATGTGAATATGTTGACGTATTGAACCTGAGCTGCGGTGATACCTCACGCATTGCGGCTGAGGATTGCCAGTTCGGCTATCGCGAGAGCATTTTCAAACATCAGTTCCGTGAAGGCTATGCCATTGTGGCGGTGGGCCTGATTTTGCCTAAAGTGTGGAAACCGGTGCTGAGCTATGGCGACCTGCGCCAGCTTGATGCCCAAACGGTGACGCCAAAAGCGGTGTTTGATTCCGTATGCGAGATGCGTAGCAGCAAGTTACCCGACCCTAAGGTGACCGGCAACGCGGGCAGCTTCTTTAAAAACCCCATTGTTAGCGCCGAGACTGCCGCCCGGATCTTGGCTAGCGACCCGAATGCGCCTCACTACCCTCAGCCCGACGGCCAAGAGAAATTAGCGGCAGGCTGGCTGATTGATACGTGTCGGCTCAAAGGCCACCGGATTGGCGGGGCAGCGGTTCATCAGCAGCAAGCGCTGGTGTTGATTAATTTAGACAATGCGACCCCTCAGGACGTAACCGCGCTGGCTGGCTACGTGCGTAATCAGGTCGCGGCCCGGTTTAACGTCTGGCTGGAGCCTGAAGTGCGTTTTATTGGTCGTACCGGTGAGCGTAACGCCGTTGAGGTTTTATCATGAAGAACATCGCGGTCCCTTTGCAGTTGGTCAAGGCATTGTCTGACGGCGAATTTCATTCTGGTGAACAGTTGGGTTCCGATTTGGGCATGAGCCGCGCGGCGATTAATAAGCATATGCAGGTCCTACGCGATTGGGGGCTCGACGTTTTTACCGTTCCCGGCAAGGGCTATCGTTTACCGGCACCGATTCAACTGTTAGATCAACAGGCAATTACTGAACGCTTGCCTGAAGGTCGCGTCACCGTGCTGCCGGTTGTGAATTCGACCAACCAGTATTTAATGGATCGCCTTGGTGAACTACGTTCCGGCGATGCCTGCGTGGCTGAATATCAACAGGCCGGTCGCGGCCGTCGTGGTCGGCAATGGTTTTCTCCGTTTGGGGCCAACCTTTATATGTCGATGTACTGGAAGTTAGATCAGGGCCCAGCGGCTGCGGTCGGGCTAAGCCTAGTTATCGGTATTGTGATGGCCGAAGTGCTGCATAAGCTCGGCGCAGCGGACGTGCGGGTCAAGTGGCCAAACGATTTATACCTTAACGATTGCAAACTGGCAGGTATTTTAGTCGAGCTAACGGGAAAAACCGGTGACGCCGCGAACGTTGTGATCGGTGCCGGTATTAACCTGTCGATGCGAGATCCCGACGCCAGCGTAGTTAATCAGCGTTGGGCTAACTTAAGCGATGGCGGTGTGGCTATCGATCGTAACCTGTTGGTAGCGACGTTATTATCGACTCTGAGTGAAACCTTAAAACAGTTCGAACAGCAGGGGCTAGCGCCGTTTATTTCCCGCTGGAGCCGGTTGGATAACTTTATCGATCGTCCGGTGAAGCTGCTGATTGGTGAAAATCAGATCCACGGTATTGCCCGAGGGATCGATAAACAGGGCGCTTTGCTATTGGAACAGGATGGGGTGGTTAAACCCTATATTGGCGGAGAGATTTCACTACGTCAGGGTGACTAACTAACGGCAGTCTAACTAAGGAATGGTTAATGAATAGCGCTGTAAACAACGATAATCCTGAACTATTTGATGGTGATATTGGCCCGGTTAAATACGCGTTTAGCGTACCGGCGCTCTCGCTAGCAGACTATTGCCGGGGAAGCCGTATTACCCTGAGTAGCCTGTATAAAAAACGGTCCAACCTTAGGCGAGCGTTGACTCTGTGTGTGATATTTGCCGCTACGATTGGCCTGTTTGCGCTGATCGATATGATTTTCAACCGGTTTGGTATCAGCCTTTACATGACGCTTTTTCAAGCTGATAGTGAGGCAGAATCGGGTTTCCAGCTCTACTGGTGGAATATTAGCGTTGTAGCCCTTTTTTTATATGCCTTTTTGATCGGTTATTTCGTCATGTTTTCAATGGTCTTCCGGCGTAGTCAACACTTTCAGAAACAGTTTTATCTTAATGGCCAATCAACGGTGAGCGGTTATTATCTGGAGATAGGTGAAAGCGGTATAAGAAGTAAGGCTGAAAATGGGACCGCTAGCTTTAAGTGGGATAGCGTAACGGGCATTACCCGCCATAAAGGGATGACGTTTATCTCGATACACTCAATCAGTTTTTTCTGGATACCTGATAGCCTTGAAGGCTACGACTGTGATGCCGTTACCGCGTTTATTAAGAGTAAATTAGCTGAACCTGTCTGAATCATTGTGTTGGGGAGACGGCGTTATAGCCGCCTCCCTTCGCCAGAACGCCGTGCGTTGCTTACTTCCTCAACCTAACCTGTTCCACCGCATGATCGACGCCCTTCTTCAGAATCAAACTCGCCCGCTCACGGGTTGGTAGAATATTCTGCAGTAGGTTTTTTCCGTTGATCTCCTGCCAGATATTATTGGCAATGCTTAGCGCCTCTTCTTCCGACAGCTTAGCGTAGCTATGGAAATATGAATCAGGATCGGAAAACGCCCCTTTACGGAATTTTAGAAACCGGTTCACGTACCACTGATTCAGCAGCTTTTCTTCGGCATCGACATAAATAGAGAAATCGACAAAGTCAGAAACGAAAACGCGAAGCGGCGACTGGGGATAATCCATCCCGCTTTGCAGCACGTTCAGCCCTTCCAGAATTAAGATATCCGGTTGCTCAATAACCTGAGTTTCACCCGGTAAAATGTCATAGGTCAGATGGGAATAAACCGGTGCTTCAACCCGCGGCTCGCCCGATTTTATTTGAGAAACAAAGCGGACTAAATTTTGTATATCATAAGACTGCGGGAAGCCCTTCTTGGTCATTAATTGGCGTTCTTGCAGTACATGATTCGGGTGCAGGAACCCGTCGGTGGTGACTAAATCAACCCGACGATGCTCAGACCAACGGCTTAACAGCGCCTGCAGTACTCTGGCGCTGGTGCTTTTACCCACGGCAACGCTACCGGCAACGCCGATAATATAGGGAACCCGCTGGTTCTTAATACCCAGAAATTTTTCTAATACCGATTGATTGCGTAAGTTGCTATCGATATAAAAATTGATCAGCCGAGAGAGCGGCAGATAGATTTGGGAGACTTCGTCCAGAGACAGATCTTCATTAATGCCTTTAAGATTAATGATTTCCTGTTCGGTTAACGTCAGCGGTTCTGAATCCCGAAGGGCTGCCCACTGTTCGCGACTAAACTCGATGTAGGGGCTTAAAGCAAATAGTTGTTCTTTATTATTCATAAACCGTACTCTGTTTGTCAGCGCCAAATGTGTTGTTATCACTGGCCGACTAAGCAAATTAAGTAAGACGTAAGGCAACATTATAGACATCTTAGCCACTGGCACAGAAGTTTTTATCGTCTAATTGCTGATTTCTTTGATCTCTTTGAGCGTTAATTATCAATTTGAAGTGCAAAATGGCGATTGTTAGCGTTATTACACTTAGTTACTGTGAGGCGGCGTCATGAGTCCTGATGGAATACAGATCCGTATTAAAGGGAAAGTCCAAGGCGTTGGTTTTCGCCCTTATGTCTGGCAGTTGGCTCATGAACTGAATCTGAAAGGTGACGTATGTAATGACGCCGAAGGCGTTTTGGTTAGGCTGGTCAGCGGCCAGAATGCCGAAACGTTTATCCATTTATTGTATCAACGATGCCCTCCGCTGGCTAAAATTGAAAGTACCACCAGTCAGCCCTGTGCATGGCCTGAGCTACCCGATGATTTTACTATCCGCAGCAGTGGCGAAGGGCGAATGGATACCCAGATTATTCCCGATGCCACAACCTGCAGCGCTTGTTTAACAGAACTTTTTGATCCCCAAGATCGCCGTTATCGCTACCCGTTTATTAACTGCACCCACTGTGGCCCACGCTTTACTATTATCCATAAAATGCCTTACGACCGGCCGAATACCGCCATGGCTGATTTTCCGCTCTGTCCTTCATGTTTGTCTGAATACCGTTCACCGGCCGATCGCCGTTTTCACGCTCAGCCTAATGCCTGCCCGGACTGTGGCCCGCATATCTGGGTTTGCCAAGCCGATAGCGATGAAGTCCGGGGCGATGATGCGCTTTTACAGGCGGCAGAATTACTCTTAAGCGGAGGCGTGCTGGCGGTGAAAGGGCTTGGCGGGTTTCATTTGGCCTGTGATGCCACCAACGCTGCGGCGGTTGAGCTATTACGCCAGCGCAAGCGGCGCCCGTCTAAGCCATTGGCCGTTATGCTGCCTTCCGCTGACTGGCTTGGCCGCTGTTGCTCGCAGGATTCACCCGCGCTACGCCAGCTATTACAAAGCAGCCCTGCTCCTATTGTGCTGGTGACCAAAGCGTTTGAGTCACCGCTCTGCGATGCGATTGCTCCCGGTTTGGCTGAAATCGGTGTGATGCTGCCTTCTAACCCTCTTCAGCATTTATTAATGCAACAGGTAGGGCGACCGATAGTGATGACGTCGGGTAACTCATCCGGCAAGCCTCCGGTACTTACTAACCAACAGGCAATAACGGATTTACAGCATATTGCCGATCTGTGGCTGATGCACAACCGCGATATTGTACAGCGCGCCGATGATTCTCTGGTGCGCTACGCTGATGGTGCTGCGGAGATGGTTCGCCGTGCCCGGGGCTATGTACCGGATGCTTTCGCGCTACCGCCGGGTTTTGAGCAAGCCTCACCGGTACTGGCGATGGGAGCCGATCTCAAGAATACCTTCTGCCTATTGCGGGGCAATGGGGCCGTACTTAGCCCGCATCTGGGCGATCTGGACGATCTGGATATACAGCAACAGTTCGAACGATCGCTGGCGCTGTTTCAGGATATCTATCGTTTTTCTCCATCGGCTATTGTTGTCGATGCTCACCCCGGCTATGTCAGTCACCGATATGGTCGGCAGCTGGCCGAGCGGCTTAATTTACCTCTGTACGAAGTGTTACATCACCACGCCCATATCGCCTCGTGTATGGCTGAACACGGTTGGGGGCTTGAAAACGGGCCGGTGATTGGTCTGGCGCTGGATGGTCTGGGCTATGGCGAAAACGGGCAGCTGTGGGGCGCGGAGTGCCTTCTGGTGGACTATTCTCAGTGTCAGCACTTAGGCGGGCTGCCTGCCGTAGCCATGCCCGGCGGTGAGCTGGCCTCTTCTCAGCCGTGGCGTAATCTGTTGGCCCAGTGGCTTAGATTTGTGCCGGACTGGCAGAGTTATCCGCAGGCCAGTGCGATCGCACAACAGAGCTGGAAGCCGCTGGAAAAAGCCATTGAGCGCGGAATAAACTCTCCGCTAGCCTCTTCATGCGGGCGACTGTTTGATGCCGTCGCTGCCGCGCTGTTGATTTCCCCTCAGGCTATTAGCTGGGAAGGTGAGGCCGCCTGTAAATTAGAGGCTCTGGCCCGCCAGTCTCTGATAAAAGATCATCCGGTTACGCTACCGTTAAAAGAAAACCAGCTGGACTTAGCGGTTTTTTGGTCACAGTGGCTGGCCTATGGCGGCTCACCTGCCGATCGGGCTTATGCTTTCCATGCCGCACTGGCTCAAGGATTTGCCGATATGGCAAAAATGTTTGCCCGCCGATATGGTATCAACACCGTTGTATTATCCGGTGGCGTAATGCATAACCGGCTATTGCGAGAGCTGCTGGCCGATGCGCTGGGCGACGTTCAGGTGCTTTATCCGGAACGTTTACCGATGGGCGATGGCGGATTAGCCTTAGGTCAGGCGGTTATTGCTGCGACAAGGCAATTAATTTGTCCTATTAGTCACGATTAAACGCAATACCTATGCCGAATGCTCTGTTGTTAATGCTTTTCATTAAGTTTTTCATTAAAAATAGATAATTCTAATATTATTCGAATGATATATATGAGTGGCAATATAATAGTGATGATGTGAATTTCATTATTATTCTAGTTGGCATTATTATTAAATTCGTTTATTAAGCATAAAATATAAATAATTGAATGAGGCAATTTAAAAACAATTGCGGCCAGCACGATAATAATTTAAATATATTTTTCCCCCTATGTGCATCAGGTCTTATCACAAAAATAACCATATATAAAGTGTGGTTAATTAACTCGAAGTAAGATATGTCACTTATAAATCGCAATTAATTTGGAATTATTATCTGTTGTTCTGCTGTAATCTGCGCATTTAATTTGAATAAAAGCGATGTTAACTCAATGTAAATAAAATGATCTATTTTATTTGACGTTATATAAATACACGTCTAGCCTTAAGAGTAGAATAACCAATCAAAATTTCGTTGCCATAAGCTTGATAGGGTTAGTCAATAAGCAACTTAACATCGGTATTCATGGAATCTTATCTCCGAAGCTAATTGGAACAGCTTTCAGGGGGAAAGATTACTGGTACCTAAAAACCGGAAAAACATATTTCGGTACTAGGTAAAGATAACTTGCTTATTAAGCGGCTAATTAAGCCCGGAGGTTCCATGAACGATAAAACCTCATTGCTATGGCGTTCAGTACTTATTATTGGAAATTCACTGCTAATTCTGGCCATATCTGCCTGTGGCGGAGGCGGCGGAGGCGGTGGTGGAAGTGGAAATAGCGGCGGAGGTGCCAGTAATACCGCTGGTGGAGGCAGCAATAATAACGATAAGACAGGCGTAGGTACAACACTGGGCCCTTTGGTTCAGGACCGTTATAACCAACACTTATTTATTACCAATACTGTTGAAGCTCAACAGGCCGGGCTAACCGGTGCAGGCGTTATTGTTGGCCTTATTGACAGCGGTGTTCTGACCACCAATCTGGCGCTTTCAGGCAAAGTCGTTAGCTCACTAAGCTACGTTGATCCGGCTACCAACAATTTGAACATCGGTGACGTTCGCGGGCACGGTACTATGGTCGCAGAGACCATTGCCGGGCAACGGGTGGGTAACTTTTCCGGCGGTGCAGCGCCCGGTGTTTCTATCGTGAGCGCCCGTATTATCAGCGATACGCCAACTTCTGCAGGAACTAAAGGTTATTCGCTGGCTCAGGTTAATCTGGATATCGCCCGTGCCGGAGCGAAAATTATTAATAACTCATGGAGTCTACCCGACTGGGATCCCGCGACTGACCGTGTTACCACCAATAATTATGTTAATGCTTATCAGCCCTTTATCACTACTTATGGTGGTCTGGTGGTGTTTGCCAGCGGGAATGATTCGGCTACAACGCCTGATAAAATTGCTTCCTTACCGACTATTGCAGGTTCTCAAGCGTTAGAAAGAGGCTGGCTGGTGGTGAGTGCGGTAAATCCTTCTGACCTGAATTCTCTGGCCACTTATGCAAATGCTTGCGGTATTAGCATGCGTTATTGTCTGGTTGCTCCCGGTACGGTTTCTGTACTTAGCGATGACGGTGTTAACAACACGCTGGTGTCAGGTACGTCATTTGCTGCACCTCAGGTTACCGGTGCGGCAGCGTTGGTCTGGCAGGCATTTCCCTATTTTTCGAATGACTTAGTTCGTCAGACTCTATTAGGTACCGCAACCGATCTTGGAACTGCTGGCGTTGATGCCACTTTTGGTTACGGTTTGCTGAATACGGCGGCTGCAGTTCGCGGGCCCATGAAGTTTGACTGGGGCGATGTTAGCGTATCGTTTGACGGTTATGCCTCAACGTGGGGTAATCCGATTAGCGGCGCTGGCGGCCTGACTAAACAAGGTACCGGTACTCTGATTCTTACTCAAGACGCTAGCTATACCGGCCTGACTCAGGTTAACGGTGGTACGTTATATTCAAATAAGAGTCTGGCTTCTGCGGTGAACGTCGGCACTCAAGGAACGCTTGACGTACGTCGCGTTGGCGGCGTGGTTAATAATCAGGGCCACGTTGTACTGCGCGATGGCGTCAGCACATTTTACAGTGACTATGTACAAACTAGACAGGGCCAGCTTGATGTTGTGCTGGGTTCTACGCTGCAGATTGCAGGCACCGCCAACATTCAAGGCGGTAATTTGAACGTTCTGGCCGTTCCTCAGGGTTATATCACCGTATCCCACCAAGATGTTTTGACCGCCAATAGAGGGCTGAGCGGGGCCTTCGATAACCTGACTCAGTCGGCTGGCGTGTTCTTAGATGCAACCATAGGCCAAAACGCGAATCAAGTGTGGCTGAACGTTCAGCGGGTTAACGTCGCCGCAGCACAAGGCGTGGAATATAGTGCGGCAGCGACGGCGGGCGCTAATCGGGTGGAACAGGCGTTCGATCAGCTCGATCGGCAGGCGGCAGGCGCTTCTACGGCACAGGCCAGCACCGCGCAGGCTGAATTTTTAAGCGCCGCTGCCAGCCTTCAACAATCGCCGACCGTTCAGGCAGCTAAAGCTTCGCTGGAAAGCCTGTCAGGACAAATGCCGGCAGCCAGTACCGCCATGACGCTACAGGCAATTAATGTGAATAACCGTCAGGTTTCTGACCATGTTGCCAGACTGCTGGATTCGCCGAAAACCAATGAGTGGAGCAGCAATATTAATTACCAGAGTAATATGACCAGCGGTGGTTTTTCGGGCCTGAACTACAACATGAACGGCTGGGTGATGGGGCAAGACGTTTTTCTGGATCGTAATACCTTTATCGGCAGCACGCTGAGCCGTAGTGATACATCCGGTTCACTGCGCGGCGGTTCTGAGTTTAGCAGCGGTACCATTACCGAAGGTTCACTGTACGGCGGTAAGATTTTTGATTCTTATTATGTTACCGGGCGTATTAGTTCTGGCTACTATAGTGGCGAACAAAAACGTAACTTACAGTTGGGTAATCAATCGCTTCGTGCAAACAGCGATCAAGGCGGCAATTACTTTACCGCCGGAAGTGAAATGGGCTATCGCGTAAAAAGTGAAGGCTGGCAGTTTACCCCTTATGTTGATACGCAATATATCAGCCTGAAGCAGGATGGTTTTAAAGAGAGCGGAGCATCAGGGTTTGGTCTGGAAGCTAACGATCGGACCACCACTCGCTGGCAGGCCGGCGTTGGTGCTCGTACCGGCTATGGTTGGAACTTTGGGCTAGCGCAACGGGTTAACCTGACAGCTAAAACTCACTATCAGCACGCCATCGCTCAGGACAATGGTAGCTATAACGCCAGTTTCACCGGCGTTAACCAGTATATGCCGTTGGATGGCATCGCCTTATCCCGTGACGTAATGATGGTTGGCAGCGGTCTGGAATGGATTTTCTCCGATATGTTATCGATGAATATGAATTACGAACAATATTTTAGTGATAATCAGCAGTCGAATATGATGAATATGAACGTATCTGTGAGTTTTTAATCAATAGATTTTGCACCTAAGATTGAGCGCTCCGGATGGGGCGCTTTTTTATTGCAGCATCGCTGTTTTTATATGATCCCGATACTTTTGTCCCTGTCCCTGTCCCTGTCCCTGTCCCTGTCCCTTTGTCCTTGCCCTTTACTCTTAACCCTTGCCCTTGTAGTCGGGTCGTCATCCCGTTGAAAAACAGGACCCAGCTGTTGAATTTGACCTTTGTTTTTGTCTTCTAAATTCAAGAGAATAAGGTCAAGGACTGGGTCCGTTTTTCAACGGGATGACGACCAGAAGGGATCAGAATGAAGGGCAAGGGCAAGCCTCCCGCTGTCATTGAATACACGAACACACGTGATTCGCCAAACCGCCGG
>NZ_WOYF01000025.1 GCF_009800925.1 Budvicia diplopodorum | reverse complement strand
TCTGAATAACCGATGCCGCCGAGTTATTCACCACCAGCGCAGAGCCGCCGTTAGCCTGAGCAACGTTGACGCTGGCCCCGCTTTTCACGGTAGCACCGTTGGCGGTGTTCGCCAGAATACCGGTACCACCGGCCCCGTTCAGGTTAATCACCAGCGCGGTTGAGTCAGACATATCCAGCTGGGAGGTATTCGCCACCACGCCGCCGGTGGCGGTTTCAAACGCCAGACCGGTACCGCTGCCGTTGACGTTGATAGTTCCGCTGTTGGTTTGAGCTAACGTTGCCGCGGTACGGATACCTTTACCGTTGGCCACGTTAATTTGGGTGGTGCCGGTTAGCTGCAGGCCGCTAATTTCAGCCTTGTTTTCAACGCCGTTACCGGTTGCACCGGCGGCATTGACGTTGATTTTCGCACCGGCAATTGTCAGACCTGTCGCGCCGGTATCGAGCAACACACCGTGTGCGGTGCCTTGTCCTTCAACCGTACCTAAACCGCTGCCGACCAGATTGAGCGACGCGTTCTGACCGAGCTTAATCGCCGCTTCGCCGCCGGTTGCGATGATATTACCGCCGGTGCTGGTCACGACTGAGCCTGCACCTTCCACCGATACGGCGACGCCGTTGACGCTGATATTGCTGGATTTATTGTCAAACTGACCGTTAATCACCTTCACGCCGGTGTTGCCGGTACCCTGCGTCAGGGTGATGTTGCCCTGATTGACCAACAGCCCCTGATTTTGAGTGATAAACCCGATGGCGTTGTTTAAGGTACTGGTGATATTGGATTCATTGGTCAGGGTAGAGCCGGTATTGGTGGTCAGGATGTTACCGGCCAAATCGTATTCGTTGCCGTCAACCACGCCCACTACCGCGCCATTGCCGACTAAACTCACGCTGGTACCCGCCTGTAACGTACCGTTGGCCGCGCCGGTGATATACACACCTTTTGCGCCCGCGCCTAAGATTTGGAAGTTACTGCCCGACGAGGCGACCACCGAGGTGCCTGCGCCAGTGGCCCAGATACCGTTAGCATCGTTACCGGAAGTTTTCATCTGCAGCACGCCCGACTGGGTCGCGCCGTCTTCAATGCGGAACAGGGTTGACTGTTTACCGCTGGCGTCCAGTACGGTACCGGCCGCCAGATTAGTCTGAATGCTAGAACCGGTGCCGACGATACGGAAAGCGATTTGGTCGGTCACGCCGGTGGCCTGCGCGGCAAACGTCGGTAAGGAGGTACCGGACAGGATAACCTTACCGCCCGCCATCGCCTCAACGCCGACCGCGCCTTGCCCCTGCATATCAATAGAACCGCCGGTCATATTGACGGTGACAGCGCTGCCGGAAGCCTGAATACCCTTAGTGCGGTTGGCGTTGGTACCGCCTTTTAGCACTAAGTTACCGCTATTATTAATGGTGGTAGCCAAATTCGACGAGCTGGCCACCAGTCCAATACCGCCGTCCTGTAAGGTAATGCTGCCGCTGTTGCCGCCAACAGAGCCGTCCAGCACCTGAATACCGGTGGTGTTTTTGCCGCTAAAGATAATATTGCCGGAGTTGCTCAGCGTCGCACTGTTACGGGCGATATAGCCGGTGACGTTATCCAGCGATGAATTGAGATTAGCGCCAGCCACCAGAAGGGTGCCGGTACCAAAACCGGCCGCACCGGCGTTGAGTGAACTATTGCTCAGCACGCCGGCAACCGGTGTACCGGTGGCAGAGCCGGTTAAATCATGCTTTTGCCCATCGGCAATACCGGCAACCGCCCCTGCGCTGCTTAAGTTAATGGTGGCGTTAGAGGCAATTTTACCCTGAGCGCCGCCTTCCACTAATACGCCGGTGGTATCGACGCCGGTCAGGTTAATGGTCATACCGCCGGAGTTAAACGCCGACACGTCAGTGCCGGTTAAGCCGGTGACCATCACCGCAACGGAGTCTTTACCGGACGCGGTGAGTGCCGAACCGGCACCCGTACCGCCGGTAAAGTCGGCACCGTCTTCCATACGGAACAGGGTAGAACGTTCAGTAGAAACATTCATAGTACCCGAACCGGTATTGGTCAGAGAGGCTGCCGGGCCGTAAACGAAGAAGCCAATCTGGTCAGTGCCGGAGACAAACTTCACTTCGCCTGCGCCGCCGATATCGATACTGCCGCCGTCACGAGCGTGAGCACCAATGGCGCCATCACCGGCCAGATTCACCGTACCGGTCAGGGTGATTTTACTGCCAGCGTTGTGTGACCACAGGCCATAGTTGCGCAGCCCGGTAGTCGGGTCAGCGCCACCGGCTACATTAATTACTCCGCTGGACGAGGCTTTACCGCCGCTATAGGCCATCATGCCAATATTGTTAATACCTTCTAAATCAATGGTACCCGCATTATCGACAATAGTACCCGCTGCGGCACTTCTACTCTGAATACCATAATTAACGCCAGGCGTAGCGCTGTAGTGCCCTTTTACGACGATGTTACCGCTATTGACCACGTTCACCGCGGCCGAGGTGCCAGCCATAATGGCCGTACCGCCTTGCACCTTATCGCCAATAATCAGGCTGCCTTTATTATTCGCCACCACACCTGCCGCCGTAATACGAATAATCTGACCACCGTTAACCTGAGCTACATCGACACCACCGCGGTCAATTGGCGCAGCGGTAAGGTCAATACTGCGGTCGCGCCCCAGATACATTACCCCATTCGTCTCATTGACAAATGTGGCAGTGCCCTGATCCATCACGATACCTCGTAGTGTTGCCGGACCGGTGACCGTGACGTTACCGATGTTGTAGGTACCGTGATTAACCGCCGAGGCACCATTGCGGACGAAAAGCGCCGGTATTGTCGTTCCTGTGATATTCGAATAGTTCCAGCCAGCGAGATTAACGGTGCCATTATTGATATAGGTGGAACCCGTATCCTGCACCAAATCATAACCGTTTTCACTACGCGTGCCACTAGTTTGGCCAAAATTACGCACACCGTTGTTAATGGCGTGGCCGCCATTGATGGCGCGTATTCCAGCCTGCACATTGCCATTGTAAGTGGTGAGCGTTCCGTTATTGATGACCGTGCCGCCATGGTTCGCCTGCAGGGCAGCGGTACCCGATGTTATTACTATGGCGCCCGTGCTGCCGATCTGGGCCAGCGCACCGGCACCGTCAGCCTGCATCAAGACCTGTTCCCCGATAGGTATATAAAGCGGATCGGTTGATGGAGTAGACAGCGGGTCTTTGAGTAGTACATAGTTATTAGTCGTGCTGGTTACCGCCGCGCGCATTGCCGCATCGTAGTTAGTCTGGGCGGCGGTACCGCTGCCTAGCTTGCCAGCCTGTAGTTGAGCGATTAGCCAATTATTATAGTTCTGATAGTCAGACAGGCTGTTCACGGTTTGAGTCTGGGGACCATCCGCGGTATTGACGGTAAAGGTTCCATTATAGGACTGAGTGGTGATGGATTTGTTTTCTGGCGCTAAGCTGCCGGGGGTAACGCTAGAGGAATGGCCAGCAAAAGATACCGTATTAGACGAATTCCAGTTAGCCGTGCCGTCGGTCACGTTAATAAACGTAGTACTTTTAACCGTATTATTGCCAATGGTCCCGTTGACGTCCACGTTCAAGGTACCGCCGTTAGTCACGCTGGCTATTTCGGCATCAACAAACGGCCCTGCACCTGCCGCAGTAGGTCGATAAACATAGAAACCAAACGAATTACTTCCCGGAAGTGTCTGCGTGATATCAGCGTTATTATAAGTATTGACCGTGGTGGCGCCCCCGGTAATAGGGTCAGACACTGCTACGCTAGCGCTTTGCGTACCATAAGCTAGCGTAAACATACCGCTAGGGTCAACCGCACCGGTGACATAGCCGGCGTTATAGCCATCGATTAGACGGTAAAATGTCGCATTTATTGCGCTTGAACCGGAAAACGCCGTAGTACCTGACAGATTTACCGTATCGCCGTTAACGCTAATACTGCCAGCCTTATTGTTATACTCCCCGACGGTAAACGTCGGGTCAATGGTAATCTCCCTTGCGGAGACAACGACAGAGCCCATCAGCAGGGCGCTAATGGCTGCCGTAAGCAGCGATTTTCGCCCCAAAAATACCGGAGGGTTTACGCGAACGGCTGCACCCGCACTAGCGGTACTTTTGGTTTTTCCCCGGCTTAATTCAGAGGCAACAACCCACAGACCCAATGTACTGTTCCAGATAATCCGATAAATTTTATTCATAAAAGCTCCATGTTAGTAATCAATATATCCCTGCGTTCTGTTACTCTTTTTTACCCTACTAGCGACCATTAAATAGCCAAAAGAACATCACCCCCCTTATTCAACAGGGGTTTATAGATAATAAATTTAATGTGAATTTTAATAAAAAGACCGATAACGCAATGGTTCTATAATCAATTTCACTCATTCAAGATAAAGATTCTCAACTTAAGAAAACCACTCCACCAACTCCCCAATCTCCATTCAAAACAGCCCAAACCTAATCTGAACCTCTCTGTGAAGGCTAAATCATAATAATTATTCTCAAGCTACTATCCAAAAAGTGAAGTGGAAGATAAGATTGCAATGCGATCTAATTTCAGTATGTAAGATCGCTTAAATTAATTAAAAAGGATTTTATCCTTAACTTTAGTGCGAGACAAGAGGATTCATTCATAAGATTTGTTAGTGCAGTCACTCTGTCTATTTCTGCAGGTTCACGATTGACCTAAGGGCCGCGTTGGCGCTCGTGTTCTGATAAATCAGCATCCGTATGCTCAAACCAAGGGCGACTAAGCTCGGCACTTCGATGAAAAAACAGCGGACTACCGCTCTGGTTTCGATGCCATAGACGTGCACATGAGCGATCTGCTGGCAGGGCATTGTGGTCTGGATGATTTCTAAACTGCAGTGGTTTCTGCTACAGCGATGTACTAGGCGTGGGGAATGGCTGGGTGAAATCAATGGTGTTCAAATTACCGGTACGCGACGAATGCGAAACTTTCTTTCATTACCCACAAACTCTGGGGTTAGGGGAGTATACGGCTGTCAGATAATGTCAAATGCGCGCACTGGTTCTGGGTACTGTCCCTATCTTTAAATCCTTAATTACGTTGTTAGCAAATGTGATAACCAACAGAAATCTTGTTATTAAATTAGACGTCAGAGGGTGAAAAATAGCTAATTAGTCTGAACATTGTTGAGGTTCCTACCGGTTTAGCCCGTAGGAACCCTGATATATAATTAACTAAATGGCAGGAGCTGTTGATATAGCTGTCTGAATATTACCCTTCTTTCCTGATAGTAATGATGACGTTCAGCTACGGGAGAGTGTAATTGTTCTAGAGGTAGTTCAGGACAAAGCTCGGCTAGAGGTATGTTTGGATTTACGGCTATCTGAGCCAGCCTTGCTGCGCCAAGTGCCGGACCGACATCTCCACCGGTGCGGTATTCTAGCGTTTGTCCACTGATATCTGCCAGCATCTGGCGCCAGTACGGGCTGCGTGCACCACCACCAATCAATGCAGTTTGCTCCGGTTGTAGACCTGTGGCATGAAGTACATCCATACCATCGGCCAGAGCGAAACTCACGCCTTCCAGCACTGCACGGGCTAAATCAGTTGCATTATGCTGGTGAGTAAAACCCCAAAATGCTCCTTTAGCGTCAGGATTATTATGAGGCGTACGCTCTCCAGAAAGATAAGGCAAAAACCAAACGGGGCTATCGGACGGCGGGTTTTGCTCAATGTTTGCCAACAGCTCTGGAACGCTGGCTACGTTAGTCAGCTTACAGGCCCAGTCCAGACAAGAGGCGGCACTCAGCATTACTGACATTAGGTGCCAGGTATTGGGCAACGCGTGACAGAAGCTGTGAACGGCACTTTCCGGATTACTCAGAAAGCCGTCGCTGACGGCAAAGTAGACGCCGGAAGTTCCCAACGAAAGCATCGCTTGCCCGGTGCGGTATAAGCCGATACCGACTGCACCTGCAGCATTATCGCCGCCGCCAGCAGCAACCGGAATCTGACCAATGCCCCAGCGTTGTGCGATGTCAGCCCGCACGTTGCCGGTAATCTGAGAACCTTCGAATAAAGCCGGCATATTGTCCCGACTAAGATGGCAGGCTGCGAGCATTTCATCGCTCCAGTCTCGTTGGGCGACGTTCATCCACATGGTACCAGCGGCGTCTGACATATCGCTGGCGGCTTTGCCGGTAATCAGCAAGCGTAAATAATCTTTGGGTAACAGAACCTTATCTATGGCGCAAAAAATTTTCGGTTCATGTTCAGCCAGCCACTTTAGTTTCGGGGCAGTAAATCCCGGCATCATCAAGTTACCGGTGATACTTCTAGACTGCGGAACTAAGCGTTCCAGCGCTGTACATTGAGCCCCGCTGCGTCCGTCATTCCATAAAATCGCCGGGCGTAAAACTTGATGGTGTTTATCCAGTAGTGTAGCTCCATGCATCTGGCCGGTTAGCCCCATAGCTTTAACCTGAGACAAGTTATGCTGTGCAGAGAGGGCATGCATGGCTACATCCGTTGCCTGCCACCATTCCTGCGGGTTTTGTTCTGACCAGAGGGGCTGGGGGCGGGAGATAGATAATGGTTGAGTATGGGTAGCAATGACCTGTTGCTGCTCGCTAAGCAAGATAACTTTTACACCGGAAGTACCGAGATCGATACCGATATACATGGGGGAAATCCTCCAGAACGGGCCAATGCTGGCCTTTGATGTAGCGGGACTTTGATAGATAAAATAGCGAACAATTTCCGATGAGTATGATGTGGAGTTCGTTCGCTATATTTTTATATGTCTGTTTAACTGGCCTGTTTAACCAAATAAATAGCGGTTGACCAGATTTTCTAACACTTCCTGACGTCCACTCTGATGCTGCGGCTTAATATCGTTGCTTTCAACATAGCTAGCCAGTGATTCCAGCGAGCTTTCGCCCTGCAAAATCTGTTGACCCAGCTTGCCATTCCAGCCTGCGTAACGTTCAGCAACTTTCTGATTTAACTGACCGTCTTCAACCATTTTTGCTGCTACTTTCAACGATAAAGCCATTGTATCCATTGCGCCGATATGGCCATAGAACAGGTCGTATTTGTCAGTGCTTTGGCGGCGGACTTTAGCATCAAAGTTTAACCCACCCGTAGTGAAGCCACCGGCTTTCAGGATCTCATACATAACCAGCGCATTTTCTTCTACGCCGATCGGGAACTGATCGGTATCCCAGCCTAACTGCGGGTCACCGCGGTTAGCATCAACCGAACCTAAAATACCCAATGCAATTGCAGACGCTATTTCATGATGGAAGCTGTGACCGGCCAGCGTGGCGTGGTTGGCCTCGATATTAACTTTGACTTCTTTTTCCAGACCGAACTGCTTAAGGAATCCGTAAACCGTTGCCACATCATAATCATACTGATGTTTAGTCGGTTCCTGAGGTTTAGGCTCAATCAGGAGAGTACCGTTAAATCCGATTTTATGTTTATGTTCCACCACCATTTGCATAAAGCGGCCCAGCTGTTCACGTTCCTGACGCAGGTCGGTATTTAGTAAAGTTTCATAACCTTCACGGCCCCCCCATAGCACGTAGTTTTCACCGCCCAGACGCTGAGTTGCTTTCATCGCGCTAAAAACCTGCGTTGCGGCATAAGCAAAGACTTCAGGATCCGGATTGGTTGCCGCACCGGCGCTATAGCGTGGATTAGTGAAGCAATTAGCTGTGCCCCATAGCAGCTTAACGCCGGAGGATTGCTGTTTCTCTGCCAGCACATCGGTCATGATAGTCAGATTATTTAGATACTCTTTGATTGAACTGCCTTCTGGAGAAACATCAATATCATGGAAGCAATAAAACGGCACATTAAGTTTATGATAAAACTCGAAGGCTACATCAGCTTTCGCTTTGGCGCGGACTAGAGCATCACCGGCGTCTTGCCATGGGCGTTGAAATGAGCCCACACCAAACATATCGGCCCCGTTCCAGCAGAAGGTATGCCAGTAGCAGGCGGCAAAGCGTAAGTGCTCCTCCATACGTTTACCCAAAATAAGCTCGTCTGGATTGTAGTGACGAAAGGCCAGAAGATTATTGCTGTCTGTGCCTTCATAGCGCACACGGTCGAGTTTATCGAAATACTGAGTCATGGTGATTTCCTTTACGCGATTAGACTAGAGCTTTTAGTTAGTTGGATCTGTTTTACATCGATAATATTGCAATTCCGGGATAGGGAAATTGCAATTTATTGAATATTAATTAGCTAAATTTATCTGGAAATTACTTCTTTAATTCATCATCTACGCATTCGGCTGATTCACCAAGGTAGTGCAAGGGATCCAGAATTTTATTAATATCCAAAGTATCAGGAACATGTGCTTTCTTCAGTTCATCATGAATTGACTGGGCAAATGTGAGCTTTTTGGCTATTGAACTCATAGCTGCTTCATACAGAATGTGATGTGCCGCAGGACGGCCAATGTGTTCGGCTAATTGCATCATCACTGCTTCAGAAAGGATTAGGCCGCCGGATATATCCAGATTTTTCTTCATATTTTCAGGATAAACATTTAAGCCTGAAATTAACTTGTACAGCCCCTCAACAATAGATACAGCAAAAATAGACACTTCAGGCAACGACACATCTAAAATATTACTCTCAGCGGCATCCCCTTCATTCATTCTTATCATTGATGTATTGCCTAGCATCATTCTTGAACGCAGCAATTGTGATACGCCCACTAGATTTTGGGCATGCTGCGGATTCCTCTTTTGTGACATAGTAGAACTGCCTACTTTGCCATGATGAAAGCTCTCTTCAGCTTCAGCAATTTCGGTTCGTTGTAAGAAAATTACTTCTTCACTGATTTTTTCTACGGTAGCGGCCAGCAGGCCAAAAACATTAATGTAAGCGGCTAATGAATCACAAGAAGACCTAACCGGAATCGACGATGATTTGAGATTCAGTAACTCTGCAACCTTATCCTGCACATTCCGTCCATTTCCACCCATAGCTGAAAAAACACCAACGGCTCCTCCCATTGTGACAATGAAAGCATCTTCAGCAGCGTGTATTAAGCGCGCTTTATGTCGACGAATTTCAGCACGCCAGCCTGCCACCTTAAAACCGAAGGTAATCGGCAGTGCATGTTGACCATGGGTTCTACCCGCCTGAGGAATATTTTTTGTATCGGCTGCGAGTTTAGCCATTGCGTTAAGAACATTATCGAGGTCTGACAGAATGATGTTGTGTGTTTTTCTTAATTGTAATACAGCCCCGGTATCGAAAATATTCTGAGTCGTTGCGCCCCAATGTATATATGACGCCGCGTCAGTACCACAAACGGCTTCATATTGACGCAAGACGGGTACAAAAGGATGCATGGTTTCTTTAATACCCGCGGAGATTTTATCTGCATCTAACAGTTTAACGTCAGCCTTCTCTGCAATGATGTCAGCTGCAGCTTTTGGGATCATCCCCAGTTCCGCCTGAGCTAATGCTAATGCCGCTTCTACGTCGAGCCAACTTTGTATTGTGTTTGAGTCAGACCAGATGTCTTTCGCTTTCTGACTGAACCAATGTCCTGTGATACATGAATCAAACATTCCTACGCTAGCCATAATTTATCCGCCTTAAGTTATTTTTAGTTATATTAATATATATATTGATATATAAAGTGACTTTAATCACAAAATTGAAATGATATATATAATGTTGTTTTAATTAATAAAAAATAATTTTTATTAAAAACATCGAGAGCGTCACGCTTTATGGAATTCGTTAATGGTTATACTTTCATAACATAATATGCATCAGGCTGTAAGCATCAAGTTATGACACTTGTTCTTTCACATAATCATGATTAACTCTTTGTGAGATATAAAATGACTGAGTCTACTGATATGAAAAACATTAAAAAATCCTGGTTTATATGGATAATCAGCATCCCAATTATTTTAGCTTCTATGTATTTTTGTTTTGGTCAAAAAGCGTTTGTTCTTGCGGTATCTTTCATTGTTATTATATTGATTGGTATGGGAATAATGCGAAGAATATATGCACAAGCGCTGGTATTAGTCGGTGGGTGTGTACTTTTATTAATAGCCGCATTTCTTTTTCCTGATGCCGCAATAACGGGCACCAGTTCCGGCTCCAAAGTCATCGATGTATTTGTCGAAATAAAAAATGTCTTCAGTAAAAATATTGCCAGCTTAGGGCTTATTATTATGGTCATTGCCGGTTTCTCTCGCTATATGAATGATATAGGTGCGTCTGGGAAACTGGTTGAGATTTGTGTAAAGCCCTTGGGAAGATTAAAGTCAAGGTATATGCTGCTGGGCGGGTGTTACATAATAATGCAACTTTTAGCGTTATTTATATCAAGTCCGTCAGGCCTGGCGCTTCTCATGATGTCTACTTTGTACCCGATCCTACGTTCTATTGGGTGCAGTAAGGCGTCTGTAGCTGCCGTCATTGCGTCAGGGGTTTGTATCGATTATGGCCCATCGGCAACCGGCAGCATTTTGATTTCCGAAATAACTGGCTATGATTTGTTCAGCTTTTTTGTTGAAAAGCAAATCCCGGTCGTATGGATACTTTTTATATTCATCGGCGTTATGCATATGTTTGTTCAGGCTTACTGGGATAAAAAAGAACCCGTACCATCACAAGATGATAGTTTGTTAATGTACCAACAAGCCTCTGCGGAAAAAGTACCTTATCTATTTGCTCTACTACCTATCATCCCCATGATACTTTTATTTATATTTTCCAGTCTGGCTGAAGAATGGTTACCAAAAGCACTGCGATTTAAAATGGATGTTATTACAGCGATGTTCATTTCATTCTTCATTGCATTCTTTTGTGACCTTATTCGTACATTTAATATAAAAAAGGCCGCCGATAAAATAGCGGGCCTTTTTGACCAAATGGGACAATCATTTATTATGATCGTTTCAATTTTACTCTGTGCTCAAGTTCTTGCCCAAGGAATGATAAAAATAGGTTTTATTGAAACACTATTTAGTTTTATTCCTTCCGGAACTCATACTCATATTCTCGTTGTTCTCTCTTTCAGTATTCTGGTATTTTTTAGTTCTGTTGTCCTTGGTACCGGTTCAACGTTCAATGCTTTTGCGCCGTTAGCGGCAGAAATGGCTAAAGGAGCAGGGATCTCTGTATACAGAGTTCTTATTCCAATGCATTTCTCTGGTAGCCTAGGGCGTAGTTTTTCTCCAATTGCTGGTGTAACAATTGCCGTCGCAGGATTAGTCGGATTGACCCCATTTGATATAATTAAGAGAAATGCTCTACAGCTTGGCAGTGCATATATTTTAATGTTAATACTTTCTCATTTCTTGATTGTATAACATTCAATATTTCTTAACTAAAAAGTAAAAGGCCTTGTTATGATTATAATAAGGCCTTATCGATCACAGTGGTTCTGAGTATCTATCTGGTGTAGGTTGATTTTGGTGAATATATTCAAGATAGCGTTGTATATGTGGAGGATTTAAATTTGAAAGAGTAAAGAATGCCGAATCATTTAGCACTTCAGGCATGAAATCTTTAAAGATAATCTGGGGGTCATGGAGCGTTGAAACAGGAAATGATGGCATTAAACATACACCCGTATTAGCCCTGACAAAGTCTAATGCAGAGTACGAATCAGAAACTTCAGCTATTATGTTATAAGACACACCTGACTTGTCTAACACTCGATCAAGTTTTGTTCTTGAAATATTTCTTTTAGTGAAAACAATCATTCTTTTCTGATTGAGATCCTCTGGAGTAATAACATCTTTGCTAGCTAATTCATCGAGTCGATTCATAGCGCACACTATTTTTGCTCTTCTTAAAGGAAATGCGCTGACGTTTATACTGGCTGTATTAAGAGACGAATCACCAAGAGCGATATCTGCTCGGCCTTCATTTAAGTTACTTAATAGTTTTGATGCTGTGACAATATCAATTTTTATATTTACATCTGGATTTTCTTTTATGTATTGAGCAGTTAAAGGCATTAGGAAACAATATGCAATTGTAGGCGTGGAAATGATATTCAGAGATTTTTTTTCTTCTTTATTCCATTCAAAATTAGTTAATCTTCCAAAAGAATCTGAAATTTTAATAATTTCTTCATATAATGATAATGCGTCTGAATTTGGTATTAATTTACCTTTTTCTCTTTTAAATAAAATACATCCAGATCTTGATTCAATTAAGCTTAATGTTCTACTTATTGCTGGTTGAGAAATACCCAGAAGCTCCGCGGCTAAGGTTGCCGTTCTCACTTCGATTAGCGTTTTTATTATTTCTAAATCTCTTAATGTAGCCCAACCACCTGACCAAGAAGATTTTTTCGCCATTTCCTTAACCCTATTTTCATATAATTGGTAGAACACAAGGTGACTTTTTGTGTTTTACGTCTGAAATATTTTTCAGATTAGCATGTTATACTATATAAATGAGTACGTTAAATATTAATTGAAGTTATCTATGAGCCGTGCTTCAAACAGTATAATTTACTTGATTAAGCTAAGGATTAAAATGATGGGGTGATCTGTGGACTATAAGTTCACATCAGGCCACAACATTAAGGCTGGTCAATGGGTACTGTGACGGAGGCCTGATTACAGGTTCCGGTAATACATAACTTTTCGACAACATTCTATAGCACGCGCGTATCAATGCTTGCCTTCGACCACGTTGAGCCGCCACACGTGGGGCAGATAAAGTCAGCGCATTTTTTTAATTTATATACATGGCTGCATTTTACACACGCATAAATGCCGGGTTTTTTTATCTCGGTGGTGGCATCAATCATTGATAATGGCAAGGTAGATAAACCTGGTTTGACGTCTTCATTTTTGTAGTAATAGACGCTCAAATTACCGTCTATTTCAACGAAAGCTAATTTCACCTGTCCGATATGAGTTACTGCTTTTTGTCTTAGCTCCATAGTAAATTCTTCGAAAGCGAAGCTTTGTTTCATTGCATTTTCCCAATGAAGCTGTCCGTCTTCTATTAATACAATGGGCTTTCCTTCTAGATGCCTTTGAAGGCGAGAGCTTTTGTTAATTAGGAGGGTAAAAAGCCGGTGCAGCCCGATGATAACAATGAACGTGATAACTACGGGTAAAAATGCGGCATCTTCATTCAGGGCTACATCCCCGGCCGCAGAGCCTAATATCAAAATGATAACGACTTCGAACAGGGTCATTTGCTTGACTCCCCGTCGACCGATTACCCGTAAAAATAGATAAACAATAAGAAAGGTTATTGCAGACCGGAGAGCGACTTCCAGTAAATAAGAGTAGGGGAGCCCATTGATGAACATTCTATTAAGATCAAAAATTTTCATTAGGAATCTCTGTTATGGCAAGAATAACGGTGCGGCCATCCCTTTTGGGCCGCGAAATTGAGGCATGACTATTTTTGGCTGAGATAGGCTTTAGTGATGGTGGGCATATTTGCCAAAAGCCAGTCGGACATTTCTTGTTCCTGTAGGAGAATGCCTTCCAAAACGTGCTTGGTTTGAGAATCTCCCAACAGTTCGGCGGCAGCAATAAGCGTGATGTATGATGCAATTTCCATATTTTCGAATACGTAAGCACCGATCGTTCCTTTCACTATTTCATCTTCCATGAAAACGCCGCTCATTACCTGTCCTGTGGCAATTGCTTTTCCTGCCAGATCCTTAAGCGTTGAGGTTGATGAGTCTAATCTTTCAATGCAGGTTTTGAGCTGTGCCTGTTGCTGCTTGGTTTCTTGTATATGCTGTATTATCCGGCTTTGGAGCTGTGGATATTCCTTTACCCGCGTCTTCATGCCTTCCAATAGGGTCTCGGCCTGTTCTTCCATTGCATGAGCATTTCGTAGCCAGTCAATAAAATGGTTGTGTAAGTTACTCATATGATTACCTCTCATCGATGTTGGTCGGCTATTCGATTTTTACCTGTTTACAGTATGATTTGTTTCATTCAGCGTAACGCTTCAATACTCTTTTTCTTATTTATCATCATAATATTTCTCTCAACGTTTTCTTGAGGAAATGAACCGATGTGTACCATAACAAATCCTTTTTAAGCCTAGGCCAAAAGATATAAATTCTCAAATATGGGGGAATACTTTATATATCTGCTTTAAATTTAACTAATTAAGTATTAAATTTCACATGTGCGGATGGCTTGAACGGTGATTAGTCTTGGTTATCTTTGTAAACCCTTACACTGGGGGCGCTGTGGCGGTATGAAACTCACTACTGAGGCAATCTTAAATGGCATATTTTTCAGACTGATACAGTAAACACCGAAATGCTGAATTTTGCTTTATGTCTCTACTTCTAAAAACCCTATCTATTCCCATCGTTGTCAGGTTCCGGTTGCCGAATTTTGCAATACGGGGGGCTATTTGTGCTTTCTTAATCCGCCTCAACGCCGTTATGTGCGTAATATCGGCCATGAAATTAACAACATATTGATTAATATTAGGAATTGTAAAGAAATCTAAACAAAATAATTTATTGAGTAGAGACTTAAAAAGCCATATATTGACCGCGCTTTATTCACGGTAGTTACTTTTTTTAATTTAATTATTCAACGGGCGTTACCGATAACCCCAGTTGTAGGAGAGATATGATGACGGATAAAGTCCGTATTGATAATTTAGGTGCAAATCCATTAAATGGTAACAATGAAACCTATTTAGCGAGACAAGCTGAATTTGAATCGAATGTCAGGAGCTATCCCCGTAAATTGCCGTTAGCCATTGCGAAAGCCAATGGCGTCTGGATAACTGATGTTGAAAATAATCAATATCTTGATTGCCTCGCCGGTGCGGGAACGCTGGCTCTTGGACATAACCATCCTGATGTGCTGCAAAGCATCCAAAATGTCATTACCAGCGGCTTGCCGTTGCATACACTGGATCTGACAACGCCGTTGAAAGATCGGTTCTCTGAATATCTGCTTTCTTTATTGCCAGGACAGGGCAAAGAGTATTGCCTGCAGTTCACCGGCCCATCCGGTGCTGATGCGGTTGAAGCCGCACTCAAGTTGGCCAAAAAATACACCGGCCGTTCTGGCGTGATTAGCTTCTCTGGCGGCTATCACGGCATGACCCACGGCGCTCTGGCAGTGACAGGCAACCTGTCGCCGAAAGAGGCCGTTAACGGTATGATGCCAGAAGTCCAGTTTATGCCTTATCCACACCAGTACCGCTGCCCGCTGGGTATTGGCGGTGACGCTGGCGTCAAGGCATTAACCTATTACTTCGAAAACCTGATCAACGACGTTGAAAGTGGCGTGCGCAAACCTGCGGCGGTCATCCTTGAAGCGGTTCAGGGCGAAGGCGGCGTTAACCCGGCACCGGCCGAGTGGCTGCAACGTATCCGTCAAGTTACCCAAGAACACGGCATTTTGCTGATTATCGACGAAGTTCAGGCTGGCTTCTGCCGTACCGGCAAACTGTTTGCCTTTGAACATGCGGGTATTGAGCCAGATATCATTGTGATGTCGAAAGCCGTTGGCGGTGGTTTACCGCTGGCAGTTCTGGGTATCAAAAAACAGTTCGACGCATGGGCGCCTGGCCACCACACCGGTACTTTCCGTGGTAACCAACTGGCGATGGCAACCGGCCTGACAACCTTGCAGCATCTGAAAGACCACAATATTGCTGACAAAACGGCTGCTCAGGGTGAATGGCTGAAAGGTCAACTGGCTGAGCTGCAAAAACGTTACCCGGTTATCGGCCACGTTCGGGGCCTTGGCCTGATGATCGGTATTGAGATCGTCAAACCAAACGAAGCTCAGGATCACATGGGCTGCTATCCGGCTGACGGTGAGCTGTCCGCTCTGTTGCAGAAAAAGTGCTTCGAAGCTGGGCTGATTTTGGAACGTGGCGGTCGTCATGGTTGCGTTCTGCGCCTACTGCCCTCTCTGCTGATTACCAACGATGAATTGGCTATTTTCCTAGATAAGTTTGAGCAGGCGCTGTTAGCTGCCGGCCTTAAACCTGTCTGAGTGAGGGAATGAGCTTAATGTCTGAGTTAAATCCAATTCTGGCTGCTTCAGTACAAAGTACTGAGGCTTACCAGCAAGCAATTGAACAGAGTAGTCAGGCTGTCGTGCAGTGGCTGCAACAGCCCGAGATGTATCAGGGGAAAACGGTTGCTGAACTGCGTGAACGCATTCGACTTGATTTCAATCTTCAAGGCTTGGGTAATCAGGTCGCGATTGAACGTGCAATTGAATACTTTTTAAAAGACAGTCTGTCGGTGCATCATCCGCAGTGCGTTGCACATTTACATTGTCCAAGCTTGGTGGTGAGCCAGGCCGCTGAAGTGTTGATCAATGCCACCAACCAGAGCATGGACTCTTGGGACCAAAGCCCATCAGCCACCATCATTGAGATGAAGCTGATCGAATGGCTGCGTACTCAAGTGGGTTATCAGTCTGGTGATGCGGGCGTGTTCACCAGCGGTGGTACCCAGAGCAATCTAATGGGCCTGATGCTGGCTCGCGATGCCTTCTTTGCTCGCCAAGGGCACTCTATCCAGCAGGATGGTTTGGTGGGTAACCTAAGAAAGATTAAAGTGTTATGTTCTGAAAATGCCCATTTCTCGGTGCAGAAGAACATGGCTTTACTCGGTCTGGGTTATCAGTCAGTGACGCTGGTGAAAACCGATCGGTTCGCTCGTATGGATGTGAACGATTTGGCGGAGAAAGTGGCGCAGGCTCAGGCCAATGGCGAGCAGATCCTAGCGATTGTGGCAACAGCAGGTACCACCGACGCGGGTGCTATCGATCCGTTGCGCGCCATTGCGACACTGGCGGCAGAGCATCAGATATGGGTGCATCTTGATGCGGCGTGGGGCGGTGCATTGCTACTGTCAGAGAAATATCGCGACTATCTGGACGGCATTGAATTAGTGGATTCCATTACGTTGGATTTCCATAAACAGTTCTTCCAGACTATTAGCTGCGGTGCCTTCTTGTTAAAAGAAGCTCGCCACTATGAGTTGATGCGCTATCAGGCGGCTTACCTGAACTCCGAGTTTGATGAAGCTCAGGGCGTGCCAAATCTGGTATCTAAATCTTTGCAGACCACGCGCCGTTTTGATGCGTTAAAGCTGTGGATGAGTCTGGAAGCGTTAGGTCAGAAGCAATACGCTGCGATTATTGACCACGGTGTGACGCTGGCTCAAGAGGTTGCGCAGTTTGTGACTGAGCAGCCGTCTCTGGAATTGGTCATGCAGCCGCAGCTGGCAAGCGTACTGTTCCGCTACCGCCCTGCGCTACTGGCAACGGCTGGCAATGCGGCAGTTGCGTTGCTTAACCAGAAGATCGGCGATGCTTTGCTGGAATCTGGTCGTGCGAACGTTGGCGTTACTGAGCATAACGGCGTCACCTGCCTGAAGCTTACATTGTTAAACCCGACGGTCAGCCTGAACGACGTGAAAGTCCTGCTGGCACTGGTCGAGACTACCGCACAGCCGTTATTGACGACTTAACTAGCCTGCTTTGCGCTGATACTAAAAGCCGATAACGATAAAATCGTTATCGGCTTTTATTTATCTGAACGCTTTTAAGCTGATTTGATTGGTACCTTGACCGATATAAGGGGTAATCACCACTCATAATATGGTATTTGACAATAGTTTTAAGATTACTTTAAAAGCAGATAATTATTCTATTTTTACGGAATAAAATACTAATGAAGTAATGTAAACCCTACCTATCTACATTTCTTATAATGATAAACTCTCTTCTTCTCTTTATTTTACCGTGCAAAATCATTAATGAATCGTTTTACTCTAGTGATTAGCCGGTAGTGAAAACAGTCTGCGCATTGGTAGTAATGCATTAATTTCACTATATATGAAACATTATGCCAAAAAGAAAGTATTTATAGGGGCCGAAAATATTTGGTAGGGAACGCGATTAGCTAGCTGAGAGTCGTAAAGGGTTAGGCTTATGGCGGCAACAATTTTATAACATTATTCCCAGATTGAAAGAAAAAGTGAAATGTTCGATTGGTTGGCATTTGCCATACCTGCGATTTTGCTTTAGCGGATAGAACAATTAATACCCGATTTATTCAAGACTATTTGTGGCAGCGAGATCTCCATTACATATGCGATATAAGAGAATGTGTTGGTATGTTTGTAGAAGTATGTCAGTTAAAAGGTGTGAAAAATAGCAGACATTTAGGACCAAAATGTCAATAAACTATATTCCATTAATTTTATTTTCTCTGAATATAAAATAAAAATCCAGCTTTATTCATCATCCTTTTGAATCATAGGATGTATTTTTATATGCATTAATATATCAACTCGTTGTATTTGAAATAATTTGCCTCGGAATAATTTTTCAAAGAGTGATTTCAAAATTCCCCGCATGCCACATTTAAAGATAAATTAACCTTAAAGTATAGTCATTGCGGCATATTAAACTGGCAATTTGGTGTTGTTAGATGCTTTAAACTTAAATTGTCAAAATGGTCCTAAATGTCAACAAATGAGTGCCTCAACGAGGGGGCCTTTTATACTTAGGGATGAGGTGAGAAATGGAAAGCAAGGTAAAAGCAATTGTAATAAAAATGTTGGAAAATCTGGGTTTGTTATTCTCTGATAATACGTTTTCTCTATTCGAGAATGTCGATTCCATACATTTCACTCCTCCTCATAAAAAATCCTTTGATGCCGTTAGTGTGGCGATAAATTCTATTTTAATTACTCCTATGCAAAAGAGTTTTCTTCCATAACTAACTGATTTTTATTTACGCGGATCTGGCTGGCGACATATTCATTGGCTTTTACCGTTTTATTCTTTGGTGAGCGCCGCTGTGTTTATTTGACTATTAAAATTAGCTAGAGAATACAACCAATTTTAGAGCATGTTCTGACGCTAAAATATAAATATTGCTAATGTTTAGGTGATAAATGCTAAGAACTTCTTATTTTATGGGGCTAATGCTCATTTTATTGGACGGTTCTATTTCTATTGGTCAGCCCATCTTCATTATTGAGAGCGTTGTGCGAGCTCTTTTTTAAAGGAATAAATATGAAATTTTTCAAAAGAAAGATCGTTACTGAGTTAGCGATATCTATTGGCATCACGCTTTCATCGATGAATGGTGTCGCGTTCGCTAATGCCAATGTGGCCTGCGGGAATGGGGCTACGATCAGCAACACAACCGTATTTGGTGGCTCATACACTACATCTAACAATTGTGGTAGCAATATCACTATTACCACTTCGGGAAGTAAAACCATACTAGGCGGAAGTGAAACCAATAATACTAATGGTATTTATTTCGCCATGAACGGTCCTCACCCTGCTTTTATTTTTGGTGATGATTTAACCGTCATTACATCAGGTAGTGTGGTTGATGCGATTAGAACCAATGGCACCTCATCTGGCGATGGTGTTTATACGGTGATTACCGGCAAGAATACGACGCTGACTGCCAATGGAAGTAATAGTAATGGTGTTAACGTTGCACAAAGCCCGAATACGGGGGCTGGCTATGGACGAGTATATATCGGCGAATCCAGCTCTATTGTGGCTAAAAATGGTACCGCTTTTCGCGTCAATTTAACCTCTCAGGCACCTTATTATAATTTAGCCTATATCGGTAATCATTCAACAATTGAAGCTGGCGGCCCTGGCGGCAACGGTTCAAATACCACCGGCTATGCGGTATATGCTGGAAACCGGGATAGTGTTTTAACCAATGGTACCGCCAGTGGAACTAATGCTGTTGCCATCATCGGTTCTGACTCAACAATAAAAACGACCGGTAATAACGGCCATGCGGTTTATGCCAATAAAGGTGGAGTTGTACAATTACAAGGCCATGCCGGTTCAATTCATATTTCCACTGAAGGTTCAGGCGCTGATGCACTCAGGGCAGAGAAAAAGTTAACTAGCGGCAATAATTTTAATGCGATGGGTGGGCGAATAGAGCTTACCGGTGACACTACCATCACGCTAAATCAACCCGACACCGCTTATGCCATGCATACGCTGGGTGACGGCTCGGTTATTTCCTCATCTAAAACCAACTATTATACCGGCAGTGACGACAAGCTTTACGATGGAGCCGGTACCATCGTTAATAATGCTGCCAAAGTCACAGTTTCAACCTCTGGCATTTATAACGTTACGGGTAATTTACTTGCTGAGTCAGGCCTTATCGATCTGAGCATGACGGATAATAGTAACTTTACCGGTACCACAACGTTAGATACCTACTCTTATACCGATGCAGCAGGTGCCGCGGTAGCGGATGCGAAGGGCGCGATCAATTTAGCTATTGATGGCGCAAACAGTATCTGGAATATGACCGGTGACTCAGAAGCGTCTAACCTGACATTGAATGGTTCAACGCTAAAGTATGATGAACCTCTGGCTGGTACAGCATTTGTGCCCAAAACGCTGACTATTGATAATAACTACAACGGAAATAGCGCTACGTTGGTTCTTAATACAGTGCTGGAAGACGATGTTTCAGCTACTGATAAACTGATTGTTGCAGGTAATACTTCCGGTCATACCAATGTCAGAATTAACAATATCGGTGGTCGCGGTGCTTTAACCACCCTGGGTATAGAAATTGTTCAGGTCGGCGGTATTTCAGCCGGTACTTTTGGCAACAGCGGCCGTATTGTGGCCGGTGCATATGACTATTTTGTTCGTTCTGGTTCAACGATTAGCGGTGCTAATGCCAATAACTGGTACCTGATTTCTGAATTACCGGCCACGCCAATTCCCGTGCCAACGCCGACTCCAACTCCAACACCGACTCCAGTACCGACACCAACGCCGACTCCTGTACCAACTCCGGCCCCAACGCCTACCGATGCTGCTCCGGTCTATCGTCCTGAAGCCGGTAGCTATCTGGCCAATCTGGCCTCAGCAAATACTCTATTTATTACCCGACTGCACGATCGGCTGGGTGAAACCCAATACACCGATGCCTTAACCGGTGAGAAGCGCGTCACCAGTATGTGGTTGCGCAATATCGGCGGCTATAACCGTTTCAACGATGGCAGCGGCCAGCTTAAGACTACCGGCAATCGCTATGTGATGCAGCTAGGCGGGGATTTAGCCCAGTGGAGTACCGATGGGCTAGACCGCTGGCATGCCGGTGCGATGGCGGGTTATGCCAAGAACAGCAGTTGGACTCGCTCAAACCGGACCCACTACTCTTCAACAGGTCAGGTTGATGGTTACAGCGTCGGCCTGTATGGCACTTGGTATGCTAATCATGCAGATAAAACGGGGGCTTACGTTGATACCTGGGCTCTTTATAACTGGTTTGATAACGAAGTGAAGGGTGATGGTTTACATACTGAAAAGTATCAATCTCACGGCATCACTGCATCGGTTGAAAGTGGATATACATTTAAAGTGGGCCAAAGCGAGCGCACTAGCTACTGGCTTCAGCCAAAAGCACAGCTTATCTGGATGGGGGTCAGTGCCGATGACCATACTGAAAATAACGGTACCCAAGTCAAAGACGATACCAACAATAATCTGATGACCCGTTTAGGCCTGCGCGCCTATGCCAATGGTCATAGTCAAATCGATGACGGTAAAGACCGCGAATTTCAGCCCTTTGTTGAGCTGAACTGGATCCACAATACCGAGAATTACGCGGTGGCGATGAACGGTGTGAACAACCGCCAGAGTGGAGCAAAAGACATTGGCGAGTTCAAGCTGGGCATCGAAGGAAAACTCAATAATCGTTTATCAACATGGGCCAACGTTGCACAGCAATTTGGCGGTAACCGCTATACCGATACTCAGGGGATGTTTGGCGTGAAATATAGCTTTTAACCTGTGACTGAGAACCGGTTTGTACGGCGATAGGACGGAAATCTATTGCTGAAAATAAAATCACGATGAACGAGTAATCGCTTACTCATTCCATCGTGAAATCTTATAAAACAATATGGAAGAATAAAATGAATAAAGTTTATCGGATTATCTGGAACAGCGCGTTAGGCCTGTGGGTTGTTGCCTCTGAATTAAGTCGGGGTAAAACCAAAAGTACCGCTAGTGTGGGTGCCGCCGTTCGCGTAAATCCTCCGGTATTTTTGGGGCGAAAATCGCTGCTTACGGCGGCCATTAGCGCTCTACTGATAGGTGCTCCCGCTGTTTTTGCCACCAATATCACTATTGACCCAACCATTACAACCGGTGAGTTTAACAATAAGGCCGGTAGCATTAGCGTTAACGGCGATACGGTAAATCTGTCAGGTACTACGGCGTTTTCCGGTTCTGCCGGTGTTGATGCTACCTATTACACTTTAATCGGTGGTTATAACGCTGGCTATGTCACCGGTGCGGTTGACCCTAACGGTATGTTTACTCTCAGTTACGGTTCGCAAAGCGCTGGTGTAGCAGTGCCTGACCCGATTACCGGTGGCGCTTACACGGTCAATACTTACGATAATGCTAACATTATGCAGGTCGCTCCGGGCGGTGCTGCATTTGGCTTTTATGTGTACCGGCCTACCGCTGCGGGTACCGGGCCGTTTATCGATGCCGAAATTGCCAGTGTGACCAACGGCGGTACCCTGAACGTGGACATCAGTGGGGCCATTGGTGATTTTTCGGTGAAAAATACTACGTTTATTAACGTGACCGACGGCACGGCTAACTGGAATTCGGCTAATGCGGTGTATTTTGCCGGCGTTGCGTCTAACGTTCCCTATGGGAGTTTAGCGCCACAGAACGCATCAGTTAGTACTATGAGCTATAACGGGACCTTTACGGTCAATACTACCGATGGTCCCCAGACCCAAACCGTTAACGATCTGGCCGACTATAAGGCCTATAACAGCTGGCTGGTCGCTCAATTGCAGGCAGGTAAGCTGGGCAGTGGCACTGCGGCACAGGCTAACTACAATTTGGCCGTTGGTGCAGCGACCACCAGCGTTACAAATCCCTACGTACTAAATAGAGACCCTCTGTCTATTCCATCAACCGATCCGCTTTATATACCTACCGGGGAACAGGTCTTGATGCAGGCTGACGGTGCCGGTGCGCTGGCCCAGATCGGCAACACGGGTGCCATAGTGCTAATTATGGGTACCGCTGCCCTGCAGGCGGACCATGGCGGCACGGTCATCAATAACGGAACGCTCACCACATACGGTGGCAATGTGAAGGCTGGAATACGCGCCATCAATGGCGGCCACGCCATTAACAACGGTGTGCGTAATTTTGGCCAGACTAGTGGCACGCGTAGTGAAAACGGTTATGATTTGGTGCAGGGTACGGGTTCTACCTATATCAATAATGGTACCGTTAATATCGCCGGCTGGAACTACTCCCCCGCGTACGGCTATACGTCCGTCGGGCTCTATGTGCGCGCCGGCAGCTCAGCCATAAATTACGGCGCCTATAACGTGGGTAATGCGACGCTGGTTGGGGCGTCGGCACTGAATGGTATTGTATTGGATTCGGGTATCGCTTCGTTTATCAATGATACCGCGGGTGTGATGTATTTTGGGCGCGAAGCCAGTACCGATACCACCGCTGCCTCAATAGACCGCGGCGGTGTTGATGTCGCTCAGCCTAACGCCGGGCGACTTATTCTGGTTCAAGCCGGCGGCGCGACGGTGAATAACCAAGGCTCGCTGATTATTGGTGATAAGGTACAAAACGGTACGGCGATTCTTGTTGGCACCGCGGCCGCGGTGAACGTGGTCAATAGCGGTAACATCGTCGTAAAAGGGCACTACAGCGCTACGCCTGGCGTTAATTATGGTATTCAGAGTAGCAGTGCCGCAGCGGGTACTATTGTCGATAATGCGGGTACCATTGATTTAGAAGGTATTAACAATATCGGCATGATGGCCTATAGCAGCGGTAAAGCCTCGTCCAGCGGAGTAATTAATGTAGCCGGCGGCGCTGACCCGACTACCGGGCTGCGCAACTATGGCCTGTGGTCACACAACGCTGGCAGTAACATCACCCTGACCGGTACGGTGAATCTGGCCGGTGATGGCGCCATTGGCGTCCATGCCCGTGACGGCGGCAGTATTGATATCGACGGCGCAGGCGAAGTGAAGTTTGTCTCCGGCACCGATCAGATTGGCTTCTTTGTTTATGGTCCCTCAGCCTCTCTGACCAATACCGGCTCGGGTGCCATGGATGTGTCGACGGAACGTTCCACCCTGTTCCGTATGGAAGACGGTGCCGACTTTACCGGCGGTACGGGTGCCGGTTCGGCACTCACCGCGTCCGGTAAAGACTCCGTTGCGGTGATGGTCACCGGCTTAACCGGCACTGACGTGTCGGCGTTTAACTCCGGCGGCATGACCCTCAACCTGAGCGGTGAAAATGCCACCGGCGTATTAGTGGAAGGCGGTGCGCAGGGCAACATTGCCGCGAATGCCAACATTAATCTGACCGGGATGGGGGCGGTTGCCGGTATTGCCGACGGTCAAAAACACGACCTGTCCGGTGCTGATTCCGGTACCCCGGTTGCCGGCGTGCTGAGCAATAGTTCACTCAACGCCGGTGCGGCCGGTTTTGGTACCGGCACCCTTCTGGTGGCCGGCGCTAATCTTAATTCATCGCTGGATAACGTCACCGGCTATATCGCCCGTAACAGTGCGACGCTGAGCAACTCCGGCAATATTACCTTTAGCGGCAAAAACACCACCGGTATTCAGGTATTAGACGGCTCTGTCGGTGGCAATAGCGGCAGCATTACCTTACAGGACGGCGGTATTGGACTGGTGGCCAGCTCGTCGAATTTGGCTACCACCATTAATAATAGCGGTAACTTAGTGCTAAAAGGCGGTACCAACGCCAACCGCACTAAGGGTATTCAGGCTTCGGGCAGCGCCGTCACCGTCAATATGACCGGCGGCTCTATTGATATGCAGGGCCAGGGCGCGGTCGGCGTTGAGGCGATGGCGGGCGGTAAGGTTATCCTGTCCGGTACCTCATTACCGACGTTTGCCGCACAGGCCACCGGCGTGACCGACCAGATTGCTTTTCGTATCGTCGGCACCGGTTCTAGCATTCAGACTAATCTGGCGGCCGGTACCGTACTGGACGCCAGCGGTAAACAGTCAACGCTGTTCCGCATTGAAGACGGCGCGACCCAGTCGGGCGTGCTGCAGATGAAAACCTCCGGTAACGATGCTAACGGTATCTGGGCTACCGGTGCCGGAACCTCGGTGGTCGCCTCGTCGGGCAGTAACTTCCAAATCTTAGGCGCGGGCGCAAAAGGTGTGTATATCACCGGCGCGGCCAACGGTACGTTACAGGCGGGTACCAGCGTGAGTTTAGTCGGCAATGGCGCGGTAGTGGGCGTGGTTGACGGCAACGAATACGATTTGGCCGGTAACATCCTGACCAGCAATACCGGCTCTACCCTGACCAATGAATCCAATATCACCAGTACCTTAAACAACGCCATCGGGTTTATCACTCAAAATCAGGGGCTGTTGGTCAATCAGGGCAATATCGACTTTACTCTGGGTACCGGCAACACCGGCGTGAAGGTGATTAACGGTCAGTTTGAGAATAAATCCAGCAATATCAGCGTCAACGGCGTTGCCGTTTATGTTGAAGGTGCCGGATCTGTGGTACAGAGCACCGGTGGCCGCATTGTCGCAACCGGCGGTGAAGCGGCGATTAAGCTCGGTCAGAACGCGTCGCTCAATCTGGTCGGCAGCGGTTTAGGTACGGTTGAAGGGCAAGGTACGGCGCACGGTGTGTTGCTCGATACCGGCGCGACAGGTCTGGTGATTGCCGGTGCGAAAATCAACGTTAATGCCGACAGCACCATAGACCCGACGGTCGTTACGTCGACCGGTAACGGCGTTGAAAACAAGGCTGAAATTAGCGGCCTGCAGTTAACCGGCACCACCCAAATTAACGTGGCCAACGGCAAAGGTATCCGTACCGCGGCAACGTTAGCTCAAACGAACCAAGGTTCGATCAACGTATCCGGCAGCGGTACCGGTCTGGCGTTCGAAACCGCCACCGGCGGCGTGGTGGCGAATACCTCCCAACTGGATATGTCTGATTCAACCGCGCTGGTGATTAACCTGAACGGGGTCGGC
>NZ_WOYF01000024.1 GCF_009800925.1 Budvicia diplopodorum | reverse complement strand
GATATCGAACGTGGTCAGGTTCTTGCGAAACCAGGTTCAATCAATCCGCATACCCAATTCGTATCAGAAGTTTATATTCTGAGCAAAGATGAAGGCGGCCGTCATACGCCATTCTTCAAAGGCTACCGTCCACAGTTCTACTTCCGTACAACTGACGTGACCGGTACCATCGAACTGCCAGAAGGCGTAGAGATGGTAATGCCAGGTGACAACATTCAGATGACAGTAACGCTGATTGCCCCAATCGCGATGGACGAAGGCTTACGCTTCGCTATTCGTGAAGGCGGTCGTACCGTTGGTGCGGGCGTTGTTGCTCAAATCATCAAATAAGATTGACGCAGTAGGCTTTAAAAGGGCATCATTTGATGCCCTTTTTCAACGCGGTTGAAAGGTAGTTGAATAAAAGAACCTATCTCATCAAGCTTTTATGCTTTATAGCTGGTTTATAAGCGCAGTGAGAGTTAGGGTGAGATAGGCTCATTAGAAAATTACGGCGTATTGTGCCGAAGAAAGAGCGTTCGGCTTGGTTGCTTCGTTAAGGCGGAGTGAGTAATTATTTAAGTCATAATGACAGGTTGGTTTATGAGTGCGAATACCGAAGCTCAAGGAAGCGGGCGCGGACTAGAAATAGTTAAATGGGTTATCGTTGTATTGCTGTTAGCAGTTGCTATCGGCGGTAATTATATTTACCGTGGATACAGCCTGCCTCTGCGTGCTTTGGCCGTTGTTGCTATCATTGGTGTTGCTTTTGTGGTTGCACTATTTACCATCAAAGGTAAAGCGACACTAGAGTTCGCTAAAGCGGCTCGTATCGAAGTTCGCAAGGTGATCTGGCCTACGCGTCAGGAAGCTCTGCACACAACGTTGATCGTTGCTGCAGTGACTGCCGTGATGTCACTGATTCTATGGGGGCTGGATGGTATCCTAGTCCGTTTGGTTTCATTTATAACTGGCCTGAGGTTCTAATATGTCTGAAGCCCCTAAAAAGCGTTGGTACGTAGTTCAAGCATTTTCTGGTTTTGAAGGCCGTGTAGCTCAGTCGCTGCGTGAGCATATTAAACTACAGGAAATGGAAGATCAGTTTGGCGAAGTGATGGTTCCAACCGAAGAGGTTGTCGAGATTCGCGGTGGCCAACGCCGGAAAAGTGAACGTAAGTTCTTTCCCGGTTACGTGTTAGTTCAAATGGCAATGAACGATGCTACATGGCATTTAGTTCGCAGCATTCCACGCGTTATGGGCTTTATTGGCGGAACGTCAGACCGTCCGGCACCGATTAGCGATAAAGAAGTTGATGCGATCATGAATCGCCTACAGCAGGTTGGCGATAAGCCGCGTCCTAAAACGTTGTTCGAACCGGGTGAGTTGGTTCGCGTTAACGATGGTCCATTTGCTGACTTTAACGGTGTGGTTGAAGAAGTTGACTACGAAAAGAGCCGCCTGAAAGTATCGGTTTCAATTTTCGGTCGTGCAACACCGGTAGAATTAGACTTTGGTCAGGTAGAAAAAGGCTAAGCCAAAAAATTTCCGGTTGTTGATGGCGTTACTATTAAATAGCTAACGTAATCAATAGGCGGTCATAGAATAACCATTAGGTTATTGTCAGAAGCGCGGAATTATTTTATAATTTCGCGCCTTTTTATTTTTGTTTATATTGCGTTTTATTAGCAGGTAAACAAAAGCAAATATTACATACGGGGAGCCTCATCGAGGCGTTATCACCCAAACCGAGGAAATCTCAATGGCTAAGAAAGTCCAAGCCTACGTTAAGCTGCAAGTTGCAGCCGGTATGGCGAATCCAAGTCCACCAGTTGGTCCAGCTCTGGGTCAACAGGGTGTGAACATTATGGAATTCTGTAAAGCGTTCAATGCTAAGACTGACAGCATGGAAAAAGGCTTGCCAATTCCAGTTGTTATTACTGTTTATGCTGACCGTTCTTTTACCTTCGTAACTAAGACCCCTCCTGCAGCCGTTCTGTTGAAGAAAGCTGCTGGCGTTAAGTCTGGTTCAGGTACACCGAACAAGACTAAAGTCGGAACAGTAACAAGCGCGCAAGTTCGCGAAATCGCAGAAACTAAATCTGCGGACATGACTGGTGCTGATATAGACGCGATGGTGCGTTCTATTGAAGGTACTGCTCGTTCCATGGGCCTGGTAGTGGAGGGTTAATAGATGACTAAGCTAACCAAGCGCATGCGCGTAATCCGTGACAAAGTTGATGCAACTAAGCAGTACGACATTGCTGAAGCCGTTGCTCTGCTGAAAGAATTAGCCACCGCTAAATTCGTTGAAAGCGTAGACGTTGCCGTAAACCTCGGTATCGATGCTCGTAAATCTGATCAAAACGTTCGTGGCGCTACTGTGCTACCACACGGTACTGGTCGTACAGTTCGCGTAGCCGTATTTGCTCAGGGTGCAAACGCTGAAGCAGCTAAAGAAGCTGGCGCTGACCTGATTGGTATGGAAGATTTGGCTGACCAAATCAAGAAAGGCGAAATGAACTTCGACGTGGTTATTGCTTCTCCTGATGCAATGCGCGTTGTTGGTCAATTAGGCCAAGTATTAGGCCCACGCGGTCTGATGCCAAACCCGAAAGTAGGTACCGTAACGCCTAACGTTGCTGAAGCTGTTCGTAATGCTAAAGCTGGTCAGGTTCGTTATCGTAACGACAAGAACGGTATTATCCATACTACGATTGGTAAAGTTGATTTCGATGCAGCTAAACTGCAAGAGAACTTAGAATCTCTTCTGTCAGCTCTGAAGAAAGCTAAGCCATCGACTGCCAAAGGTATCTTTGTTAAGAAAGTTAGCCTGTCAACCACCATGGGTGCTGGCGTTGCTATCGATCAAAGCAGCCTGAGCGCAGCAGCGAACTAATTCGTTGCTTTACTATGGAGCCAGATTCGTCTAGAATTTGGCCCCTTAGATTTTATCGGTTGGAGCCTGGCCGTTTCCAGGCCTCCGTCCAAGACCGCTGGCGTGTGGCAACATACTTAATCGCTGTTCTTATATTAATAAGGTAACGGCCAGCGTAGACGGTGACAGAGCCTAAAAATATCTTTTATAGAAGTTTTTGCTGGATTCTGCTCACCGTGTTTTAACGCTTGTTCTGCTACTTTTTCGGGACAGACTTTCGTCAAAGTAGCATACGCAAGTGATGTGAGTTCTGGGGATTTTCCCAGTCTAATCCAGGAGCAAAAAGCCAATGGCATTAAATCTTCAAGACAAACAAGCGATTGTTGCTGAAGTTAGCGAAGTAGCCAAGGGCGCGCTGTCTGCAGTTGTTGCGGATTCCCGCGGCGTTTCTGTAGCAAAAATGACTGAACTGCGTAAAGCAGGTCGTGAAGCTGGCGTATATATGCGTGTTGTTCGTAACACCTTAATGCGTCGCGTAGTTGAAGGCACTCCTTATGAGTGCCTGAAAGACACGTTTGTTGGTCCAACCTTAATCGCTTTCTCTAGTGAACATCCGGGCGCAGCTGCTCGTTTATTCAAAGCTTTTGCTAAAGAGAATGCAAAATTTGAGGTTAAAGCAGCAGCCTTTGAAGGTGAGTTTATCTCTGCGGCACAAATTGACCGCTTAGCAACCTTACCAACCTACGAAGAAGCAATCGCACGCCTGATGGGAACCATGAAAGAAGCCGCTGCCGGCAAATTGGTTCGTACCTTGGCTGCGCTGCGCGATCAGAAAGAAGCTGCTTAATAGCCTTTTTCCATCGTTGCTTTTTAACGTATAAACTATTTCTATATTTTAGGAACACTTGTTATGTCAACTATCACTAAAGACCAAATTTTAGACGGTATTGCAGCTTTATCTGTAATGGAAATCGTTGAACTGATTTCTGCTATGGAAGAGAAATTCGGCGTTTCTGCAGCGGCTGTTGCTGCTGGCCCTGCTGCTGCTGTTGAAGCTGTAGAAGAGAAAACTGAATTCGACGTAATCCTGACCGCTGCTGGCGCTAACAAAGTTGCTGCAATCAAAGCAGTACGTGGCGCAACTGGTCTTGGCTTGAAAGAAGCTAAAGACTTAGTAGAAGCTGCACCGACTGCAGTTAAAGAAGGCATCAACAAAGATGACGCTGAAGCTCTGAAAAAAGCTTTGGAAGAAGCAGGCGCTTCTGTTGAGATCAAGTAAGACTGTTTTAAAGTTTGCAGCCTGACTTTATAGGCTGATGGCTGGTGACTTTTTGGTCACCAGCTTTTTTGCGCTCTAGGGGTTCAGTGGAATTTCACACTTTTATACTGCTGAGTAGCCCCAATATTTTTTTCGGGTGACGACTTAATATATTGCTCTCCCTGACTGTAGTAAATCCTGCAATCACGGCGCAATGAAATGATTTAAGAGTTATCGGGAAAGAATATTACGAAAGATATTTCATTCTTTCGATCGATATAAATCGTGTTGCATGAACTGTCCCTATCTGGACGGACAGAGTGGTTCGACTTTCCAGCGAGCTGAGGAACCCTATGGTTTACTCCTATACCGAGAAAAAACGCATCCGTAAGGATTTTGGTAAACGTCCACAAGTATTGGACATTCCTTACCTACTTTCTATCCAGCTTGACTCGTTCCAGAAGTTCATCGAGCAAGACCCGGAAGGTCAACATGGACTGGAAGCTGCCTTCCGTTCTGTGTTTCCTATCCAGAGCTACAGCGGCAATTCTGAGCTGCAATATGTTAGCTATCGTCTTGGTGAACCTGTATTCGATGTCAAAGAATGCCAAATCCGTGGTGTGACTTATTCAGCACCGCTGCGCGTTAAACTGCGCTTAGTGATTTACGATCGTGACGCACCTGCGGGCACGGTTAAAGACATCAAAGAACAAGAAGTTTATATGGGCGAGATTCCGCTCATGACCGATAACGGTACCTTTGTCATCAATGGTACTGAACGCGTTATCGTGTCCCAGTTACACCGTAGTCCGGGTGTATTCTTTGATAGTGATAAAGGTAAAACCCATTCATCGGGTAAAGTGCTGTATAACGCGCGTATCATTCCTTATCGCGGTTCTTGGTTAGATTTCGAGTTTGACCCGAAAGACAACCTGTTCGTTCGTATTGACCGTCGTCGTAAATTGCCAGCGACGATCGTTTTACGTGCACTGCACTACACCACTGAACAAATCTTAGATCTGTTCTTTGACAAAGTTGCATTTGAAATCCTTGATAACAAGCTGCAGATGGAACTTGTTCCTGAGCGCTTGCGCGGAGAAACCGCATCTTTTGATATAGAAGCTGCCGGTACAATTTTCGTAGAGAAAGGTCGTCGTATTACCGCTCGTCATATTCGCCAGCTTGAAAAAGATGGCATTGATAAAATCGAAGTCCCGACTGAATACATTATTGGAAAAGTCGTTGCTAAAGATTATATCGATGAAAGCACGGGTGAAATCATCTGTTCTGCCAATATGGAATTGACGCTAGATCTGCTGGCTAAATTGAGTCAGGCCGGTCACAAGCGCATCGAGACGCTGTTTACTAACGATCTGGACCACGGTTCTTATATGTCCGAGACCATCCGCGTCGATCCAACCAGCGATCGCTTAAGCGCCTTGGTTGAAATCTATCGCATGATGCGTCCTGGTGAGCCACCAACGCGTGAAGCGGCAGAGAATCTGTTTGAGAACCTGTTCTTCTCTGAAGATCGTTACGATCTTTCTGCGGTAGGCCGCATGAAGTTCAACCGTTCTTTAGGCCGTGAAGAAATTGAAGGCTCCGGCATTCTGTGCAAAGAAGACATTACTGAAGTGATGAGAAAGCTTATCGGCATCCGCAACGGTGTTGGTGAAGTGGATGATATCGATCACCTGGGTAACCGTCGTATTCGCTCCGTTGGCGAAATGGCAGAAAACCAATTCCGTGTCGGCCTTGTGCGCGTTGAGCGTGCGGTGAAAGAGCGCTTGTCTCTTGGCGATCTGGATACGCTGATGCCTCAAGACATGATCAACGCTAAGCCGATTTCGGCGGCGGTGAAAGAGTTCTTTGGTTCAAGCCAGCTTTCTCAATTCATGGATCAAAACAACCCACTGTCTGAAATTACGCACAAACGTCGTATTTCAGCGCTGGGCCCGGGCGGCTTAACGCGTGAGCGTGCAGGCTTCGAAGTTCGTGACGTACATCCGACTCACTATGGTCGCGTATGTCCAATCGAAACGCCGGAAGGTCCAAACATCGGTCTGATCAACTCACTGTCTGTTTATGCACAGACCAATGAGTATGGTTTCTTAGAAACGCCTTACCGTCGCGTACGTGAAGGCGTGGTGACCGATGAGATCCACTATTTATCCGCCATTGAAGAAGGCAACTTCGTTATCGCTCAGGCTAACTCAAACCTGAATGACGAAGGCCACTTTATGGAAGATCTGGTTACCTGTCGTAACAAGGGCGAATCAAGCTTATTCAGCCGTGAACAGGTTGACTATATGGACGTTTCAACCCAACAGGTTGTGTCCGTAGGTGCTTCTCTGATTCCGTTCCTGGAGCATGATGACGCCAACCGTGCCCTGATGGGTGCGAACATGCAACGTCAGGCGGTTCCTACTCTGCGTGCTGACAAGCCGCTGGTTGGTACCGGTATGGAACGTGCTGTAGCCGTTGACTCCGGTGTAACCGCAGTTGCAACGCGTGGCGGTACCGTTCAATACGTTGACGCCTCTCGTATCGTTATCAAAGTTAACGAAGAAGAGATGTTACCGGGCGAAGCAGGTATTGATATTTATAACCTGACTAAATACACCCGTTCTAACCAGAACACCTGTATCAGTCAGATGCCATGCGTCTCTTTAGGCGAGCCGGTTGAACGCGGTGACGTGTTAGCCGATGGTCCGTCTACTGACTTAGGCGAACTGGCACTGGGCCAAAACATGCGCGTCGCGTTCATGCCTTGGAACGGTTATAACTTCGAAGACTCCATCTTGGTTTCCGAGCGCGTTGTGCAGGAAGATCGTTTCACAACGATTCATATCCAAGAGCTTTCTTGCGTGTCTCGCGACACCAAGTTAGGGCCTGAAGAGATCACTGCTGATATCCCGAACGTGGGTGAAGCTGCGCTTTCCAAGCTGGATGAATCAGGTATCGTTTATATCGGTGCTGAAGTTACCGGCGGCGACATTCTGGTTGGTAAGGTAACGCCTAAAGGTGAAACCCAGCTAACGCCAGAAGAGAAACTGCTGCGTGCGATCTTTGGTGAGAAAGCGTCTGACGTTAAAGACTCATCGCTGCGCGTACCAAACGGTGTTTCAGGTACCATTATTGACGTTCAAGTCTTTACCCGTGATGGCGTAGAGAAAGACAAGCGTGCGCTTGAAATTGAAGATATGCAGCTCAAGCAGGTTAAGAAAGACTTGACTGAAGAGCTGAAAATCTTTGAAGCCGGTCTGTTTGCCCGTATTCATGATGTGCTGGTTTCTGGCGGCATCGAAGCTGAGAAGCTGAGCAAACTGACTCACGACAAGTGGCTGGAAATCGGATTAACGGACGAAGACAAGCAAAACCAGTTAGAACAACTGGCTGAGCAGTACGACGAACTAAAATCTGATTTTGAGAAGAAGCTTGACGGTAAGCGTCGTAAGATCACTCAGGGCGATGATTTAGCCCCTGGCGTACTGAAGATTGTCAAAGTGTATTTGGCCGTTAAACGTCAAATCCAGCCTGGTGACAAGATGGCAGGACGTCATGGTAACAAAGGTGTTATCTCTAAGATCAATCCGATTGAAGATATGCCTTACGATGAAAACGGAACCCCCGTTGACCTCGTGCTGAACCCTCTGGGCGTACCATCGCGTATGAACATCGGTCAGATTCTGGAAACCCACTTAGGGTTAGCTGCAAAAGGTATCGGCGATAAGATCAACGCCATGCTGAAACAGCAGCAAGAAGTTGCAAAACTGCGTGAGTTTATCCAGAAGGCCTATAATCTGGGTGACGATCTGCGTCAGAAAGTGGACTTAAGTACGTTCTCTGATGAAGCGGTGCTGACTTTGGCAGAAAATCTGCGTAAAGGTATGCCGATTGCAACACCAGTATTTGACGGTGCGAAAGAGAAAGAAATTAAAGAGCTGCTGACGTTGGCCGGTTTACCGACCTCTGGTCAGATCACGCTGTTTGATGGACGTACCGGTGAGCAGTTCGAACGTCCGGTCACCGTTGGCTACATGTACATGTTGAAACTGAACCACTTGGTTGATGACAAGATGCATGCACGTTCTACCGGTTCTTACAGTCTGGTTACTCAGCAACCGCTGGGTGGTAAGGCTCAGTTCGGTGGACAACGCTTCGGTGAGATGGAAGTGTGGGCGCTGGAAGCCTATGGCGCAGCGTACACCCTACAAGAAATGCTAACCGTGAAGTCCGATGACGTAAACGGCCGTACCAAGATGTATAAAAACATCGTGGATGGCAACCATCAGATGGAGCCAGGCATGCCGGAATCCTTCAACGTATTGTTGAAAGAAATCCGCTCGCTGGGTATCAACATCGAGTTGGAAGAGGGTTAATTCCTTCTAATATCCACCCCGGTTCGCCGGGGATGGTTGCAGGGCACAGGGGCGCTTAACCCCTTAATATCTGTTTAACTACAGGTTTAAGAACACGTTGAGCGCCCAACAGGTTTAACTCCGACAGGAGCCGATCCGTGAAAGATTTACTGAAGTTTTTGAAAGCTCAATCTAAGACCGAAGAGTTTGATGCGATTAAAATAGCGCTGGCTTCGCCAGACATGATCCGTTCTTGGTCTTTCGGCGAAGTTAAGAAGCCGGAAACCATCAACTACCGTACGTTCAAGCCTGAACGTGACGGCCTTTTCTGCGCCCGTATTTTCGGACCAGTAAAAGACTATGAATGCCTGTGCGGTAAGTACAAGCGTTTAAAACACCGCGGCGTCATTTGTGAAAAATGTGGCGTTGAAGTGACTCAGACCAAAGTACGTCGTGAGCGTATGGGCCATATTGAACTGGCTTCTCCGACTGCACACATTTGGTTCCTGAAATCACTGCCGTCCCGTATTGGCTTATTATTAGATATGCCACTGCGTGACATCGAGCGCGTACTGTACTTCGAATCTTATGTGGTTGTTGAAGGCGGTATGACCAACTTAGAGCGTCGTCAGATTCTGACTGAAGAGCAGTATCTAGACGCCCTTGAAGAGTTTGGTGATGAATTCGACGCGAAGATGGGCGCTGAGGCTATCCAGTCCCTGCTGAAAGGCATGGATCTTGAAGTCGAGTGTCAACAGCTGCGTGAAGAGTTAAATGAGACCAACTCTGAAACTAAACGTAAAAAGCTGACCAAGCGCGTTAAGTTATTGGAAGCATTCATTCAGTCAGGTAACAAACCTGAGTGGATGATTCTGACCGTTCTTCCGGTTCTTCCACCAGACTTACGTCCATTGGTACCGCTGGACGGAGGCCGCTTTGCGACTTCTGACCTGAACGATTTATATCGTCGCGTTATCAACCGTAACAACCGTCTGAAGCGTCTGTTGGATCTGGCTGCGCCAGATATCATCGTACGTAACGAAAAGCGTATGCTGCAAGAAGCAGTAGATGCGTTACTTGACAACGGTCGTCGCGGTCGTGCTATTACCGGTTCTAACAAGCGTCCTCTGAAATCTTTGGCCGATATGATCAAAGGTAAGCAGGGTCGTTTCCGTCAGAACCTGCTTGGTAAGCGCGTTGACTACTCGGGTCGTTCTGTTATCACCGTAGGTCCATACCTGCGTCTGCATCAGTGCGGTCTGCCTAAGAAGATGGCGTTAGAGCTATTTAAACCATTCATTTATGGCAAGCTTGAGCTACGTGGTTTAGCGACTACGATCAAAGCGGCCAAGAAAATGGTTGAGCGTGAAGAAGCCGTAGTATGGGATATTCTGGATGAAGTTATCCGTGAACACCCGGTGCTGCTGAACCGTGCTCCTACTCTGCACCGTTTAGGTATTCAGGCGTTTGAACCGGTTCTTATCGAAGGTAAAGCGATTCAGTTGCACCCATTAGTGTGTGCGGCATACAACGCCGACTTCGACGGTGACCAAATGGCCGTTCACGTACCGCTAACGCTGGAAGCCCAGCTGGAAGCGCGTGCGTTGATGATGTCTACCAATAACATTCTGTCTCCAGCGAACGGCGAGCCAATCATCGTTCCTTCTCAAGACGTTGTTCTGGGTCTGTACTACATGACTCGTGACAAAGTGAATGCGAAAGGCGAAGGCATGGTGTTAGGCGGACCTAATGAAGCCGAGCGCGTTTATCGTGCTGGCCACGCTGAACTGCATGCCCGCGTTAAAGTTCGTATTACTGAGTTTGAGAAAAGCCCAGAAGGCGAGTGGACTGAGAAGACGGGTCTGGTGGATACCACCGTTGGTCGCGCCATCCTATGGATGATCGTACCAAAAGGTCTGCCTTACTCGATCATCAACCAAGCGTTAGGCAAGAAAGCTATTTCTAAGATGATTAACACCTGTTATCGCATCTTAGGCCTGAAGCCAACGGTCATTTTTGCTGACCAAACGATGTATACCGGCTTTGCCTATGCGGCGCGCTCTGGTGCATCTGTTGGTATCGACGACATGGTTATTCCAGCTAAGAAAGCTGAAATCATCTCTGAAGCCGAAACCGAAGTGGCAGAAATCCAGCAACAGTTCCAAACTGGTCTGGTTACCGCCGGCGAACGTTATAACAAAGTTATCGATATCTGGGCTGCGGCTAACGAACGCGTTGCTAAAGCGATGATGGAAAACCTGTCTACTGAAACCGTGATTAATCGTCATGGTGAAGAAGAACAGCAGGTTTCTTTCAACAGCATCTTTATGATGGCTGACTCAGGTGCTCGTGGTTCGGCCGCACAGATTCGCCAGTTGGCGGGTATGCGTGGTCTGATGGCTAAGCCAGATGGCTCAATCATCGAAACCCCAATCACTGCGAACTTCCGTGAAGGCTTGAACGTACTTCAGTACTTCATCTCGACTCACGGTGCTCGTAAAGGCTTGGCGGATACCGCACTGAAAACGGCTAACTCTGGTTATCTGACCCGTCGTTTAGTTGACGTGGCACAGGATCTGGTAGTAATTGAAGATGACTGCGGAACCCATAACGGTATCGTTATGACTCCGGTTATCGAAGGCGGCGACGTTAAAGAACCTCTGCGTGAGCGCGTATTGGGTCGTGTTACCGCTGAAGACGTTCTCAAGCCGGGTACTGCTGATATTCTGGTTCCACGCAATACGCTACTGAATGAGAAATGGTGCGATCTGTTAGAAGAGCACTCCGTTGATATCATCAAGGTTCGTTCCGTGGTTAGCTGTGATACCGATTTCGGTGTTTGTGCTAACTGTTACGGACGTGACTTGGCGCGTGGCCACATTATCAACAAAGGTGAGGCTATCGGCGTTATCGCCGCTCAGTCCATCGGTGAGCCAGGTACACAGTTAACGATGCGTACGTTCCACATCGGTGGTGCGGCATCGCGTGCGGCAGCTGAATCAAGTATCCAGGTAAGAAATACCGGTACTCTGAAGCTGAAGAATGCGAAATTTGTTATCAACGCAGCGAAAAAACTGGTTATTACTTCACGTAATACCGAGCTGACGTTAATCGACGAATTTGGTCGTACCAAAGAAAGCTATAAAGTACCTTACGGCTCTGTGATGGCGAAAGGTGATGGTGTTGGAGTTGTTGGCGGCGAAACTGTTGCTAATTGGGATCCACATACCATGCCGGTTATTACTGAAGTAGGCGGCTTTATTCGCTTTACCGATATGGTCGATGGTCAGACGATTACCCGTCAGACTGACGACTTAACCGGCCTGTCTTCTATCGTTGTTCTGGAAGGCGCTGAACGTACCGGTAGTACTAAAGACCTGCGCCCTGCGCTGAAAATCGTTGATGCTAAAGGTAATGACGTACTGGTTCCTGGTACTGACATGCCTGCTCAATACTTCTTACCGGGTAAAACAATTATCCAGTTAGAAGACGGCGTTCAGATTGGTGCTGGTGATACGCTTGCCCGTATTCCACAAGAATCCGGCGGTACCCGCGATATTACCGGTGGTCTACCGCGCGTTGCCGATCTGTTCGAAGCGCGTCGTCCGAAAGAGCCTGCGATCCTTGCTGAAATCAGCGGCGTAATCTCGTTCGGTAAAGAGACTAAAGGTAAGCGTCGTTTAGTCATTACTCCGATAGACGGCAGTGAGCCATACGAAGAGATGATTCCTAAGTGGCGTCAGCTCAACGTGTTTGAAGGCGAGCTGGTTGAACGCGGTGATGTTGTTTCCGATGGTCCAGAGTCTCCACATGATATCCTGCGTCTGCGCGGCGTGCATGAGGTTACTCGTTACATCGTTAACGAAGTGCAGGAAGTTTACCGTTTGCAAGGCGTTAAGATTAACGATAAGCACATTGAAGTTATCGTTCGTCAGATGCTGCGCAAAGGGACGATTGTCCATCCGGGCAATACCGACTTCCTTGAAGGTGAACAGGCTGAGTTCTCCCGCATTAAGATTGCTAACCGTAATCTTGAAGCGAATGGAAAACTGGGCGCTACCTTTGCTCGTGACCTGCTGGGTATCACTAAAGCATCGTTGGCTACTGAATCCTTCATCTCTGCGGCTTCCTTCCAGGAAACAACTCGCGTGCTGACCGAAGCTGCGGTTGCCGGTAAGCGCGATGAGTTACGCGGTCTGAAAGAGAACGTTATCGTTGGTCGCCTGATTCCGGCGGGTACCGGTTACGCTTATCATCAGGAGCGTGCGCGTCGTCGTCACGTTGAAGATGTGATTGCTAGCCCACAGGTGAGTGCAGAAGAAGCAACGGCTAACTTAGCCGAGCTGCTGAATGCAGGACTTGGTAATAGCGACGATTAATTTCCCGCTGTTAGAATGTAAAAAACCGCCTCTCGGGGCGGTTTTTTTATGCATGCTGTCCGGTAGCGCCTGATGAGGGCAACCACCGGGGTACCGTACCTATGATGTTGATTTTCTCCCAATGCCCGCTTTTGGTATTATGCCAAGCTTCGCAAATATATGTTCTCCGTTGCCTCTGTTTTACTGATTTTGCGCAGTTCTTCCCAAGTATTTATCCCAGTCTTTCCACACTGGCTGCAATCCTCTGGCCGACAGGGCATCAGCGACCTGCTGCGGTGAACGGTTATCGTGGGGCGAAAACTGTTCCAGCTCCGGTTTAGCGTTAGCGTAGCCGCCGGGTTGGGTTTTGGATCCGGCGCTGACGCTATTAATTGCGAGAGGCACTACGCGATCGCGAAAGTACGGTGACTCTCTGGTCGACAGCGATAATTCCACTTCCGGAGCAAACAGGCGAAAAGCGCAGATTAGCTGAACCAGCTGTGGGTCGTCCATTAATGACGCGGGCTGTATGCCACCGGCGCAGGGGCGTAGGCGCGGGAACGAAATAGAGTACCGGCTTTGCCAGTAGCGCTTTTGTAGAAAACTCAAATGTTCAGCCAGAAAGTAGCAGTCAGTACGCCAGTCTTTAGATAGCCCAATCAGGGCGCCGAGCCCGATTTTATCAATGCCCGCCTGACCGAGCCTCTCTGGCGTAGCCAAGCGCCAAAAGAAATCCTGCTTATGGCCTTTGAGATGATGCTGTTGATAGGTAAGGGCGTTATAGGTTTCTTGGTAAACCATCACGCCGTCTAGCCCCAGCGTTTTCAACCCGGCGTAATCTTCGGTGGAAAGCGGCTGAACTTCCATCATCAACGAACTGAATTTTTGGCGAATCAACGGCAGGTGCTGGCGAAAATAGTCCATGCCAACTTTTTGTTGATGCTCACCGGTGACCAGCAGCACATGCTGATAGCCCATGGCGCTAAGCGCATCGCATTCCCGGTTAATTTCTTCGGCATTCAGCGTTTTGCGTTTAATACGGTTGCTCATTGAAAAACCGCAGTACGTACAATCGTTGGAGCATAGGTTCGAGAGATAGAGCGGGGCATACAAACCAACGGTATGGCCAAAACGCTGCCGAGTCAGGCGTTGAGCTTCCTGAGCCATTTGCTCTAAATAGGGCTGTGCGGCAGGAGAGATTAGCGCCATGAAATCATTGGCACTACGCCGCTGGCTTGCAAGGGCGCGCTGTACATCGACCCCTGTTTTACCGTAGAGGCTTAGCGTAATGTCCTGCCAGTTCATGGCCTGCCAGCGATCGCGGAATTCATTTTTCATCAGTTACCTGCTTGACCGGCGCTAAGAAAGGCAGTCAGCGGGCTTGACGCCGATGCGCTGGCATTATGGCGCACCGCGCTCGGGCCTGACTGGCGGGCAAGGTACCCGGCTTCAACGGCTAGCCGAAAAGCGTTCGCCATACCGACCGGATCGCCGGAAACCGCAATTGCGGTATTGACCAACACGGCATCGGCTCCCAGCTCCATAGCCTGCGCCGCCTGACTCGGACAGCCAATTCCAGCATCTACAATCACCGGTACCGTGGACTGTTCGATGATCATTTTGAGGAATTCTTCCGTTTTTAGCCCCAGATTAGAGCCAATCGGTGCGCCAAGCGGCATCACGGCGGCACAGCCCACGTTTTCTAACCGTTTACATAGCACCGGATCGGCACTGCAATAAGGCAAAACGATGAACCCTTGCTTAACCAGCTCTTCGGCCGCCAGCAGGGTTTCTATTGGGTCTGGCAGCAAGTATCGAACGTCCGGATGAATTTCCAACTTTAGCCAGTTGGTGCCAAACGCTTCTCTGGCTAACCGGGCGGCGAAAATAGCTTCAGCGGCAGTTTTAGCCCCAGAGGTATTGGGCAGAAGTTTAATGCCGGAACGCTGTAATGGAGCCAGAACCGCATCGTCACTATTGGTGAGATCGACCCGTTTCATGGCCATGGTTGCCAGCTGTGAACCCGAGGCGGCAATGGCTTTTTCCATTATTGTGGAGGATGAAAACTTTCCGGTACCGACAAATAAGCGGGATGTAAACGTCGTTTCTGCGATGGTAAGCATGTTCAACCTCCTGCGATGGCCTGAAACAGTAAAATATTATCGCCGTGGTGCAATGAATAGCTGTGCCATTCGGCCCGCGGTTGGATCACGTGATTTACGGCTACGGCTATGCCCAGCGGTGATTGACCAAGCTGCTGGAGCAGGTCATGGAGGGTTGCTCCGGTTTCAGTTTCGACAGGTGAATCATTAACAAGAATTTTCATGCTGGCCTCCGCATACCGCACAGGCAGGATCTTTCCGTAGCTGAAGGGTGGTCCATGCGTGTTTTTTACCGTCAAATAGCTGCAACTTTCCGTCCAATGCAGAGAGGGAACCCGCCAGCATTTTGATGGCTTCCAGCGCCTGTAACGAACCGATGGCGCCAACCATCGGGCCCAATACGCCGGAGGTTTGACAGTTGCGGATTGGCTCTTCCGGCTCCGGATAGAGGCAGGCATAGCAGCCCTGTTCAAACGGCGGCGTTAATACCAATAGTTGTCCGCTAAAGCTGACGGCGCTGCCGCTGACTAACGGCACCCGATGCTCAATGCAGGCGGCGTTTACCGCATGGCGGGTGGCCATATTGTCACAGCAGTCCAGAACCAGCTCCGAGCGTTTAACCAGTTCTTCCAGATTGTCAGCGGTCAGGCGTCGTTGTTCAATGCGGTAGTTTACTTCCGGATTCAGCGCCCGTAGCCGTTCTCTGGCCAGCTCGGCTTTGGGCCGTTTAATATCGGCGGTACGAAACAAAATCTGGCGCTGTAGGTTAGTCAAATGAAGCTGGTCATCATCGGCCAGAATCATATTTCCAACGCCGGCGGCGGCTAGATAAAGCGAGACCGGAGAGCCCAGTCCCCCAAGGCCGACAATCAATACCGTTGACCGTTTTAGCCGGGCTTGTCCTTCTGGCCCGATATCTTCCAGCAGTAGCTGGCGACTGTAACGCAAGAACTCACGGTCGTTGAGCATCGCGGTCCTCCTTATGTTCAATCAAGGCGAGCAGTTTCGCCGTTGCCTTGCGCCAGTCCTGTGCTTGAGTAATCGCGCTGACCACCGCCACGCTGCCAACGCCACAGGCTAAAACATCGTTAACCCGATCGATACTGATGCCTCCAATGGCCACCGTCGGATAGTCAGGAATAGTCGCTACGTGGCGTTTTAGTTCAGCCAGCCCTTGGGGCGTTGACGGCATGTCTTTAGTCTGAGTGGGAAAAATATGGCCCAGCGCGATATAAGAGGGGCGAACTGCGACGGCCCGGGCCAGTTCATCGTCGTCATGGGTTGAAACGCCAAGCCGTAAACCCGCCCGATGGATTGCTTTCAGATCGGCGGTTAGCAGGTCTTCCTGACCGAGGTGAATACCATAGGCTTGATGTTTAACCGCCAGCCGCCAGTAGTCATTAATAAACAGGCGGGCGTTGAAGCGCTTACCTAGCGCAATAGCCCGCTGGACTATCGCTTCTACGTCGGACTCTTTTTGATTTTTAATCCGTAGCTGAATGGTGGTGACGCCCGTATTTAACAGGAGTTCGATCCATTCCAGCGTATCCACCACCGGGTATAGCCCCAGCTTTTTCTCCGTTGGCATGAAAGGCGTTTCAGGCAGAGGAGGCAGCCCGGCTAATCGTTGTTTATTTACCATGGGTATTTTCCTCTGTAGTCACCCGTTCTTGGGCAGCCATCGTGGCGGGTTGGTAGATTTCACCGCCGTGAGAACGAAATACGTTAGCCATTTGGGCCATGCCCGACTCTTTGACGTCAATTGCCCGCACTTCTGTCTGCACTTCCGCCTGCGATTGCCCTTTGGCAAATTCTCTGACTTGCTGTGAGATTTTCATTGAACAGAATTTAGGCCCGCACATTGAGCAGAAGTGGGCGATTTTGCCAGAAGCCTGAGGCAGGGTTTCATCGTGATAAGAACGGGCGGTTTCTGGATCTAACGCCAGATTAAACTGGTCCTCCCAGCGAAATTCGAAGCGCGCTTTAGACATAGCGTTATCGCGAATTTGTGCGCCGGGGTGGCCTTTAGCCAAATCGGCGGCGTGGGCGGCGATTTTATAGGTGATAAGGCCCTGCTTAACGTCCTGTTTGTTGGGTAAGCCTAAGTGCTCTTTGGGCGTGACGTAACACAGTATGGCGCAGCCAAACCAGCCGATAAGCGCCGCACCGATGCCGGAAGTAAAGTGGTCGTATCCGGGCGCAATGTCGGTTGTTAATGGCCCGAGCGTATAGAACGGTGCTTCATGGCAGTGTTCTAACTGCTCGGTCATATTGCGGTAGATCATATGCATCGGTACGTGGCCTGGGCCTTCAATCATCACCTGAACGTCATACTCCCAGGCGATTTTGGTCAGTTCACCCAGCGTATGAAGTTCCGCAAACTGGGCCTCATCGTTAGCATCCTGAATCGAACCCGGACGCAGGCCGTCGCCCAGCGACAGGGAAACGTCGTACTGGCTGCAAATCTCACAGATATCGCGAAAATGTTGGTACAGAAAGTTTTCCTGATGATGTGACAGGCACCATTTTGCCATGATGGAACCGCCGCGTGAGACTATGCCGGTAAGGCGTTTGGCGGTCATCGGTACGTAACGTAGCTGCACGCCAGCGTGGATAGTAAAGTAGTCAACGCCCTGTTCGGCCTGCTCAATCAATGTGTCTTTAAACACCGCCCAGTTGAGGTGTTCCGCAATGCCGTTCACTTTCTCTAATGCCTGATAAATCGGTACGGTGCCAATGGGAACCGGGCTATTGCGGATGATCCATTCGCGGGTTTCATGAATATAGCGCCCGGTAGACAGATCCATCACGGTGTCCGCCCCCCAACGGGTTGACCAGACTAGCTTTTCCACTTCTTCTTCAATCGACGATGTGAGGGCTGAATTACCAATATTGGCATTCACTTTCACCAGAAAGTTGCGGCCGATAATCATCGGTTCAGATTCAGGATGGTTAATGTTCAGGGGAATAATAGCCCGCCCGGCGGCCACTTCATCGCGCACAAACTCTGGCGTGATATTTTCCGGCAGCGCCGCGCCAAAGCTTTGGCCAGCATGTTGCTGTTTAATAACGTCCGTGCGGATGCGCTCCCTGCCCATATTTTCACGAATGGCAATGAATTCCATTTCCGGTGTGACAATACCGGCTCTGGCGTAGTGCAACTGTGTTACCCGTTTACCGTCGGCCGCTTTTCTTGGCGCGGGTAGGCGGGCGTAGCGCAGGTGGTCTAGCCCCTCATCTGCCAACCGCTGTTGGGTAAACTGGGAACTAACGTGCGTTAACTGTTGGGTATCGTTACGTTCAGCGATCCATTGGCTACGCACTGGCGGTAGGCCATGATGAACGTCCAGCGTTGACTGCGGATCGCCGTACGGGCCTGAGGTGTCATAAATCGGTACCGGTTCATTGTTTTCAAATTTCGGGCCGTCATCCGTTTCGCCAATTAGCGTTGGCGTAAGCTGAATTTCACGCATGGGAACGCGTAAATCAGGCCGGGAACCCTGAAGATAGATACGTTGAGAGTTGGGAAAGGCACTACCCTGAAGCCGATCGATAAATTGTTGCGCCTGAGCGCGTTGGGTTCTTCTGTTAGACATAGCAACATCCTAATTAAAAATAAGAATTGCTTGTCTGGAGCTCGGGCGGGAGTAACGGGTAAGGCCAGAAAACGGTGATTTGTGATTCAGCTTACCTGAATGAAATTACTCTTGTTCCCTTCGCGGGTATTAGCCCGATCAGGTTCCGCGGATCCCGAATTAACGGTCTCAGCCTGTGCTCCACAAAGAACACTAGGCACTCCGACAAGATGAGTCACCAACAAAGGCGACGGATAACAGTATAAGTAACCGCTAAAAAACCACAAGGGTGTTATAGGGCTACTTTATACACAGATATTTAAACGTGCTAAAGATTGTTTCTGGCAGCCATGTCGTAAACTATTTTTGCTCTGTAGGCGCTCGATGGCTGACCCAGCTATCGATAGCTTCTTGAATCAGTTTATCTTCCAGCGTAAAACGTCTTTCCAGCAGTTCACCAACCGTTGAAAGATCTTCATGCAGCTGTAATATGGTGTCTTCGTTGATACCTTTTTCAACGTAGTTGTCATAAAACGCCATGATTTTTTGGGTATTCTCTTCCAGCAACGGATAGAGTTTTTTCCCGGTAGCTAAGTTTGGGCTGGATGTGCCTTCTTCCTGAACGACAATGCGATCGTAAATATGGAAGTGGCAGGAAGATAAGTAATCCACCAGATGATGGCCGAAGGTGATAAGCGCTTTCTCATCGAGCGGAATATTATTTTCTTTGTTGGGCTTAATACCAACCAGACTGTAATAGGTAACGAGTAACGTTTTGCGCGATTCTAGCCATTGGTCAATCAGTTTGTTACTACCGCCAACGCGCTCGGCTAAGCTTTCTAATCGGTTTAACATATATAGGTTCCGGAAAAATCTAAACAATAAGAGTTAAAGAGAAAGTTAAAGTAATGTAAGGCTATTGTTGTTAGATTGCCAGCAAATTAAGAGGTTAACAATAGAGTTATGGAGCAACGTTTACAAGGTGATGAATCCGGCTGGTGGTTATTAAGCTATGCGGGCAAATTATGGTTACCAAAAGGTGAGATTCCACACGGTTTAGCGCGTGAATTTGGCCTATCGAATGAAAATGCTCATCGCATTGGTGAATGGCAAAGTGAGTCCGTTTGGCTGGTTTGCAAAGAGAAGGCCAAAGAGATGATGTCTGTTCGCCAACTGCTTGATGAAGACCGAGGGCTTTTCCAACTGGCAGGGCGGGCGGTTCAACTGGAAGCGTTTTATCGGGCACATAAGTTTTGTGGCTATTGTGGGCAAGAAATGTACGTCAGCGAACGGGAGTGGGCCTGCCTGTGTAACCATTGCCGTCAGCGCTATTACCCGCAAATCGCGCCCTGCATTATTGTTGCGATTCGCCGGGAAGACAGAATTTTATTGGCTCAGCATAACCGTCATCGGGGTGGTATTTACACGGCACTCGCCGGTTTCGTTGAGGTTGGTGAAACGCTGGAACAGGCAGTGGCCCGAGAAGTGATGGAAGAGAGTAATATCAACGTGACTAACTTGCGTTATATCTCTTCTCAACCTTGGCCGTTCCCTCATTCTTTGATGATGGCTTATATGGCGGATTATGACAGTGGGGATCTCAAAATCGATACCTCAGAGCTGCTCGATGCGGACTGGTTTCGTTACGATCGGCTGCCTCAGCTACCGCCTTCTGGCACGATTGCCCGTAGGCTGATTGAAGACACGATTGCGCTGTGCCGCGCAGAACAAGAGCTGTAGTTGCTCTATGTAGTTCTTCGATGTAGCTACTCGATATCGTTGCGAAGCTCAAATGCCGTGGGCTTATCCGTCTCTATAGGAAGCGCATCTGGCATGCTACAATGGGCGTAATACCCGAAGGATAAAAAAATAATGAATGAATTAAAAAACGATCGTTATCTGCGTGCATTATTACGCCAGCCTGTTGATGTAACCCCCGTTTGGATGATGCGTCAGGCAGGCCGCTATTTGCCTGAATATAAAGCGACTCGCGCACAAGCTGGCGATTTTATGTCTTTGTGCAAAAACGCTGAGCTGGCCTGCGAAGTGACTTTGCAGCCACTGCGTCGTTATGCGCTGGATGCGGCCATTTTGTTTTCCGATATTTTAACTATTCCCGATGCCATGGGGCTTGGTCTGTATTTTGAAAACGGTGAGGGCCCCCGTTTTCAGCATCCGATTACCTGTCGCGCCGACGTCGACCGTCTGCCGGTACCGGATCCAGAGCTGGAACTGGGCTATGTGATGAATGCGGTTCGTACCATTCGCCACAGTCTAGCCGGGCAGGTTCCGCTGATCGGTTTTTCCGGCAGTCCGTGGACGCTGGCTACCTATATGGTTGAAGGCGGTAGTAGTAAGGCCTTTACCAAAATTAAAAAAATGATGTACGCCGATAGCCAGACGCTGCATAAGCTGCTGGACAAACTGGCCGATAGCGTCATTTTGTATCTGAATGCTCAGATTAAAGCCGGTGCGCAGTCGGTGATGATTTTTGATACTTGGGGTGGCGTGTTGACCGGTCGCGACTATCGGGAATTTTCTCTGGCCTATATGCATAAAATCGTAGATGGCCTGATTCGTGAGAACGATGGCCGACGCGTGCCGGTTACGCTGTTTACTAAAGGCGGCGGCCAGTGGCTGGAAGCCATGGCGGATACAGGCTGTGACGCATTGGGCCTAGACTGGACTACCGATATTGCTGATGCACGTAAGCGGGTGGGCGATCGCGTTGCGCTACAGGGTAATATGGATCCATCAATGCTATACGCTCCAGCTGCACGCATTGAAGACGAAGTGGCGACTATACTGGCCGGTTTCGGCTCAGGTAGCGGTCACGTGTTTAATTTGGGTCACGGTATTCATCAGGATGTACCACCTGAGAATGCGGGCGTATTTGTTGAAGCTGTGCATAACCTGTCTGGCAAATATCACCATGATTGATACTGCATCACTTCGCGCACAGCAAACGGAGATAGCTCAGCGGATCGTTCGTCGTGACGATCTGGGTTTTACTGAGCCTCAGTGGATTGCCGGAGTGGATGTCGGTTTTGAAGATGAAGGTACTATCACCAGAGCGGCGATCGCGGTACTCAGTTATCCGAATCTGGAGTTAGTTGAGTATCAGATCGCCAGAATTCCCACCTCGATTCCTTATATTCCGGGCCTGCTTTCTTTTCGAGAATGCCCGGCGCTGGTGGCGGCGTGGCGGCAGTTAAACCATAAACCCCAGCTCGTCTTCGTTGACGGTCAGGGTATCGCTCATCCTCGTCGGCTTGGCGTTGCCAGCCATTTCGGGCTGCTGGTTGATATACCGACCATTGGCGTGGCAAAAAGCCGACTGAGCGGTAAGCATCAGCCTTTAGACGATGTAACCGGTGCGCTTGAGCCATTGGTGGATAAATCAGAGCAGCTTGGCTGGGTGTGGAATAGCAAGCAACGCTGTAAGCCCCTCTATATTTCTCTCGGACATCGTGTCAGTCAGGAAACGGCGCTGAGCTGGGTTAAACGCTGTATGCGTGGCTACCGCTTGCCTGAGCCAACCCGCTGGGCCGATGCGATTGCTTCTCGGCGCCCGGCATTTGTCCGCTGGCTGAAACGGCATCCAGATGTAAGTGGCGTGACTAATTAGCATGCCGACACTGGGGTGATGTATTCCAAATAGGGCGCTGATAGCGCCGATAACCATTTAATATTAATGAGATCTTTGCATGTTGCGTAACCCGATTCACAAACGTATGGAAAAGCTGGGCAGCTGGCAGCATTACACTTTTATGGCTTGTCTGTGTGAGCGAATGTACCCCAATTATCAGGCCTTCTGCCATCAGACAGGGTTCGGTGAGGCCGCGGTTTATCGCCGGATTTTAGATTTAGTCTGGGAAACTCTGGTAATCAAAGGGGCGAAGATTAATTTTGATAGTCAGCTTGAAAAGCTGGAAGATGCGATTCCTGATGCGGATGCGTTCGAGGTTTATGGCGTTCATCCTGCCATTGATGCATGCGTTGCGTTAAGCGAATTAATTCATGCCCACCTTAGCGGTGAAACGCTGGAACACGCCATTGAGGTGAGTGAATTATCAATTCGCACCGTCGCTATGCTAGAAATGAGTCAGGCAGATAAAGAAATGACCGATGATGAGCTTAAAGCGCTCCCACTCATTGAGAATGAGCTTGACGTTCAGTGGGAGATTTTTCGTTTATTGGTCGAGTGTGAAGAACGAGACATTGAGTTGATTAAAGGGCTTAGATCTGACTTGAAAGAGGCTGCAACGAGCAATATTGGCATAAATTTGGCCTAATAGATGGTAAAACGTGATTTAGGGCCTAAATAATAGCATCTTAAGGCTTCACAGCGGTCCGCTATTGGTCTACATTTGTCTTGCCTTTAACAAATTGGCAATCGAGGCGGTTGATACAGAGGAAACAACGATGTTCTCTCTCCTCCCGTTTTCGATACATTGCATGCAATAAAATATACTGTAAGGATAATTTATGAACAAGACTCAACTAATTGATGTAATTGCGGACAAGGCTGGTATTACCAAAGCACAAGCCAAAGCGGCTCTGGAATCAACCTTAGGCGCTATTACTGAGTCTCTGAAAGGCGGTGACCCAGTGCAACTGGTTGGTTTTGGTACATTTAAAGTGAATCACCGTAATGCCCGTACCGGTCGTAACCCACAGACTGGTAAAGAAATTCAAATTGCTGCTGCTAACGTTCCAGCATTTGTTTCTGGCAAAGCGCTGAAAGAAGCTGTTAAGTAAGTTAACAGTGACACTACAGATAAAAAAAGGGGCATTATGCCCCTTTTATTTATTCAGTATTTAACCAATGATTAGACAAACGATTATTGCCAGTATCGTATTACTCCTGTTAACCGGGTGTAGCTCTACTCGGCGGCCGCCCGTGCTGGAAGCTAACGGCTATATTGCCGATCAAGGCGTGATGCGGATTTGGCGGAAAGTCAGCGGTGACGGTCAACCTATTGGTATGATGAGCGTTTATACGCCCTATAGCGGCGATACTATTGCTACTTCCTATGAATATACTGACGGTAATTTGAGCCTGGTTCGTAGTACGGTTCAGGTTAAAGATGGCCAGCGTACAGTATTACGGTTGGACGACCAGGGTAATCCAAGTTTTATGCAACGCCAAATGGTTGGCTACAATGAGCAGCTCTCTTCCGACGATATTCTCCGCCTTCAATATGAAGAACAAAAAATCCGTAACATCAGTACGTCACTGTCTGCGGGAAAAATTCGATTATATCAAGGCCGTATTCATAACGGCGTTATTACCACCTGCGCAGGTGAAGATGTCAGGCTCAATTTTTCCCAACCCCAGCAGGCATGGCTAGAAAGACGAGTGCGTAACGGCGGTAAACTAAGCTTGGCTTGGCTAAGCGCTCCACGTGGTCTCGAATTGTTGCTGGTGGCGAATGAAGACTTTTGTCAGTGGGAACCTACGCTGGAAATTTTTTGATTTTTTGTCGATATGACCAAATTATAAAAGGTCGCTCCGATGAGCGACCTTTTGCATTCTCAATCCGGAATTAGCGCTTTTTCTCGCGCGCAATAGCCCGATAGCCGATATCTGTGCGGTAGAAACAGCCGTCCCAGTGGATATCTTTTATTAACTGATAGGCCCTCTGCTGAGCTTGTACGACTGAATCACCCAGCGCGGTAGCGCACAGTACTCTGCCGCCGTGAGTCACAACATGGCACTCTTTTAACCGTGTACCTGCGTGAAATATTTTTCCGTCGCTGGCTTCTTCGGTAGGCAGGCCGGTAATCACATCATCGATTCTATAGTCACCGGGGTAGCCTCCGGCGGTTAATACTACACCCAGTGCCGCCCGGGGATCCCAGTCGGAGCTTTTCTCGTTCAGCTTACCTACCGCACCTGCCAGACAAAGCTCGACCAGATCGGATTTCATCCGTAGCATGATTGGCTGAGTTTCAGGATCGCCAAAACGGCAGTTGAACTCGATCACTTTCGGGTTGCCTGCGTCATCGATCATCAGACCGGCGTAGAGAAAGCCGGTATAGGAGTTACCTTCAGCTTCCATTCCTTTTACCGTAGGCCAGATAACCCGATCCATGACCCTCTGGTGGACTTCATCCGTCACGACCGGTGCCGGGGAATATGCCCCCATGCCGCCGGTATTGGGACCGGCATCGCCATCATAAACGCGTTTGTGGTCTTGGCTGGTTGCCATCGGTAATACATTCTTACCGTCGACCATGACAATGAAGCTAGCTTCTTCTCCCGAGAGGAACTCTTCAACCACAATGCGATGACCTGCATCGCCAAAAGCATTGCCTTCCAACATATCTTTGGCCGCGGCTTCGGCTTCTTCCTGCGTCATCGCAACAATAACGCCTTTACCTGCGGCAAGGCCATCAGCTTTGATGACAATGGGCGCACCCTTCAGACGAATATATTCCAGCGCCTTTTTGATATCGGTAAAATTCTGATATTCAGCGCTGGGAATGTTATGGCGGGCCAAAAAGTCTTTAGTAAACGCTTTTGAACCTTCAAGCTGAGCGGCGGCTTGGGTAGGGCCAAAGACCGTTAGACCAACGTTATTGAAAGCATCAACGATACCTTTAACCAGCGGAGCTTCCGGGCCAACAATCGTCAGTCCGATATGTTCACTTTGTGCGAAATGAACCAACGCCTCGATATCCGTTGGCTGAATGGGGATGTTACAAAGATTAGCCTCCAGCTCGGTGCCTGCATTGCCCGGTGCGACAAACACTTTATCCGCTAACGGTGATTGAGCGGCTTTCCATGCCAAGGCGTGTTCCCGACCGCCGTTACCAATAATGAGTATATTCATTTTTGTTGCTCCAAAACGGTGAGTGGCGCGCTAAGGGTGCCACTTAATAATGATGTTTAATGACGGAAGTGGCGCATGTCAGTAAAAATCATGGCAATGCCGTGTTCGTTGGCCGCTGCGATAACTTCATCATCTCTGATGGAACCGCCGGGCTGAATGACGCAGGTAATACCCACGGACGCGGCGGCATCTATACCATCGCGGAACGGGAAGAACGCATCGGATGCCATAACCGCTCCGGCAACCTGAAGATTTTCGTCTTCGGCTTTAATACCGGCAATTTTTGCGGAGTAAACCCGGCTCATTTGCCCTGCACCTATGCCGATAGTCATGTTATCGCGGGCATAGACAATGGCGTTTGATTTAACAAACTTAGCCACTTTCCAGCAAAACAGAGCATCGTTAAGCTCTTTTGCCGTTGGCTGGCGCTCGGTAACCACTTTAAGGTCAGATTCGTTGACCATTCCAAGATCGCGATCCTGAACTAATAGCCCGCCGTTAACCCGTTTAAAATCGAGTGCTGGAACTCTTTCTGCCCACTGCCCACAGCTTAAAACCCGGATATTTTGTTTCGCTGCCAGTAATGCCTGCGCCTGTGAACTCACGCTCGGAGCAATAATGACTTCAACAAACTGGCGGCTGATAATTGCTTGTGCAGTTTTGGCATCAAGCTCTTGGTTAAAGGCAATAATGCCACCGAAAGCGGACGTCGGATCGGTCTGATAAGCGCGTTCATAGGCATTTAAAATAGAATCGCCAAGAGCAACGCCGCATGGGTTTGCGTGTTTAACGATAACGCAGGCCGGTTGGGTGAATTCTTTTACACATTCCAGAGCGGCGTCAGTGTCGGCAATATTGTTATAGGAGAGCGCCTTACCCTGAAGCTGATGCGCGGTAGCAACAGAAGCTTCATGTAGTTCCTGTTCAACATAGAATGCGGCCTGCTGATGACCATTTTCTCCGTAACGCATATCTTGCTTCTTTATATAGCTAAGATTCAGAGTACGGGAGAAGCGACCTGAAGGCTTATCCGTTTCACCGAAATAAGGTGGAACCAATGCGCCGAAGTAGTTAGCGATCGTGCCATCATAGGCTGCGGTATGTTCAAAAGCACGTATGGCCAGATCAAAGCGGGTTTCGTCGCTGAGCCCGCCTTTGGTGGCGTCCATTTCGTTGATGACCCGTTGGTAGTCTCCGCTGTTGACAACAATGGTGACATCTTTATGATTTTTTGCCGCTGAGCGCACCATGGTTGGCCCACCTATATCAATATTTTCGACAGCATCAGCTAACGAACAATCTTTACGGGCGACGGTTTGGGCAAATGGATAAAGGTTAACGACCACCATATCTATTGGCTCAATATGGTGTTGCGCCATAATTTCGTCATCTATACCGCGCCGGCCTAAGATCCCACCGTGTACCTTTGGATGCAGCGTTTTCACGCGGCCATCCATCATTTCAGGGAAACCGGTGTAGTCAGAAACCTCGGTGACCGAAAGCCCCGCATCGGCCAGCAGTTTGGCGGTTCCTCCGGTAGACAGTAGCTCAACGCCGCGAAGAGAAAGCGCCTGAGCGAATTCAACGATACCCGTTTTATCAGAAACGCTTAAAAGGGCGCGGCGGATAGGACGAAATGGCTGCATAACTGATGGTTTCCTATTGGCTTTTCAGAGTGAAAATAGAGTTTGATAGATTATGCTGAGTTAAAAATAACAAAATATTCGATCGGATCACGATTTTTACCGACAATTTTTCCGTTAATTTGCTGAACCGGATTGTAACGAAAACGTTTGCGTCACGCTCGTGATATTTTTATTTTTTAGTCACTTGTGGATAAGTCTGTGTAAAACTCGGTATAAAGCGGGGTTTTGCTGTGTAATGCAGCAAACAGACAATTTTTCTCTAATTTGTTATTGCAGCTCTCATTAAACTGCCTATAATGCGCCTCCATTGAACGGCATTATTGATGTAGTTCAATGGAGCAAAAATAATTTGACTCTAAAACGGGTTAGCGTATTATTCGCAGCCCGTGTTGCAGGAAGTTTCTTCCCCGCACACCGCTCTTTAACAATTTATCAGACAATCTGTGTGGGCACTCACAAGACGGTATCATAGCCACTCCGGTGGCA
>NZ_WOYF01000023.1 GCF_009800925.1 Budvicia diplopodorum | reverse complement strand
AAAATGGTGAAGCTGCCGGTACGAAGAGAAAGGGCCTTTCCTAGAGTGGTGAAGGAAAGGCCGCATAAATATGGCAAAGCTAGGAACAAAAAAGCCAGTCAGTTGCTTAACTGACTGGCATTACCACTTATCGGTGGCCGTTTAAGGTTAACAAACTTCACTCAGCCTTAATTACAACTCGGCATCCCGGTTGCAATCTTTAGAATAGATATAGCTAAACGGCTCATCGGTTCCTACCGCATATCCGGCCTGTAAACAGTAGGCCGCCATAAAGATATAATCGCCTTTCTTAACCGGGATCCATTCATTATCTAAGTTGTACATACCGGCACCGCTGAGAATATAGGCGCCGTGTTCCTGAATATGCGTTTCGATATAGCCATGGCTGGCACCCGGCTCAAAGCTCAGAATGTGCATATTCATATCAAAACCTAAATGCTTTGGCAGGAAGTCTTGCAGAATAACGTTGCTCATGCCTTCGTAATGGATTTTTTCCAGATTACTGGTATTACCAGAAACCACTTCGGCAGAATGACCGGCTAACGCAGAGTACTTTCTCTTATAAAGGAAAAGTTGGCTGTTTTTTCCAGCGTTATTATTCTTCAGGTACATCAGAGTACCCGGCGGACAATATAGATAGCCACCGGTCGACAGATCGAACTGACGATCGCCAGCAGAGGCTTTAATATTTCCGTCAATAACGTAGACAAAGGTTTCAACGCCGTCAGCGCCGTAGCCCGCTTCATTCCGCCCGTTTGGTAGCATCGTAACGATGTAATCAACGAAGGTTGCGCCCAGCTTTGGTGATGACAAAATAGTCACGTCACAATCTTCAAACCCGGGAACGATGTTTTTAACTAAGCCATCGGTCGGAATTAACGCATAATTTTCACGTTTAATGACGGCACGGGATGCCAGCAGATCGCGTGGATAACCCGTATTATTATTAAAATAGCCCATGTCCAACTCCTATAAGATATAAATCTTGTTACTCAACCAGTTAAATTACTTATTCTTCTTAAGGTTCGAGAAGAAAAATACGTCGGTACCCATCACCAGAATAACGGCGGAAATAGCGAAGCCCGCCTGCGTAATACGAGTTTCTAGTTCTGATAAGCAAGCTGATACAGAGCCTGAGTCAGGGCTTTAACGCCTTCGACTAAGTCTTCGGTATGCGTTTTTTCTGCCGGGTTATGGCTAATACCGTTAATGCTAGGAATAAAAAGCATGGCTGTTGGAATGCGTGGCGCAAATATCTGTGAATCATGGCCAGCTCCGCTATGCATCAGGCGGTAATTAAGCTTCTCTTGGTCACAGATATTTTTCAGCGTATCCACCAGATGAGCGTCCATTGGAACCGGCGCTTCATCCATCCAGCGGTCAATCACAATTTCCATACCCATTTCACTGGCGATGGTCTGCATATCTTTTTCGAGCCGTTCAGTAAAAGACTTAAGGAAGGCTTGATCGGTATGGCGGCAGTCTATGGTAAACATGACTTCGCCCGGCACCACGTTAACGGTATTGGGTTTTGGCGTGACTTTACCGAAGGTCAGTACCAGCGGGTCACCGGCGGCATTAGCTTTGGCAATTGATTCGGTACAGATACGGCTAAAGCCATATACCGCATCTTTGCGATAGCCCATCGGCGTAGTGCCTGCGTGGTTGGCTTCGCCTTTCAGCGTAACGTTATAGCGGCGCTGGCCCACAATGCTGGTGACTACGCCGATGGTATGGCCTTCTTTTTCCAGCACGCAGCCCTGTTCGATGTGCAGTTCCACAAACGCTTTAATATCTTTACGCGACGCGCCGTCATCCTTTTTGAAGTCGAATCCTAGATTACGCATAGCATCGACAAAAGGTATACCTGCGGCATCTTTAATGTTCAGAACGTCTTCTCGTTTAGCCAAGCCCAACACGTTCTTGCTGCCCCAGAATGCGTAAGGGAAACGGCTGCCTTCTTCTTCGGCCAGCGAAATAACTTCGATTGTGCGCAGCGGGGTACCGTGTTTTTCTTTTAGATACTGAATGGCTAGGTAAGCGGCAACAATGCCAAAATGGCCGTCTAGGTTACCGCCGTTAACTACGCTATCAATGTGGGAACCGGACATCACGACTTGGTCTTTATACTGGCTGCCGACTAGCCGCCCGGACAGGTTTCCGACTTCGTCAAATGAGGTTTCTAACCCCATGTCTTCAAATTTTTGTTTTAACGCCTGTTGAGCATCGAACCATTCTTTAGAATAGAGCAGTCTGGTTACTCCACCTCCAGTGACGGCGCCGAACTGGCCGAGCCAGTTAACATTACTCTCAACGTCTTGAATAATATTCTTCATGGTAAATCGCCTTTGATCTGAATTGTTAACTGTAAAATTGATTTTATAGCTCAATCAAATAACGAGTGAGAAATCAATAATCGGTTATATAAGATATTTGGGTAAATTCAGCCCGGCTATTGTTTAACGAATAACCGGATTGGGAAATAAAACGATAAAAAATAAAATTAACTTTCAATCAATATCGATAAATTAATAACCAACGTAAATGCGCAATTAATGTGCAAACGGGTCTTTATGATCGTTCGAATGATTATAAATCGCGTCAGAAATCAAATATTCATAGATTTCATCAACGATTTCGACGCCGTTCGCATTGCTCTCATCTTCATTAATGTCGCAGTTTTGGCCCGGGTAAAGTACCCGTTTTACGCCAGAAGCTGGCGTCACTGCGTTTAAATCACGCATGGTTTGAGTGATATTCTTTTTAAACGTTTGAGCATCGGTAAAGTAGGCTGGATTAATCACGATATGCAGTTGGCCCAGATTGCGGCCTTCGGTTAAATCGTTATACATCGAGCTAACTCGGCTACCAAACGGTAGGCCTAACAGAATACCGGACAGCACGTCGACCATCATCATCAACCCGTAGCCTTTAGGACCAGAAAGCGGCACCAAGGCCTTAACTTCAAACGGATCGGTCGTCGGTTCGCCTTTGTCGTTAACCGCCCAGGTATCTGGAATGGCTTCTTCACGCGAGCGGGCATCGAGAATTTTACCCCAGGCCTGAACGGTTGTCGCCATGTCAAAGGTCATGACGACGTCGTCTTCACCCTGAGCCGCAAAGGCAATTGGATTGGTACCGTAGTAAACGCCGGTTCCACCGAATGGCACCGACATAGGGTCGGACTGACACAGTGAAATACCGATCATACCCTGTTTAGCGGCGTGTTGAACAAAGTAGGAAAGGGCGCCGCTGTGACCAATTTTTTTCACGCCAACAATAGCAATGCCGTTAGTCTGAGCCAGCTTAACGGCTTCGTCCATAGCCAGTTTAGCGGCAACGTGCCCAGCGGCATTATCACCGTGGAATACGCCGGAGCAGGGGCCTGTTTGTTCAAAATGAAACGCTGGTCGGGTATTGGTTCCGCCTTTCGATATCCGTTCTGCGTAATACTCGACGCGTACCGCGCCGTGAGAGTGGATACCTCTGGCATCGGCATGCACCAGAACGTCGGCAACCATTGACGCATGCTGCTCTGATAGACCAGCTTTATTAAGTTTATTTTGAATCAGCTGATGGAGCTTTTGACGATTGATCTTCATTATACTTTCCTTTTAACGTCCCTCATCAGAGGGGTTTAATGCGTAGCACCATACCTTACCGTAAAAGAAATAATGTGATCTAAATATCCTTTATTACATAGTTAGATGTTTTTTTAAAATAGCCCATTAATACAAAAAAAAATTAATAAAGAAAAACTTTATTAAATAATTTCGGATATTAAATTTTTATTAATAATAATCGCGTAAGCTATTTGATTTTTATCATAATAGCTTATGTTTTCCCGGTTAATATTTTTTATCGCCTCAAATTCATTTTTTAGACAAATTTCCCCACATTAAATACATTAAAAATACTTTATTTTTGGTGATATTTATTTGCTAAATAACGCGCTTATTTATTTCTGATAAGGCTGAAATATCAGGATTTTTTGGCGCAATAATCCCTCCTTTTTCCACCATGACCATGGCTAAACGTGCTGATGATGGCGTGCCATTTTCGCTTTGTTTAATTGTAATCAATGCGTTGTTTGTGGCGTAAAGTGGTGGGCATTATTAATTTTTTGCCAAGCTCCCATTTCAGCTTTATTAAAATTTATTGTTTTTAATGCGTTGAATAATAATGGAAATAAATTTCGATCTAGCTAATTAGTGTGATGCGGATCCATATTGTGGAAATATTTTCCAATATTGGATTGTTAACGCTAGAAAAACTTTCTACATTGTTGGCATTAAGGTGTATGTGTAGGTATTGAAGTTATCGCTTATACATTTATCAAGATTTTATTTTAAATTAAGGAGTGATAAGTATGAAGCTTCAGGTTTTACCTTTGAATCAGGCCAGCTTCGCGGCCTATGGGGATGTAATCGAAACGGCCGACAATGATTTCTTCCATATCAATAATGGCAAAGTCGAACGTTACCACGATCTTACTAAGATCGAAATTTTGCAGCAGGACCGAACGCTACTCAGCATTAATCGTGCTAAACCCGCCGAATTGCCAATTATTGTTTCAGAACTTGAGAAACATCCCTTGGGTTCTCAGGCGTTTATTCCAATGAACGGTGAGCAGTTTATCGTGATTGTAGCCAACGGCGATGAGGCCCCGGAACTTGATACGCTACGGGCGTTTATCACCAATGGACGGCAGGGAATCAACTATCATCGCAATGTCTGGCATCATCCGCTGTTCGCATGGCAGACAGAAACTGACTTCCTAACGGTGGATCGCGGGGGTGCAGATAACTGTGTCGTGGTGGCTTTACCCCAGAGCTATCAGTGCGTTGTGCCAGAGGCATAACCATAAATAGTTATAAATTGAGTGACGCTGTCGGGCATCTTGCATAGTATACTTGCACCTTTGATCGGTGGTGTGAGGTGACGGCATAACCGCCTGTTGCAAGAGAAATGAAAGCTATGACTGAATTAAAACGTCGTGGGAGGCCGAGTCAACCTGACTCAGCTTCACATAAAGGTGCTCAGGCACTGGAACGCGGTATTGCCATTCTGCAGTATTTGGCAAAGTCCGGCGGCAGCTCGTCGGTGAGCGATATCTCTGAGAATTTATCGCTACCTTTGTCTACTGCGTTTCGTTTATTAAAAGTATTAGAGCAGTCCGATTTCGTGTATCAGGACGACCAACTTAGCTGGTGGCATATAGGTTTACAGGCTTTTACCGTCGGTTCGTCCTATATCCATAATCGAGACGTTTTATCAGTCGCTGCACCCTATATGCAACGACTCATGTTGCTCTCAGGAGAAACGGCTAATTTGGCCATTCGTAACGGGTTAGAGGCCGTATTAATTGGCCAGCGGGAATGCCAGTCAATAGTTCGGATGTGTGCACCACTAGGAAGCCGGCTGCCGCTACACGCATCCGGTGCAGGTAAAGCGCTGCTCTATCCGTTAGATGATGAACAGCTGATGAGCGTCATTATTCAGACTGGATTAAAGGCCTTTACCGCTAAAACGCGCAGTGACTTGAATGAGCTACAAAAGGATTTGGCTAAGGCAAAACAGCGCGGGTACGCGCTGGATCAGGAAGAGCACGTTACTGGTTTAAACTGTTTAGCTTCAACGATTTATGACAGTAATAACAATGTAACCGCAGCGATTTCTATCTCCGGGCCGAGTTCGCGTTTGACCGTTGAACGGTTTAGCGACTTGGGGGAGTTAGTAAAAAATACGGCACGTGACATCAGTCAGGCTCTGGGTCAGTGCCACCGGGGATAGGTTAAAATTAATCCGTAATAACCGCCTGCGAAGGCGGATTTTTTTAACCAAAAGCAGAAATGAAAACATTTTCCGTAAATTTGCAGCAGAAATAATAGAAGGATAAAAAGTATGACTCGTATGACGGCCGTTGAAGCGGCGATGCATGTGCTAGAAAAAGAGGGAGTAGATACCGCATTTGGCGTACCGGGCGCGGCAATTAATCCATTTTATAACGCAATGCGTAAACACGGAAAAATTACCCACTATTTAGCTCGCCACGTTGAAGGCGCTTCCCATATGGCGGAAGGGTACACCCGTGCGAAAGCGGGAAATATCGGTATGTGTCTAGGGACTTCGGGCCCGGCAGGAACTGATATGATCACGGCGCTGTATTCTGCTTCTGCCGACTCTATTCCTATTTTATGTATTACCGGTCAGGCTCCGAGAGCGCGTTTACATAAAGAGGATTTTCAGGCTGTCGATATCCAATCTATCGCCGGTCCGGTTACTAAAATGGCAGTAACGGTGCTAGAACCAGCCTTGGTTCCTCGCGTGTTGCAGCAGGCTTTCCACTTAATGCGCTCTGGCCGTCCGGGTCCGGTACTGATCGATTTACCGTATGACGTGCAAATGGCGGAAATTGAGTTTGATCCTGAGACCTATCAGTCATTACCGCCTTACAAACCTTGTGCAACGATGGCACAGGCTAAAAAAGCCGTTGAAATGCTGATGGCCGCTGACCGTCCGGTTTTGGTGGTGGGTGGCGGTGTCCTCAATGCCGATGCTACCGAACTGTTCCAACGCTTCGCTGAACTGACTCAGGTTCCGGTTATTCCTACGCTAATGGGCTGGGGCGCTATTGCCGATGATCATCCACTGATGGCCGGTATGGTCGGGCTACAGACCTCACACCGCTACGGTAATGCCACTCTGTTGGCATCCGATCTGGTGTTTGGTATTGGTAACCGTTTTGCTAACCGTCATACCGGTTCCGTGGATAAATACACGGCGGGCCGCAAAATTATTCATATTGATATTGAACCGACGCAAATTGGTCGAGTGATATGCCCTGATTTAGGCATTGTGTCCGATGCGGGTGAAGCGCTCAAACTGCTGATCGATGCGGCTCAAGAGATGAAAAATGCGGGCAAATTACCTTGCCGCAAAGCATGGGTTGAAGACTGCCAGCAGCGTAAACGCACGTTGTTACGCAAAACGCATTTCGATAACGTGCCGGTAAAACCTCAGCGCGTATATGAAGAAATGAACCGGGCGTTTGGCCGTAGTGCAACTTACGTAACCACCATTGGTTTATCTCAAATTGCGGCGGCACAAATGCTGCACGTGTTTGGTCCTCGCCGTTGGATCAACTGCGGTCAGGCTGGCCCGCTGGGCTGGACGCTTCCTTCTGCATTAGGCGTTTGCGTTGCCACTCCGAAAGCGCAGGTTATCGGGATCTCCGGTGATTATGACTTCCAGTTTATGATCGAAGAGTTAGCCGTCGGCGCGCAGTTCAAAATACCTTATATCCATGTGTTGGTGAACAATGCCTACTTGGGGCTTATTCGTCAGTCTCAGCGTGCGTTTGATATGGACTACTGCGTCCAGCTGGCTTTTGACAATATCAATTCTGAAGAGCTTAACGGTTATGGCGTTGATCATGTGAAAGTGGCTGAAGGGCTAGGCTGTAAGGCTATTCGGGTGTTTAAACCTGAAGATATCGCGCCGGCATTTGCTCAGGCTAAAGTGCTTAGAGATCAATTCAGCGTACCTGTCGTAGTCGAAATTATGCTGGAGCGCGTGACCAACATTTCGATGGGCGGAGAAATTGACAGCGTGAATGAGTTTGAACCGATTGCCGATAGCGTTGAAGATGCGCCAACTCACGTGAGTTTTATGGAATATAAATAGTACCGGAGGTCATGATGCTTAAGTTTTCAGCTAATTTATCAATGCTATTTCTGGAGTACGATTTTCTGGATCGCTTTGAAGCCGCTGCGGCAAACGGATTCAATGCCGTTGAGTTTATGTTCCCCTATGGCTATTCAGCCGAACAGCTCAGGGAACTGATGGAAAATCACAATCTTCAACATACGCTACATAACTTACCGGCGGGTAACTGGGAAGCGGGCGAGCGCGGCGTGGCCTGCATCCCGGGCCGGGAAGATGAATTCCGTCAGGGTGTGGCTTCCGCTATTGCCTATGCCAAAGTTCTAGGTAACCGTAAAATTAACTGCTTAGTCGGCAAAACGCCGTCAGGCGTTGACGCCACATTGGTTAATCGTACGTTGGTTGATAATTTACGCTACGCGGCAGACGAGCTGGCGAAAGAAAATATCATGTTGTTAATTGAGCCAATTAACCATTTTGATATACCCGGCTTTCATTTAACCGGCACCCAACAGGCGCTAGAGTTAATTAAACAGGTCGGCAGCGACAATCTGTTTATTCAATACGATATTTATCATATGCAACGCATGGAAGGTGAATTAACCCAAACCATGGCGCTGCACGCCGATAAAATCGGGCATTTACAGATTGCCGATAATCCGGGGCGTAATGAACCGGGAACCGGCGAAATTAATTACGATTATCTTTTTGACGTTATTAAGCAGTCTGCTTATGACGGTTGGGTTGGCTGTGAATATAAACCGAAAAAGCGAACCGAGGATGGGCTTGGCTGGCTGAAGAAATATCATTAATTAAATAAAGATTTAATGTAGCAATAAATATTCACAGACTTTGTGAAGGGATTTATATCGCTCAAATTTGAGGAGTTTAATATGAAGATCGGATTTATCGGGTTAGGTATTATGGGTGCACCGATGGCTCAGCATTTAGTTGATGCTGGTTATTCCCTGCATTTCTCTACCCTCGGCAACGTTCCGGCATCGTTAACCGATGCGGGGGCAAAGGCCTGTAGTACGCCCGCTGAGGTTGCACAGCATGCGGACACCATTTTTATCATGGTTCCAGACACGCCGGACGTTGAGAAGGTTCTGTTTGGTGAAAACGGATGCGCACTTACATCGCTCAAGGGAAAAACCATTGTCGATATGAGTTCGATTTCACCGATTGAAACCAAAGTGTTTGCAGAAAAAGTGCTGGCTCTTGGCGGTGACTATCTGGATGCGCCAGTGTCCGGCGGTGAAATCGGCGCTCGGCAGGCAACGCTGACTATCATGGTCGGTGGTAAAGATAGCGTATTTGCTAAGATTAAGCCGCTTTTCGAACTACTGGGCAAAAATATTACGCTGGTCGGTGAATATGGCGCGGGGCAAACCTGTAAAGTAGCTAATCAGATCATCGTTGCACTGACCATTGAAGCGGTTTCTGAAGCGTTACTGTTTGCTTCCAGAGCCGGAGCCGATCCTGCCCGAGTTCGTCAGGCATTAATGGGTGGATTTGCATCATCGCGCATTCTTGAAGTGCACGGTGAGCGCATGATCAATCGCACCTTTGAGCCTGGGTTTAAAATTGCGTTGCACCAGAAGGATCTGAACCTAGCGTTGCAAAGCGCGAAGGCTCTATCTATCAGTCTGCCAAATACGGCTACCTGTCAGGAATTGTTCAACGTGTGCGCCGCTAACGGCGGTTCACAGTTGGATCACTCTTCACTGGTGCGTTCGCTGGAGCTGATGTCCGGGCATTCAATCGGATAACTATTTGGGTATTTTTATTTCCATCCTCTGGCGCTGATAAATAAATTATTAGCGCCAGATAATAAAAACTAAATAATAAAAAATTACGCGTAATGCCATAAGAAAAATAAATATCTCTAAGCAGCTGACATTATTTCAACCGGAATATGGGATAGCTGTAGTTCGTACCCTAAATATTAAGCGTCTCTACCTTATTCCGTTGCGTGTAATTGAGGATTTAAAAATGAATCAATCAGAGTTACAACAGCAAGAACGCTATCGTCAAAGAGGCTATAGTGACGATCTGTTACCTACGCCTAAAGATCAAAGAACCTGGAAAGGTATTAACTATTTCACCCTTTGGATGGGCTCTGTCCATAACGTACCTAACTACGTTGCGGTTGGGGGCTTTCTTATACTCGGGCTATCTACGTTTAGCGTGATGGCAGCGATTATTATCAGCTCATTTTTCATTGCCGCCGCCATGGTGTTCAACGGCGCAGCGGGCTCTAAATATGGTGTGCCTTTCGCCATGATTTTGCGCGGTTCTTACGGCGTGCGCGGCGCGTTATTGCCGGGTATTTTACGGGGATGCGTTGCTGCCATCATGTGGTTCGGCCTTCAGTGCTATGCAGGTTCCTTAGCCTTTCTAATCCTAATCGGCAAGCTGTGGCCCGGGTTCTTAGCGTTAGGCGGTGATTTCAATTTATTAGGATTATCGCTTCCAGGCCTGATCGCTTTTCTTATCTTTTGGGCAATTAACGTACTCATCGGTTTCGGCGGCGGTAAGGTCCTGAATAAATTCACCGCTATTCTTAACCCTTGTATTTATGTGGTATTTGGCGGAATGGCTATCTGGGCTATCTCGCTGGTTGGGTTGGAACCTATACTCAATTACGTTCCGGCAAACACCATGGTTGCTGAGAATCCGGTATTTTTGTTCTTAGTGGTAATTAATGCCGTAGTCGCCGTTTGGGCCGCACCGGCGGTTAGTGCCTCTGACTTCACCCGTAACGCCGCCAGCTTTAAACATCAAATGATTGGGCAAACGCTGGGTCTGATAGTCGCTTACGTGCTGTTTGCTGTAGCGAGCGTCTGTATTCTGGCCGGAGCCAGCATCCATTATGGCGTAGATACCTGGAACGTACTCGATATCGTACAAAAGTGGGACAGCCTGTTTGCCTCCATTTTCGCCGTATTGGTTATCTTAATGACCACCATATCAACCAACGCCACCGGTAATATTATTCCGGCCGGTTACCAAATTGCGGCCATTGCGCCTAAAAAGCTGAGCTATAAGAAGGGCGTGATGATTGCCAGCCTGATTAGCCTAATCATTTGCCCATGGAAACTGATGGAAAATCAGGAAAGTATCTATCTGTTCTTAGATATTATCGGTGGCATCTTAGGCCCGGTAATCGGGGTGATGTTAGCGCATTACTTTATTATGATGCGCAGCGATATCGATCTTGATGCGTTATATACCCCGCCGGGCAACTATAACTATTTCGAACACGGTTTTAACGTGGTGGCGTTTGCGGTCACTATTGTCTCGGTCGTGCTGTCGTTGGGCGGAAAATTCATTCCTCTGTTTGAACCGCTTTCTCGGGTTTCATGGTTCGTCGGCGTTATTTCAGCCTTTGCTTTATACATCGTGTTTAAGAGAAGAGAGACCGTGTTGCAGTCGCAACAAGTATAAACGCTATTACTCGACCTGAGTAATAGGGAGTCAGTACGGCTCAATATTGGGCCAGTTAATAACAACAACACAAATATAACTTTGTATCGCTATAAGGAAATAAAACTATGTCATACGATTTAATTATTAAAAACGGCACCGTGGTTTTAGAAAATGAAGCGTTAGTTACTGATATTGCGGTAAAGAATGGAAAGATTGCGGCCATTGGCAGCGGTTTTTCCGATGCTAAAGAAGTGATTGATGCCAGCGGTTTAGTGGTCGCACCCGGCATGGTAGATGCGCATACTCACATTTCGGAACCGGGCCGCAGCCATTGGGAAGGCTATGCGACCGGAACCCGTGCGGCGGCTAAAGGCGGTATTACTACCATGATCGAGATGCCGCTAAACCAGTTACCGGCAACCACCGATCGCGCATCGTTACATATGAAATTTGACGCAGCGGCCGGAAAATTAACTATCGATGCCGCTCAGTTCGGCGGGCTGGTTTCTTACAACCTCGACCGTTTACACGAACTGAATGAAGAGGGCGTAGTCGCTTATAAATGCTTCGTTGCCACCTGTGGCGACCGCAGCATCAGCAACGACTTCCGCGACGTTAATGACTTCGAATATTTTAAGGGCCTGCAAACGTTAGCTAAGTTTGATCAATTGGTTGCCGTGCATGCGGAAAATGCGCTGATCTGTGATGAGCTGGGGGATGAAGCCAAGAAAGCTGGCAAAGTGACCGCCCATGACTATGTGGCATCTCGCCCAGTATTTACCGAAGTGGAAGCTATTCGCCGGGTTTTGTATCTGGCAAAAGTGGCCGATTGTCGCCTGCACGTTTGCCACGTTAGCAGCCCGGAAGGTCTGGCTGAAGTAACGCGCGCCCGTCAGGAAGGACAGCGCGTAACCTGCGAATCTTGCCCGCACTATTTTGTACTGGATACCGATGATTTTGCCAAAATCGGCACGCTGGCTAAGTGTTCCCCGCCAATTCGTGATAAAGACAATCAGAACAGAATGTGGGAGCGGTTATTCAAAGGTGAGATTGACTGTCTGGTTTCTGACCATTCGCCTTGTCCGCCGGAAATGAAAGCGGGCAACGTGATGCAGGCGTGGGGCGGTATTGCAGGGCTACAAAGCTGCGTCGACGTGATGTTTGATGAAGCGGTACAAAAACGCGGTATGGCACTGCCGATGTTTGCCAAACTGATGGCAACCAACGCGGCAGATATTTTTGGCTTAAAGCATAAAGGGCGCATTTCGGTCGGTAAAGACGCTGACTTCGTCTTTATTCAGCCAAATACCTCGCACGTGCTGAAGGCGGATGATTTGGAATACCGTCATAAAGTCAGCCCTTACGTTGGCCGTACCATCAATGCCAGAATTGCCAAAACCATTTTGCGTGGTCATACCATTTATGATATTAAGCAAGGCTTTGGTGATACCTGTATTGGTGAGTTTTTGCTGAAACACAAGCAGTAATGCAGTTCCTGCCCGCTGCAAATGCGGCGGGCAGGTGACTAACAACGTTATCGAATTGAGTTTTAGTACAAGCGTTGCCCGCAAATATAATATCGAAATATGGCTATTCTCTTATGGCCGAAGGCGATGTTTTCTGTCATTGAGGCTCTATCTATTGCTATGAACACGTTATCTAAAGATCAATGTCTGTCGGGCATTCAGTGGTTTTTCTTCATTTTTTGCAATACGGTGGTGATCCCGCCAACGCTCCAATCGGCCTTCCATTTATCTGATTCCACTACGCTGTGCCTGATGCAGTATTCATTTATTGTGACCGGTCTGGCCTGTATTTCTCAGGCGGCGTTTGGCCATCGGCGCGCCATTATGGAAGGGCCAACCGGTTTATGGTGGGGAACCCTTTTAACGGTCACGCTGGCCGAATCGGCTCAGGGAACGCCTTTGCCGGTGATTGGCGGCAGCTTAGCCGTTGGCATTATTATCTCGGGCGTACTGAATATTATGGTGGGGCTGACCGGGCTGGGCCACCGACTGGCCGTGCTGTTTAAGCCCGGCGTGATGGTCGTGTTTATGTTTTTGCTCAGCGCTCAGCTGGTTTCGCTATTTCTGAAAGGCATGTTAGGCCTGCCGTTTGGCGTTCAGACCGGGCCAATAGCCATTAACTTTCCGGCCTTCTTTTTAGCGCTGGCCTTAGTGGTACTGGTTATCTACATCATTGTTATCGTACCGCCGCCCTACAATAAATACAGTCTGCTGGCCGGAACGCTAGTCGGTTGGGGGCTCTATAGCCTGATTTTTACCCCGACGTGGGACAGTACGCCGGAAATATCCTGGCATCTGTTTTTACTGGGGCGGCCTGACGAACTGCGTTCAGGCATTGTGATTACTGCGGTATTAGCCGGTCTGGTTAATATCTCCAATACCTATGGTGCGATCCGCGGGACTGATGTGTTTTATCCTGACTCCACAAACTCCCGGCAGATTTATCGCCGCAGTTTTGTGACGTCGGGGATTTATACGCTAGTGGCTGCGGTACTGGGCTTGGTGCCGTTTTCTCCGTTTGTTTCATCGGTAGGGCTATTGACCCAAACCAACGATAGCCGGCGGTTTTCTTTTATCATTGGCTGCGTGATATTTATGCTGATTGGTCTGCTGTCATCGTTGACCATCTTTTTTTCGCACATACCGCTGAGTATCAGCAGCGCGGTGTTATTAGTGTCGTATCTGCCATTGCTAAGCTCGTCATTACTCTTTCTGAAACAAATCAATCTCAATGCCAGAAACGTTTATCGTTTGGCCATCCCTCTGTTTTTCGGCATTTTCCTGATGGGCCTACCGGCTGGCTATTTACAGGATATTCCGTTGATTATGCGCCCTCTACTCAGTAACGGTCTGTTAATGGGCGTACTGCTTGCCATCATGATGGAAAACATGATGGCCTGGGACAAGATTCGTTGATAGCTCTAATTTGATAATTGAAAAGTAGGATTTGTTATGAAAATTATTATTGCGCCGGATTCATTTAAAGAAAGCTTAAGCGCTCAGCAGGCAGCTAATGCCATCGAGCAAGGATTCAGGCAAATATTTCCTGACATAGAGTGCCTTAAATTGCCGGTTGCCGACGGCGGTGAGGGTACCGTTGCGGCGCTGGTAGCGGCGACCAACGGGCGGGAAATAAACCTGACGGTTACCGGGCCTCAGGGTACGCCGGTATCGGCCTTTTATGGCATCAACGGTAAAGGTACCTGTGCGGTGATCGAAATGGCGGCGGCCAGCGGACTGATGCTGGTATCGCCTGCCGAACGAAACCCGCTAACGGCAACCAGCCTCGGTACCGGGGAGCTTATTCGCCACGTGCTGGATGCCGGAATTCGCCATATTATTCTGGGCGTTGGCGGCAGCGCTACGGTTGACGGCGGCGTTGGTATGGTTCAGGCGCTGGGTGGTAAGTTCTCTGACGCTGACGGGCGGGAATTAGAGCACGGCGGCGGAGCACTTTCTTCACTCGCCCATATCGATCTCAGTGAGTTAGACTCGAGATTATCCCGATGCCTGATTGAAGTTGCCTGTGACGTAGAAAATCCACTCACCGGTCCGGCGGGCGCAGCCGCAGTTTTTGGCCCGCAGAAAGGGGCGACGCCAGAAATGGTGGTTCAGCTGGAACAGGGGCTGTGTCGTTTAGCCGAAGTAATAAATAACGATCTGCATCAGGATGTCAGCCAGTTGGTCGGCGGAGGCGCAGCCGGAGGCATGGGAATGGCGGCGAAGCTGTTTTTAAACGGCAACATGCGTTCTGGTATCGATATTATTATTGAAGCTATCGGCCTCAGAGAGTCGATGCTCGGCACCGATCTGGTGATTGTTGGCGAAGGGCGCATTGACCGACAGACCATTGAAGGTAAAGCGCCGATTGGCGTAGCGCGGCTGGCCCGTCGTTATCAGATCCCGGTGATTGGCATTGCGGGCGTACTGGGTGAGGGCGTTGATATCGTTCATCAGCACGGAATTGATGCGGTTTTCAGCATATTGCCACGGCTTGAACCGTTAGACATGGTTTTAACTAACGCAGAGAGTAATTTACGTTATTGCGCGCGTAATATTGCTCAAATGATGAAGCTTGGGGCAAGGCAATAAGATTTAAATAATTAGCTACCTTATATTGAATGGTGTCCAACTATTCTATTTTTTGTTTTTAAAAAATTTAATATTGGCCGCCTAATTCAATGGATAATTTAAATGACCGCGTAATTAATCAGTAGTTAATCACTAATTAATGAGCAATCATTCATGTTATTTATCGGAAGATATTAGGATGCTCTGGCTATGCAGCTTGCCGGGTAGTTAAGCAATTACCCGGCAACGCATTTCATCGCTGGCAAAGGAACGCCGGTTGAGACTCAATAATGTGCTCCAATCCCTCTGATTAATCAGGCCCAGAGCCCTCAGAATCTAGTTAATTCTGTGCCTAACTCGTCAATACTCTGACCTTCTTTTTACGCAAAATTTTACACAAAAACGCATCCGGCAAACCAATAGAACCACGCTATTTATCCGCCCAACGGTCATTTTATATTGGGTGAAATTCACCCTCTAATTGGATAATTGAATATTTTTAAAATATAACAGGGCTAATGAATCAAATTTTATGACAATAGGCTGAATGTGATTTGCTTCACCCTTTGAACCCCTTTTTATTTGTACTGTGTCCGCAGCGTTAATTATGTGGTTTTCCTTGATTTATAGCGTTGAAGATAATTTCGTGTCGTTGCTAAGGTTATTCTAATAATTAAACCATCGACAAAATGATTATTTATCGATTTTTATAAATTTGAAAATACTACATCGGCAATGTATTCATGGTTAGGCTTTTTAAGGTGAATAAAATGATACATGCGTTTGTGAAGAAAGGGAGCTTTCAGGACTCGGTGAGTTTGATGGTGATCTCCCGAAAACTAAGTGAATCTCCTGAAGTGGATGAAGTTTCTGTCATGATGGGAACGCCGGCTAATAAATCATTATTGGAAACCACTGGCTTTTGGCACGACCAGTTTTTAGAGGCAACGCCGAACGATATCTGCGTGGCCATTCGCGCAGAAAATAGCGAACCGAGCGTTATCGACTTTGTAAGCGGCGAATTAGACGCTGCGCTGCAGGCTTTAGCTCAAGGGCAGCGCGGTGGCAAGAAATTACTCAAAGTCCGCCGTTGGGAAAGCGCACTGAAAAAATTACCTGATGCAAACTTACTATTGATTTCGATTGCCGGTGAATACGCTGCAGGTCTGGCTGAACAGGCTATCGACAGCGATAAGAACGTGATGATCTTCTCTGACAACATGACGCTGGAAGATGAAGTTCGCTTAAAGAATAAGGCCAGCAGTAAAGGCCTGATTGTTATGGGGCCGGACTGCGGCACCGCGATTATTGACGGCGCACCGTTGGCGTTCTCCAACGTCATGCCGAAGGGAAGTATTGGCGTTATCGGGGCCTCGGGCACCGGTATTCAAGAGCTGATTTCTCAGGTGGCGCTGGCAGGTCAGGGCATCACCCATACGATTGGCCTAGGCGGTCGTGATTTGTCCGTTGACGTTGGTGGCGTTAGTGCATTAACCGCACTGGAAATGCTGGCTAACGACAGCGACAGCAAAGTGATTGCATTTGTCTCTAAGCCTCCGGCAGAAGAAGTGCGCCAGAAAGTGCTGAAGGCGATGAAGGCGATCAATAAGCCAGTGATTGCGCTGTTCCTTGGTGCCGCTCATACCAACGCGCGTGAAGGCAATGTCTATCTGGCGAATACGCTGAATCATGCGGCAGAGCTGGCGGTTGCCTTAGCCCAAGTGGAAGAGGCGGCGGCTTCGCATACTAAGGCGCCAAATAAGAAAATCATGGGTCTGTATACTGGCGGTACGCTGGCTGCCGAAGCGGCTATGTTACTGGCAGAGCAGCTTGGGTTAGAAACCGATAGCGAACACGCTAAAGGCATTATGTTAGCCGCCGGTGGGCACAAAATTGTCGACCTTGGCGATGACTTCTACACCGTTGGCCGTCCTCATCCGATGATCGACCCGGCGGTACGCCAGTTAGAGATTGCTAAGCTGGCCGAATCTGGCGAGATTGGCGTTCTGCTGCTTGACGTGGTACTGGGCTACGGTTCCTTACTGGATCCGGCTGGCGCAGTGGTTGATGCGGTGAATAAAATGCGCGATAAGCGCGGTTCTCAGCCTGAGATAACCGTTATTGCGACCGTCACCGGAACCGAACAGGATCCTCAGTGCCGCTCGGCTCAAATTAAGATTCTGGAAGATGCCGGTATCGTGGTTTGTAAAACGCTGCCGCAGGCTATGTTGCTGGCAGGCACCATGATCGCCGACGTTCCGCCTGCGAAAGAACTGAAACCGACCGCTCTGCTTAACGGCGTTAACGTGATTAACGCGGGTCTCAGAGGGTTTGCTGAAGATCTCCAGAGCAGTGATATTCCTGTGGTGCATTACCAATGGGCACCGGTTGCCGGCGGAAATGAGAAATTAGCCAATTTATTGAAAAAATTACAGTAAGGGCATTGTTATGTATAAGTCTATTGCAGAAGCCAATACCGCAGTTATCGATCGTATTAAAGAAGCTCGTCCACGTTGGATCGACGTTAAGCCCGCTAAAGTAGTGGTTCCTACGCTTCAAAGCGGCCGGAAACTGCTTCATGCCGGGCCGCCGGTTGAATGGGCCCACATGAGTGGACCGGTTCGCGGTGCCTGTATCGGCTGTTGCCTGTTTGAAGGTTGGGCAAAAGATGAAGCTGAAGCGCTGGCGTTACTTGACGGTGGCAAAATCGAATTTATTCCTTGTCATCACGTTGATGCCGTTGGCCCGATGGGGGGAATCACTTCTGCCAATATGCCAATGATCGTGGCCTACAACGCCGTTCACGGTAACTACGCTTACTGTAACCTGAATGAAGGTATTGGTAAGGTGATGCGCTTCGGTGCCTATGGCCCAGACGTTCAACAACGTTTAGCCTGGATGCGTGATGTATTAGCGCCGGTACTGAGCGAAACGCTGCAAAAGTTTGAAGACGGTATCGACCTGACCGCCATGATGGCTCAGGGTATTACCATGGGTGATGAGTTCCATCAGCGTAATATTGCTACTTCAGCCCTGCTGATGAGAGCGCTGGCGCCGAAGATTTCTCAACTGGATCGTAATAAAGACGAAATTACCGCGGTTATGCAGTTCTTGAGCATTACCGATCAATTCTTCCTGAACCTTGCAATGGCTTACTGTAAAGCGGCGATGGACGCCGGTGCACAAATCAAAGCCGGTAGTATCGTTACCGCCATGACCCGTAACGGCCAGAACTTTGGTATTCGCGTAAGCGGGCTGGGCGATCGTTGGTTTACCGCGCCGGTCAATACGCCACAGGGGCTGTTCTTTACCGGTTTCAGTCAGGCCGATGCTAATCCAGATATCGGCGACAGTGCCATTACTGAAACCTTCGGTATTGGTGGTGCAGCTATGCTGGCAGCGCCGGGCGTTACTCGCTTTGTTGGTGCCGGTGGTATCGATGCGGCGACTGAAGTCACCGAAGAGATGAGCGAAATCTATCTTGATCACAACATGTTACTGCAAATTCCAACCTGGGATTTTCAGGGCGCATGTATCGGGTTAGATATCCGTCGCGTGGTTGAGACCGGAATTACTCCGCTGATCAATACCGGTATTGCTCATAAAGATCCGGGCATTGGCCAGATTGGTGCCGGTACCGTTCGCCCGCCTTTAGCCTGTTTTGAAAAGGCGCTTGAGGCGCTGGCTGAAGAGATGGGCATTGAGTAATCGATTGATTAGTCAATAACCTACAAAGAAGATGAGTCCTTCCTTCAATACTCAACCCCTCTAGGGTACAAGGTCGGACTTATCTTCTTATTCTTTGCACCATACTGTGCGTTAAGGATGCTATGCAACAGGCGAATATTTTATTTACTCCACTGGCTGCCAGCCAGCGTATGCAGCAGGTCAACGGTCAGATTAAATGCCATAGCATTTATTCAAAGGCGATTAACCTTTGCGCGGGGAAAAGTAAATTATTAACCATCCAGAAGACCGGGCAGGGTATTAGTCCTTTTGGCATTGTATTAACCGCGCAGGACTTTTCATTTTTGGCCGACTCTTTATATGCCGGGCAGTCGGGTGAAATAGATCAACAGAAAATAATATTTGGTTCGTTATGTATTTCTCCTCCAGAACGATATTTAAATTTGCGTGCCGAGCCTATCGCTAAAATAGACAGCCAACGGCTGCTTAATTCAATATGCCGGAGCCACGGTATTACTGGACTATATGGCGGCTTATCGACGCTTTTACAGTCGCCGCTCAATAGTGAACTGGTGGATATTAAACGTCGGATTTCTTCTTGGCTTCAGGGTAAGCCGGTAACGTGGAAAGATTTGATAGGAAAAGGGCCGGGGTTAACGCCAAGTATGGATGACACCTTGACCGGTATTTTGCTGATGATTCATAGCGATAGCCGATTTGGCCTAAGATTACAACAGTCTGACTTCTTTAGCCGCGCTGAATATAGCCAACTGGAGAAACTGACCACCATGGTCAGCGTTAACTATTTACAGTGTGCCGCGCAGGGTATTTTCTCTACCTCGTTGTTACATTTATCACGGGCCGCCCGTGATGATGCATCTGCCCGTGAAGCTAAAACAAAAATGTTAATTGAACGAATATTGTGTTTAGGCCATCACTCCGGGGCGGATACTTTATTAGGCATTGGCTTAGCCTGCTTAGCGCTTAATGAATATCGCCACAATGAATAATAGATGAATGAATAGGTAAATATCGGTGGTTATTGTTTTTATCAGCGTCATTTAAAAAGATTTATTATTTTTTTAAATGATTACTGAATTTAATTAGCAAATCAGTCAATAAATAGGCCTGACGTATTTATCAGGTCCTCCTTGTGCTTTCTGTAAGAGGTTAAAGATGGATATGGGAAATAAAAAATATAAAACGCTGGTATTAGCGTTAGGTGGAAATGCCTTATTACAGCGAAATGAGGTTCTTTCCGCTGATAATCAGTATAAAAATATTGCGGCCATCGCCAAAGTTGTCAAAGTATTGTCTGAAGATTATAACGTGGTTATCGTGCACGGTAACGGCCCTCAGGTCGGGCTTCTGTCGCTGCAAAATTTAGCCTATGAAGAAACGCCGGCCTACCCGCTGGATATTCTGGTGGCAGAAACGCAGGGCATGTTGGGCTATATGATTACTCAAAGTCTGGGGCAGGAAGCAGGAATGCCTCAGGTCACTTCGGTGCTTACGCGGGTTTTAGTCGATACGGATGACGTTGCGTTTAAAAACCCGACTAAATTTATCGGGCCGGTTTACAACCAACAGTCGGCGGCAGAAATGGCAAAACGCCATGGCTGGACGATGAAACAAGACGGCAAATATATCCGCCGCGTTGTACCTTCACCTATGCCTAAGCGTATTCTTGATGTGGATGCTATCAATGCGCTGCTTAGCATGCGTCATGTTGTGGTATGTAACGGCGGCGGTGGCGTGCCGGTGGCTGATAATAAAAACAATGGCTTCATCGGTATCGAAGCGGTGATTGATAAAGACTTCTCTGCAGCACTGTTGGCCGCAGAGTTAAACGCAGACTGCTTACTGGTATTGACCGACGCCGATGCGGTTTATCAGGACTGGGGAACGCCAAACCAGCGCGCTCTGCGTGACGTAACGGCCGAAGCGCTTAAGCCTTTTGCTATTGCCGACGGCTCTATGGGGCCTAAAGCTCAGGCCGTTATAGGTTATGTCGAAAAAAGCGGCAACCCGGCCTACATCGGCGCTCTGCACGACGCTGCGCAGATCCTGAAGGGCGAGAAGGGAACCAAGATACATTTGTAATAAGAGGCCTAGCGGTTTGCCCGACACGCTTGAAGTCAGTTAGGGTAACTGTTTGTTTTATTATTAATAATAAACAGCCATCGGTAACGCCGGTGGCTCATTTTTATGATTTACCCACACTTTAGTGTCAGCTCCCATTCATATTCTGCAACAATATTATCCTGCTTGTCATTTTAGACTCAATTCTAGAAAAATGTATATTAACATCTATTTACATTTTAGTTATTTCCTTATGTCGCGTCTGGTACTATGAAATAAAAGCCAATCCTTCTTCAATATATTGATATCGGGATGCTTTTTGAAAAAGTTTCTTTTTGGACTATTATCTGGCCAATGTGGCCGTCTGGACTTTATAACAACTTGGTGCTAACTTTTTTACAGGAAGAAATATTCGCAGGTAATGCGTGATAAATAATTTGGGTTTTAGGAGCAAATGCTTATTGAAATCTGAGTCGCTTACATAAAGTGCGATAGCTTCTAAGATAAGAGTTTATATGTATGCATATAAGAAAAGTCCCTTTTTACGCCAGAAACATTATTAAAGATATTATTCCACGGTCTTTTTTTAGACTAAATATTGAGAAATTAATCTCAGGAATGAGTGATATTAAGTTAGAAAAAATCTATCAACGGGTTAATTATTACAACAAGTTAAGTGATAATTTTTCTTTGGACTCTACCGCGATGGTTGGTAATAAACTCTCCGTCAGAGGGAATGCTAGTAGTTATTATTACGATTTTATGGAAGCGGCCCGTTATTTTGACGGTTCGCTAAAATTTAACTATTTTTTTCGTGATATAAAACATATTCCAGATCGGCCTACCTTTGTGAAAACAAGGCCAATCAGCGGTGAGAACCAGAATTCAGTGTTGTTAAAACTGAATAAAATAAGGCACTTTGGCCTTTTCGACGATAAGATCCCGTTTGAGAACAAGCTAGACATGGCGGTGTTTCGCGGGGCTTGCTATCAGGATTCAAGAAAGTTATTGCTTGAGACCTATAAGAATTCACCTCTGGTTAATATTGGCGATACCGGAAGGCATAACGGTAAAAGACTTAATTTAATGAGTGAAGTTGAACAGATGAAGTATAAGTTCATTATTAGCATTGAGGGCAATGATGTTGCAACCAATCTGAAGTGGATTATGCATTCCAACTCACTATGCTTTATGCGTAAACCCCGTATTGAAAGCTGGTTTATGGAAGCCAACCTGATTCCTGATTATCACTATGTCCTCTTAAATGATGATTTTTCCGATTTAGAAGAAAAGATAGCATATTACTCTCAACACATTGATGAAGCTAAATTCATTATAAATAATGCACATGAGTATCTTTGTCCATTTTTAGACCAACGGCAAGAACACCTTATTTCCATATTGGTGATGAAAAAATATTTCGAATTATCAGGGCAGCAGGTCGAACTGGCCTGATTAAATGGATGTAAGCTTAAATGGTTAGTGGAATTAAGCCTGTCTTTTTGGAAATAATGATTTTTTACTATGATAGTCTTATTTTGGATGACTGATAACTCCACTTAATTGGGGTTATTATCGTTACGTTGGCTGATTATTCTATCGGGGTGGGGATAAGTTTATTATTTTTTCAAATATGTCGAATCTATTCTAACATAAATTAAGAAAGATTTATTTCGCCAAACCCTCTCATATTTTTAACTTATTGACTCTTTGTTCATTTCTTTAATACAGTCCGTTAGTCGGTGAATATGCTGCCGACTAACGGGCTATATGCGACTATTTTCGGTTATGGCAATGGTACTCGCCCGTTTTATGATTAGTATGGCAACCGTTTGAATCTGTTCCACCCGAATGGGCAAACGTGCCATAAGGGAAAAATATTAAAGCGGTAAAACACAATAGAAATAATTTTTTCATGTGGATCGCCTGATTAAGTGAACCCTAAATCAAAAAGAGTATGTAGGGTGATATTAATATCAGAACGATAGTATGCCGTGAGCGGAAAGCTGTATGCCTGTACTAAAGTGTCAGGCTGGTTGATGTAAGCTATTATTATTTCAGAAACGAAAAAGACCTGCTAAAAAGCAGGTCTTTCAATATGGCGGTGAGAGAGGGGTTCGAACCCTCGATACGTTGCCGTATACACACTTTCCAGGCGTGCTCCTTCAGCCACTCGGACACCTCACCAGATTTTGGTTTCAACGCAAACACAATTGCGCTGGAACGGGCGCTACTATAGGGAGAAGGCGGGATGCGGTCAAGTATAAATTAATGTTCTGAATTTAATTGGTTAAGCTATCGGCAAATTGCCCCTCAGGGCAGCTGCTTGAATCGGGAAGATTATCGAGGAGCTGGAGTAGACATCTGAAGTAGAAATAAGAGACATATTGATAGCGTAGTAACCGACAGGCATCGTCAACCGCCTAAATTTTTCAACCCTACGCAGTTAATAGTGAATTTATTGCCCAAGACGCCGGAGACTCAAGGTATACTTAATAGCGTTTGGTTTGAACTAGTTTTAGTTAATATTTTAAGGATGTTTGCTATGTATCCGGTTGACCTGCATGCTCATACTATTGCCAGCGCTCACGCTTATAGCACAGTGAGTGATTATATTTCGGTTGCTAAAGCGAAGGGGCTCAAGCTGTTTGCTATTACCGACCACGGCCCGGATATGGCCGATGCCCCTCATCGCTGGCATTTTCTTAATATGAAAGTTATTCCACGCATCATAGACGGCGTAGGAATTTTGTATGGTATTGAATCGAATATTAAGAATAGTCAGGGTGAGACTGACTGCGACGAACGTATGGCCGAGCTGCTTGACTTGGTGATTGCCGGGTTTCATGAACCGGTTATGGAGTCGTTAGGGTTGGAAGGCAATACGCAAGCAATGATCGGCGCTATCAGTAGCGGTAGGGTGCATATGATCAGCCATCCAGGCAATCCTAAGTATCCGATAGACATCCCAGCGGTTGCTGCCGCAGCGGCTAAGCATAACGTTGCGCTGGAAATCAATAACTCCTCTTTTGTCCATTCCCGCGTGGGTAGTGAAAAAAACTGTATTGAAGTGGCCAAAGCAATACGCGATGCGGGCGGTTGGCTGGCAATCGGTTCAGACTCCCATATAGCCTATGCGCTGGGTGGTTTTGATAAAGCGCTTGAAGTGATTAAACAGGCTAATTTTCCAGAAGAGCGAATTTTGAACGTCAGCCCGCGCAGGCTGCTGGATTTTCTTGAGTCTCACGGCGGTCAGCCTATTGCTGAATTTGCTTCGCTATGAGCGTCTTAAATCGACATAATGGTTCGTTGTTACATCAGTACTGATAAGTGCATGTTCCCGGCAGGTTAACGTATTTTATTGGTTAATATTTAAGGATAAAGAAATGGCTATTAACGTATTTCAAGGATTTAGAACAACGCTACTGTGTGCTTCTGTGGCTTTAGCCTATTCCGGGGCGGTATATGCCGAGGCTCAGGTGCAGAACGTTAAGCTGAACGATGTGACGGTGTTTATACGCGGCGCTGAACTGTTTAACAGCGGTAAAGTTAGCCTACCGGCCGGTGAAAGCGAGGTGATATTTACCAATATTGCCAGCGGGCTAAATGCGCAAAGCCTTATGCTGGATGCCAATAACGGCGTAGTGGTGCAATCTTCGAGCGTAAGGCGCGATTTTCTAACCGAGAACCTATCGCCAGAGGTTGAGCGACTGACCAAGCAAATCGAGGCTGAAGTCCGTGAGCAGAGCAAATTAAACGTTCAGCGAGAAGTGATTCAGGCTCAGTTATCCGTACTGGAAAGCAACAAATCGCTGGGTAATGAGAAACAAGGGACTAGCGTTGAGCAAATTAACCAGATGCTTGAACTGGTTAATAAACGCATGAGCGAAGCCCTGCTGGCCGATATTGATATCAAAGAGAAGATTGCCGTCATTGATAAAAATATTGAGAAGCTTAACAGCCAGCTCGATGAAGCGCAGCAAAAGACCGGTCAGGCGGTTAATCAGGTGGTGGTGAAGTTTTACACCCCGAAAGCAGTGACCAGCGACGTGAAACTATCTTATGTGATCCGCGATGCCGGTTGGGTTCCAACCTACGATGTGCGGGTTAATAATATTAATCAGCCGGTAAAATTGAGCTATAAAGCCAACGTATTCCAAAACAGCGGCATTAACTGGGACAAAGTTAACCTAACGCTTTCCAGCGGCAACCCGAGCGAAGGTGCGCAGGCACCGAGAATGAACCCTTGGTATCTCGATGTGTATAAGGATTATTCAAGATCTAAGGTAAGCCAACCGGGCGAACCGATGGCGGTTATGGCCCCGTCTCCGGCAATTATGGAAGAGCGGGCGGAGAGTCTCGAGCAAGTAGCATATGAAGCCGATTCTGCCGAACAGGTAAAACGCAAATCTGATAGAAAAGCACTGTCAGAATACGTAGTGACCGATGTCGGCGGTGTAAATACCCGTTTTAGCATCTCCTTACCCTATAATATTGCCGCCGACGGTAAAGGGCATTCCGTGTTGATTAAAGAAGTGGACGTTCAGGGCGACTACCGTTACGTTGTGGTGCCTAAAATGGAGCAGGATGCATTTTTACAGGTTCAGCTAAAAGACTGGGAGAATCTCAATTTGCTGCCGGGTAAATCCAGCATCTTCTTTGAAGGCTCTTTTGTCGGGCAGGGGGATATCAATACTAAAAATGCCAAAGAAACGTTGGATCTGTCGCTGGGCCGGGATAAGAAAATTTTGGTTAACCGTGAAAATAACAAACAGCTGACCTCTCAGTCTGAGTTCTTTGGTAATTCGGTCAGCCAGCAGTATGCCTATAGCATGGATGTAAAAAATACCCGTAAAGAGCCGATCAAGTTGGTGGTACTGGATCAAGTGCCAATGAGCCATGATTCCTCTATTACGGTTGAAGGCCTTAAACATGACGGTGCTAGCTACAATAAAGATACCGGTGAAGTTCAGTGGTCACTCGAGCTGGCTCCTAATCAGTCGCAAAAATTAGGTTTGTCTTATACGGTGAAATACCCGAAAGACCAACGTGTAATAGGTTTATAACTAAGATAACAGGTTGTATTGATGAATGAGTTTTCTGTAGTCTGCCGTATTCTGGGCTCGCTGTTTTATCGCAAGCCCGAGGATGCGGTTTTGGATCCACTGTTTGCCTTACTCAGTGACGGTAAATTGAAGCAACATTGGCCGCTAGAGCAGGACGATCTGTTAGATCGTCTGGGACAGAATCTGGACCGCCAGGCGCTAGCGTCTGACTATCAGGCTATGTTTGCCGCCGGTGGTAGCGTTTCTCCCTATGGTGCCGATTATGACGGTATCGGTGAAGCCGAAACCCGCGCATTTCTGACCCAGTGTGGAATGCCGCTGACCGATGCGCCTGCCGATCACTTTGGTTTGCTGCTGCTGGCAGCTTCCTGGATTGAAGACAACGCGCAGGAGTCAGACGAAATTCAGGCTCAGATTACTCTGTTTGATGACTATCTGTTTCCGTGGTGTGGAAGCTTCTTAGGTAAAGTTGAAGCCCACGCCTCGGGTGCTTTTTACCGGACGCTGGCTATTGTTACCCGTGAGGCATTACAGGCGATGCGTGATGAACTGTCAGAAGTTTTAGGTGAAGAGTCAGAAGGAAGTAGCCCAAGTGAGTGATGAAACCGAACTAAATGAATTGCACGAACAAGATGACCTACAGAGTGAAAGGCTGAGCGAACTACAGGGCTCAGTATTTTCTCATTTACTGCTATCTCGCTATCCGGAATTTGATACCCCAACCAGCCTGCAGGCATGGGATGCGGCCGATGAGTATTTAATGAATACCGTCGATAAAGCGCTGTTAGCCAAAGGGCCGGTCTTTATTCTCAACGATACGTTCGGCACGCTGGCCTGTGAGCTGGCCATGTTTAATCCGGTTAGCTACGGTGATTCCTACGTGAGCGAACTAGCGACCCTACGCAATCTTGAACAAAATAGTCTGCCTCGTGACGCCGTCACTTTTATTGACGCACTGTCTGATCTTCGCAGTACGCCAGCGGTAGTGCTAATTAAAGTGCCTAAAACGTTGGCGCTGCTGGAGTATCAGCTTCATGCCTTACGCAAAGTGGTGAATGCCGATACCCAGATTATTGCGGCGGCTAAAACCCGTGATATCCATACTTCAACCATCCAGCTGTTTGAAAAAATTCTCGGGCCAACCCATACCAGTCTGGCATGGAAAAAGGCGCGGTTAATTTTCTGTCAGTTCAGCCAGCCGGACGTTGAGCCAATGGATGAAGTGATGAGCTGGCCGCTGGACGGAACGGACTACATTATTGATAACTATCCTAACGTGTTTTCGCGTACCGCATTGGATATCGGCGCACGTTTCTTCTCTGAGAACCTGCCTTCAGGGCTGAGTGGAACCATTGTTGATTTGGGCTGTGGAAACGGGGTGCTGGGCTTACGTGCGCTAGAGCTAAACCCAAGCGCCGAAGTGATCTTTCGCGATGAATCCTATATGGCGGTGGCGTCCAGTCGGTTAAACGTGGAGCGCAATCGCCCGGGCGATCTTGAGCGCTGTTTCTTTGAAGCTGACCATTCGCTGGCAAATATCGACCGCAACTCACTACAGGCCGTTATCTGTAATCCTCCGTTCCATCAGCACCATTCCGTGACTGACTATATTGCTTGGCAAATGTTTAACGATGCCAAGCGGTGTCTGGCTATTGGCGGCGAGCTACGCATCGTTGGCAACCGTCACCTTGGCTATCATCAAAAGCTAAAGCGGCTGTTTGGTAACTGTGAAATGGTGGCGTCGAACAAGAAGTTTGTGATTTTACGTTCGGTTAAAGCGCCCAGAAAACGCACGCCAAGGGTTGAAACTGAAACCGTTATCGATGAGAAAAACGTCGATTAACCGAAAGATAGTCCGGCTATTAAAGTAAAAAGCCACCGGCATAGAAGGTGGCTTTAATCCCTCTCCTGAACGGCTGATACCCCCACAAAATTAGCGTTAATAAAGCGTAACCATCCTTCGTAGGTCTTGGTCATGTGCTTATTAAAATCAAGCGCTTCCACAACGAGTTCAACATCCTGCGGGATGAAGCGTTTTCCATATTATTTCAGAGCCACAGGATCGTTTAAATTCGCTTAAACGACCGGCATTACCTTCTATGAAGCGAATCTATATTTCTTATTAGATGACTCGATATTAAATATTGAGCCATATCTACCGGTAATTTTTAATATTTCTTTCTTATCATAATCCGCATATTTCAGCAGTAAGTAGATATTAATTCGCTATTTTTTGGTTGATGATTTAGTTATTAACTAGAAATGGTTAATTAACTAACTTCAGCGTTGATGCTAATAATTTTATTTCCATTATAATCATGATTTATTGATTTTTGTGGTTCTTATTTGAGTGATTTTTGATACGTGTTTATGTAATGCATTGATGTTGATCGTGATTTTTTCTATTTAGATAATTTACGTATTTTCGGTAAAAAGTTGTTATTTTATATTAATTTAAATAGTAATAAGTGTTGCTAATAGTCATTGTTATTTTTCTAACGACAGGGATTTGTATCGATCATGCTACTGTTGCATCCGTTAACTTCGCTCTTGACGTTTAGCTCTATTAAAACAGAAATTCAATAATTCTATATTGGTCATGCTCGTTGTTGAGTATTACTAATAATTTTATTTCTTGTTTTTACTATTAGTGGCGTATGCGTCATTTATAAATCGATTCGCTGTGGATGTGAAATCGGTAAGAAAAATCAAAGGATGCTCTTATGAAAAAGAAAGCCCTCTCTCTTTGTATCGCCCTAGCTTTAACTAACAACGTTATGGCCGATACCACTATACAAAATGAAACAGAACAACCGGCTTGCCCGACTAATATCAGTACGTTAACCCAAGAACAGCGCGAGGAATTACCTACGACCTGTTTGGAGGAGGAAGACGACCTTTGGACATGGCTTGCTGGCGGACTCGCTGCGAGCGTTGCTGCGATTACCGCCATTGCGATAAATAGTAATGACGACGGGGGCAGCAGCAACCAAAGTATTAGCGGCGGTAGCGAAGGTGGCAGTATTACGCCATTATCACCGGTTATTTTCAGCAATGGCGTCACGTTTGATCCAAACGCGCGCACGGTGACGTTCAACAATATCACCTACCAATACGTTCAAGATGGCGATAAATATACGCTCACTGCACCAGACGGAACGGTTTTGTATACCGATCGCGCTAACCTGACTGTTGACATCAACAGAAACTTATTGATTAGAGGTCAGGATGCTAACGGCCTGTACTGGTCGTTCAATGCCGTAGGGAAATTCATTCGGGCTGGCGTTGACACTCGCGTAATTACAGGTAATGGCAGCAGTAATACCATTGATACCGGCTCCAGTGCTTCAGGGAAAAATACTGCGGGTACTATTGTGGATGGTGATAACACCAGCACGGTAATTAACGGGGGTTCTAACGCTACGAATGGCGGTACCGCGACGAAAGTGGACGGCAATGGTGTAGTGGTTGATAACACCGGCGGCACGAATGCCAGCGGTGAGGGCTCAACCGGTACCAGTATTACCGGTGATAACGGCAAAGTGATTAACGAGGGGGCCACAAACATTACTGATGGCGGCACGGGTACCCGAATTGATGGTAATCATGCTCAGGTAGATAACACTGGCGGCAGCAGTATTTCCGGTAACGGTTCAACCGGTACCGACGTTAAAGGCGATGATGCCGTTATCAACAATACCGGTAATACCAACATCTCTGACGGCGGTACCGGGACTAAAATTGACGGCAATAACGCTCGGATTGACAACAAAGGTGACACTGCTGCAACGGGCGCGGGTACTGCTGGCGTAGTGATTACGGGGGACGGTGCGGTTGTGAATAACACCGGCGACACCTCAGTCACCGAGGGGGCGACCGGTACTCAAATCAACGGTAATGGCGCCACGGTAAATATTAAGGGTGACGATAGCGCACCGGCAAAAATAGATGTCGATCGCGGGGGCAAAGGCGTGGTGATCAACGGGAATAATGCCCGTCTGGTTATTGACAACGCCTTGTCTACCGTTGACGGGCAGAATTCCGTACTGGTGGATATCAATGGTAATGATGCCAGCGTCAGCCTGAATGGTGATATTCGCGTCAGCAACAGTGCGCACGGCATTGATATTGAAGGTTCCCGCGCCGCGGTCAATATTGCTGCACGACTTTTGGTTGAAGATCTGAACTCCGTAGGCATCAATGTCTTGGGCGCTGACTCCATCTTTACTAACACGGGGAATATCAGCGTCAGCAAGAACGCCACCGGCGCCATTATCACCGGTGATAATTCGAACGTGACGCTTGGTGGCAGTGTCAACGTGACGGCCGTCAAGGACAGCCTAGGCGTGCTGCAAAACGGCAATGGTGTTGTTGTCAACAGCAATAACAGCGCGATAGATATCAAAGGTAGTATCAACCTCCGTAACGAGAACGTTCCGGCCGATGTGATAACGCCGTCCCTTGCAGGCATGACCGGGGTCGCTGTCAACGGCAACCAAAATACCATTAATATTGGTGGCTCTGTGAATGTGTCATCGGTTGGAAACATAGATCCACACGACTACGTGGGCGTGGACGTGACCGGTACGGGCAATAACATCGCGATCGCTGGCGGTGTTAATCTGCTGGTAGACTCCACTTATTGGGTGAGTGATGATAGTTATGCTTACGTTTATGGTGCCTCTGATTTCCATGCTACAGGCCTCAAGGTTACGGGGAATAACCGGGTCACGGTGAGTGGAGAATCCTCAGTCACGAATGCTTCCAGCCAATCAGATTCATCGCTGTATGCTAGAGTCAGTGATGGCGGCCAATTGTTGTTGACCGAAGGCTCAACGCTGGAGCTTAACTACAATAATCATCGTTCCACATCGCTCCAATGGTATGGAATGATTCAGTCCATCGGACAAGGCTCACTGGTCAACAATGCTGGGTTGATTGATACATCCGGTGCGGTAGGCGCTCTGATTATGGATGCCAGTAACAAGGCGACGGCTATCAACTCCGGCACCATTCGTGCTTATAGTGGCCAGCGTCTGGGGAGCGCTGCGCTACGGGCTAGTGGTGCGACGGTAGAGAACCGCGGCGTCATTTCAGTCGTATCATTAAACGCTCCTTATTATAATGGTGGGGATAATAGTTACCCTATCAAGTGGTACGCAAATACCTATTATGGGGAGCTTGCAACCTATGGTGCCACGGCGGTGAATACCGATACCGGCAACATTCAGCTGCAGGGCGCGGGATTGTTCGGCGTGGCGGCAAATCAGAACAGCGTGGCGGTGAATCAGGGACAGATTTCACTGGATGGCTTTATGCCGGTATTTGATGAACAGGGCCAAATTGCCGGTAAAACGGCGTATACGACATCTACCGTTTTCAACCGCGGTGCAGGCATGGTTGCGGGTAGTACCGATGGCGCTTTAAGAGGTCGTGGTGCTACCGCGTTAAACGCTGGCAATATTACTGTGACAAATTCCGGTTTTGGTATGCTGGCGATGGGCGGCGGTACCGTGACCAATCAGGGTACTATTACGCTGAAGGCCGATGAAGGTACGGTTAAAGGCGGCACGCCGCCTCAGCTTGTTGGCATGGGCGCCATACTGGGTGGGGCCGCCATTAACGATGTCACGGGTAAAATTGTCATCAATACGGACGTGGGGCAGGCGTTTTATAACGACGGTAGCAGCCTGATTATCAACCGTGGCGAAATCGTGGTGGGTGAAGGCGTTGATGAATCGGTTGATAACGGTAGAGATCCCGCAGTCGTTTCGGATAAAACCATTCTGGCCGCTATTCCGGCCGGACGTGGCGAAACGCAGGCTCTCACATCAGCAACTGGGTTTGCCTCTGCTAGCAATACGGCAAACTATGGCATCCTGACGTTAAATAGTGATTTCACTGCTTTCTCATGGTTGTTTAATGAAGCCGATGCCGTTCTGAATCTGAGGGGACCGCTGACGCTGAAAACAGGGCTGGAAAATAAAGGCGACATAACGGCAACCGCCATCTCCACGCAAGCTGATGTAAACGTATATAACCGTGCCGGTGCCAGCCTGACGGTAAACGATAAACTGTATTTAAAGATCAACAGCAATTTCTTTAACGAAGGGACTTTTACCGGTACCGTCACTGAAAACCACTATTTGGGTTCAGTGGTGAATACCGGCACCATGAAGGTCGCACGGGATGGTGCGGCGGTAATGGAAGGCAGTGCGATTATTTATAATCAGAAGGGTGGCCTGATTACTAACACGGGTAATGTGGTTGATGGTGGAGCAAACGCCCTGATTAACAGTACCCGTAGCGATACCATTAATTTCTTTATGAATTCCGGTACGATTAGTGCAAAAAATGGCTACAGTGCGCTCAATACCTATGATGTCACTGAAAGTCAGGCTGTCAAGCCGCTCTGGCTGTATAACAATGCTACCGGTGTGATTGAAGGTATTGACCCGGTCGGTCCATTGCTTGATCTGGGACGCGGTTATAACTTCTACAACGACGGTACCATCACCGTGCAGGGCAACAACGCCGTGGCTATCAGCGGCGGTATTACGGGTTATGCAGCGAATCTGGTTAACAGTGGCACCATTAACGTCGGTACTGAGGTAGGTAAAACCAACGGCACCAATGGCACCAATCTTGTGGGTATCAAAGGCAATGGCGTCAATACGACGATTAATAACGCGGCTGACGGGGTCATCAATATTTATGCTGACAGCTCTTACGCGTTTGGTGGTAC
>NZ_WOYF01000022.1 GCF_009800925.1 Budvicia diplopodorum | reverse complement strand
TGGTGAGTTCGGGATTAGCTTCGGCGGCGGCGATAGCGGCGCGAAGGCCGCCGCCACCGGCACCGATGATAGCAATATCAGCGTTAAAGGTTTGCACTGCATTCCTCCAAATGTTCCAGTTAAAGTGGATGGTTAAGGTTTTTTTTTATTGTTTGTATCAGCAAGCGTATCGAATGATACCGATATATTATAGTCGAGCTGAAAAGCTTAATATGGCGTTTACATCACTCTTTTTCCGGATCGGCATGAGAATTCTCTATTATTTACCATGTAATTTATAAGGTTAATTGTTTTTATTTACTTTAATTAACGAAACGAGAATGGGATTCTCCGTTTTTATATCGCGATCGCTGATGATATTGGTGGTGGCCGAGTGATAAACTGGAAATGTAAGCAGAAGTGCGAGCCGGTGGGCCCGCACGAGTTAGTATTGTTTAGCTATGCTGATAATTCGCAATAATACTGGTGTAGATGTAAGGCTCGTCACCTTCGTAAGTACATTCATATAGGCTGGTCTGTTCACCGGTATTGCATTTATCCAAGCCTTGGTTATAGTCTCGCGTTGCGTCCCAACCGGATAGGCAGCCCAGATTATTGCTTTGTGCGAACTCTAGTAGCTGTTGTTGGTTAGCGGGTGTGAAGTCAGTTCCATTGTCGTTGTAACCAAACATCGGGGTAGCTCCCATTCTGCGCCAAATCTGTGCACTATCCCAGTGTGGATAAACCGCCGCGATCTGGTTATGTAAGGCATTCAGCGCATAAACACAGCCGGTATAAACATCAGGCGGTGGATTAGTCGCGCCAAAGTCCATCGTCATCCCGTTGATCATTGACGGTGACAAGCCTGCGCTACCCAGCATACTAAGGAATGTGGTACCGAAGTTGGTCAGCCCCTGAGATGCGAAATCCGTTTGCCCATCTACCGGTAGCGTATAGGAGATTTTCAGCGTGGGGTTCTGTGCTTGAATCTGGCCAATCACGGAGACGTGTCGTTGTAGCACTTCCAGTAGCTGTAACGTAGCTCCTTCAAAATCAAAATCAATCATTGTTAACTGGTAGTTTTCAATGACTGCTTGATAGAGGCCGACCAATGTCGGGATGTCTGTGATATCTTCTTCAATAACGGTACCCGCCGCACCGCCAAATGAGATAGCAACGTCACCCCCGATAGCACGGAACGCGGCAATATCACTTTTACCGTAGTCACTGATTGTGGCATCACCAGGATAAGTCACATTGTCGTTTGAATCGGTCATTGAGGTTTGCCCTCCCCAGCAAGGGCGTGGGCCATCCGCTGTTTGTGCTGAGGTCAGGAATCCCAGTATATAATTTTTAATGCCGCTTTCTGAACCAAACTTACTGCATTGCGGGGTTGGCCATGCCGCATAGTCTATAAACGGTGCTCCTGAAAAGCTACAGGGGCCCGGGTCCGGCAATGCCGAGGATGTCTCGACTTGTAACGGTATGGACGTTGCTGATTCATTATTACTCAGGTCGAAAGCCACAACGGAGATAGTCCAGACCGTTTCTGGAGTCAGGTTGCTAATATTGATGCTATTGGTTGATACTTGTACCGTGATCGGCTCAATGCCGGTCGCGCTATACTCTACTAGATAACCAGCAACCATAACGTTATCGGTCGATGGCTCCCAGCTTACGCTTAGGGTTTGTGCACCAATTTCCGTGGCCTGCAGATTTTGTGGCGTTGTTGGGGCTACGTGATCTTCCGGTACATCGGCGCTAACACCGTTAATAAAGAAATCAGAGGGCAGATTGCCAATAGAAATACCGGAGTTATTGGCGACACCAATTTTGCAAATAACGCTGCCACCGGCAGGTACCGTGGAGGTTTCCGTTAAATGTCCGGTGATGGTAGTACCAGTTCTGGTGAAACTAAAATTTACGTCATCAGAAATAGATTGGCTCGCATCGACAGTAAACGATATTTCAGGGTCAATAAGATCATTCACATCGGTATTATAAATAGTCAATTGGCATTCGCTATACCATTCGTCGCCACCGCTGACCCACGCTGAGTAGACAAAAGCTGTAGAATTTGAATCTTGCATGATTTAGTCCTCGCATAATTGATTGAATGTCATTGCCGGTAGGAATGTAGTACTCCGGCAACAACCATCATGCGGATGAATATTTGATAAGTTAAATCAGGATATATTATATTTAATTAGCCTTATCGTTATTAGATTGTATTAATTTATTTTGATCCTGAATTGAAACAATCTAACATCATATATTCTGTTTGATTCTTAATATGTTACAAGAGCATGATTTTAGAGACTCATTACTTTTGATGGTAACTTTGCCATTGCATTGACATTCCAAATATACTTTCATCATGCCTGGCATAATATTGGTTAAATCATCACTTGATATTTTATGAGGGATGTTTGTGGGGTATTGGTTAGTTATTATGGGGAAATTATTGTGGAGTATTATTCCCGTCAAAGAAATGAAGATGCATATCTTAATGGGGAGAGTAATGTATTTATAGTGGCTTAGCCTAAACCGAAACTTAAACGAATCAGCGCTCACCGAAGCTTTACTGTCGTGCTTTTCTACTACGGAAGCTTCAAAATTATAAGTTTCCTCTGTTATCTCTTTATTCTCTAATCTATTAGGCCAAAGGGATACTTCATCATCCGTTATTTTTCGGATTTTGTATTTCGAGCTTATTTTGTAACCAAGGCGTGGCACTGTTAATATAAGACTATCCAGATCGATATCGTTTAGCTCTTTTCGCAAGACGTAAATAGTCTGTAAAAGTGTGTTGTCACTAACGCATAAACCAAATTGTTCCCAAACTTCTGAATACAGTGTCTTTTTTGAAATTATTTGTTCATGATGGTTTAACAAGCAGAGTAAGCAGCGCCCCCTTACGCCAAAAAGATTAGTAAGTTTTCCTTTGTTAATTTGTTGCATTGTGAGCATTTCATCGTTAAAAAAAATATCGTCATTTATTATGAATCCTAAGGGCATAGATCCTCCAGTTATCTGGTTTAAATAGATGTTTAATAATAATTAATTACATAATGAAATATTAATTAACAAGAAGTTATATTTAATGAGTTAATGCTGAGAAATCATTAAATAAAAATGATATTACATACTTATTTATCTTCCTGTAAGAACAATATTTACATATGTTCTCTCTTATTTAAGTAAAGGTAAAATGAATTTTTTTCATAATTACTTAGAAAATAAAATTGAGTATGAAACTAATAATCATTAATGAATGATTGTCCATGAATCGGTCTGTTGATAATAATAGAATATATTTTCCTGTGATTGTTCATTTTTATAGCAGCGTTACGACATAAATTACTTCTATTTTTTATTTTTTTTAAACCATTCGTTTTTTACATGTCTATGGCGTCGTTGCCGTTACCACTCCATTAATGGATGAGGTAATCAGTCGAGCGTATTTGGCTATGTCAATCGGTTTGTCATTTTTTTAGAAAATTCTCAGTTTATCGGTTAATCACAAATGTGTTCATATTTTATAGCGTGATTATTTACCTGAATGAAAATTGTTCAATTTATTGATATTAGAATATTCACATTTAGTAATACATGAGAAATACTAACCAGATAACTCCTGATCGATATCAATAATTTTGAACATTGCTCTGATTATAATATAGGATGGTTATATAAAATAAGTTAATGTTACAAATTATTAAAATAATTGTTGGTTTTATGTGCTGGATATGCATTTGCTGAATCGTTTTTAGTCACACATAAATGAAAAATTTGCCCTATGTTTCACGGTGTTTGATAAAGATCAAATAGAGTTTGTTTCATAGGCCTAACATCTGCCCACTTAATTTGTATGTAATGAACAATGTCGTTAGCCACGGTAAAGGAATAATTATAATGATAGAAGAAAATCCTCTTCTGCCTTCCCACGGTATTAATCGCCGTGATTTTATGAAGCTGTGTACTGCGCTTGCCGCGACGATGGGTTTAAGTGCTAATGCAGCAGCTGAAATTGCGCAATCAGTGAGTAGCCCACAGCGCCCACCGGTTATCTGGATCGGCGCTCAGGAGTGTACGGGATGTACCGAATCACTCTTACGAGCAACCCATCCAACCATTGAAAACCTCCTGTTGGATACTATCTCTCTTGAGTATCATGAAGTGCTGTCGGCCGCATTTGGTGAGCAGGCAGAAGAAAATAAACATAATGCAATTGAGAAATATAAAGGCCAATACGTTCTGGTTGTTGATGGCTCAATTCCGCTAAAAGACGATGGCATTTATTGCATCGTGGCCGGCAAGCCGATCATTGAACATATTCGTCATGCCGCTGAGGGCGCTGCTGCGATTATCGCGATAGGTTCTTGTGCCGCGTGGGGCGGCGTAGCCGCTGCCGGAGATAACCCAACTGGAGCCGTTGGCCTACAGGCAGTTTTACCGGGTAAAACCGTGATTAATATTCCGGGCTGCCCGCCGAATCCGCATAACTTCTTAGCCACCGTGGCCCACATTATTACCTTTGGAAAGGCTCCTAAGTTAGATGCTAAAAATCGGCCGACCTTTGCCTATGGCCGTTTAATCCATGAACACTGCGAGCGTCGCCCTCACTTTGACGCCGGTCGTTTTGCCAAAGAGTTTGGTGATGACGGTCATCGCCAAGGATGGTGTCTGTATCATTTAGGCTGTAAAGGCCCTGAGACTTATGGTAACTGCTCGACACAACAATTCTGTGATGTCGGCGGCGTTTGGCCCGTTGCTATCGGCCATCCGTGCTATGGCTGTAATGAAGAAGGCGTCGGTTTCCATAAAGGGATTCACCAGTTGGCCAGCGTTGAAAATCCAACGCCGCGGGCTGACAAGCCGGACGTCGGCAACAAAGAAGGCGGCATCGTATCGCCAACGGCTATTGGCCTGATTGGCGGTATTGTGGGTCTGGTTGCTGGCGTCAGCGTGATGACGGTTCGTGAACTTGGACGTCAGCAAAAGAAAGACGATGCTGACTCACGGGGAGAATAACCGTGGATAGACGCAATTTTCTCAAATTAGCTTCAGGCGGTGCACTGTTAGCGGGTAGTACTTCTGCCTGTCAGGCGTCTGCCGAAAACAGGCCTCCCATTCCGGGCGCTTTGGGCATGCTGTATGATTCGACGCTGTGCGTGGGCTGTCAGGCCTGTGTGACTAAGTGTCAGGACATTAATCATCCTCAGCGTAACGCGAAAGGTCCGCAAACTTGGTCAAATAACGACAAGCTGTCTCCTTATACCAATAATATTATTCAGGTCTGGAGCTCCGGCACTGGCGTTAATAAGGATCAAGAAAAAGACGGCTACGCCTATATCAAAAAGCAGTGCATGCACTGCGTGGACCCGAACTGCGTTTCCGTTTGTCCGGTTTCGGCTCTGAGGAAAGATCCTAAGACCGGTATCGTTCACTATAACGCCGATGTGTGTACCGGCTGTCGTTACTGCATGGTGGGCTGCCCGTACAACGTTCCTAAGTATGACTATGATAACCCGTTCGGCGCATTACATAAGTGTGAACTGTGTAATCAGAAGGGCGTGGAACGTTTAGACAAAGGCGGGCTGCCGGGCTGTGTAGAAGTTTGCCCTGCGGGCGCGGTAATTTTTGGTACTCGGGAAGAGCTAATGGCTGAAGCCAAAAAACGTTTAGCGCTAACGCCCGGAGACCAATACAGCTTCCCTCGCCAGACTTTGCAAAGCAACGACGGTTATCTGCATACGGTTCCGCACTATCATCCACACCTATACGGTGAGAAAGAGGGCGGCGGTACTCAGGTTTTGGTGCTTAGCGGCGTTCCATATGAAAACTTTGATTTACCGAAGCTTGATGAACTCTCTACCGGCGCACGTTCTGAAAACATTCAGCATACGATTTACAAAGGCATGATGCTGCCGTTGGCCGTTTTAGCTGGCTTAACCGTGTTGGTTCGGCGTAACAGTAAAAATGACCACCACGACGAAGAAGGAGACGAGCATGACGACGCATCATAAGCCAGTGCCATTGGGTGGAAAACTAGTCAGCTGGCCGATTGTGGTTTTCGGGCCGCTGATTGTGCTATGTCTGATCTTTATGGTGAAGCGTTTGGTATTCGGTCTGGGTTCGGTATCGGATCTGAACGGCGGTTATCCGTGGGGGATCTGGATTGCCTTTGACCTGCTTATCGGCACCGGCTTTGCCTGTGGCGGTTGGGCATTAGCCTGGTTGGTTTATGTCTGTAACAAAGGCGAATACCATCCGTTGGTTCGCCCGGCGTTACTGGCTAGCCTGTTCGGTTACTCGTTGGGTGGTTTATCTATCACCATCGACGTGGGCCGTTACTGGAACCTGCCTTATTTCTATATTCCGGGTCATTTCAACGTTAACTCAGTGCTGTTTGAAACTGCGGTATGTATGACCATCTATATCGCAATCATGGCGCTGGAATTTGCCCCTGCCCTGTTAGAACGTTTGGGATGGAAGGTTTCTCTTAAGCGCATTAATAAAGCGATGTTCTTTATTATCGCGCTAGGCGCTTTGTTACCGACCATGCACCAGTCATCGATGGGCTCGCTGATGATTGCGGCGGGCAATAAGGTTAACCCGATCTGGCAGAGCTATGAAATGTTGCCACTATTCTCGCTGCTGACTGCATTTATTATGGGCTTCTCGATTGTCATATTTGAGGGTTCTTTAGTACAGACCGGCCTGAGAGGGAAAGGGCAAAATGAGCGAGACCTGTTCACCAAGCTGATGAACATCTTGAGCATTTTTCTGACACTATTCTTAGTGGTGCGCTTTGGTGAACTTATTTATCGCGGAAAGCTAGCGTATATCTTCGCCTTTGACTTCTATTCAGTCCTGTTCTGGATTGAAAGTGCACTGCTGATTTTCCCGTTAGTGATTTTCCGTTTGGATAAATTCCGTAGAGATTCACGCATGCTGTTTATTGGTGCGTTAAGCATGCTACTGGGCTGCGCAACGTGGCGTATGTGCTACTCATTAGTCTCGTTTAATCCGGGTGGCGGTTATCACTACTTCCCAAGCTGGGAAGAAATATTAATTTCAATTGGCTTTGTGGCTATCGAGGTATGTGCCTATATCTTGCTGGTTCGTCTGCTGCCGATTATTCCTTCTCTAAGAACCATTAATAAGAATCAAGAGGCTAGTAAAGTATGAGCCAACGTATCACCATTGACCCGGTAACCCGCATCGAAGGCCACTTACGCATCGATTGCGAAATTGAAAACGGGAAAGTTACTAAAGCATGGGCATCCGGTACGATGTGGCGCGGAATGGAAGAGATCCTGAAAGGAAAAGATCCCCGCGATGCATGGATGATTGTGCAGCGTATTTGTGGCGTATGTACTACCACCCACGCCATTGCTTCCGTGCGCGCGGCTGAAAGTGCGTTAAACATCGATGTTCCGCTCAATGCTCAATATATCCGTAACCTGATATTAGCGGCGCATATGACCCATGACCATATCGTCCATTTCTATCAACTATCTGCGCTGGACTGGGTAGATATTACTTCCGCCCTGAAGGCCGATCCGGCTAAGGCCGAAGCTTTGCTGAAAGGCGTTTCTTCATGGTCACTGAACAGCGCGGCAGAGTTCACTAAGGTCCAGAATAAGATCAAAGATCTGGTTGCCAGCGGTCAGTTAGGCATTTTTGCCAACGGCTACTGGGGTCATCCGGCGATGAAACTGCCGCCGGAAGTCAACCTGATTGCCGTGGCTCACTACCTGCAGGCGCTGGAATGCCAGCGTGACGCCAGCCGCATCGTTGCTTTACTGGGCGGTAAAACTCCGCATATCCAGAACTTAGCGGTCGGCGGCGTGGCCAATGCCATCAACCTAGACGGCTTAGGTACGCTGAACCTTGAGCGCCTGATGTACATCAAATCGTTTATCGACCGCTTAGGCGACTTTGTTGAACAGGTTTATAAAGTGGATACCGCCGTTATTGCCGCGTTTTATCCTGAATGGCTGGAAATGGGTAAAGGTGCCGTTAACTACTTAAGCACCCCAGAGTTCCCGACCGACGGTAAGAACGGCAGCTTTATTATGGAAGGCGGCTATATCACCAATGGTGATTTATCGACCTATCGCCCGGTTACGTCTCACTCTGATGAATTTGTGATTAAAGGCATCCAAGAGAGCGCTAAGCACGCGTGGTATAAAGATGAAGAGCCTCAGGCTCCATGGGAAGGAACGACCATTCCTAACTACACCGGCTGGGATGCTGACGCGAAATACTCATGGGTTAAATCGCCAACCTTCTACGGCAAAACCGTGGAAGTGGGTCCGCTGGCCAGCATGCTGTGTAAGCTGGCGGCCAATCATGAGCCAACCAAAAAGCATTTAACCGATATTATTGGTATCTACAAAACCTTAACCGGCAACACGATTGAAGTGAAACAGCTTCACTCAACCTTAGGGCGGATTATCGGTCGTACCGTTAACGCCTGTGGCCTGAGAGATATTTTGAATAATCAGTATCAAGCGTTAATTACTAACATTGGTAAAGGCGATCACACCACCTATGTGAAACCAAATATTCCTGCAACCGGTACTTTTAAAGGCGTTGGTTTTGCTGAAGTTTCACGCGGTATGTTATCCCACTGGATTGTGATTAAAGACGGTAAAATTGATAACTATCAGGCGGTAGTGCCTTCAACCTGGAACTCTGGTCCGCGTAACTTCAACAACGAAGTGGGTCCGTATGAGCAATCGCTGGTAGGTACACCGGTTGCTGATTTACACAAGCCGCTGGAAGTTGTTCGTACCATCCACTCGTTTGACCCTTGCATGGCGTGCGCGGTGCACGTGGTTGATACGGATGGTAACGAAGTCACACGAGTGAAGGTTCTCTGATGCGGATATTAGTATTAGGCGTGGGTAATGTGCTGTTAACGGACGAAGCCATTGGTGTGCGTATCGTTGAAGCACTGGAACAAAACTACCACTTACCGGACTACGTTGAAGTTCTTGACGGTGGAACCGCCGGCATGGAACTGTTGGGCGATATGGCAGACCGCGATCATTTAATTATCGCCGATGCCGTTGTGTCCAAAAAGCGGACGCCGGGAACCATCATGATATTGCGTGATGAAGAAGTGCCTGCGCTTTTTACTAATAAAATATCCCCGCATCAGTTAGGTTTGTCCGACGTTCTGTCGGCGCTCCGATTTACGGGGGAATTCCCCCGTAAATTGACCCTTGTTGGCGTTATTCCTGAATCTCTTGAGCCGCACATTGGCTTAACTCCGACGGTTGCCGCCGTTTTAGAACCGGCTCTGGCTGAGGTGATCGCCGCTTTGCGTTCATCCGGCGTTGAAGTGGTGGCTAAAAAACCTACCGAAGGCGTTTAATATGACTAATGAGATTTACGGCTACATCGACGATCCGACTGCCCTTGTGCAGTCGGCTTTTCAGACTGTGTCTGATAAGGCAATGCACAACCTCTCGTTTCTTCACACTCAAATGCCGGTGCACGTTTCCGGCTTTAAGCTTTTTGAAGGCCAGTGGTTTAGCTGCATAGTAACGCCTTGGATGCTCAGCGCAGTAATCCTTCCCGGGCCGGATCAGGTCTGGCCGCTACGCACCATGAGCGATCGCATTGGTTTAGCGCTGCCTTATGGCCACCTGACCTTTACCGTCGGCGAGTTAGACGGCATTCGCCAATATCTGACCTGTTCACTCATGTCGCCGCTGGACCATAATCTGACGCCGGAACAGGGCGTACAGTTAGCCGATGACTGCTCGCGCATGCTGCTGTCGATTCCCGTCAGCGACCCTGATGCACCAACGCAACTAGGACGGCGGGCACTGTTGACCGGCCGTAGGAACTGCGGCAATGCATGAAGTGTCACTGTGTGAAAGCACCTTAGAAATTATTGAAAATCAGGCTCAGCAACATGGCGTAAAGCGTGTGACGGGCGTATGGTTAGAGTTGGGTGCGCTGTCGTGCATTGAAGAAAGTTCGCTGCGCTTCTGCTTTGATATTGTCTGCCGCGGCACCGTGGCGGACGGCTGTAAACTGCATATTATCCATAGGCCAGCCAAAGCCTGGTGCTGGGACTGCAGTAAAGAGATTGAAATTTCTCAACATGAAGCTCAGTGCCCTGAATGCCAGGGTCTTAACCTTCGGGTTGATAGCGGTGATAGCCTGCAAATTAAAGAGCTGGAAGTTGAATAATCGCCTGATAAACGGCGTTCCTAGTTAATCACTCAAAGTTTAGTTACAGATAATGTCCTGAAGGGAGATAACCATATGTGTAGTACTTGCGGATGTGCTGCCGGTGAGCAGCGAATTGAAGGCGACGACCACGTGCATTCTCACTCTCACGGACATGAACATCATCACGACCACGATCATCATGATGGTCATGACCATCATGAGCACGGTCATGCTCACCACCACGATGGTGAACATAAACACGCACACAAACACGGCCATCAACATGACCATTCGCACGGCCACCGTCATCACGATGACGCACACCAGCCGCGTACCGTGATTATTCATCACCATTATCACCATCAGGGCGATGTGCATCACCACGTTCACAACACCACCATGGCCACCAAAATGGGCGATGTGGACGTTGAGTTTGAACTGGATGAGGGCAAATTTCGCCCGAGTGAGTCGGCGGTAGAAAAAGATTTAGATTACGGTAAAGGCGAAGCCGGAACCCACGCACCGGGCATGAGCCAGCGTCGCATGCTACAGATTGAAATGGACGTGCTGAGTAAAAATAACCATCTGGCAGAACATAACCGTGACTACTTTGCCGGTAAGCATATTCTGGCATTGAATCTGGTTTCTAGCCCCGGTTCAGGCAAAACTACGTTACTGACTGAAACCCTGATGCGCCTGCGTGAGCGCGTATCCTGCGCCGTTATTGAAGGCGATCAGCAAACCACCAATGATGCCGAACGCATTCGCGCTACCGGCGTTCCGGCCATTCAGGTCAATACCGGCAAGGGCTGCCATCTGGACGCTCAAATGGTTCAAGACGCGGCTTTGCGCCTTGAACTGAAAGAAAAAAGCCTGCTGTTTATTGAGAACGTCGGTAACTTAGTGTGCCCGGCCAGCTTTGACTTAGGCGAGCGCGCTAAGGTAGCGGTTCTGTCAGTGACCGAAGGTGAAGATAAGCCGCTGAAGTACCCGCATATGTTTGCCGCTTCTGGGCTGATGATTCTCAACAAGATAGATTTATTGCCTTATCTGCATTTTGACGTTGAGGCCTGTATCGCTAACGCCCGCCGGATCAATCCAAACATTCAGGTTATCCAGCTTTCTGCCAGCAGTGGTGAAGGCATGGACGCGTGGATTTCATGGCTGGAGACCCAGCTATGTGTTTAGGCGTTCCGGGTAAAATAGTTGCCGTGGGTGCCGACATTCACCAAATGGCGCAGGTTGACGTTTGCGGCGTAAAGCGTGAAGTGAACATTGCCTTAGTTTGCGAGGGAAATACCGCAGACTTAATTGGCCAATGGGTGTTGGTTCACGTCGGTTTTGCTATGAGCATTATCGACGAACAGGAGGCGCAGGCTACGCTTGAAGCGTTAATGTCCATGAGCGCACTGGAACACGAAGTCGGTGATTTTGTTGGTATCAATTCCGGAGCAAACGATGCGGTACGTCGATGAGTTTCGCGATCCGGAACTAGCTAAAGCGTTATTGAGCCATATCCGCACTCGGGTTGCTGAAATTTCGCGGGCCAGCGATCGCCCTCTGCAGCTGATGGAGGTGTGCGGCGGCCATACCCATGCCATCTATAAATTCGGTATCGACCAGCTTTTACCCCCTGAAATTGAGTTTGTTCACGGCCCGGGCTGTCCGGTTTGCGTTTTGCCCATGGGGCGGATTGACGGCTGCATTGAAATTGCTGAAAAGCCGGGCGTTATTTTCTGTACCTACGGTGATGCGATGCGCGTGCCGGGCCGTAATGGCTCACTGCTCGATGCCAAACGGCGCGGAGCCGATGTGCGCATTGTCTATTCTCCGCTCGATACCCTGACTTTCGCTGAGCAGAATCCGGATAAACAGGTAGTGTTTTTTGGCCTCGGCTTTGAAACTACCATGCCAAGTACCGCCTTAACGCTGCAACAGGCTAAGCGCCGCGGGCTGACCAACTTCACGGTGTTTTGCCAGCATATTACCATTATTCCAACCTTACGCAGCCTGCTGGAACAGCCAGACGTCAGAATCGACGGCTTTTTAGCCCCCGGCCACGTCAGCATGGTGATCGGGACTGAACTGTACGGCTTTATCACCAATGACTTTCATAAACCGCTGGTGGTTACCGGCTTTGAACCGCTGGATATCTTGCAGGCGCTGGCGATGCTGGTAGATCAGATCCACGACGGGCGCAGCGAAGTTGAGAATCAGTACAAACGTATTGTTTCGCAGCAGGGTAACTTACTGGCCCTGAAAGCGATGCAGGACGTGTTTGAACTGAAAGAGACCAGTGAATGGCGCGGATTAGGCGAAATTGCCGGTTCTGGCGTTCAGCTCAAGGCTGAATACCAACAGTTTGACGCAGAACGGCGTTTTAATACTCAGGTTCATCAGGTGGCTGACGATCCTCAGGCCCGCTGCGGCGACGTATTAACCGGCCGTTGTAAGCCCAATGATTGTCCTCTGTTTGGCAATCGCTGCACCCCTCAGAATGCCTTTGGGGCATTAATGGTGTCATCCGAAGGGGCGTGTGCTGCCTATTACCAATATCGTCGAGGACTTGCTTAATGTCTTACTCTGAAAAAGATGTTGTCACCATGGCTCACGGTAGCGGTGGTCAGGCAATGCAGCAGTTAATCGAGCAGCTTTTCCTGCGGGCGTTCTCTAATCCGGCGCTCAATGAGCGTGAAGATCAGGCCCGCATACCTCTGTCATTGCTGAGCGCGATAGGCGACCGGCTGGCCTTCAGCACTGACAGCTATGTAATTGACCCGATATTTTTCCCCGGCGGTAACATTGGTAAGCTAGCGGTGTGTGGAACGGTGAACGACGTGGCTGTGAGCGGCGCGGTTCCCCAGTATCTTTCCTGTGGATTCATTCTGGAGGAAGGCCTCCCGCTTCGGGATCTGGAACAGATCGTCATGGCGATGGCGGAAACCGCCGCCGCCGCCGGCGTTGACATTGTCACCGGCGATACCAAAGTGGTTCAGCGCGGTGCGGCCGATAAAATATTTATTAATACCGCCGGGATAGGCGCTATTCCTGTGGCTATCAAGTGGGGCGCTCAGCAGATTCGCCCGGGCGATCGCATTCTGGTTAGCGGTACGTTGGGCGACCATGGCGCTACCATTCTTAACCTGCGTGAAAATCTGGGGCTGGAAGCCGATCTCAGCAGCGACTGTGCGGTGCTTACGCCGCTCATTGCTCCGCTGCGCGATATCGCTGGCGTTAGAGCCTTGCGCGATGCTACCCGCGGCGGCGTTACTGCCATTTTGCATGAGTTTGCCACCGCCAGCGGCTGCGGCATGATGATTAATGAAGGCGATTTACCGGTGAAACCGGCCGTACGGGGCGTGTGCGAGCTGCTGGGGCTTGAGCCGCTTAACTTTGCCAACGAAGGTAAGCTGGTGATTGTGGTTGCCCCTGAAGCTGAACAGGCTACGCTGGCGGCGCTGCGTAATCATCCGCTAGGCGTTGATGCCGCCGTTATTGGCACCGTGAGTGAGAATCCTCGGGTACAGCTGACGGGAATATTTGGCGCGTCACGCTTGCTTGATTTGCCGCACAGCGAGCCGCTGCCGAGAATTTGCTAGTTGTCTATCTTATCGTCTATTTCGTTATCCATAACCGTCATCCCGAGCAATCGGGATGACGGTTTAAAAAGCCTGACTCAGGCTGGATAATCGTTTGGTCTCTCCTCGACAGACTGCAGAGACAGCAACGCGCTCTGCTTTTCTAGCCGCATCAAGGTGACCGACTCTTTCAGCGGCGGGTGCTCAATGCCTGACAGCAGATAGGCCAACGTAAAACACTGTTCGGTCAGCTCTGCCGCACTGAGCGGCGCACTATCGATTAAGCTAAGCATGGGATCTTCCTCCCATAATTAGAGAGTAACGTGCTGACGCTAAAACAAAAATCTTCGAGGCAGATCGACTATTCGATAAAAAATCCCGTGTGAATTGAGGGCGAGTTTGAGTATGCTCTTCAACAGCCATGATGTTAGCTCCATTATCCTAATAACGTTGTGGTTAGAAACCCCGTTAGTGTTTCCGCACTGCGGGGTTTTGCATGGTGCGCAGAATAAAACCGGCGCACCGCCACAGTATGGATATACGGCGAAGGGGTCAATTGACAGGCGAGTGTTTTAGCGGAAGAATTTTGGATTCTGGAAACGGATCGCAAAAAATCATTAAAATGCGCGGCTGGAATAATCTGCCTGTGATGATGTTCTAATTATGTAACTTAATTACATATTGTTTTACATAAAACGCTTTAAACCTGAGGTGAACGTTCAGGCTCAGAGCGAAATCCACTTTGGATTGGTTTGAATGACGATTTTTTGTGACTATAGTCACGAATTCAAAACAAAGACGCCGCTTGGAATGGTGACGTATATCACATAAAAATCCGATATAGCGTCGGTTTATCGGATTGTATTTTTATTTCAGTAAATAAATGTGACTGGCGTCACTACAAATACCCCGTCCACACCCCAATTATAGTGATGCAAATCACAATCCCCTCCTGAAGTACGTAATAACAAAAACGCGTGATAGAGTCGGTTTTGTATTCAAAAACCATTGACGGTTTGGCCGAACCGTCCTGACTAACAATAACAATACGCAGTTCTATTTATGCGAGCTACAAGAGGGGTGTTTTATGTTATCACCTGACATCAAAATCAAGATACAAAATTTTGGCCGTTTCCTGAGTAATATGGTGATGCCCAATATTGGTGCGTTTATCGCCTGGGGCTTGATTACTGCCCTGTTTATTCCTACGGGCTGGCTGCCTAATGAAACCATGGCCAAGCTAGTCGGCCCAATGATTACTTATTTACTGCCGTTACTAATTGGCTACACCGGTGGCCGCTTAGTTGGCGGTGAGCGCGGTGGCGTTGTCGGCGCCATTACTACTATGGGCGTCATCATCGGCGCAGATATGCCGATGTTTATGGGTGCCATGATTGTTGGTCCGCTGGGCGGCTGGGCAATTAAACACTTTGACCGTTGGGTTGAAGGTAAGGTGAAAAGCGGATTTGAGATGTTAGTCAATAACTTCTCTGCCGGTATCATCGGTATGCTGCTGTCTATTCTGGCGTTTATGGCCATCGGGCCTTTAGTTGAGTCGATGTCCAAAGTATTGGCCGCCGGGGTTAATCTGATGGTTCAGAATAACCTGCTGCCTTTAGCCTCGGTTTTTGTTGAACCGGCAAAAATTCTGTTTCTGAATAATGCCATTAACCACGGTATTTTCTCGCCGTTGGGCATCCAGCAGGCGACTGAAACCGGCAAGTCAATTTTCTTCCTGATTGAATCAAATCCCGGCCCGGGCTTGGGCATTCTATTAGCCTATATGCTGTTCGGTAAAGGTAGCGCTAAGCAGTCTGCCTCTGGTGCAACTATCATCCATTTCTTTGGTGGTATTCACGAAATCTATTTCCCGTATGTGTTGATGAATCCTCGTTTAATTCTGGCGGTAATTTTAGGCGGAATGACCGGTGTATTAGTGCTTACGCTGTTTAATGCAGGCCTGGTTTCTCCTGCCTCTCCGGGTTCTATTTTCGCCATTCTGCTGATGGCGCCGAAGTCCTCCATGCTCGGGGTGATACTGTCAATTATCGCTTCAACGTTAGTCTCTTTTTGCGTCGCTGCCGTGATGCTAAAACGTGTGCGGCTGGGCGATGAAGAGGGTGAAAGCCTTGATGAAGCAACCCAAAAGATGAAAGCTATGAAGCGGCCACAAAGTAGCTCTGCCAGCAACGGTGGTGCGGGTGAGCCGGTAATGGCAATCGATCGCTCTGAATTGGATAGCGCTGAGCAAAAGCCAATTAGAAAAATTATTGTGGCCTGCGATGCGGGTATGGGCTCAAGCGCCATGGGCGCGAGCCTGTTGCGTAAAAAGATTAATGAGGCAAAGTTAGACCATATTATGGTGACTAACTGCGCAATCAATAGCTTACCTGACGATGTGGATATTGTTATTACGCACCAAGACCTGACTCAGCGCGCGATGAATCATGCTCCTCATGCGGAACATATTTCTCTGCGTAACTTCCTCGATGGTCAGGTGTATAACGATTTAGTGACGCGCCTGTTTGCCTCTAAGCATTCTCAAGCGGCCAATGACAGTAAGTTAGTCACGCAAACGCTGGTGGCGGCCAATGACGATAGCTTCGAACCTGAAGAGCCAGGAAAAAATCTGTTCAAGCTCAGCGCTGATAACATCTTCCTCAATCTGAAAGCGGAAAATAAAGAGCAAGCGATTCGTTTTGCCGGTGAGCAATTGGTAAAAGGTGGCTACGTTGAGCCGGAATACGTTGACGCCATGCTACAGCGTGAAGCCTTAGTTTCGACCTATCTTGGCCAGTCAATCGCCGTTCCTCACGGTACCGTCGAGGCAAAAGATCGGGTTTTACAGACCGGCGTGGTTATTTGCCAATATCCGGCAGGCGTTAGCTTTAGTGACGACCCGGAAGATGTCGCTCATTTGATTATCGGTATTGCGGCAAAAAACAATGAGCATATTCAGGTGATTTCCCGAATAACTAATCTGTTAGATGACGAAGCGATCGTTGAGAGTTTGAAAATAACTCGCGATGTTCAAGAGGCTCTGACGCTGCTTTCTGGTGAGCGAGCGGCATAACGTTACGGCGAAGACTGATAATGGCTCTGATGCGCAGTCTTCGCCTTTCATGCTGATTAAATTCGTTTAAATAGATTTTATTTTGAGGTTAATACCATGAAGGCAATACATTTTGGTGCAGGAAATATAGGCAGAGGATTTATCGGTAAGCTATTGGCCGATGCCAATGCAACCCTAACTTTTGCCGACGTTAATCAGCCGTTAATCGATCAGCTGGATCATCAGCAAAGCTATGAGGTTAACGTTGTCGGTGAGAACAGTAGCGTTGAGCGTGTTAATAACGTGCGGGCAGTGCATAGCAATAGCCCTGATGCGGTAAGACACATCAGCCAAGCCGACGTGGTAACTACCGCCGTAGGGCCTCAGATATTAGAGAAAATAGCCAAGACTTTGGCTTTAGGCCTGATTGAGCGCCATCAGCTGGGCAATGAGAACCCGCTGAATATTATTGCCTGTGAGAATATGGTGAGAGGTACCAGCCAGCTAAAGCAGCACGTAATGCGCGAGATCCCGCAGAACCTGCACCTGTGGGTCGAAGAGCACGTTGGCTTTGTTGATTCAGCGGTCGATCGTATTGTACCTCCGGGAGAAGCGGCAAACGATGACCCGTTATCGGTTACGGTAGAAACGTTTAGCGAATGGATCGTTGATAGTACTCAGTTTAAGGGCGCGATGCCTGACATCAAAGGTATGGAAACCACCACTAACCTGATGGCTTACGTAGAGCGTAAATTATTCACTTTAAATACCGGTCATGCGATTACTGCTTACCTTGGGCAGCTTTCGGGCCTGCAGACCATTCGCGATGCGATTTGCGATTCTGACATTCGTCAGACGGTTAAGGGCGCAATGCAAGAAAGCGGAGCCGTATTAATTCAGCGCTATGGTTTTGATCCTGTTCAACACGCGGCCTATATTGATAAAATTCTGCATCGCTTTGAAAACCCTTACCTGCGCGATGATGTAGAACGGGTCGGGCGTCAGCCTTTGCGCAAATTAAGCGCCGGGGATCGTTTGATCAGGCCTTTGTTGGGTACCATTGAATACGGTCTACCGCATAATGATTTAGTAAAAGGCATTGCAGCGGCAATGTGTTATCGTAATCCGCTGGATCCGCAGGCATTAACGTTGGTTTCTTTATTGGAGCAGCAGGGCGTGGAGAATACCCTGATGTCGATTTCCGATCTGACTGACACCGCCATTATTGCTGAGATTGCAACGGCCTATCGCGCTATGTATAAGCCATCAGCCGCTTAGCTTTGGGGTTCACAACGTAAAACTATCTGTACGCCAACTGCAGACACATAACGCCGGGGCTCCGTTTGGCGATTGGAGACCCGGAACATGACATTATTATAATAAGTGATGACTGAAGATACCCAGAAATTAGAAAACCGGATACTTGAACGACTGAATAAGAAAAAATCTGTGCGCGGTTTTTTATTAACGGTAATTGGATTGCTATCAGAATCGGTCGATATTCTCGTGTTACAGGTCTTTCGTAAAGATGATTATGCCGTTAAATATGCGGTAGAGCCGTTACTTGGCGGAACCGGGCCTTTGGCTGAATTACCTATCAGGCTAAAACTGATTTATGCGCTGGGGGTTATTTCCCGCAATGAATACGAAGACATTGAGCGTCTGATGCTACTCAATGAAAGGCTCAGCCACAGTTCATATGAATATACGTTCACGTCTGAAGAAGTGCTTGGTTCTTTACGACAGTTACACGGTATTGCTGCATTACCCGCAGCACCGGCCTTTAGCGATGAGGTTGGGGCCGACGATCAGCTGTTGATTGATATGCAACAGCGCCGCTACCAGCAAATGGTGCACTCCTCTTTAGTGCTTTATATTACCGAGCTGGTTTCTCAGCTGAGCGTTAAAAAGGCGTTTTAATTACTGGTTCTGCTAATCAAACTTTTTATCTATTCTAAACTTCTTCATTTTTCGCATTTACCCCTATCTACCTTATGTATATGCAGGGTTCTTATGAGTTCCGACCTGAAGTTAAAATTATTCAAAGGCTTATTGAATAATTATTATAGGGGACATAATTTAGTGTTTTTACTGCTGGCGAACATCAGAACAATATCCTAATGTTGTATCAATAATATTGTTGAAATGTACAACAATAAGGATAGATATTATGGGTGTTAGTTTGTTCGTTGGTTTGTTAGGTGCGCTAGTTGGCGGTATATTTGCTTTATATGGGGCAATTGTTTCGGGCAATATTAATCGGCTTAACCAGAATTTAACGGGTGTTGATAGAAAGATTAATGTACTGAAAGGCATCAAATGTGAAATAGACACGGTTTGGGGAATTTATAACCAAGGAATGGGATCTAAGCTAACTGAGCACAATGGTACTGATTTTTTTAATTATACATTCTCTGCAACGCAAGATAATTTTTCTTTTTATCATAATAGTGTTGCAGATATCACTGCACTTGATAAAACTACATGCAAAAGCATAATTGAGGCTTATTCTTACGCTAAAAGTTTACTGGATACTTTTAAACTTCATGCTGATATGTTGTCTTCTTTTGAGGAATACGTAAAAAAGAAAACTGAGTATAAAGATAGGCGATATGACATCTTTATAACAGATATTCGATCGAAGCTTTGTGAGTACTCTCAGTCTTTAAAAGCAGCTCATGAACAAACAAAATTAGCTATTGATTCCACTTTACAAGAAATAGATAAATCAGTAGATCGGCTAACACAACAAAGAGAAAGTTTAGATAAATCGGGATGGCGTCGACTTTTTGCATTACTTTGTTTGAAGAATAGTTAATAGCCAAGTTTTCTAATTATCTGTAATCACAATATGATTAATGCCGGTCCATACTGGCCCCGGCATGATTGATATCTCAATGATAAAAACGATGAATTAGCTCAAGCGTTCAATAATCATCGCCGTACCCTGACCACCGCCAATACATAGCGTTGCCAGCCCCAGCGTTTTGTTTCTGGCCTGCAGTGCGTGCAGCAGAGTAACCAGAATGCGGGCACCGCTGGCACCGACCGGGTGGCCCAGAGCAATAGCGCCGCCGTTAACGTTGACCTTATCCCGATCGAATCCGAGGGTTTGGCCTACGGCCAGGAACTGGGCGGCAAAGGCTTCGTTGGCTTCAATCAAGTCGATATCAGACAGCGTAAGGCCGGTTTTCTTCAGCGCGTTCAGCGTTGCAGGTACCGGGCCCATTCCCATTAGCGATGGGGCAACCCCGCCGTTGGCATAGCCTCTGATACGGGCCAGCGGCGTTAGTCCCAGCGCCTTTGCGCGGCTTTCCGACATCACAACCAGCGCCGCTGCACCGTCGTTGATACCGGAAGCGTTACCCGCAGTGACGGTACCTTCTTTGGTAAACGCCGGGCGCAGTTTAGCTAAACCTTCCGCCGTAGAATCAGCTTTCGGGAACTCGTCGGTATCTATAATAACGTCGCCTTTGCGAGTCTTAACGGTTACCGGCACGATCTCTTTAGCGAACGCGCCGCTGTTCATTGCCGCTACCGCCTTTTGCTGTGATGCCAGAGCCAGCTGGTCCTGCGCTTCACGGGTGATGCCGTACTCTTTTGCCACGTTTTCTGCGGTGATACCCATATGGTAATCATGAGTGGCACACATCAGTCCGTCTTTCAGGATAACGTCCATCAGCTTGCCATCGCCTAAGCGATAGCCCCAACGGGCTTTGCTGTCCATCAGGTAAGGCGCCTGACTCATATTTTCCATACCGCCGGCTACGATGGTTTCGGCATCGCCGGCCAAAATGGCCTGAGCGGCTAAAGCAACGCTTTTTAAGCCTGAACCACACACTTTGTTGACGGTATAGGCGCAGACGGTTTCAGGGATACCGCTTTTCAGCAGCGCCTGACGGGCAGGGTTTTGGCCCAGCCCGGCCTGAAGCACGTTACCAAAGATAACTTCGTCGATCGCATCACCGCCGAGCCCTGCGCGGGCCATGGCTTCACGAATAACGATAGAACCTAAATCTACCGCCGGTACCGAGGCTAATGCGCCGTTAAAACTGCCAATAGCGGTACGGGCTGCGCTGACAATAACGATATTGCTCATAGTTCAATTCCTTATTTGTACGTCAGAATACGGTGAGGCCGATGATAAATACCGCGCCGGAGAACAGCAGGGCGGTAACGCAGTAACCCATAATGTCCCGAACGCCCAAACCGGCAATTGCCAGTGCCGGCAGTGCCCAGAACGGCTGAGCCATATTCATCCATTGCTCACCATAGGCAATCGCCATGGCTGATTTACCTAAGTCTGCACCCAGCGCCTGTGCGGCAGGCATAACAAACGGACCTTGAATAACCCAGTGGCCGCCGCCGGACGGTACGGCAAAGTTGATGATCGCAGAGCTGAAGAAGGTCATGATCGGGAAGGTGTCTTTATTGGCAACGTTAATAAAGAACTCGGTGATAAGGCCGCCTAAGCCGGAATGTTCCATCATCAGTTGGATACCCGCGTAGAACGGGAACTGAACCAGGATGCCTGCGGTGCTTTTGGCCGCGGACGAAACGGCGCGCATATAGGCCATTGGCGTTTTGTGCAGTAAAATACCGGCGATCATGAATGCCATGTTCACGGTATTAATCGTGATGTTGAAACCTTTTTCCCAAAAGTACATGCCCAGATAGGCAATGCCTAACGCGCCAATAATCCACGCGATGATTCTGCTCTCTTCAATTTTTTCTGCGATTGGGGCATCGGCAGGCAGCTTTTTCTGGAAATCAGGATCGTCTTCCAGCAGTGACGGATCGATAGTGATGATTTCATGCGCCTTTGGCATCATCATGCGGGTCACAAACGGCATTAGAGCTATCAGGCCCAGGGTGATAAATATGTTGTAGTCGGTAAATATGGTTTGAGATACGGGAATTAGACCGATGATATGCTCAACCGGGTTGCCGGGCGTTGCTGCCAGCAGAGGCATGGAGCCAGAAAGGCCACCGCCCCAGGTTAAGAAGCCAATGTAGGCACAGGCAATCAACAGGGGGTAGTCAGATTTCGGCAGGCGACGGGCAACTTCTTTAGCGAACATGGCGCCAACAACCAGACCGAAGCCCCAGTTAATCGCACAGGCTATAGAGCCTAAGAAGGTTACCAGCATCACGCCCTGAGCCGGGGTTTTTGCAATGGAGGCGGTCTGCTTAAGAATGCGCTTTACCGGCGCTGAGCTGGCTAATGCATGCCCCGTTACGATGACTAGCGCCATCTGCATACCAAAGGCCAGCAGGTTCCAGAATCCGTTACCCCACATATTGACCATTTCTACCGGCCCGTGAGGCGTGAAAACCAGCGCAATAACAAAGGTAAGCATGGTTAACAGCATGGCGAAAATCAGCGGATCTGGCAGATAGCGGCTAACAAATCCGGTTAATACTCGAGAGATACGGCTAATCATGCAACACCTTCCATGGCCATAATTGGCATCATTTTGAAATCAGAGGCAACGCTGAATTCAGCGTCAGTTTTTTCTCGAATCATGTCGAGAGTTACGTCGGGCGCGTGCTCTTTCAGTACCAACTGGCCGTTTTCAAAGCTAAATACGCCTAGCTCAGTCACGATGGTGCTGACTTTGTTTTTAGCCGTTAACGGCAAAGTGCACTGTTTCAAAATTTTAGACGTGCCGTCTTTTGCACAGTGTTCCATAGCGATAATGACTCGCTTAGCGCCTGTGACTAAGTCCATTGCTCCGCCCATACCAGGAACCATTTTTCCCGGTACCATCCAGTTAGCCAGATTAGCGTGCTGATCGACCTGTAGGCCGCCTAATACGCTGGCATCAACGTGACCGCCGCGGATCAGTGCGAAAGAGAATGCGCTGTCAAACATGGCTGCGCCGGGTAACATACCGCAAGGCTGCCCGCCGGCATTGACCAGATTGGGGTGCGCTTCGGTTACCGGGCCGAGCCCCAGAAAACCGTTCTCAGACTGGAGAGTGATATGGATACCGGTAGGCAGGTAATTAACCACCTGAGTTGGTAAGCCGATGCCAAGGTTTACAATGTCACCATCGTGTAGTTCAAGGGCGACGCGGCGAGCGATTAATTCTTTAGCGTTCATTGTTAGCGCTCCTTCGGGTAAACGATATGGTCGATCAGTGCCGCAGGCGTCATCACGCAGTCCGGCGCAATTTCGCCGACCTCAACTAGCCTGTCGGGCTCTGCCATAACAAGGTCAGCGGCCAGTGCAATCAGCGGGTTGAAGTTGCGGGCGGTCAGTTGGTAGGTTAGGTTGCCCTGACGATCGGATAGATGTGACTGAATCAGTGCCAAATCGGCGCGTAGCGGGAGTTCCAAAAGATATTCAGTTTCGCCGATGGTGATTTTTTGCTTACCTTCTTCAATCACGGTACCGACGCCGGTAGGGGTTAAAAAGCCGCCCAGGCCTGAGCCACCGCAGCGAATACGTTCAATCAGCGTTCCCTGAGGAACCAGTTCAACGTCTAGCTCACCGGCGATCATCTGACGGCCGGTTTCAGGGTTAGTGCCGATATGAGAAGCGATGACTTTTTTTACCCTGCCGTTGACGATAAGAGGGCCAATGCCGGTATCTACAAATGCGGTATCGTTAGCAATGATGGTTAAATCTTTAACGCCTGAGTTAAGCAATGCCTCGACCAAATTAGGCGGGGTACCTACGCCCATAAAGCCACCGACCATGATGGTCATACCATCACGAAAGCGTTCAGCGGCCTGCTGTATATCGATATGTTTATTTTTCATAATTATTCCTTGGGTTTGATATCCGAATCCGGATTCAATCAAGGAATAGCAATGGCTGTGCCAGTTCTGGTTTTTGTGTTTTTTTTATTTAAAATTTATATAAATTAATTAGTTAGATTTTTTGATGGATTGGCTGAGATGGAGCGTGGGAGCATATGGCTAAGAAAGGTGTGCAATTTTTTGCACAGGTGTGCACCTTTTGTTTCACTATTCCATATAAATAGCTAATAAAAACAGATAGATAATGTGATATGTGTCACGATTGGTCAAGAGGGAGATCGCTTTGCCATAAGTAGGAAAAAGGATCGCGATTCCCGCAATGTTTGCCGGTTAAGGGCAATCAATATAGTTGAAATAGTAATCTGCTTGATTATCATCGGCCCTTCCCCATCGTCACCCCGGTGGAAACCGGGGCCCAGTCTTTAAGCCAAGTGGTTATTGATTAGCTAAAATCTGGGTCTCGGCTTTCGCCGGGATGACGACAGTTATCACGCTTGCCGCAATCCTTTTTTATCTTAAAACTATTTTAGCGGCGGTACGCCGTTTTGCCACGTATCCCAGTGGCTAACAATATAATCTGTCATTTCACCGCCAACCTTGGCGATGTTCTCTACGGTTTCTTTAAAGCCACCGGCGGTTTGGCCCGGAGCCGGATCTAAATGTTCCAGCGTCGTTTCGTTAGGATTACCCTGATCGAAATTAACCGCGCCGCGCAGGCTGAGTACACGCTGAGTGGTGCCTTGAGTACGAGCGATTACCTGAGTGATGGCGGCAATTTCCATTTCCGTTGCTAAATAGTCGTCTGCGCCATACAGCTTGGCAATATATTGCGCTTCTTTTGACATTCCCGGGCCGTGGAAAAAGGTATCGCCGGTTATATGGGTGCCGGTCAGAACTTTTGGTGAACGTCTGGCGTTATCGTCAGGGTAACGCTGGCGGTACTTTTGCGCACCTTCAGAATCCAGCAGTGGAGTTTTATCGGTAATTTTCATTGCCCAAGAAACCAGCGTTGGGTCTAACTGATAGCGACGAATGTTCTCATAGCCTTTACGCGGAATAAAAGCCCAGTCCTTCTTCCGGTGCCCAACGGTGTCCCAGATCGTAATCAACCACCCAGGTACCCCAGCTTACATCGCCGATGGTGCCGCGAGAGGGCGGCGTACCGGCAACGCCGTTGATCATGAAATAGGTTTGGGACATATCAAACTTTGGATTAAGCAAGATAGCCTGTACCGAAGAGGATGAGGCGACTTTCCCCATGCCCAGTACGGAGCCGCATACGCCATCGTTATTACAGTAAACCGGTGATGCAGCACCTTTAACTATTATTGGCTGGCTGTTTTTAAAATATTTCTCGTACCAGTTCTGAAATTCTCCGGCTTTATCACCGGTGTTTTGACCAATTTCAAACATCGAACCTACGAATACCTTCACTTTAATTGGATCACCGTCGGCTAACGCTTGGCTGGACATGATAAGTGCAAGAAAAGATAGAAGGCTTATTCTCTTTTTAGCCATTACATTATTCCCTATGTTGGTTGCGTAATCGTTTGCGTCATTATCCTGATTTTGTGAGCAAGAAACTAGTCATTATTGTTTTCATGTAAATAATTTTTTATGTTCTTTATAACGCGAATAGTTAAGTATCAAAGCTAAAAATTAATGTTTAATAATTAAAGATTATTAATGATAATTTTATTCTGGACAGTTATCCCTAATGGTATTTTACTCTGTTCTGTAACATAAATAGTATTTAACTACCGGCTTTAATTAATTGAATGTTTAAATGACTTTATGGATAACGCGTTTTAAGTGATAAGTGAGTGCTGTCTGTTATCACGTAACGTTTGCTGTTCTATTTAGTATTAACTGGTTTATTTTATCGCAATAAAATATGTCATTTTTAATGATGTTTACATCAGGAATATATTACCGTTAGGTTTTTTAAATTAATTATTATCATCAGTAAATATAAGGAGTTGTTGGCAGGTGCAATAAATTACTAAATTCAAGAAAGATATTTTTCTCATATACGGTATTAGCTTATAAGGAGATAAAATGAATTTCATTATAGATATTGGTAAAAAATTGGTCGTATTAGCTTCTTTTATTAGTACAACCGCGCTAGCAGATGATGTTTATTTCTACCGTGCGGATAGCCGCCCGCCACAAACTATCTTTTCCACCGGTTTTGTGGTGCTTGGGCAAAATAATAATCTATTACGCCATGTCGAGGGGGAATCATGCTTCACCGGTACTCGTGATTCTCTATTTACATCAACAACAGCTTCTCAGAGCTTTGCTATTGATTGGGGGGATAGGCGGCAGGATTTTTATGTCTATGCGATCAGGCCAACCAGTAACTTTTTCAGGGTATACGATAGCTTGAACTATGCGGCTCAGCAAAGTGGCGATCCTGAATTTACCCACCGGGCAAGATTCTTTCAGGAACAGGATGAATGGGTTGCTCTTGGAAATATTACGCCACAGCAGATTTATCGGGCTATCAGATATACCCGGACGCCAGACGGCATAGCTGTTGCCCATGAAGCAAGCTACAACCAACGCTATGAGGACATACAGACTGCACCCAGCTCTACACCATATACAATTTGGTACCCTATAAATGATAGTTCCAGCAGTGATTCTTGTTATGAATGTGCGTCAAACAGCTCTGCTAGCGCACGTCTTAGACGATCAACTGCTTATCCAAATACCCAGGTACTACAGCTCTGTTCTCGTAGCCTGATTTATAACCTGCTTGGGGATGCCGTCAAATCTGATGAATCAGGCAATCCTGATCTATAACCTGTTGGGGGATATCTTCAGGAGTATAGATCGCTAGCTATTAACCTTAATCTTTAATCCCTTAACGGGGGAGGATATATCATGAAAATGAAAAATTGGCTTTATTTACCCTTTATTATGGCTTGCTGTTCTTCATCTGTAGTGGCTGCGACGTATTATTTAAATGGCAATGTTAGTGGTTATTACACAGGTGAGAATCCTAAAGTTTGCCAGATTGCTATTAATGCTACCGGCAATGCGAATTATAAAAATCAGTGGCATTTTTCGGGATCTTCGAGCATATGTTCAACTGCAAAAGCGGCATTTTATCTGAATCATTCTGTTGGGGTTACTGTTAATGTGAATGGAGGCGCTAATGATAGTAACAATATCGTTTCTATAGTAATAAAAGATCCAACGATAAACATAACTTGGCCACCGTATCATAAGAGGTAATGATATTAAATTGGCCTACAACGTTTATGCTCTATTGTATATAATAGGGTAAATCATTATCTCAAAGATATAAGAGGCGTAATCTTTCATTACGCCTCTTTCGTTTCTACTTGCCTGCGTTCAGAATTGATTTCGCAGTACAGATTTTTAGGCGTATTAATCGATATAATACTCTTGTAGTTTATACAGCAGTGCCCGTCGGCTGATGCCTAACGCTCTGGCAGTCTGTACCCGATTTCCATGGTTATTGGTCAACGCGGTACAAATAAGCGTTCTTTCATAAGCCTTGATGCTTTCTTTCAGGCTTTGGCCATTTTCCAGCGTGTGGCCGGAGTCGAACGTTGGCTGGGTACTTTGCTGAGGCAGTAAATGTTCCGGCAAGTCATCCGGGAACATGATAAAACCGGTGCTCATGATTACCGCGCGTTCGATGGCGTTTGCCAGTTCACGAACGTTGCCCGGCCAGCTATAGGATTCTAAAATGGCTAACGTGCTGGCATCCAGCTCGATCATCTCTTTGCCGTTTTCGGCGCTGAATTTTTGCAAGAAATGCTGGGCCAGCAGTGAAATATCTTCCGGGCGTTCCCTGAGCGGAAGGGGTGAAAGATGCATCACGTTCAGGCGATAGAATAGGTCCTGACGAAACGCCCCTTGTTCTACCATGGCGGCCAGATTGCGGTTAGTCGCCGCGATGAGGCGAATATCGGTTTTGATGGTCTGGCTTCCGCCCAATCGTTCAAACTCTCTTTCCTGTAAAACCCGCAGTAGCTTAACCTGCAGGTTATGGGGCATTTCGCCTACCTCATCGAGCAGTAGCGTGCCCTGATTAGCCCGTTCAAACAGCCCCTGACGCTGCATTAGTGCGCCGGTAAATGCGCCTTTCTCGTGACCGAAAAGTTCGCTTTCTAATAGGGATTCCGGCAAGGCACCGCAGTTGACCTTAATAAACGGCCCCTTGGCGCGGGGGCTATTGTAGTGGATAGCTTTGGCTATCAGCTCTTTGCCCGTTCCGCTTTCGCCGGTAATTAAAACGCTGGCATTACTTTGGGCTATTTTGGCCGTATCGCGGCACAGTTCCATCATTTTGGTGCTGTTAGTGAGTATTCGGTCCCACTGGTAGCTGTTGGACAGCTCACGGTGCAGGAGATTGATCTCCTGCTTCATGCTCTTAAGCTGCAGAGCCCGATTAATTAGCAGCTTTAGCTCATCGAGATCGAAGGGCTTTATGACGTAGTCAAAGGCCCCCAGACGTAAAGCTTCGACCGCCGTTTCTACCGCGGCATAGGCGGTCATTAAAATCACCGGCGTGTCTTGATGGGCTTTGCGCATAATTTGCAAGGCTTCCATGCCGCCAAGCTTTGGCATGCGGATATCCATCAGTACGATATCCGGCGTTTGCTGCTTAAACAGTTCCAGCGCCTGTGAGCCGTCGGCGGCGCAAATCGGTTGATGACCGTCAAGGGTAAATACGGCTGTCAGCATTCGGCGAACGTTTTCTTCATCGTCAACAATCAGAATGCGGTATGACTTTTTCATATGGGGTTCCTTTCTCCGTTTCTGACCGGTAAGACGATGGTAAAGGTCGTTCCCTTATTGGGCTGGCTTTCCAGCGTAATATCTCCGTCGTGAGAGGTGATAATGCGCTGGCTAATGGAAAGCCCCAGTCCGGTGCCCGATGGTTTAGTGGTATAGAACGGAGTAAATATTTTATCTTTGATTTCATCTGCGATCCCGCAGCCGTTATCCTGAATTTTTATCCGTTGCTTATCCTGGCCGACTGGCTGAGTCGAAATGGCGATCTCGCCTCTGGCGGAAATGGACTGAACGGCATTGATCAGCAGGTTAAGCAGTACCTGCTTGAGCATTTCGCCGTCGGCGTCGATATACGTCAGGCTTGGGTCTAAGTTGACGTTGAAATTAATTCTGGCTTCAATCCCTTTGGTTTTTACTAAGATCAGGGTTTGATTAATAATTTGATTTAAATATATTTTCTGGTAAAGGCCCGGGCGTGGGCGGGCGAAGTCCAGCAACTGTTGGATCACTTTATTGATTGAGTTAACCTCTTTCAAAATGATTTGAGTATATTCCAGCCGTTGAGGATCCTGCTCGGTATCTTTGAGGATCTGTACGAAGCCGCTAATGGCGGTGAGCGGGTTTCTGACTTCATGGGCAACGCCCGCCATGAGTTCGCCCAGGGTAGCCAATCGCTCTGCCCGTTCGATTCTTCGCTGAACCTCTTTTTTAGCGGTTAGGTCGGTAAAGATGACTAATGCCCCGATAATTTCCCCCTGAGCATTGTGCATCTGGCTGGTACTGACGCTAATCTGGATGGTTCGGTGTTTTGCCGGGTAGTCGACTTCTAACGCGACGTGGTCAATGCCCCGTTCTAGCGTATCCAATATTGGGCTGCGGTAGTCTCTGTCGCCAAACACGTTTTCATAAGGCTTACCGATGGACTCTTTTTGGCTATAGCCGGTAATTCCTTCTGCCGCCGGGTTTATCATGATGACGCAGCCGTGAGTATCCACGGCAATTACGCCGTCGGCGGCGTTTTCAATAATCAATTCGTTCAGCGTTTTGGCTTCCCGTAGCGCCCGGGATAGCGCGTTAACGCTGTCTGATATTTCACCCATTTCGCCTTTCAACGGTGGAATTCGAGTATTTAGGTTTAGCGGTAGCTCTGTCAGGCCGGTTTTTATGGTGTCGATATCGGACGCAAAGCGGCGTGAGAACACGACAATCAGTAATACGCTGCAAAGCATACCCAGAATGATGACGATAATGATGCTGATATCCATTGCCAGTGCCTGTCGGTCGATATCATTAGACAGCTCATTGGCCCAGATATAGCCAATAATTTGGCCGCCCCGCTCGATGGGTTTCATGGCGTTCATGATATTGCCGCGCACCTGCGAACCCGATTTTACCAACGGATGGCCCGAGGCCATAACGGTACGACCCGGATGATCTTTGGCAATGGTTACGCCGACAGCGTTGCCATAGAGCTTCTGCGGGGCATAGGTGATAATGGCGTCTAGCTCTTTGTTGTAATATCCGGCTCCGACGCCGGAAAATGCGCTAGTGATGTCATCGGTTATCGGCGATAGCCGTTCGTTCAGGGCTTTAATTCGCTGTTCGCGGGGTAAGTTGGGGTAAAGTTCAAACGAGTCTGACAGTGCCCGATCGAGTAAATGAGTGACGGCAAACAGTTTGATTTGCTTTTCCTGCAGCAGGGCGTCTCGCCCTTGAACCTCAACGATATAGCCAATCAGCATGGTGGGTAATGAGATCATCATGATGGCCAGAAAGATCATTTTACTGCGCAGGGTTTGGGGCCAGTGGGCTCGAAGATAGCGTTTAAAACCTGACTGAACGGGCGGCATTACGGAACATCCTTGTTGATAGAAGATGGCAATGTAGCTTCTATCGTTACAACCGAAGCCTTGTCACTTAAGCGTTGATGTGAACTATAGTGGCTTCGTTCAACGGGACAAGTAGATTGATAGTAAAGTGTGAGGAACGTCTAACCGACGGGCAAAAAAGTGGACTCAGAAATTTGGAGTTTGGCTTTCGGGTATCCAGACGCGGGAACATATCCTACCGAGTAACGTTTTGCTGTGGCTAATTACGATCAGGCCGAGATCTCGTTGTTCTGACTGTTCCATAATTGCTCGCCACACCTGTACCTGCATCAGGGGGTCAAGCTGAGCGGTGATTTCATCAGCAATCAGATAGCGAGTGCGAGGATCGAGAGCCCGCAGCAGGGCGATCCGCGCCAGCTCTCCGCCCGATACTTCATCAGGGTATCGGTTCAGTAACTCAGGGTTAATGGATAATGCTTCTAGCCAAAATGGCTCTGGCCGCCAGACATCATACAGCGCTGCGCCGGTAGTGCGGGATGGGTTAAAGGTGCGTTCCGGATGCTGCGGGATAAGCTGAACCGGGCAGTAGCCGTTGAGAGAAAGCCGCTGACCATCAAGTAAAACGCTGCCTGATGAAGGCGGCTGCCAGCCGGCCAGAACCCGGCCTAAGGTGGTTTTCCCGTATCCGCTGGGGGCAAAAATGCCTAAGCGTTCGCCCGGAGCAATGGATAAATTGAGCTCCTGCCACAGAGACACGCCACTCTGTATGATGTCCAGATTATGCGCTTGCAGCATGTAACGCTTCTCCGGCATGGATGAAACGGTGCTCCGGTAGGGCTTGCCACAGGGATTGTAACCACTCACCGCCTCCGCCACAGCGTAGTTCTGACGCGCTAACCACGTCTTTGAGTGTCCCCTGATGGAGAACGGCGATGCGATCGGCAAACTTAGCGGCCAAGTGTAGGTCGTGGGTGATCCATAAAATGCCCCGGCCCTGATGGCAAAGAGATTTCAGGTGGTTTAGCAATATTTCTGCATGGGGCAGATCCAGCCACGCCGTGACTTCATCGGCCAGAATAAACTTGGCCTGGCTCATGGTTGCGCAGCTGACCAGAATTCGTTTAGCCATGCCGCCGGATAGCGATAAAGGATATTGGTCGAGTAGTTTTTCGGAGAGATTATAGTGGCTTAATTGCTCTGCAATCGCGCTATTGGTTTGTGCCTGGCCGCTCAGGCTGGCCGCTCGCTGAATTTGTTTCCCTACCTTGAGCAGCGGATTAAGCGCGCTGACGCTTTGAGGAATGTAGCCCAGCGTATTGCCCCTAAGGCGTTGTTGCTGGCCGGTGTTTATTATTTGGTTATCGATCAGAATTTGGCCGGATGAACGCATTGAGTCAGGCAGGAGCCCGAGGATATTTTGCAGTAACAGGCTTTTCCCTTCCCCGCTGCCACCCACCAAAGCGACTAACTCACCTGAGTGAATTTTGAGATTGATATTATGTAATATCGGATTCCATATCGGGGCCCGGAACCAACGCTCTTTGGCGCAGGATAGCTCAACGTTTTTTAACTGTAGCATGACGATCTCCTTAGCCAGATTTTTTGCAGGCTACGGGCGAGCTGGTCGATAGTCAGGACCAGAATAACGAGGGTTAACCCCGGATAAAATGCCAGCCACCAGTCACCGCTGCTAAGAGAGCGTAATGCGTCTGCCAGCAGTATACCGAGCGACGGTTCGTGAGGCGCAAGGCCGAAGCCTAAGAAGCTCAGCCCGGCGCTATGCAATACGGCGTGAGGAAATATCAGTAGCGACCCCACCGTCAACTGAGGCAGCAGCAGCGGCAGGAAATGCTTATACAAACATTGCCATTGGCTACTGCCGGTTCTTTGTGCCAGAAGAATGTAATCGGCCTGACGGATGCGCAGTAGCTCCGAGCGTAAAATTAAGGCTAGCTTTGGCCAGTGGGTCAGGGAAACGGCAAGAATAACCCCGGATTTCCCACCGCCAAAAGTAAAACAGATGAGTATTAGTAACAGCAGGTGAGGCAGGGCAATAAACGTGTCTATCAGAGCACGCGTTAGGTAGTCACCGGCTTTTCCGCACTGGCTGATAATGGCAACGCCCAGCGCAATCAAACCGCTGAACAATGCGGTAGTCAGGCCGATTTGTATACTGGTCATCATGCCCTGTAGGCAGCGCAGCCAGAGATCCCGACCCAGACTATCGGTTCCAAACCAAAATTCGGCCGATGGCGCGGCGCGGCGGGCTAGTAGATTCAGCGCAACGTCCTGCTGATTGTTTTGGATCCCCAGAAACAGCAGAGCGCCGAGTATCGCCAGAGCCATAATCAGGCGTATCAGAGATCGATTAGCTGGGCCTTTCACGATGCTCTCCGTAGCGGCCTGTTGAGCTTATACAGTAGAGCGTTTGAAATCGTGTTTCCGGCGAACACTAGTAGTGTGATAAACAGCACGATGCCGAGTAACAGGGGAACATCACCCCGCAATCCGGCATCAATTGTCGCCTGACCCAATCCCGGATAGGCAAAAATCTTTTCGGCCAGCAGGGCTCCGCCAAGCAGCTCTCCGAGTGAGGCAAACTGCAGGCAAATGGCCGGCGTTAGCACATGACGCAGCATATGAAATCCCATCAGCGACCAGCCTTTATCGCCCTGTGCATGGGCGAAATAGACGAATTGGCTTTGGCTGACCTCTTCGACTCTGGCTCGGGTGTGTAAGGCAATATTTCCCACGCCCAGTAACCCTAAAGCAATAGTAGGTAGAATGAGATGGTGAATTCGCTGAAATACTGAGCTTTCTTCAGCCGTTAGCCCCGTAGGCCATGCGCAGCAGATAGGTGCCCATTCCAGTTTGACTGAAAAGAGGGCCAGCAGCAGTATGCCAATCCAGAAGGTCGGCAGCGACGATAGCAGGTAGCAGAATGAACGTATTATGCTGTCAGGCCAGCGGTTAAGATAACGGCCTGCGATTAACCCTAAGCCGGTGCCCAGCAGGCCCGATAATATCCATGCGCAGGCCAGAAGGGAGAATGATGTTAGGAAACGTTGGGTAATGACCTGTGTCACCGGGGCGTTATATACCATCGAATACCCCAAATCACCTTGCAGAACGTGCCCTATCCAGACCAGAAAGCGTTCCCACAGCGGGCGATCTAAACCCCAACGCGCGGCTATTTGGGCATATTGCTCCGGTGGGACATGCAGTAAGTCATTACCGATATAGGCTCGGATAGGATCGACCGGAGAAAAGCTCAACAAAACGAAGGTGCCCATTGCTACCATGAACAATAGGCTAATAAGTCGTAGGCTGAGCAACGGTAGCTGGCGCATTATTTACAGGTCCAGCTCCAGCCCTGAAGGTTATTCAGTACCGTCCAGTCTCCGTGGGCTTCCGGTGCTCCCTGACCCAGGCTAACGCAAGGGTTAATCAAATAAGTGTGATTAAGGTTGATTAACCATACCCATGCGGCATCGCCCCTGACGCCGGCACCGGCAGTTCCATCCCAGTCAACTTTTTGCCAGAAAGGAATAGCGGCCTGCCAGTCAGGGGCTGAAATAGCTTTTTTTAGCGTTTCATCAACCTGAGGATTCGCGTAATAGCCGGGGTTAAAATAGCTTTCGCCGCCCAGTTTGCTGGCGTAATGGTGGTAAATCTCCATCGGGTCTAAGCTGCCCCATCCGAATAGGGTTGGATTGGCGTGCATATAACGCTCAACGGTTTCCCAACTGCCAGATTTGAGCGTGACTTCAATGCCTAGCGGGCGAACCATTGCGCTAAACGCCTGAGCTAAATCTCTACGGGTACTGTCACCGCTGGCATACCAAAGCGTGAGCTTGGCTGGCTTTCCATTTTTTTCACGTATACCATCCGGGGCTTTACTGACCCACCCAGCTTGATCCAAAATCTGTTTAGCCTTGGTTATGTCGCCGTCTTTAAACTTGGCTTGTGCATTATCCCACGGTAATCCGTCTACGGCGGTAAAGGCCGGGGTAGCTTGTCCTTCAAACAGTTGTGATGCGAGAACGTTGCGATCTACCGCGTAATTAATTGCTTTACGGATAGCAATATCGGCGGTGACATCATTGCCTATCTCGTTGCCATTAGCGTCTTTCTTACCCGTAGGCGTCATGGGAAACATAATTCCACGGTTTTCAACGCTTTTTTGAACCAGCAACTTCATATTTTTAACCGGCTGATTGGCTAACGTTTGTGGAATTCTTATCAGATCCAATTTTCCGCTGCTGGCCGCCGCATAGGCGCTGTCCTGATCTAAAAAGACGAACACCAGCTTATCAAAATCATTTTTCTTGCCGGCGTAATATGGGTTTGCTTCAACAATTAGCTGTTGGCCCGGTTGGAAGCTGGTCAGTTTGTAAGGGCCGGCACCGATAGGATGCTGGGCGAAATCAGTACCATATTTAGCTTTAGGAACAATACCCAAGGCACCCAACACATTGATAAAGGTGCTTTCTGGCTGATTTAATTGAATTACAACGGTTTTATCATCCAACGCGTTGGCCTGCTTGAAGCTTCCCATATCGGCTTTGCCCCCGCTGGCCGCAGCCTGATTATAGGAATAGGCAACGTCAGTAGCGGTAAGCGGGGAGCCATCAGAGAATTTTAGATCGGGCTTAAGGTGGATTGTCCAACTCAGGCCATCATCGCTGAGCTTATAGCCGTCGATTAACACCGGCTGCCAGCTTAAATCAGCATTCTGACGCAGCAATGGACTATGAAGCAGCATGTAGCTTCCATGGCTCCAGCCTAGTAGTGGGTCTAATCCTTCAGTAGGTTCAGTTCCAATCGCTAATTTTAACGTATGGGCCTGAGTGGTTATGCTGGTTACGGAAAGTGCTGCGATCAAGCACAAAGCAAAAGGGGCCAATTTAGCTTTCATGATGTGATGTTGCTCTCGGGTTTTATTATTATTCGCGTGTCTCATTGTATGAAGTTCATAACTTTTTATCAAAACTTCATACTTTTGGTTCGCTTTTATAGCAAGGATGAAAAAATGGCACTTTGATATAGATCGGATTATTGGGCGTCAGTAAAAATTATTGAGGGGAAAAAATGCGAGTGGAAGATGGTTAGTTTTTATTCTGCCGGAATCAGTTATTTGGTTATAATCTATACTGCAGTGGTGAAAAAAAGATATTTTTGTACAAATTATGAGCGATAGCGCATTAATCTGAATTTTTTTGTTGCATCGTCCTTCAGGTCTCCCTAGAATGCGCAGCACTTGATGCCGGCTTAGCTCAGTTGGTAGAGCAACTGACTTGTAATCAGTAGGTCGCCAGTTCGATTCCGGCAGCCGGCACCAATCAAGAATTCCCGGTGGGGTACCCAAGCGGCCAAAGGGAGCAGACTGTAAATCTGCCGTGACTCACTTCGAAGGTTCGAATCCTTCCCCCACCACCATTATTGATTGTGTTGACGTGATGTGGCATCAATACAGTGTCTGAAAAGACATCCGAAAGGGAAGTTACAACCTTTGAGTTAAACTTTCTCCCATCGCCAAGGTTTAAAGAGTGTTGAAGCACCAGGTCGCTGAGTTCGGAACTGCGGGCATCGTATAATGGCTATTACCTCAGCCTTCCAAGCTGATGATGTGGGTTCGATTCCCACTGCCCGCTCCAAGTGCTGATATAGCTCAGTTGGTAGAGCGCACCCTTGGTAAGGGTGAGGTCGGCAGTTCGAATCTGCCTATCAGCACCAAAATTCCCTTCTCTGATTTTAATTCCCTGATTTCTTCTTCGACTCGCTGATATCACAAGCTTTTGCTTGGTTAATGTGGTTTAACCACGATCTATCGTGTTTTAGAGGGACTATCGATGTCTAAAGAAAAATTTGAACGTACAAAACCGCACGTAAACGTCGGTACTATCGGCCACGTTGACCACGGTAAAACAACTCTGACTGCTGCTATCACTACCGTATTGGCTAAAACCTACGGCGGTAA
>NZ_WOYF01000021.1 GCF_009800925.1 Budvicia diplopodorum | reverse complement strand
AAATTACAAATGAATTACTGCTTGGTCACTCTTTAAGACTTGGTATAGTTTTTGCCACCGGAGTGGCTATGATACCGTCTTGTGAGTGCCCACACAGATTGTCTGATAAATTGTTAAAGAGCGGTGTGCGGGGAAGAAACTTCCTGCAACACGGGCTGCGAATAATACGCTAACCCGTTACAGAGTCAATGACTAATTCACTCCGTTTTAATTCTTATCTTGCTAGCCAATTTGTGAAGTTGCTCACAATGCCGCTTGATGGGGGCGAATTATAGAGAACGGATCTTTTTGTACAAGTGTTTTTTAAGAAAATAGTTCCATATGCGTGTTTTTTATCCTTTAGCTCATCAAATAGATCTTTTTTTGAGCAAAAAACCCGTTTTATTCGATCCCAATCTATAAAAAGGATCCAAATCACCTAAGATATATATTTATGATTCTTTACTAACTAAGGCTTGATTTCATGTCTGAGATATATGCTGAGACTCTGCGAACCTACCTGCACCACTCACCAAAGGTCGGTAATCGAGTAATGATCGATCCCTCTGGCATTATTATTGGTCAGGTTGAACTCAGTGATGATGTCAGCGTCTGGCCTCTAACGGCAATACGAGGAGACGTTAACTATATCCGTATTGGTACCAGAAGTAATATTCAGGACGGTTGCATTTTGCACGTTGCCCGGAAAACTGCAGAGAATCCTAACGGTTTTCCGCTTATCGTTAGGGAAGATGTCACTATTGGACACGGAGTCATCCTTCACGGCTGCGTTATTGGCAACAGATCTTTGATCGGAATGGGTTCAAGAGTGCTCGACGGTGCCGTTATCGGCGATGACGTTATGTTAGGCGCAGGTAGTTTAGTCGCTCCGGGAAAACATCTTGAAAGCGGATATTTGTATTTGGGCAACCCGGCCAGACGAATTCGCCCACTTACGCCAGAAGAAATAGCAAGCCTGCTGACGTCAGCCCGCAACTACGTCATCCTAAAAGATGATTATCTGAAAGGCCAAATTAAACGGTTACCCAGCCATCCGCATCAAATTCGCGATCGGCAATGAGAGCTTCCAGCTCCTCTTCAAAATCCCAACGATGGAGCCGGAATAAAGACAGGTAATGCTCCGGTGCTCCACTAGATCCAAAACGCAGTTCCAAAGACTCAGCAAGAATACGGCAGTTAATCAGAAATCCATGATCTAAAGCAGTGCAGGTGACCGCTTTTCGGATCGGATCCCACTCTTCACGATCCGAAAACTGAATGGCCTGATTCACTTGGATAGATCCTTTTTTAGCTGAATCAGAACGCTTTCAACATCAGGCATAATGCCGTTCCATAGATAAAATGCATGTGCAGCTTGTCCAACCAGCATACCTAGGCCATCGGCATAATTAACAACACCGTGTGACACGGCCCAAAGAAGAAATGGCGTCAGGCCTGACTGATAAAACATGTCATAACACGCGGTATTGTCACTAACCAACGTCGAACACAGCGGGGGAATATCTCCGCTAACGCCGGAAGATGTCGCATGAATAATGACATCAAACTGGCAGCCGCTCAGCTTACTGAGTTCGCTTGCTTTGATTTTTCCAAGCGATGAAAATGAACTGGCCAGTAATTCAGCTTTAGCGTGCGTACGGTTAGTGATGACTAACTCACAGCCAAATGAAAGCAATGGTAAGATAACGCCCCGGGCAGCCCCACCGGCACCAACTAATAAGATCCGACAATCAGGCTTAACCATATCTAATCGCTGTAAATCACTTAACAGACCGATACCGTCAGTGTTATCACCCAATAGCCGCCCGTCATCTAATCTCTTAATCGTATTTACCGCACCTGCAGACGCCGCCCGCTCGGTAAGCTCATCGCAAAAAACATATGCCTTCTCTTTAAATGGCAGAGTGATATTTGCCCCTATTGCCCCATTAGCAAAAAAAGCGGAAATCGCCGGCTCAAAACCATCAATAGGTGCCAGTTGAGTTTCATAATTTAGTTCAATACCGCAATTTTTAGCAAAGAGCTGATGAATACACGGTGATTTACTATGTCCTATCGGATTACCAAAGACGGCAAACTGTCGCATAATGCCCCTATAAAGTTGTTTTCTATCCTTGCCGGAATAGCTTTCCGGTAAGCGCATCTCTGATTTCGGAAGGGTTTTCTCTCCCTCCGACACGACCCGATAATACTGGAAACGCTTGACCAAACTGCTGATGCACACAGGCTTCAGAACGACAAGGCTCACGCCCGTTCAAATTTGCACTAGTAGAAACTAGCGGTTTACCAAATGCCATACATAGTTCTTTTACCTGTGAGTGATCGCTCACTCTAACCGCAATCGAGTTAAACCGGCCAGTAAGCCATTTAGGTGTGGAACTGCGGGCTGGGATAACCCACGTAACTGGCCCAGGCCAAAAGGAAAACATATGCTGTTTCTGTACCGCTGTTAACCGTTCGTCATCAATATAGGGCAACAGTTGTTCATAGCTGGCAGCAATCAATATCAGACCCTTTTCCCAAGAGCGCTGTTTTAGTTGAAGAAGAGATTCTACTGCCTGCTGACTGTCAGGATTGCACCCTAGGCCATATACCGCTTCAGTCGGATAAGCAATGACCTGCTGTGCGTGAAGCTGGTCAACAATAAAACGTAAATTATTAATCATCTTTATTTATAAGAACTTGTTTGCCACATAGTTTACTAGCACAAAACAGGCGAACACCTTGTGATGTGCGTTTTTCTAAAAGTAGAGGATAGTTGCAAATTGAGCATACGCCAGCTACCGGCGTATGGTTCAGCGTAAATTGGCATTCAGGATAACGATCGCAAGAGTGAAAAACTTTGCCATAACGCGATTTACGCTGAAGCAATTGGCCTTCTTTGCACTGTGGGCAGGCTATATGCGTCTCATCAGGTTTATCGATAACAGCGATATATTCACAGTCAGGATAGCTACTACAGCCGATAAACATCCCATACCGCCCTTGGCGCAATACTAAAGTCTCTCCACACTGAGGACAGTACTGACCATCGAGAATTTTAACTACGTGCCCGTCATTTTGTGGTTTAAATGAATTTATATACGTACATTCTGGATAACGAGAACACCCCTGAAATGGCCCTTGCTTCCCGCTTCGGATAACCAACGGGGCACCGCATTCAGGGCAGATCTCTTCATTTTTACCTGCGAACAACGCTGTTTTGGTCATAACTATAGTTGCCATCTGATTAATGCTATTTTTAAGCCGAGGTTCCCTTATTCACTGCCTAAGCCACATAAGTCTATCTAGACCGTAGTCTACCTGATTGGGGACATTTTTATACTGGCTTTAAACACTTCATTATTTAAGTCTGACATATCCGCCCTGAACGGAAGCGATCAACCCGGACATCTCAAGATCGAGTAGCTGAACGGCAATATCACTGACCGATAGTCTGGCTCTTTCACTAATAAGGTTAATAGGCGTTGGCTCATATTCCACATGATCCAACAGTGAAGAAAACGGCTGCTCCGGTATTGTCTGATTATTTTCATCTAATTCTAATAATGGCAACGACTCTTTTGGTGAAGTATCTAGCTGTTCTAACACTAGCCAGCGTAGTGAACCATTGAGCATTTCAATAATATCCGTTGGCTGAGAAACCAAATTTGCCCCTTGCTGGATAAGGCTGTGGGTTCCTTCACTACTGCGACTACTCAGAGGCCCTGGTATAGCAAAGACTTCCCGCCCCTGTTCCAAGGCATATTTCGCCGTAATTAATGAACCACTACGCAACTCAGCTTCAACCACTAACACCCCGAGACTCAACCCACTAATAATCCGGTTACGTTTTGGGAAATATTCCGATCTGGCTCGTTCAAAGGGCAAAAACTCAGAAACCAACGTTCCACCGTTTTCTAAAATTTGCTGTGCTAGCCATAGATGGCCACGAGGATGGATATGAGACAATCCGCTACCTAATACCGCGATGGTGGTTCCACCGCTGGCTAAAGCGCCACGATGGCTGATGCCATCAATTCCCATAGCTAAACCGCTGGTAATCACTAACCCAGCCGCCGCCAGCTCCTGAGCAAAATAGCTGGCCCACGTTTCACCATAATGGCTATAGCATCGGCTCCCGACCATGGCTAGCTGAGGTTTACTCAGATTTTTAAGATCACCGCTAACAAATAGTGCCAAAGGCGCACCAGACGTATTACGTAATAACTCAGGATAATCAGTATCGATATAGGTCACTAAGCAATGATTCGGCAATGCCAGCCAGTCTAGTCCTCGCTTAAGCTCAGCCTGATTAACATAGTGGAACTCTTGATACTGACGTTCGCTAAAACCCAGTTGCAACAATAAACCCGCAGTAAGTACTAACTTTTGGTATGCCAGCCCCTTTAGCCGCCGCACATGCTGTAGTTTCTGGCCCGAGATCATCAATAGCCTCAGCCACCATTCTTCTTTTGTCATCAGATTCTCTATTATGGCTACCGTCATATGGCAATAGCTTAATCAGAGAATAGAACCAAACCAGCGAGAAAAACCAATATTTGAACAGCCTTAAAGAATTTAAATGAATATGAAGAGTGAATTACATTTTTTATCGACGCTTATCTGAAAAACAAACACGCATAAATAATAATGGTGAGTAAACCGCTTTAGCGCGTTTATTATCTGATTATATATTCAAGAACCTCGGTGAGATGTCATGGTCTATCGCTTCAATAGTTGACTGATACTGTCAATCAAAGCAGGAACGATCTAGAATATGAAGATAATCTTTTACTCATTAAGATAGCGATTCAACGAAATATGGCCGTATTACCTGTATTACATTTTCCTGACGAAAGGCTCCGGATTAAAGCTAAACCCGTTGCGAAGGTCACGCCGGAGATTCAGCACATCATTGATGATATGCTAGAAACTATGTATGCCGAAGAAGGCATAGGGCTTGCCGCTACTCAGGTCAATATTCACCAGCGAATTATTGTTATTGATGTGTCAGAAGATCGCGACCAACACTATGTGATTATAAATCCTGAAGTGTTAGAGAAGTCCGGTGAAACAGGAATTGAAGAAGGCTGCCTTTCCGTCCCGGAATCACGCGGTTTTGTTCCGCGTGCTGAAAAAATTAAAATCCGCGCACTGGACCGTGATGGTAAATCTTATGAATTAGAAGCCGATGATTTACTGGCTATCTGCATTCAGCATGAAATGGACCATCTGGAAGGTAAACTGTTTGTCGATTACCTATCTCCACTAAAACGCCAGCGTATTCGCCAGAAATTAGAAAAAATAGCTAAACTGGAAGCGCGATCGCGCGAGTGATAGTACCTATGTCTATCGTTTCCCCTTTTTTATTACAGTAGGAAATTGTGGTGTCTGAACCTTTACGGATTATTTTTGCCGGAACCCCAGATTTTGCAGCGCGTCATCTAGAAGCGCTGCTTTTATCTCACCACAAAATTGTGGGCGTGTTCACTCAGCCAGACAGGCCCGCAGGACGAGGTAATAAACTCACGCCAAGTCCAGTTAAACAGCTTGCAGAACAGCATCAACTTCCGGTATTTCAACCGAAATCTCTTCGACCTGAAGAGAATCAAGATCTAGTTAATCAGCTAAACGCTGACATCATGGTGGTGGTTGCTTACGGATTGATTTTACCTCTTGCCGTATTGGGTATGCCACGTTTAGGCTGTATCAATGTACATGGTTCATTATTGCCACGCTGGCGTGGGGCAGCACCAATACAGCGCTCTCTCTGGGCCGGAGATACTGAAACAGGTATCACCATCATGCTGATGGATAAAGGTCTGGATACCGGCGATATGCTGCATAAGCTTACTTGCCCGATACTATCCGATGACACTAGCGCAAGCCTGTATGATAAATTGGCTCAATTGGGCCCTCAGGCACTGTTAAATACCTTGGAACTGCTGGTCTCAGGTTTGGCTGTTGCAGAAAAGCAGGACGATGCGCTAGCTAACTACGCAGATAAGCTCAGCAAAGAAGAAGCCAGGCTTAACTGGTCATTATCGGCGGTTCAACTTGAACGCTGCATCAGAGCCTTTAACCCTTGGCCGGTCAGCTATTTTATGATCGATGGCCAACCGGTGAAAGTTTGGGCCGCTCAGGTCATCAATAAGAGCAGTAACGCACTACCCGGAACGATTATTGAAGCCAGTAAATCAGGAATTCAAGTTGCGACATCTCAGGGAATACTCAATATGACCCAGCTTCAGCCATCGGGTAAAAAAACAATGTCAGCGCAAGACTTGCTAAATTCCCGCCGCGAATGGTTTACTATCGGTAATCGCTTAGACTAACCGTATGTATCTGCGAATAAATTGTTATTATGCTGCAGGTACTTTCCTATCATTTTTATCAATACCTTAATGACTCCGGCCAACTTTTGCCTATGAACAATAAATATAATCTTCGCGCTATTGCAGCAAAAGCTATCGGTCAGGTTCTTGATCACGGCCAGTCTTTAAGCTCGGTATTACCCGACCTGCAAAAAAATATCTCAGATAAAGATAAAGGGCTGCTGCAGGAACTGTGCTTTGGTACTTTGCGAGTTTTACCTGAACTGGAAGGGTATCTACAGCAACTCATGGCTAAAATCATGACCGGCAAGCAGCGCCCTCTCCACTATCTACTCATGGTCGGGCTGTATCAGTTGCTTTATACGCGAATTCCCGCCCATGCCGCCGTTGCCGAAACGGTTAACGGCGCAGTCGCACTAAAACGCCCTCAAATGAAAGGGCTGATTAATGGCGTTATGCGCCAGTTTCAACGTCAACAACAGGCGTTAGTTGAACAGGCTCAGTCTCAAAATAGCCGCTTCTTACATCCCAGTTGGCTACTACAGCGAGTACAAACGGCATATCCACAGCAGTGGCAGCAAATTATTGAAGCCAATAATCAAAAACCACCGATGTGGCTACGAGTAAACAGACAGCACCATACCCGAGATGCATATCTGGCTTTATTGCAGCAGGCTGAAATAGAAGCCGTCGCTCATGCTAGCTATCCCGATGCTCTCCGATTGTTATCGCCAGTTTCAGTTTCGGCATTGCCGGGGTTCGAATCCGGCTGGGCCACCGTTCAGGATGCGTCAGCTCAGGGCTGTGTTCCTTTGTTGGCACCGCAAAATGGCGAATCTATTTTAGATCTGTGCGCAGCACCAGGAGGAAAAACCACCCATATACTGGAAGCTGCACCCACGGCTAAAGTCATGGCCGTCGACGTTGATGAAAACCGCCTTAAGAGAGTTCATGAGAATCTTGCACGGCTAAATCAGCAAGCGACCGTATTAGCTGGCGATGGACGAATGCCAGAAAAATGGTGTGCTGGCCAGCAGTTCGACCGTATATTGCTGGATGCGCCATGTTCAGCAACCGGCGTAATTCGTCGTCATCCTGATATAAAATGGCTACGACGCAGCAGTGATATCAGCGAATTGGCCTCACTACAAAAAGAAATAATTAATGCTATTTGGTCTCACCTGAAGCCAGGAGGAACGATGGTTTATGCGACCTGTTCAATTCTTCCTGAAGAAAACAGCTTACAGATAGATAGCTTTGTTAATAGCCATAGCGATGCTCAGGTTATTAACATTGGTGGTTTAGAATCACCGTACCAACAAAACTTACCCTCACCCGAAGGTGGTGATGGATTTTTTTATGCCAAACTCATTAAGGCATAGACTCATTAAGCAGCAAACGGCGTTTCAGCGCTAACAAGAGAGCACAATGAAAATTATCATTCTCGGTGCTGGTCAGGTAGGCGGCACACTGGCAGAAAATTTAGTCGGTGAAAATAACGATATTACGCTGGTCGACAATAATATTGTCCGTTTACGCCAGTTACAGGACAAGTTTGACCTACGAGTAGTGCAGGGGCATGCATGCCATCCCAGAGTATTGCGTGAGGCTGGTGCAGATGACGCCGATATGTTAGTTGCGGTGACTAACTCTGATGAGATCAATATGATCGCCTGCCAAATTGCTTACTCAATGTTTAATACCCCAAACAGGATCGCCCGCATTCGTTCGCCAGAATATATTCGCGAAGAGGATAAGCTATTCCAGTCAGAGGTTATTCCAGTTGATCATATTATCTCTCCAGAAAAGCTGGTCACTGACTATATTTATAAGCTAATTGAATACCCTGGAGCCCTTCAGGTCGTCAATTTTGCCGAAGGAAAAGTGAGCATTGCCGGAGTTAATGCCTACTATGGCGGGCCTCTGGTCGGAAATGCGCTGTCTTCCTTACGTGAGCATATGCCACACATTGAAACCCGAGTAGCCGCTATTTTCCGTCAGGATCGTCCTATCAGACCTCAGGCATCAACGGTTATCGAAGCTGGCGATGAGGTTTTCTTTGTCGCTGCATCTCAGCACATTCGGGCTGTCATGAGTGAAATGCAACGGTTAGAAAAACCGTATAAACGACTAATGATCGTCGGCGGCGGTAACGTTGGTGCAGGGCTAGCAGAGCGTTTGGAAAAAGATTACAGCGTAAAGCTGATCGAACGTGATGCTGAGCGCGCCGCTGACCTGGCCGAAATTTTACAAGATACCGTAGTTTTCTGCGGTGATGCATCAGATCAAGAGCTGCTATCTGAAGAGCATATTGAGCAAATTGATGTATTTATTGCTCTGACTAACGATGACGAAGCCAACATTATGTCGGCGATGCTGGCTAAACGGCTGGGGGCGAAAAAAGTTATCGTTCTTATTCAGCGGCATGCCTATATTGATTTAGTTCAGGGAAGCGTAATTGATATTGCAGTGTCACCACAGCAAGCCACTATCTCAGCGCTATTAGGTCACGTAAGAAAAGCCGATATTGTCAGCGTTTCTACACTTCGCCGCGGCGTTGCCGAAGCAATTGAAGCCGTTGCCCACGGAGATGAAACAACGTCTAAAGTCGTAGGCCGGCAGGTTGATAATATTAAGCTGCCTCCGGGTACGACCATCGGGGCGCTGGTCAGAGGCGATGATGTCATTATTGCCAACAGAACGACCGTTGTTGAACAAGGCGACCACGTTATTATGTTTTTGGCTGATAAAAAATATATTACCGATGTAGAGCGATTATTCCAGCCAAGTCCGTTCTTCCTATAGTTACACCATGAGCTTATTTACAATAATGAAAATGAATAAGCTCATATAGTTTCTCGATTTTATGGAAAAATGGTCACCTGTTGTTATGCTTATAATACTAAATTATTGCTAAGGTATTTTGATATGAGCCTGCTTAAAGAGTTTCGCGAATTTGCAATGCGCGGCAACGTTGTTGACCTTGCTATCGGTGTAATCATTGGTGCCGCTTTTGGTAAAATAATATCATCGTTGGTTTCAGATATTATTATGCCACCGCTTGGCTTGCTAATTGGCGGAGTTGATTTTAAGCAGTTTACATTTGTACTGCGTGATGCCAGTGGAGACATCCCGGCGGTTGTGATGCACTACGGCATTTTTATTCAGAATATATTTGATTTCATTATCGTTGCTTTTGCTATCTTTATGGCTATCAAATTGATGAATCGGGTACGTCGTACCGAACCACCAGCACCGGCAGTACCCAGCGCAGAAGAGAAACTGCTGACTGATATCCGCGATATTTTGAAGCAGCAAAATAAATAGCACCAGCCTTCTCCCCTTTATAAGCTGAAGATATAAAAGCCTCATCCATTTATGTGAATGAGGCTTTTAGTTTGTCGGCTCCATATCAATTGTATTCACCACCACAACCCTGAATATCTAGCGTCATTGGCAACTATTTTTATTCATATGCACAAAAATAAACGCTCAAATATCAGCCAAACCCATTATTTAACCATGCAGCTTCATTTTATTAACATTAATAGATAGCTGACCCGTGACAGCATAACCTGACTCAAGAAAAGCAGATTGTCATTTTGTACAACCAGAAGAGCCAGGGTCTAAAAAGAAGATGTGAAACTTTACACGTTTTTGTCACCCGATGATTTCCTATACTCACCTCGTCAGATAATCGAGCCGGGATAGGAACTAAAAATGGGTATGCCACAGCCAGCAATAGCAAATCTTTATCAAAGCCTGCAGCAAAGCGTTAATGTCAGGGCTGAATATACGGCAATCTGCTTTGAAGGGCATAAATATAGCTATGCCCAATTCAACCATAGCGTCAATCTGAATATTCTATGCCTGACGGACAGCTTCAATCTTCAAAAAGGTGATGTTATTGTTTTGGCTCTCGGTAACAGGCCTGAGTTCTGCTCCCTATTTTATGCAGCAATGGCACTTGGCGTTATTGTTGTGCCACTGAGTACTAAGCTGAAATCTGACGATAGTCACACCATACTTAACAGCGTTAATGCTGAAGTAGTCTTCTTTGATCCTGAACACCAACCATGGTTGGCCTTATCATCAACCGTAAAGCCGGACCACTGCGTATCATTATCAAACTGGCAATTTATGCTACGCAATGCTGACAATAATTCATTACCACAGCCAATAACCAAAGTATCAGTGAAGCCTGATGACATTGCCGCCATTATTTATACCTCAGGTACAACCGGTTCACCCAAAGGTGCAGCCATCACTCACGATAACGTTTTACATGCTATAACAGCCTATCAGGATTCACTTGGCCTGACGTGTGAAGACTCGACGGTTTTGCCAATTCCAATTTGTCATATCACTGGGCTTTCTGCTTTACTGTGCCTGTTTATTCATATCGGTGGGACTATTCATTTACACCAACGATTTAATGCGGAAATAATACTTGAAACAATAAATCAATATAATATCACTTTTCTTCATGGCTCTCCGACAGTATTTATCTTATTAATACAAGAAGCAGAAAAACACCTTAAAGAATATAACTATTCCAGTTTAAGAATGATTGCCTGTGGCGCGGGGCATTTAAATATAGGAATAATAGATAAGCTATCGGAACTATTTACCAATACGGAAATTAGACCGATATATGGTTTAACTGAAACGACATCACCGGCAAGCATTTTCCCTCAAGATGCAAGAAAAAGCGATAAAATTGGCAGTTCAGGATTACCAATTAGCGGATTAGAGTGCCAAATAAGAGATGATAGCAACTGCTTACTTACTACAGGAGAAACCGGGCACCTGTGGTTAAAGGGTCCTGTAGTGATAAAAGAATATTGGAAAAACTCAACGGTTAATCAACAGTATTTCCAAGATGGCTGGTTTTATACCGGAGATATAGCCAGCATAGACAAAGACAATTATCTTTTTATCAAAGACCGCAGTAAGGACATGATCAACCGCGGTGGAGAGAAGATTTACTGCATTGAAATAGAGAACCTTATTTCTAATTATCCCGGCGTAAAAGACGTTGCTATTGTGCCAAGGCACAGTGAAATTTATGGTGAAGAAGCTGTAGCCTATGTTGTCGCCTACAAAGATAAGCCACTCGTTAGTGATAACATCAACCAATGGCTATCGGATAAAATTGCCAAATTCAAAGTACCGTCAAGAATAATATTTATTCCTGAGTTGCCTAAAAATGCAAATGGGAAAACGAATAAATTATTATTAAAGAAAAACGCTAATATAAAGAATTAATCATTAAATAATAAAAATGACATTAATTAAAAAGGAGATATTTAATATAAATTAGGCATTCTATTAGTCAAATAATAAAAACTAACACCCAAATAATGGGTGCGGACATCTATCCCAAATATCTTAAATAGGCTAATAGAACTCAATATTGATTAATAACCTCAACGATGAGGGGAGATAATTGACCATGTCAGACATTCAATCAAAAATGGCCTCGTTAGGCCAGGCAGCTATCACGAATGCAAAAATATATAAGCATCTGATGCCGCTGCTTATTATCGTTTACATTATCAGTTTTATTGATCGGACCAATATCGGTATTGCCAGAGCATCAATGTCTATCGATCTTGGTTTATCCGCAACAGCCTACGGTCTGGGCGCGGGGCTGTTCTTCCTCACTTATTCCACAATGGAAATACCGAGTAACCTGATGATGGCACGAGTAGGTGCCCGTTTCTGGATTACCCGCATTATGATCACATGGGGGCTGATTTCTGCCGGTATGGCATTTGTTACTGGCCCTACATCATTCTATATCATGCGTTTGTTACTGGGAGCGGCAGAAGCTGGCCTGTATCCCGGGATTATATTGTATCTAACCTACTGGTTTGGGCGGGAAGAGCGGGCAAGAGCGGTTGGCATGTTCCTACTTGGTGTATGTATCGCAAATATCGTTGGAGCACCGCTTGGTGGCGCACTGCTAATGTTAGATGGCGTTGCGGGTTTGCACGGTTGGCAGTGGATGTTTATCGTAGAAGGCATTCCCGCCATTATTTTAGCTTTTTATGTTTATGCTGTATTACCAGACAGACCGCGCGACGCAAAATGGTTAACGCCAGCTGATGTCGAGTACATCGAGAATAAATTGGCATCTGAACAGCCGGTCGGGGTTGATAGAAACCAGAAGTTCTCATTTAAAACCGCATTTACCAACAAAACCTTCCTGTTGATCATTGCGATCTATTTCACTCACCAAATATCTGTTTACAGCCTGACGTATTTCCTACCAAGCATCATCCGAGGCTATGGAGCTATGAGCACCCTAACTCTGGGTCTGCTAACTGCTATTCCGTGGATTGCAGCAGCTATCGGTGGATTCTTCTTACCCAAATACGCCAATACGGCAAAACGCTCTCAAGTGATGTTGGTATCCGGGTTTATGTCGATGGCGATTGGCTTTGTGATCGGGGCATTAGGCGGCCCGGTTCTCGGTTTAATCGGTTTTTGTATCGGCGCATCCATGTTCTTCGTCGTCCAATCAATCATCTTCACTTATCCGGCAACCTTAATGAGCGGCAATATGTTAGCCGGAGGCTTGGGTTTGTTAGCCTGTTTAGGAATTACCGGTGGCTTCGTTGGCCCTTATGTCTTCGGCCTGCTAGAGGATAAAACGGGCTCACCAAGCGCCGGCCTATGGTTTGCCGTTGTGATGCTAATTTTCGCCACCATTGGGGCTGCAATAGTCAAGCAGCCACCAAGCATGAAAGAAATACAGGCAGCAAAAGACGCTGAAAAGTAACTCGGTCCCATCACAGATAGCCTTTCTACCGACAAAGAAAGGCTACTGAATAAAATTGGTACGATCTGGCTCTACAGAAGCAGAGGATTTATGAAAAATAAAGTTATCACCGCTCAACAGGCAGCAGCCTTAGTTAACGATGGTTCAACGCTTTGCACCATTGGAATGACGCTTATCGGTGCAGCAGAATCCATCCTTAAAGCGCTGGAGCAACGATTTCTTGAAACAGGTTCCCCCAATAGTCTGACCTACATTCATTCCGCAGGGCAATCCAATCGTGAACGCGGTAACCAACACTTTACGCCACAGGGGATGGTTAAACGTATTATCGGTTCGCATTGGGGTCTGGCGCCAAAGTGGATGGAGAAAATTGCTTCAAACAAAGTCGAAGCTTTTTGTCTGCCACAGGGGCAAATTGTTCACCTGTATACCGCAATGGCAGCGGGTCAGTCTGGCTATTTATCTAAAGTCGGCCTAGGCACCTTTATTGACCCTCGGGTCGAAGGTGGAAAAATGAACGAACTTACGCGCCAACTCCCGGACCTAGTGGAAGTAGTCACCATGCGTGATGAAGAGTATCTGTTCTATCCTGCTCTGCCATTGGATACGGTCATTATTCGAGGAACGACCGCTGATACAGAAGGCAATCTAACCTGTGAAGAAGAGGCCATGAAGCTGGAAATTCTTCAAGCCGTGCTGGCCGCTAAGCGCTTCGGTGGAAAGGTTATTGCTCAAGTGAAGAATTTGGCTCAGCGAGGAACGCTTCATCCCAAACAGGTCGTCGTGCCAGGCAATTTTATTGATGCCGTCGTGGTCTGTGATAACCCAGAGCAAGACCATCGCCAAACATCATCTTGGTTCTACGATCCGGCCTATTGTGGAAATCTTATTGCTCCGGGTAGCGAAGTAGAAAAACTACCGTTGGACATTCGTAAAGTTATCGGCCGCCGCGCCTGCCAGTTTCTCTATCCTGAATGCGTTATTAATCTCGGAACCGGCATTCCTAACGATGTAATCGGAACCATCATCCATGAAGAAGGCATCAGTGATGAAATCACGATCACCGTTGAATCAGGTATTTACGGTGGAGTTCAGGCTGGTGGTATCGATTTCGGTATTGGCAAAAACCTCACGGCGATGATTAATCATCAGGAACAAATGCTCTACTACAACGGCGTTGGTGTAGATATCACCTATATGGGCGCGGGTGAAATGGATGCCAGCGGACATATCAATGCCACCAAAATGGGTGATAGATGCACCGGAGCCGGTGGTTTTATCGATATTACTCAAAATGCACACCATGTGGTGTTCTGCTCAACCTTCACGGCAAAAGGTCTGGAAGTCGAATTCCTTAACGGAAAACTCAATATTGTGCAGGAAGGCTCAATCAAAAAGCTGGTCAGTAACATCAACCAAATCTCTTATAACGGTGAAATGGCCCGCGCCAAAAAACAGAAAATGCATCTGGTCACCGAACGCGCCGTATTTGAACTCACGGAGCAAGGCCCGATGCTGATCGAAATTGCTCCGGGTATCGATCTTGAAACTGATATTTTGCAGCAAATGGAATTCATACCGCTGATTTCTGAATCGTTAAAATTGATGGATGCTTCGCTGTTTTCCGAACCAGCTTTTGGCCTTAAAAACACATTAATCAACGCCTGTCCGGCTTAACTATTTGTTATTAATCCGCCGTTATTCTTAACGGGCAAGTAAAAAATATAAGGAACATCTTATGTCACTAAAAAGTAAAGTTGCCATTGTTACCGGTTCTGGCCGCGGACTTGGCCGCGGGATCGCACAGGTACTTGCAGAGCAAGGCACCTCGGTGGTGATTTGCGATGTAGATAAAGAAAGCGGTGAAAAAACCGTACAGGAACTCACTAGCGCAGGCTATAAAGCCGTCTTCATTCCCTGCAATATTGCCAACCGCAGTGAAGTTAACCATCTATTCGCTGAGACGGAACGCCAGCTGGGTCAGATCGATATTCTGGTAAACAACGCGGGTATAAACCGAGACGCTATGCTGCATAAGATAACAGAAGAAAACTGGGATCTGGTCATGGATATCAATCTAAAAGGGACCTTCCATTGTATGCAGGAAGCCGCTATCCGCATGCGTGAACGCTCAGCCGGACGAATAATTAATATCTCATCTGCCAGTTGGTTGGGAAACGTCGGGCAAGCTAACTATGCCGCCTCTAAAGCTGGCGTTATCGGTTTAACTAAAACGGCCTGCCGCGAACTGGCCCGCAAAGGCGTAACGGTCAACGCTATTTGCCCAGGATTCATTGAAACCGACATGACTAAAAGCGTACCGGAAAAAGTCTGGGACATTATGGTCAGCAAGATACCTGCCGGATACGCAGGAGATCCAAGAGACGTCGGAAATTGCGTTGCTTTTCTCGCATCCGATGAGGCGCGCTATATCAATGGCGAAGTGATTAACGTTGGCGGCGGAATGGTGCTTTAAGGAGAATATGATGAAAAATGCGAATGATATTGTTGTTGTGAGTGGCGTACGTACTGCGATAGGAACTATGGGTGGAAGCTTTAAAGACGTTCACCAACACGACTTAGGAGCGGCTGTAATACGCGAAGCCGTTGCACGCGCAGGGCTGAAACCCGAGCAAATAGATGAAGTCGTAGTTGGCAACGTTGGGCAAATTGCTGAAAGTGGCTTTATCGCCAGAATTTGTCAATTACGTGCTGGCTTGCCGAATGAAACAACCGCCTATTCAGTCAACCGTCAATGCGGATCGGGCCTGCAGGCTATTGTTGACTGTATGATGGAATTACAAACAGGAAACGCAGAGATTGCCGTAGCCTGCGGAACAGAAAATATGACTCAGCTACCCTACTATATCCGTAAGGCCCGCTATGGATATCGTTTGGGCCATGGCGAGCTAGAAGACGGTATCGTCTCCATCCTAACGTGGCCAGAAGGCCCCTATCATAACGGTATGACCGCTGAGTTTACCGCAGAACGCTTCAATATCACCCGTGAAGCTATGGATGAATTTGCCTGGAACAGTCAGCAAAAAGCGCTGGCTGCGATAAAGGCCGGATACTTTGACTCTCAGATCCTGCCCCTTGAAGTCCGCGAAGGAAAAAATACCCGTATCTTTAATACCGATGAGCACCCAAGAGATACTCCAAAAGATAAATACGCCCAGCTAAAGCCAGCCTTTAAAAAGGATGGAACGGTTACCGCAGCGACCTCATCTGGTATCAATGACGGTGCGGGTGCTTTAGTTATGACAACCAGAGCGAAAGCACAAGAGCTAGGATTGCCGATCAGAATGGTCGTTCGTGGCTGGGCGGTCGCCGGATGTGAAGCTGAAATTATGGGCTTCGGGCCCGCACCTTCAACCAAAAAGCTGATGAAAAGGCTCAATATGTCAGTGCATGACATCGATCTAATTGAGCTTAATGAAGCGTTTGCCGCGCAATCACTCGCCGTTATCAACGATCTAAAACTGGATCCGGCAAAAGTGAACGTTAATGGTGGCGCAATTGCGCTGGGGCATCCTGTCGGCGCAAGCGGTGCCATCATTTCAGTCAAGCTGATGTATGAAATGGAACGCCGCGGCGTCAATACAGGCTTAGCCACCATGTGTATCGGCGGCGGACAGGGCATTTCCGTATTGTTTGAGCGTGAACATTAATAATGCATAAAGGGGAGCACCCTGCTCCCCAGTTTAGCTACAAACCCAATTCTCGAAGGATGTGTCATGAATATTCTTATCGCCGTAGACTCATTTAAAGGAAGCTGCACTGCTCAGCAAGCCTGTCAGGCTATTGCTTCGGGCCTGACTCGGTACCGTTCAGATATCATAACTAATCAGTTACCTATTGCCGACGGCGGAGAAGGATTATTACAAATACTCAATGCTAGCCCGTCATTAAAAAATAAAACTAATCACAAAATAGTCGTTATGGGCCCCTACAACCAGCCAACCGAAGCTGAATATATAACGCTGGGTAAAGACAAAGCGATTATAGAAATGGCTCAAGCCTGCGGATTAGAGTTAACGCCAAAGGCTCTTAGAAATGCAGAGAAAGCCTCATCATATGGCTTGGGCCAGATAGTAAAAGAGGTTTTGGATAAGGGGATATCGCATATCATCATCGGACTTGGCGGCAGCGCCACTAACGATGGTGGGATTGGTTTTGCACAGGCTATTGGCGTTCAATTTTTTGATAAACAGAATAACCTCATCTCAATACCGGCTAGTGGAGAAGACCTAATGCGTGTTTATCGGGCAGATCTATGTCAATTACATCCTGCTGCAAAAAACGCTCTTTTTGAAGCCTCATGCGATGTAAATAATCCGTTGCTTGGGGAGCATGGAGCCACCCGTATTTATGGACCACAGAAAGGTGCAACCCAACAACAGCTGGATCGGCTTGAGAATGGTATGAAAAATTACCATCACTCTCTTTGTCATGGGCTGAATAACGACGCTAACCTGATTCCCGGGTCAGGCGCTGCCGGAGGAATGGGTGCCGCATTAATCTGGTTTACTCAGGCAAAACTGCGTCCAGGAATCGAATTAGTCCTCGAGTTACTCGAAGCTGAATCACTGATACGTAATGCCGATTTAGTTATCACCGGCGAGGGAAAACTGGATAAGCAGAGCAGCTTTGGCAAGGCTCCTGTTGGAGTAGCCAATCTGGCTGCGGCTTATAATAAACCAGTAATTGCTCTTGCTGGCGCGCTAGGAGAAGGCGCCTCCCTGCTATACCAACATAATGTCAACGCCATGTGGTCTATTTGTTCCGAACCTATCTCTTTAGAAACAGCAATGAGAAATGCAGAAGCGTTGCTATCAGACACAGCAGAAGCATTAATACGTACTATTGATGTAGGTATGAGACTGTCAGCTCAAAAATAATAAAACGCTTCAGTAATAATAGACATTCAACATTATGACTAAAAATTCTACAAGCAAAGGAAATATATATGCTTATCACCTTAGAGTTAGCAAATACCATTGTTAAGCGAGCAATGAGTATTATTCATCATAATGTGAATGTTATTGACCATCAGGGAATTATCATTGCTTCTGGCGAAAATCATAGAATTGGAGAGCGCCATGAAGTTGCCTATGAGGTGATAAAAAACCGTCAAAGAATGACAATCGAGACCCCACAACAGGCAGCAAAATATAAGAACGTTCAGCCGGGAATCAACCACCCGATTATTGTTGACGATCAGGTGGTAATGGTAATAGGAATCAGCGGTAACCCTGTCGCCATCGGCAGGTATGCTGAACTGGCTATCCTGACGGCAGAATTGCTGGTTAAGCAGTCCTTAGATATTCGAGAAATGAACTGGCAATACCGTATCCGGGATTTATTACTTAAACAATATCTAGAGCTCGGAGATACCAGTAAAGGAATTGAGACCAGATACCAGTTGGAGCAGCAAGATATACATTTAAACCAGCCAATATTACCGCTGATAATTAATATTGAGACCGGTGGACATCTGCTAGGTAAAACAATAGATAACATCCTGAATGAACTATCAAATATTCTACAATCTCAGAGAGTTATCTTACTCAGCAATGATGAGATCTTGCTTATTGTGACTGAAATTAAAGGGTATCAAGGATTAATCGACGAAATTAATCGATTTATGGAAACTCAACTAAGTCACTATACGATTGGCGTTGGCATAGAGTCAGACACACCAATGGTATTCCGTCAGTCTATATTTATGATTAAAGAAATGATTAAACACGGGAAACAGTCCCACCCTACGCTCAGAATTATCAACGGTAAACAGCTCGCTTTTTGCGGGCTACTAAATGAAGCAAAAACCAGCCATTTCACACTTTATTTTAATCAGTGCATAGACAAGCTGCTGGCAGTCGGAACCGGATCTACGCTACTGCATACGCTCACTACCTATATAGAAAATAATGCAGAAATAAGAAATACAGCGCAAATCTTAGGTATTCATAGAAATACCCTAACCTATCGGCTTCATCAGATAGAAGAGATTACCTTTATGGATCCTTTTATCTTTAAAGATCTCAGCCAGTTAATGATAGCTTTGCATTATCATCGGAACAAAATCAGGCGCTGATTAGTAAACATGTTGCTTTATCAGGATAATATATAGTACCTAATTAACAGAAGGCTGGAGATAAAAAGACGCTTAGAATCTTCTTATATCCAGCCTCTTGGCTCATTTTACCTACATATTTCGCTTTACGCTGATAGCTTCCTTTTCCTTTCACTTTTCTCTCTACCCGCTGATGAAATAATGGATCATGCAAGAGGGCATGTAATGCATTATCCCGTATAACCCCTTTTCTGTGCTGATATTTAGACATTTAAACCTCGCTGTACTCTGATTAAAAATTAGCTTGATGATAAAACCGCCGCATAATACTCCATAAATACCCGATTGGCTATTGGCTGCGTAAATCTATTCTTGGTAGTTCATTCATCGCGCCATGTTCTAAGGCTTCAAGAATAGAACAATAAGCACTGCTATGAATACTGCCGCAACAGGCATCGCTCAACCGCTGTAAAGAAACCCGCATGAGCTCTAATTCACGTAGTTTCCGCTCCACGACTTCAAGCTGAGACTGAACGATGGATTTTGATTCCTGACAGGTATGTTGTTCAGGTTCAACGCGAATTGAAAGCAACTCAGCAATAGATTCCAGAGTAAAACCCAGCTGTTTAGCATAACGGATAAACTTCAAACGCTGAAGATCCTGCTCAGTGTAAAGGCGATAACCGCCTTCAGTTCGACCATCGTGGGACATCATGCCCTGCTTTTCATAATAACGAATGGTATCTGGGGTGACGTTGGCTAGCTTAGCAAGTTGACCGATGCGAAACATAAAACCCCCTTTAACTCAGAAATGCCTATTCCACTATATAGATAATACCAATAGATAAAGCGATAACGATATATATTTCGTCACAAACAAATTATAGACGTAAAAAAGCCGGGATAACCCGGCTTTTTTACACAGCTATAGATTACTCTGCAGCTGCTTCTTCTGGAGCTTTTTCGGCACGATCAACTAACTCGATGTAAGCCATCGGAGCGTTATCACCTGCACGGAAACCACACTTCATGATACGAGTGTAGCCACCTGCACGGCTCGCAAAACGCGGGCCAAGCTCATTAAACAATTTTGCCACGATCTCATTATCACGAGTACGGGCGAATGCCAGACGACGATTAGCAACGCTGTCGGCCTTGGCAAGTGTAATCAGTGGTTCAACCACGCGACGCAGCTCTTTCGCTTTCGGCAGGGTCGTCTTGATGATCTCATGACGAACCAGAGAGCCGGCCATGTTACGGAACATGGCTTGGCGATGACTGCTGTTGCGGTTCAGTTGACGTCCACTCTTACGATGGCGCATGACCTTATCCTTCTCAGTAAAACCTTAACCTGCGATCCGGTTACTCGTCAGCAATGCTAGCAGGTGGCCAGTTTTCTAGGCGCATGCCCAGAGACAAACCACGAGATGCCAGCACATCTTTAATCTCAGTAAGAGATTTCTTACCTAAGTTAGGAGTTTTTAACAACTCAACTTCAGTACGCTGTACCAGATCACCGATGTAGTGGATAGCTTCTGCCTTGAGGCAGTTAGCGGAGCGGACAGTCAGTTCCAGATCGTCAACAGGGCGTAGCAGGATCGGATCGAACTCAGGCTTCTCTTCTTTAACTTCTGGTTGACGTACATCACGTAAATCAACAAAAGCTTCAAGTTGTTCAGCTAGGATGGTAGCCGCACGGCGAATCGACTCTTCCGGGTCAATTGTACCGTTAGTTTCCATCTCGATGACCAGCTTATCCAAGTCAGTACGCTGTTCTACACGCGCTGCTTCAACATTGTAGGCAATACGCTCTACCGGGCTGTAGCATGCGTCAACCAACAGACGACCTATTGGACGCTCATCTTCTTCCGTATGAATACGGGCAGAAGCCGGCACATAACCACGACCACGCTGAACCTTGATACGCATACTAATAGATGCGTTCTCATCAGTAAGGTGGCAGATTAAGTGCTGAGGTTTGACGACTTCAACATCCCCATCATGGGTAATGTCGGCTGCAGTCACAGGGCCAATGCCAGACTTATTCAAGCTAAGAATAACTTCATCTTTACCATGAACTTTCACCGCCAGCCCTTTCAGGTTGAGCAGGATTTCCAGGATATCTTCCTGTACGCCTTCTTTGGTGCTGTACTCATGTAGTACACCATCAATCTCAACTTCAGTTACCGCACACCCCGGCATAGACGAAAGCAAAATGCGGCGTAATGCGTTACCTAAAGTATGGCCGAAGCCACGCTCTAACGGCTCAAGGGTCACCTTAGCGTGAGTCGAACTAATTTGCTCGATATCTACTAGGCGTGGTTTTAGAAACTCTGTCACAGAACCCTGCATTGTGTCCTCTCTTTGGTACTAAACTTTACTTAGAGTAAAGTTCGACGATCAGGTGTTCGTTAATGTCCGCAGACAGATCGGAGCGCTCAGGATTACGTTTGAAAACGCCTTCCATTTTAGCTGCATCAACTTCGATCCAAGTCGGCTTTTCGCGCTGTTCGGACAGCTCTAAAGCGGCTTTAACACGAGATTGCTTTTTCGCTTTCTCACGTACGCTGACTACGTCATTCGGAGATACCTGGAAAGAAGCGATGTTAACAACGCGACTATTAACCATAACAGCTTTGTGGCTAACTAACTGACGTGCTTCTGCACGAGTAGCGCCGAAGCCCATACGGTAAACCACATTGTCTAAACGACCTTCTAAAAGTTGCAGCAGGTTTTCACCAGTGTTGCCTTTCAGACGAGTTGCTTCTTTATAATAATTACGGAATTGACGCTCAAGAATACCGTAAATGCGGCGAACTTTTTGCTTTTCACGTAACTGTACACCATAGTCAGACAGACGTGGCTTGCGCGCACCGTGCTGACCAGGAGCTTGTTCAATTTTACACTTGGTATCTATCGCGCGAACACCAGACTTAAGAAATAAGTCAGTACCCTCGCGACGGCTCAGCTTGAGCTTAGGACCCAAATATCTTGCCATTTTCTTTCTCCAACAATCCTAAAAGCAGTGGCGGTTATACGCGACGCTTTTTCGGAGGACGACAACCGTTATGGGGAATCGGAGTCACATCAGTAATATTAGTGATGCGGAAACCAGCCGCGTTTAACGCGCGGATAGTAGACTCACGACCTGGACCTGGGCCTTTAACCATGACTTCCAAGTTCTTAATTCCATACTCTTTCACTGCTTCTGCACAGCGTTCTGCAGCTACTTGAGCAGCAAATGGAGTGGATTTACGCGAACCACGGAAGCCGGAGCCACCAGCTGTTGCCCAACCCAATGCATTACCTTGACGATCGGTAATAGTCACGATGGTGTTGTTAAAAGAAGCATGGATATGAGCCATACCGTCAGAAACTTGCTTTCTTACACGCTTGCGTGCACGAACAGGTGCTTTTGCCATTATTCAATCACCCCGATTATTTCTTGATCGGTTTACGCGGACCCTTACGGGTACGGGCGTTAGTTTTAGTACGCTGACCGCGAACCGGCAGACCACGACGGTGACGCATACCACGATAGCAACCGAGGTCCATAAGACGCTTGATGCTCATGGTAACTTCACGACGTAGATCGCCTTCTACAGTATACTTGGCAACTTCGTCACGCAGCTTTTCAATTTGCTCTTCAGACAGTTCACTGATCTTCACACTTTCAGCAATACCACTAGCAACACAGATAGACTGTGAGCGGGTTTTGCCAATTCCGAAGATCGCAGTTAATGCGATTACGGTATGCTTATGATCAGGAATGTTAATGCCTGCTATACGGGCCACTATGCACTCCTACTATTTTATACAGCAACACTACTCTGAAAAGCCCGTTTTCAGGATACTCAAATAATGTTGCCATCACATACAAAAGATTGGCTGGCTAATCTAGCCAGCTCAATCACACTTTGCAAGAGAAATATGTCAAAACACTAACAATAATCAGCCTTGACGCTGTTTATGTTTTGGTTCAACGCAAATCACACGAACAACGCCGTGACGTTTAATGATTTTGCAGTTACGACATAACTTCTTGACGGAAGCACGAACTTTCATTTTAACTCTCCGTAACTTCTCAAGCTAGCCTGAATTAACGGCTATAGCCCTTCAGGTTTGCTTTCTTCAATGCAGACTCATATTGACTCGACATCATCAGAGTTTGCACTTGAGCCATAAAGTCCATGATGACGACAACTACGATAAGTAGAGAAGTACCACCAAAGTTGAAAGGTACTTTCATTGCATCACGCATAAACTCCGGGATCAGGCAGATAAAAGTAATGTACATGGCACCAACGAAAGTTAAGCGAGTCATTACTTTATCGATATATTTAGCCGTTTGCTCTCCCGGACGAATCCCTGGTACAAACGCACCGGACTTCTTCAGGTTATCTGCTGTTTCACGAGGATTAAAAACCAACGCTGTATAGAAGAAACAGAAGAATATGATCGCGGCCGCATAGAGTAACACATAAAGTGGCTGTCCGGGTTGCAAATTTGTAGAAATCGTTGACAACCAGTTCCAGCCAGTACCACCACCGAACCATGAGGCTATTGTCGCAGGGAACAGAATGATACTTGAAGCAAAGATTGCAGGTATTACACCGGCCATATTCACTTTCAACGGTAAATGAGTACTTTGTGCAGCATAAACGCGGCGGCCCTGTTGGCGTTTAGCATAGTTAACGACGATACGACGCTGACCACGCTCAACAAACACAACAATAAAGGTCACTGCGAATACTAAAACCGCAACCAATAGCAGCAGAAGAACATGTAAGGTACCCTGCCGAGCTTGCTCGATAGTCTGTCCAATAGCTGGAGGTAATCCGGCGACAATACCTGCAAAAATGATGATCGAAATACCGTTACCGATACCTCGTTCTGTCACTTGCTCACCTAGCCACATCAGGAACATTGTCCCGGTAACCAAGCTAACAACAGCAGTAAAGTAGAATGCAAATCCTGGATTAATTACCAGACCCGGCATTCCCATATTCGGTAGGCCGGTAGCAATACCAACCGCCTGAAATATGGCCAGAACCAACGTGCCATATCGAGTGTACTGGCTAATCTTACGACGGCCAGACTCTCCTTCTTTCTTCAATTCCGCTAACTTAGGATGAACCACAGTTAACAGCTGCACGATAATAGAGGCCGAAATATACGGCATAATACCTAGTGCAAAGACAGAAGCACGACTGAGGGCACCACCAGAGAACATGTTAAACATGTCAATGATAGTGCCTCTCTGTTGTTCGACTAACTTAGCAAGCACAGTGGCGTCAATACCAGGGATTGGAATAAAAGAGCCAATACGGAAGACGATTAACGCACCGACAACAAATAAGAGTCTGCGCTTTAGCTCACCTATTCCGCCCTTTGCACTTTGAAAATCTAATCCTGGTTGCTTAGCCATCTGCTACTTATTCCTCAATTTTCCCGCCAGCAGCTTCGATTGCAGCACGAGCGCCTTTGGTGACACGCAGACCGCGCAAAGTTACCGGACGATTGATTTCACCTGAAAGCATAACTTTCGCGAACTCAATCTGTACACCAACTACGTTTGCAGCTTTCAGCGTGTTCAGGTCAATAACCTCGCCTTCTACTTGAGCCAGTTCAGACAGACGAACTTCTGCCGTAACCATTGCTTTACGAGAAGTGAAACCGAATTTCGGTAAACGACGGTATAATGGCATTTGGCCGCCTTCAAAACCACGACGTACGCCACCGCCAGAACGTGAGTTCTGACCTTTGTGACCACGACCAGCAGTTTTGCCTAGGCCAGAACCAATACCACGACCTACGCGCTTAGGAGCTTGTTTAGAGCCTTCGGCCGGAGCCAGAGTATTTAAACGCATCTCTTACTCCTCCACTTTAAGCATGTAAGAAACTAGGTTGATCATGCCACGTACAGCAGGAGTATCCTCGCGCTCTACGGTGTGACCGATACGACGCAGACCCAAACCAACCAGCGTTGCCTTATGCTTAGGCAAGCGGCCAATAGAGCTGCGAATTTGAGTAACTTTAATAGTCTTTGCCATTGCTAATTACCCCAGAATGTCTTCGACAGTTTTACCGCGCTTGGCAGCAACCATCTCAGGAGACTTCATATTTTCCAAGGCATCAATAGTTGCACGAACCACGTTAATTGGGTTAGTAGAACCATAAGCTTTAGCTAATACGTTACGTACTCCGGCGACTTCCAGAACGGCGCGCATTGCACCGCCGGCGATGATACCGGTACCTTCGAATGCAGGCTGCATAAATACGCGAGAACCTGTATGAGCACCTTTAACAGGATGCTGCAGGGTTCCATTGTTTAATGCGACATTCATCATATTGCGACGGGCTTTTTCCATCGCTTTCTGGATCGCTGCTGGAACTTCACGCGCTTTACCGTAACCAAAACCTACGCGGCCGTTACCATCACCAACTACTGTCAGTGCGGTAAAACTAAAAATACGACCACCTTTAACGGTTTTAGATACGCGGTTAACCGCGATCAGCTTTTCCTGCAGTTCGCCAGCTTGTTTCTCGATGTGAGACATCTTACACCTCTACCTTAGAACTGAAGGCCAGCTTCGCGGGCAGCATCTGCCAGCGCCTGGACTCTACCATGATATTGGAAACCAGAACGGTCAAAAGATACTTTCGTAATCTCTTTGGCCAGTGCGCGCTCAGCAATAGCTTTACCTACAGCTGCTGCGGCATCTTTGTTTCCGGTATACTTCAACTGCTCTGTAATAGCCTTTTCTAACGTAGAAGCGGCTGCCAGAACTTCCGAACCGTTCGGTGCGATAATCTGCGCATAAATATGACGCGGAGTACGGTGAACCACCAGGCGAGTCGCACACAGTTCTTTAATCTTGCGACGTGCGCGGGTCGCACGACGGATACGAGCTGCTTTCTTATCCATAGTGTTACCTTACTTCTTCTTAGCCTCTTTGGTACGCACGACTTCGTCGGCGTAACGGACACCCTTGCCTTTATAAGGCTCAGGACGACGGTAGGCACGCAATTCTGCTGCGATCTGACCGATAACTTGTTTATCTACGCCTTTCAGCACGATTTCAGTTTGGGTCGGACACTCAGCGGTTATGCCTGCTGGCAGTTGGTGTTCAACTGGATGAGAAAAGCCTAAGGCTAAATTCACCACGTTGCCTTTAACTGCAGCACGATAGCCTACGCCTACCAGCTGTAGCTTCTTAGTGAAGCCTTCAGTAACACCGATAACCATTCCGTTAACCAGTGAACGCACGGTACCCGCTTGGGCCCATCCGTCAGCAAAACCTTCACGCGGAGCGAAAGAAATTGCATTATTTTCCTGTTTAACTTCAACGGCATCATGGACTGTACGAGACAGCTCGCCGTTTTTACCCTTAATTGTTATAACCTGACCGCTGAGTTTTACCTCTACGCCAGCAGGAATAACGACGGGTGTTTTTGCAACACGAGACATTGTATTCCTCCTAATTAAGCTACGTAGCAGATAATCTCGCCACCAAGACCAGCTTGGCGTGCTGCGCGATCGGTCATGACACCTTTAGAAGTAGAAATAACAGCAATACCTAAACCAGCCATTACCTTTGGTAGCTCATCTTTTCTTTTATAGATGCGCAGACCTGGACGGCTGACTCGCTGAATGCTTTCTACTACTGGCGCTCCTTGGAAATACTTTAATGTCACTTCCAATTCAGGCTTAGTGTCGCCTTCAATTTTGTATTCTTCAATATAACCTTCTTCCTTCAGCACGTTGGCAATAGCCACTTTTAGCTTGGAGGAAGGCATAGCGACCGCAACTTTGTTCGCGGCCTGACCGTTTCGGATACGGGTCAGCATATCCGCGATCGGATCTTGCATGCTCATCTGTCTCTACTCCCGTGATTCAATGGTGATATTACCAACTAGCCTTTTTCAGACCCGGGATTTCACCGCGCATAGCGGCTTCACGGACCTTAATACGGCTCAACCCAAATTTGCGCAGGACGCCATGTGGACGACCTGTCTGACGGCAACGGTTACGTTGACGACTTGGACTGGAATCACGCGGAAGAGTTTGCAGTTTAAGCACTGCGTTCCAACGGTCTTCGTCAGATGCATTCACATCAGAGATAATCGCTTTAAGTTCTGTACGCTTAGCGAAGAACTTGTCTGCTAATTTCACACGCTTAACTTCACGTGCTTTCATTGATTGCTTAGCCATTAGTAACCCTACCTTACTTGCGGAACGGGAAGTTAAAGGCAGCCAGCAGAGCGCGGCCTTCTTCGTCAGATTGCGCAGAAGTGGTAATGGTAATATCCAAACCACGAACGCGATCAACTTTGTCATAGTCGATTTCTGGGAAGATAATCTGCTCACGTACGCCCATACTGTAGTTACCACGACCATCAAATGACTTAGGATTTAAGCCACGGAAGTCACGGACACGCGGTACAGCAATAGAAATCAGACGCTCTAAAAATTCCCACATACGTTCACCACGTAGGGTCACTTTACAGCCGATCGGATAGCCCTGGCGGATTTTGAAGCCGGCAACTGAGTTGCGTGCTTTGGTAATTAGTGGCTTTTGGCCACTGATCGCTGCTAAGTCAGCTGCTGCGTTATCCAGCAGTTTCTTATCAGTGATTGCTTCACCAACACCCATATTAAGGGTGATCTTCTCGACCCGAGGGACTTGCATGACAGATTTGTAGCTAAACTGGTCTACCAGTTTATTTACTACCTGTTCTTTGTAGTAATCATGCAGTTTCGCCATCGTACTACTCCAAATTACTTGATAGTTTCGCTATTAGATTTGAAAAAACGGACTTTTTTGCCGTCTTCAAAACGAAAGCCTACACGGTCGGCCTTGCCTGTAACTGTGTTGTACAGCGCAACGTTAGAAACTTGAATTGCAGCTTCTTTTTCAACGATGCCACCTGGTTGATTCAGGGCCGGAACCGGCTTCTGATGTTTTTTAACCAGATTGATACCTTCAACAACAATCTTACTGGAAGACAGAACATTTTTAACTTTACCGCGTTTACCTTTATCTTTACCGGTTAACACAATAACTTCGTCATCGCGACGGATTTTAGCTGCCATGGTTCGCTCCTTACAGTACTTCTGGTGCCAGAGAGATAATTTTCATGAATTTTTCATTACGTAATTCACGAGTTACCGGTCCAAAAATACGCGTACCGATAGGTTGCTCACTGTTGTTATTTAAAATAACGCAAGCATTACCATCGAAGCGAATGACAGATCCGTCAGGGCGACGAACACCCTTTCTGGTGCGCACCACTACCGCTTTAAGCACATCACCTTTCTTAACCTTACCGCGAGGAATTGCTTCCTTTATAGTAATTTTGATGATGTCGCCTACGCCAGCGTAGCGACGGTGCGATCCACCCAGAACCTTGATACACATTACGCGACGTGCGCCAGAGTTGTCAGCGACGTTAAGCATAGTCTGTTCTTGGATCATCTTAGTGCTCCGCTAATGTCAACTACTAAGGACCCTCACGGGTCGTTTAAAAACCCCCATACATCAGGGCGCGGCATTATAACACCGGTTTCAGATGTTGGGTAGAAAAAATAAACGGCTCGTCTTCTGAGCCGTTTATCTTATTTAAGAAAGCGTACTGTATTACAGGACGGCTTTCTCTACAACTCGAACAAGCGTCCAAGACTTAGTCTTAGACAGAGGACGACATTCGCGAATCTCGATCAGATCGCCAATACCACACTCATTGCTCTCGTCATGTACATGCAATTTAGTCGTACGTCTGATGAACTTACCATACATCGGGTGCTTCACCACACGCTCAATCGCAACGACAATGGATTTCTCCATTTTGTCACTAACAACACGACCTTGCAGCGTACGGATTTTATCAGTCATTACGCACCCGCCTTTTCAGTCAGTAAAGTTTTCACACGTGCAACATTACGACGCACTTGTTTCAACAGGTGAGACTGTTGCAACTGGCCGCCTGCTGCTTGCATGCGCAGATTAAACTGTTCACGCAGCAGGTTTAGCAGCTCAGTGTTCAGCTCTTCAACACTTTTTTCACGCAGCTCTTTTGCTTTCATTACATCACCGTCTTAGTTACAAAGGTGGTTTTAATCGGCAGTTTTGCTGCTGCCAGCTTGAACGCTTCACGGGCAATTTCTTCCGAGACACCGTCCATTTCATATAGGACTTTTCCCGGTTGAATTAGGGCAACCCAATACTCTACATTACCCTTACCTTTACCCATACGCACTTCAAGCGGCTTTTCAGTGATTGGTTTATCTGGGAACACACGGATCCAGATTTTACCTTGACGCTTAACTGCACGTGTCATGGCACGACGTGCCGCCTCGATTTGGCGAGCAGTCAAACGACCGCGGCCAACAGCTTTCAGACCGAAAGTGCCGAAGCTCACATCCGCGCCGGCAGCCAGACCACGGTTGCGGCCCTTATGCACTTTACGGAATTTTGTACGCTTTGGTTGTAACATCAGCGATGCTCCTTATTTACGGCCTTTACGCTGCTGCTTTTTCGGTTGAGCAGCCGGTTTTTCCGGTTGTTCAACGGCAGCCATACCACCCAAGATCTCACCTTTGAAGATCCACACTTTTACGCCGATTACACCATAAGTGGTGTGCGCTTCAGAAGTGTTATAGTCAATATCCGCACGCAATGTATGCAACGGAACACGACCTTCACGGTACCATTCAGTACGCGCGATTTCAGCGCCGCCTAAGCGACCACTTACTTCCACTTTGATACCTTTAGCGCCTATACGCATTGCGTTTTGAACAGCACGCTTCATAGCACGACGGAACATAACGCGACGTTCCAACTGTGAAGTAATACTGTCAGCAACCAATTTAGCGTCTAGTTCCGGTTTACGGATTTCGGCGATATTAATTTGCGCAGGAACTCCAGCGATAGCCGCTACAGCATTGCGCAGTTTTTCGACGTCTTCACCTTTCTTGCCGATTACGATACCCGGACGAGCAGTGTGAATAGTCACACGAATGCTCTTCGCTGGACGCTCGATCACGATGCGAGAAACAGAAGCTTTCGACAATTCTTTTGTTAAGAACTGACGAACTTTAAAGTCGCTGTCTAGGTTGTCAGCGAATTCTTTGGTATTTGCGTACCAGGTAGAGTTCCAAGGTTTGACAATACCCAGTCGAATACCATTCGGATGTACTTTCTGACCCATTGCTATTCTCCAGAGTCTCAGCGATCGGACACAACCACAGTAATGTGGCTGGTGCGCTTCAGGATACGATCTGCACGACCTTTTGCACGCGGCATAATACGCTTCATGCTTGGGCCTTCGTCGACATATATTTTCGCGACTTTCAGATCGTCGATGTCAGCGCCATCGTTGTGTTCTGCGTTTGCAATGGCAGACTCAAGTACTTTTTTAACCAAATCAGCAGCTTTCTTGTTGTTGTAGGTTAAAATTTCCAGAGCTTGCGACACTTTCTTACCGCGAATCAGGTCTGCAATTAAGCGAACCTTCTGTGCAGAAGAACGAGCGTGGCGATGTTTAGCGATAGTTTCCATCTCTTCCTCCTACCTTAGCGCTTTTTGGCTTTTTTATCAGCCGCATGGCCGCGATAAGTACGAGTCGGCGCGAATTCGCCCAGTTTATGACCGACCATTTCATCGGATACAAATACTGGAACGTGCTGACGACCATTATGGACAGCGATGGTCAAACCGATCATGTTTGGAAAGATCGTTGAACGACGGGACCAAGTCTTTACAGGCTTTTTGTCTCCGCTTTCCACCGCTTTCTCTACCTTCTTCAGCAAGTGCAGGTCTATGAAAGGACCTTTCTTGAGAGAACGTGGCATGGCTTATCCTCTAATTATTTTTTACTACGGCGACGTACGATATATTGATCGGTACGCTTGTTGCTTCGGGTCTTCTTACCTTTGGTCTGAACGCCCCATGGAGTCACAGGATGTTTACCAAAGTTACGACCTTCACCACCACCGTGCGGGTGATCGACTGGATTCATTGCCGTACCGCGAACGGTAGGACGAATACCACGCCAACGACTAGCACCAGCTTTACCAAGCACGCGAAGCATATGCTCTGAATTACCAACTTCACCTAAGGTGGCGCGGCAATCAGACAATACTTTACGCATTTCACCGGAGCGAAGACGTATTGTTACATAGGAACCTTCACGGGCAACAATTTGAACATATCCACCGGCTGAACGAGCCATTTGGCCGCCTTTACCTGGTTTCATTTCAACGTTGTGAACCGTAGAACCCACTGGGATGTTACGCATCGGCAGGCAGTTGCCTACTTTAATTGCCGCATCAACACCAGATTGGATTTGGTCACCTGCTTTTAGGCCCTTAGGCGCTAGAATATAACGGCGCTCGCCGTCTTTATACAGAACCAACGCGATATTCGCGGAACGGTTCGGATCATATTCCAGACGCTCTACAACAGCAGGAATACCATCTTTGTTGCGTTTAAAGTCAACTAAACGATATTGCTGCTTATGGCCACCACCGATATGACGAGTGGTGATACGGCCATTGTTGTTACGGCCACCTGATTTGCTGTTTTTTTCCAGCAATGGGGCATAAGGCTTGCCCTTGTGCAACTCAGGGTTAACCACTTTAACTACGTGGCGACGACCCGGAGATGTTGGCTTACACTTAACAATTGCCATTGTTTTTCAATCCTCCGACTTACTCTGCGCCGCCGATGAAGTCCAGATTCTGGCCTTCTTTCAAAGTGACGTAAGCTTTTTTCCAGTCGCTACGACGACCAACACGCTGACCATGACGTTTCGTTTTGCCTTTAACTAGCAAAGTACGAACTTCATTGACTTCAACCTCAAACAGCTTCTGTACGGCAGCTTTTACTTCTGCCTTAGTTGCATCTTTAGCAACTTTGAGCACGATAGTATTGTGCTTTTCCATTGCGCTAGAAGCTTTTTCAGAAACATGTGGTGCGCGTAGGACTTTCAGCAGGCGTTCTTCACGGATCATGCCAGCATCTCCTCTACTTGCTTCACAGCGTCAGCAGTCATCACCACTTTATCAAAAGCGATTAGGCTAAACGGGTCAATACCGGCAACATCACGAACGTCAACCTTATGTAAGTTACCTGCTGCCAGGTATAGATTAGGTTCAACTTCGGTTGTGATGATCAGTACATCTTCTAAAGCCATTTCTTTCAGTTTCTGTACCAGCAGCTTAGTTTTAGGCGCTTCTACAGAGAACTTCTCGACTACAATCAGACGATCTTGACGTACCAATTCGGACAGAATGCACTTAAGTGCGCCGCGGTACATCTTCTTATTGACTTTCTGGCTGTGGTCTTGTGGACGAGCAGCAAAGGTCACACCACCGGAACGCCAGATCGGGCTCTTTACAGAACCTGAACGCGCACGGCCAGTACCTTTTTGACGCCACGGTTTTTTACCGGAACCAGTTACTTCAGCACGGGTCTTCTGAGCACGAGTACCTTGACGAGCTGCAGCTGCATAAGCAACAACAACCTGATGTACTAACGCTTCATTGAAATCACGCCCGAAGGTAGTTTCGGAAACAGTCAGCGCGCCTTGCGCGTCTTTCATTACCAATTCCATTCCTATCTCCTCGACGTTACGCCTTGACAGCCGGTTTAACGATCAGGTTGCTACCGGTTGCTCCCGGAACAGCGCCCTTGACCAGCAGCAGGTTGCGCTCAGCGTCAACACGTACTACGTCTAGGCTTTGAACGGTTACGCGCTCGTCACCCAAGTGGCCTGCCATTTTTTTGCCTTTAAACACTTTACCTGGCGTTTGGTTCTGACCGATTGAACCATGACCGCGGTGTGCCAAAGAGTTACCATGAGTCGCATCTTGAGTACGGAAATTCCAGCGCTTAACTGTGCCAGCATAACCTTTACCTTTAGAAGTACCGGTAACGTCAACTTTTTTAACGTCGGTAAAAATATCAACGTTAATTTCTTGACCTGCAGTAAACTCTTGACCTTCTTCAAGGCGGAATTCCCACAGACCACGACCAGCAGTAACGCCGGCTTTCGCGAAATGACCCGCTTCTGGTTTAATTACACGGTTTGCTTTTTTAGCACCCGTAGTAACTTGCACAGCACGGTATCCGTCAGTAGCCAAGTCTTTAACTTGAGTAATGCGGTTCGCTTCAATTTCGATAACTGTAACGGGGATAGATACGCCTTCTTCTGTGAAGATGCGGGTCATTCCCACTTTACGACCGACTAAACCAATCATTGTTTCAACCTCTCAATCGAATGACCTGATTAACCCAGGCTGATCTGCACGTCAACACCGGCAGCCAGATCCAGACGCATCAGAGCATCAACCGTTTTTTCAGTTGGCTCAACGATGTCAACCAGACGCTTATGAGTGCGAATTTCATACTGATCGCGCGCATCTTTATTCACATGCGGAGAAATCAGTACAGTAAAACGCTCTTTGCGAGTCGGCAGCGGGATCGGACCACGAACCTGAGCGCCAGTGCGCTTAGCAGTCTCGACGATTTCCGCAGTTGATTGATCGATCAAACGGTGATCAAACGCTTTCAGGCGGATACGGATTCTTTGGTTCTGCATGAGACCAGAGCTCCAATTATTTTATAAACGTAAAAAATCACTACTCACACCCATTTCGATTGATGGGGGAGTGTAATCGTTCTTCATGTAACCCCCAAATCGGGAGTATTGTACTATTCAGCTCGCTTCGTAAGAATTGAGTTTCATAGTGATAAGTTCTAATTGAACTTATACCACACCACATAAAAGTGTAGGCCTGAGCATTTTACAGATCTGAGCCCTCAGCGCAAGCGGTATCTGGGATTAAATTCACCACTAACGCTAAAACATCACATTCATTGATACGCTTTGAGCAAAGTAATTTATAATGTTCCACCTATATGAGCGAGGGACTTCCCATTAAATGGTGAAAATTGCTGAACATCATCCCATTTTGAAAGTCCTAAATAATTAACGATTGATATCAAATAGATAATAAATATGCTTTTGCTAAATAACAAAAAAATTCCATCTACAATTTACCTATTCCTTATTACTCTTGCCGCGCTTGTCGTATGTAGCACCCGGTTTGAGTTCTCTTATGTCGGTTTTATTTCCTACGCTTTCTTTTTATCTATACTCACTTTTTTTATTTTCTTAACCGGCAGAATTAAACTTTCACTAGGCATCACCAGCACCTTGATAGTTAGCCTCCAGCTGCTTAATCAGATAAAAGTCCATTACTATAAAGAAAGGATCTTTTTTCAGGATGTTAGCGTTGCCCTTGACCCATCGAACTTTGGTACATTACTTCACTATCCCTTAGCATCAGTGGGTCTTATCGGCCTAGTTTTACTAATCGTTCTGAACGTTTTTCTCTATTTAGCAGAGCCTAAGCGTACTCGTTCTCTGCGTTTATTATCACTCTGCATTATGCTTGGCTTAATAGCAGGCATCACACACGTTAGCCAGAATAGGAATAATATTGAACGCTGGCAGGCATCACTCCCCAAAGGGAAAGGTACGATTGTTAATATCTTTTTATCAGCACAGCAAATGTATTATCAGGCCCCCCAATATGAGGAATCATCTAGCTATTTTTTATCAAGAAAAGAATTCACATATCAGCCAGAATTAGAAACTAATAAACCTGATATCATCGTTATGCTGCAGGAATCTACCGTTAACCCGAATCTTTACCACCTTCCGGGGGTGAATCTTCCAACGTTTGGGATGTTTTCACTTACTGATACGATCCGGGCTAATAGCAAACTTCGAGTGCAAACATTCGGCGGGGGTACTTGGCTGTCAGAGTTTTCATTACTCACTGGCTTAGATACTGATGATTTCACATTTCGTAAGAATTCTGTTTTCTATACCGTTGCTCCGCATATCAAGAACAGTATATTTAGCGAACTAAAGAAGAATGGTTACTACACCGTCGTTTTAACCCCAATGTCTAAGCAGAACTATAATGCCGGTCCGACCTATAAAAACTTGGGAATTGACCTAATTATTCAGCCTCAAGAGCTAGGATATCCAGCAGATCTGGACGACAATCTGTGGCAAATCCCTACTGACACAATGCTTAGCTATGTAAAAGAAGTTCTGAAGCAATACTCAGATAAGCCTGTCTTTATTTTCGTTCTTACCATGAACGAACACGGACCTTATGACACAAAACATTCTGATGATTATCAAATAGACAAATCAATTAATGACCGTAATATTGCAGGTGCACTGAGTCACTATATTGGCAAAATTGAGTTATTGGATCGCGCGACCCAAAGTTTTACAAACTTTGTAAGTACCAGAGAGAAACCAACTATGTTCCTCTATTTTGGCGATCATCAGCCAAATATTGGTTGGAATGATACATATGACACCACGCTACCAGATGCAGCTCACCTGACTCAGTTCTCCCTGCACGATAATTTCTCATCAGTTCAGGCTAAAAATATTGGAGACGTTACTGATATATCATTCCTTAGTAGTCTGCTCCTCGAAAGAGCAAACTTAAGCGTATCGCCTTTCTTTGAGGCTAATATACGCATGCGGAACTTATGTCAGGGGCGGCTATCAGACTGCCCTGATAAAAAGCTAGTAGATAGCTATAAACATTATATTTATCAAGAGTTAGAAGCGGCAGGTAAATAACTAAAGCGTCGAAAAAATATATAGTCGCACCATTGCGCTTTATATTTCTCAATCGCCCATGTCTGAATCCCAGTAATAATGGGTGTTCAGTCTTAGTCCGGCATTCTAATATGGTTATTTTTAGACGCTAAGTCAGAGCAACTTATTCAGGATAATAAAAAAGGGTGCCTAAGCACCCTTTTTTCATCAACAATTATTATTTGATGATTTGAGCAACAACGCCCGCACCAACGGTACGGCCACCTTCACGAATAGCGAAGCGTAAGCCTTCGTCCATCGCGATTGGGGCAATCAGCGTTACTGTCATCTGAATGTTGTCACCTGGCATTACCATCTCTACGCCTTCTGGCAGTTCGATGGTACCGGTCACGTCAGTTGTACGGAAGTAGAACTGTGGACGGTAGCCTTTGAAGAATGGCGTATGACGGCCACCTTCATCTTTGCTCAGAATATAAACTTCTGATACGAATTGGGTATGCGGATTGATTGAACCTGGTTTCGCAAGAACCTGACCACGTTCGATATC
>NZ_WOYF01000020.1 GCF_009800925.1 Budvicia diplopodorum | reverse complement strand
GGAAAAATGGTGAAGCTGCCGGTACGAAGAGAAAGGGCCTTTCCTAGAGTGGTGAAGGAAAGGCCGCATAAATATGGCAAAGCTAGGAACAAAAAAGCCAGTCAGTTGCTTAACTGACTGGCATTACCACCTTTACAGGCAGCGGTTCAAATTTAACCGCTTACATCCGCATAACTAACCTTTCGCGTGGGCTATCGCTTCGCGGGCTAATTCGGTTATCCGGGCAAAGTCGCCTTTAGCAATGGCATCGGCCGGTACTAACCATGAACCGCCAACGCAAAGCACGCCGCTTAACGCCAGATAATCACGGCAGTTGTTTAACGTGATACCGCCGGTCGGGCAAAAACGCACCTCAGAGACCACGCTACAGATAGCCTGCAGCGCTTTTACGCCGCCGTTAGCTTCTGCCGGGAAGAATTTAAATTCACGCAGACCGTAGTCCATACCCAGCATCAGTTCAGAAACGCTGCTGATACCCGGAATTAACGGGATATTGCCTTCCACGGCCGCTTTTAATAATGGCTCTGTCAATCCAGGGCTAATGGCGAACTGGCCGCCTGCGGCAACGACGTCGGCCAACTGCTGCGGATTTAGCACCGTACCGGCACCAATAATGGCTTCAGGCACTTCTTTTGCAATAGCGCGGATAGCGTCAATGGCGCACGGCGTACGTAATGTGACTTCCAGAACGCGAACGCCGCCGGCAACTAACGCCTTGGCTAACGGAACGGCATCTTTAAGCTCTTTAATCACAATAACCGGCACAACCGGCCCATCGGACAGAATTTTTTCAGCGCTTACTTTCCAGTTCTTCATTTACTCAACTCTCCATAAAGCCAATCAACATCGATTATCGCTATTGTTATAGCGGCGAGCGTCAAAGCCGTTCTAAATTAACGTGTAACGGATCACACGCGGATACTAAATTTGTTTATGCGGACCAGAACACGTCTACCGGCGTTTTATCCTGATGTATTACGCTACGAACCGGCATCTCATTAACGTCATGCCCTTCCTGTGCCTGATGGTAAACGGCTCGTTTCGCTTCACCAACCAAGTGCAGGAATATGTGGCGGCTGTTAAGCAGCGCCGGTAAGGTGAGCGTGATTCTGTCGAGCGGTGCGGTTAACGGCGTCATTCCCATACACAGGCGGCCAGACTTCATATCTAGCGCAGGGAGCAAATTCTCGGCCCCGGGAAACAGTGACGCGGTGTGGCCATCGTCACCCATGCCCAAAATCACAACGTCAAACGGTCTGGCCATAGCCTTAATCGATGACTCAACGTCGCTAGCCCCTTCGAACGGCGTTTTTGCCGCACTCTTTAACGAGACAAAGCGAGCGGCCGCGGCTTTACCCTGTAATAAATTTTCACGCACTAACTTTTCATTGCTGGATTCATGATGCTCATCAACCCAACGTTCATCGGCCAGCGTGATGGTGACTTTATCCCACGCCAAAGGCTGCTGACTGAGCAGTTTAAATAACCCTAATGGCGTTTTGCCGCCGGAAACCACCAGACTTGCATTTCCCTTTGCGTCTATTCCTTTTTGCAACTCACTGGAAACCCGCTGGGCTAAGCGACGATTTAATTCATCCGTTGTGGGAAAGTTGGTAAAGTTTGCCATGATAGTTACCTTCATTAGCGGACCTTAATAACACCGGAATAACCGATGAACCACCCGATAACCTCAGGTGGCGTACTGATTTAGCCAACGTGCTGGCTAAGCGAGTTACTCAAATTCGCTCCATGACCGCCCGTCTCGGGTGATCATCGCCACCGATGCAACCGGCCCCCACGTACCCGCCTGATATGGCTTAGGCGGCTCGTTATCGGCAGCCCAAGCGTTCATGATTGAATCAACCCACGTCCAGGCTTCTTCCACTTCATCACGACGCACAAACAGCGCCTGAATGCCGCGCATCGTTTCAAGCAGTAAGCGCTCGTAGGCATCGGCCACGTGCTGCTCGTGGAAGGTGTCAGAGAAGCTTAAATCAAGCTTAGTCGTTTGTAAGCGGTGCTTGTGGTCTAAACCCGGTACTTTATTCAGAATTTGAACTTCAACGCCTTCATCGGGCTGGAGACGAATGGTCAGCGTGTTAGGCGGTAGCTGCTGGTAAGACTCTCTGAACAGGTTTAGCGGCGGATTTTTAAAGTAGATAACCACTTCTGAGCATTTAGACGGTAAGCGTTTACCGGTTCTCAGATAGAAAGGCACGCCAGCCCAGCGCCAGTTGTCGATATCAACGCGTATCGAAACAAACGTTTCGGTGGTACTGCGCTTATTGGCACCCTCTTCGTCCAGATAGCCGGGCACTTTTTGCCCCTGCACAAAACCGGCCGTGTACTGACCACGCACGGTGGTTTCGCGAATATTGGTGTGATCGATGCGGCGCAGAGAACGTAAAATTTTCACTTTTTCATCGCGGATGCGATCGGCGCTGAGATCGGCCGGCGGAGACATCGCAATCATGGTCAGAATTTGTAGCAGGTGGTTTTGCACCATGTCGCGCATTTGGCCAGCTTTGTCGAAATATCCCCAACGACCTTCGATACCCACTTCTTCTGAGACCGTAATCTGTACGTGGTCGATGGCGCTGTTGTCCCATTTAGCGGCAAACAGCGAGTTGGCAAAGCGCAGGGCCAATAGGTTCAGAACGGTTTCTTTACCCAAATAGTGGTCAATACGATAAACCTGGGATTCATCAAAATATTCAGCAACCTGATTATTAATTTCCTGAGATGACTTGAGGTCCGTTCCCAGCGGTTTTTCCATCACCACCCGGCTTGGATACTTGTTCAGACCGGCTTCGCCTAAACCACGGCAAATCGCGCCAAAGGTGCTTGGCGGCATAGCAAAATAGTTGATTGTCGCGCGATTTTCCTGATCCAGCATTTCACCAAGCTGCTTAAATGATGCGCTGTCATTGACGTCCAGATTGCAGAAATCTAAACGGCTGCTGAGCTTTTGCCACACTTCAGGAACAATGGCTTCTTTCATAAAGGTCGTGAGGGCTTTTTCGATAACCGCCGTATATTCAGCCTTATCCCAATCAGCGCGGCCAACGCCAAGAATGCGCGTGTCCGGATGGATATGACCGGCCTTTTCCAACTGATAAAGTGATGGTAATAGCTTGCGGCGGGCTAAATCGCCTTTTGCACCAAAAATAACTAAATCACAGGCCTGAGCTATTGAGTCATCAACCATAACTATCTCCTCACAAAGCCCTGCCCGGTGGTTAAACACGGCTTCGAAAAATATGTAATTTTATTACATAAGTAATGTACCTCTTTAATTGCGCGCCGTAAACAGGCGCAATTAAAAGGTCTAAACTTAATAATAAATTCAATTTAAATACGTTTAACTGATTAAATTAACAGGATTTAACCAATTATCTCTCCTCTAACACAACCAAAAGGCAAAAAAATCAGAGGTCAGTCAAATATTATGAAAAAAAACTACAAAATTATTCTCTCTTACTGCATGGTCCGTCATGCCGTAGTATATTTCCATAGATCGGGTATCGATTTCACCTTTGAATGCAATAGGCAAAGAGTAGCGGGATTAAAATATGCTAGAAAGAATTCATAATTTTAGAGAATCATTAAGCAAATCCGAACAAAAAGTTGCCGATGCAATACTGGCCGCTCCTCAAACCGCTATCCATTCAAGTATTGCTACCTTAGCGAAAATAGCTAACGTTAGCGAGCCTACCGTTAACCGGTTTTGCCGTCGTTTAAATACTAAAGGGTTCCCCGATTTTAAGCTGGCATTAGCCCAAAGTCTGGCAAACGGAACCCCCTACGTTAACCGCAACGTAGATGAAAACGACACCACCGATGCGTTTACCTACAAAATATTTGAATCAGCCGTTGCCAGCCTGAATATGGCGAAAAACAGTCTTGATATTATAGCGATTAATCAGTGTGTAAATTTGCTTACCGCGGCTAAAAAGATCTCTTTTTTTGGCTGCGGGGCCTCTTCCGTGGTGGCACACGATGCGATGAACAAATTCTTTCGCTTTAATATTCCGGTTATCTACTTTGACGATCTGGTTATGCAACGCATGAGCTGTATAAATTCTCATGAGGGGGATGTGGTGGTTCTGATATCACACAGCGGCCGGACTAAAAGTCTGGTTGAGCTGGCAGAAGTTGCCCGCCAGAATGGCGCAACCGTGATTGCAATTACCTCTCAGGGTACTCCGCTGGCTAAGGTTGCCAATCTCTCTATTTTATTAGACGTACCGGAAGATACCGATATTTATATGCCAATGGTTTCTCGATTGGCTCAACTTACGGTGATCGATGTGTTGGCGACGGGCTTTACCCTGCACAGCGGTTCTTCATTCAGAAATAATTTAAAGCGGGTAAAAGACGCGCTGAAAGAATCGCGGTTCGATAAAATATAAGCGCCGCACGTTCAATCAAATTAGACCATATTTGAGAACCTAGCTATATAGTGGTATAAATCCCCCAAGAAATTTAGAGATCTACGTTTACTTCATTTGTTTCTCTTGGGCTTAACGCATATAACGCGTAGGTTATCTAGAGAAAACACCATGTTGATAGTAAAACGCAAGAAGCGGCGTTGGAATTAATGCCCTGCATAGGGGCACGGCCATCGCCGGAATTCAGTACTGTAAGGATAAAAACTTTATCATGTTCAATGGAGTTATACATGTCCAGAAGGCTTAGAAGAACCAAGATTGTTACAACGTTAGGCCCGGCAACTGACCGTGACAATAATTTAGAAAAAATTATCGCTGCCGGAGCCAACGTAGTCCGCTTAAACTTCTCCCACGGTACCCCAGAAGATCATCAACTCCGCGCTAACAAAGTCCGAGAAATCTCAGCAAAACTAGGTAAACATGTCGCTATATTAGGCGATCTGCAAGGTCCAAAAATTCGCGTCTCAACCTTTAAAGAAGGGAAAGTATTCCTTAACGTTGGCGACAAATTTCTGCTCGATGCTAACTTATCTATTGGCGACGGTGATAAAGAAAAGGTTGGCATAGATTATAAAGGCCTGCCTGCCGACGTGGTTCCCGGCGACATTCTGTTATTAGACGATGGCCGCGTTCAGCTTAAAGTGCTGGAAGTCCAAGGCATGAAGGTCTTTACCGAAGTCACCGTCGGCGGGCCGCTGTCAAACAACAAAGGCATTAACAAGTTAGGCGGAGGCCTTTCGGCCGCAGCACTAACCGAAAAAGATAAGGCCGACATTCTAACCGCCGCTAAGATCAACGTTGACTATTTAGCTATCTCCTTCCCGCGTACCGGCGAAGATCTAAATTATGCCCGTCGACTGGCGCGCGATGCTGGCTGTAATGCAAAAATTGTCGCTAAAGTTGAACGGGCTGAAGCCGTAGCAACCGACGCGGCAATTGATGACATCATTCTCGCGTCTGATTCCATTATGGTCGCCCGGGGCGATTTGGGCGTAGAAATTGGCGATCCTGAGCTGGTTGCGGTGCAGAAAAAACTGATTCTGCGCGCCCGCCAGCTCAACCGTACCGTGATTACCGCTACGCAAATGATGGAATCGATGATAACTAATCCGATGCCAACTCGTGCAGAAGTCATGGACGTAGCCAACGCCGTACTCGATGGTACCGATGCCGTTATGCTGTCTGCTGAAACCGCAGCCGGTCAATATCCTGCCGAGACCGTTGCCGCCATGGCTGGCGTTTGCCTCGGTGCAGAAAAAATGCCGCGCTTAAATGTGTCTAAGCACCGCCTTGATATCGAATTTGACAATGTCGAAGATACCATTGCCCTGTCGACCATGTATGCGGCAAACCATCTGAAAGGCATCAAAGCCATTATTGCGATGACAGAATCGGGCCGCACGGCGTTAATGATGTCGAGAATCAGCTCCGGTTTACCGATTTTTGCCTTATCTCGTCACGACCATACGCTAACCCTTTGTGCCCTTTACCGCGGCGTTACGCCGGTGAAGTTCAGCGGAGACTGCGATGGCCTACTGGCGGCAACCACGGCCACTAACCAACTGCGTGATAATGGGTTTCTGATGTCAGGAGACTTGGTCATTGTGACTCAGGGTGACGTTATGTCACAGATAGGAAGCACCAATACCTGTCGTATCCTGCGGGTGGAATAATGATGAGCATCGCTGGCTGATAGTCGGTAAAAAAACCGCCCCAATCGTCGTCACCCCGTTGAAAAACGGGGTCTGTCCTTGAGCCAAACGTTAATTTATTAGCTAAAACCTGGGTCCCGGCTTTCGCCGGGATGACGAAGTCGCGGTTTGTCAGTAACCAAAAAGGGCCGTTGAGGCCCTTTTCTGTTATCTACCGTTACCGAACGTTCCGGCTTACCCTTTATCGTTGGGCCAGAGATCCTTTCTTTTATAGGGCTCAATATCACCGTCTTTTCGGGTTTTAAGAAACTTAAGCACCCATACATACTGCTCAGGATTCGAGGTAATCAGTTTTTCAACTTCTTCATTCATCCGGCGAGCAATGGTGTGGTTATCCGCATCGGCGATATCGTCCATTTCTGGGTTGATGTAAATATCCAGAATACCTTCGTCAGCCCGATAAACCGGAAATAGAGGAACAATGGCCGCATGGCACACTTTCATTAAACGCCCTACCGCCGGTAACGTCGCTTTATAGGTGGCGAAGAAATCAACAAACTCACTGTGCTCTGCGCCATGATCCTGATCGGGTAGATAATAGCCCCAATACCCCTGACGAACCGAGCTGATAAACGGTTTAATGCCATCCTGACGGGCGTGCATACGACCACCAAAGCGACGGCGTACGGTATTCCACATCCAGTCAACTAACTCGTTTTTCTGATGATGAAACATAGCGGCCATCGGCTGACCGCGGGCGGCCATCATCATGGCAGGAATATCAACGCTCCAGCCGTGAGGGACCATAAAGATCACGTTGCGGCCAGATGCTCTAATCTCATCAAGCAGTTCGTCACCGTGCCAGCGAACTCGCTTTTTGAGAAATTCAGGGCTGCGTACGCTTTGCTCTACCATCAACATGGTTGAGTGGATCGCGGTGATCCACATTTGCTCAATGATTTTTTCCCGCTGCTGCTCGCTCATTTCAGGAAAACAGTAATATAAGTTTATTCTGGCCCGACGCTTAGCACTGCCAATAAAACGCCCGGCAAACCTACCTAAGGCGTTTAACGCCGGGTTTCGGATCTTAACCGGAACATAGGCCAGCAGCAGCATAACGCCAACGCCAGCCCATACGCCCCAATACTTGGGAAGAAAAAAAGCGCGTTTAAACTGGGGAATAAATTCGATGTTTGCACGTTTTTGTTTTTGCATGCCATAGCTCATTAGGTAGAGAAAGCAGTAATCCGGTGTCCATCGGGTAGTCAACGAATTAAGTTAAATAAAAAATTGGTCAGCGGCTAGCTTAAAAACAAAACGCTACCGAGAAACTGTCTCAGTAGCGTTTTTATTTAACAATCAGAGATGAAGTTGAGGAATCACTTCTTTAGCCAGAGCCATATAATCTGAACGATCTTTACCAATCAGCCCTTCCGAACGAGGCAGGGTTGCGGTCAATGGATTAACCGCTTGGTCGTTCACCCACAGTTCAAAATGTAAATGTGGGCCGGTGGAACGGCCGGTATTACCGGATAATGCGATGCGATCTCCGCGCTTAATCTTCTGACCTTGCTTAACTAAAATTTTATTCAAATGCATATAACGGGTGCTGTACTGGCGACCATGACGGATAGCGACATAGTTACCCGCAGCGCCGCTGAACTTAGCCACCACCACTTCACCATCGCCAACGGCCAGAACGGGCGAACCAATCGGCATTGAGAAATCAACGCCTTTGTGAGGTGCAACGCGGCCGGTAATCGGGTGTAATCGACGAGGGTTAAACGGAGAAGAAACCTTATATTGCTTTGGCGTCGGATAGCGCAGGAAACCTTTCGCCAGCCCGGAACCTTCGCGATCGTAGAATTTGCCGTCGCTAGAAAGAATCGCGTAATAGTCTTTACCCGAATTCTGCATTCTGACGCCAATCAGCTGGCTCTGCTCGCTTTTTCCATCCAGAACCTCTCTGGAAAGCAGCACCGAAAAACGATCGCCTTTACGTAACTTACGAAAATCAAGCTGCCATTGCAGTGCTTTCGTCACCGCATGGATTTCACTGTTGGTTAACCCGGCAGCTCTGGCGCTGGAAACAAAGCTTCCGTCAAGCGTTCCGGTCAAGACGTTATTTTTCCACTCGCCTTTTAACGTATTAATGGTTTCAGTAAAAGCATTACCATTACGCTGGTAAACCCGAGTTTCACGGCGGGAAACCGCCCAGGTGAAACTTTGCAGATCGCCATCATCGTTTAACGTCCAGCTCAGCTGTTGCCCGATTTTTATGTTAGCCAGCGCTGGATTTTTGTTGGTTAACAAATAAACGTCCGAAGAATCAATGCCAAACTGGGTCAAAATAGAACTTAGCGTATCACCGCTTGAAACCACATATTCGTTAGGAACAACCTCACCGCCGATTTTCTCATCCAGCTCGTCTTTAGGAATATCGTCATCCGGCGTTGGCTGATCCATTGGCTCCGCGTTATCGGCCGTTTGGCTGTCGTCAACGGTTGAGGTAGTTGTGGTGGTTGATATAGGGGGAATCGTGTCTTCGGTCTGCGGTTGGTAAATGGCCGCCTGCCATACCAACATGGCCCATGTAAGAAACAACAGGGCCCCAAACGTTAACCGCTGGGCCCGTGACATATTGTTATACTTTAGCGCAATGGTTCTAACTACTTGGAGCACTACTCAAATTCCTCGTTCTGTTACTCCAGACAGCCGGCAAACTGTTGGGATAGCTGAGTTAGAAACTTTACATAGCTATCTTTACCTAACGCGATATTGCTGCCTAGCGGATCCAATGTCCTGATACGTACATCTGTTCCTTGGGCGACAGCATTGATTACGGCTGGCTGGAATTGTGGCTCAGCAAAAACGCAAACGGCTTTATGCTCAACCAACTGTGTTCTAATTTGGTGTAAACGTTGCGCTCCCGGCTGGATTTCTGGATTCACGGTAAAGTGCCCTGCTTGGCTTAAGCCAAAGGCTTTTTCGAAATAACCATACGCGTCGTGAAAAACAAAATACCCTTTGCCGTGCAACGGCTGCAGTATGTTAACAACTTTTTCTTTTGTTTGCTCGAGTTCTTGCTCAAACTGATGAAGATTAGCATCTAATTTGGCCTTATTTTGAGGCATAAGTTCCAATAATTGGTCATGAATAGCGATAGCTGACCGCTTTGCAATCTCCGGTGACATCCAGAGGTGCATATCGTAATCACCATGATCGTGGTCATGTCCGTCACTGTCAGCATGATCGTGCTGAGAATGGTCATCGTGCTCTTCCTGTTCCGTTCCTTTGCTTAATAATGGTTTGACGGAACTCAGTTCAGATAGGGCTATTTTTTTCTTTTCATCGATTTGCTGCAGTGGTTTAGTCAGAAAAGCTTCCATATCCGGGCCAACCCAGATAACCAAATCGGCAGAACGTAAACGCTGGACATCTGACGGGCGAAGAGCATAATCATGCGGCGATGCGCCATCCGGAAGCAGAACTTCAGTAGGCATTATGCCGTCAGTAATTGCTGAAGCAATGAACCCGAGAGGTTTCGTTGTCGTTAAAACCGCCGCTGAAGCTTGAGTTGCTATGCCAGCCATAACAAAGGTGCTTGCCAGTACCGCACGGTTTAGCCATTTAGCATTTGAGATACGCTGCATTTATTTTAACCTCATCATAATAGTCATTGTCATCGATATGTTATATTATAACATATCGTAAATTCTGCAAGAAAAATGAATATGTCCAGTTTGCTTAGTTTAGAACATATCTCTGTTGTTTTCGGTAGCCGCAAGGTGCTGTCTAACGTTTCGCTTACGCTAAACGCGGGGCAGATATTGACAGTGATCGGCCCGAACGGCGCGGGGAAATCAACGCTAGTACGCGTGGTACTCGGCCTGGTTACGCCCTCCGCTGGAAAAATGAACTATCCTGCAGGATTACGCATCGGATACGTTCCACAAAAACTTCACCTCGACCCAACGCTGCCGCTAACCGTCGATCGCTTTATGCGCCTTCGGCCCGGCGTAAAGAAGGCGGATATCATTCCCGCCCTCAACCGCGTGCAGGCTAAGCATCTGCTAAACATGCCGATGCAGAAGCTATCCGGCGGTGAAACCCAGCGAGTGCTGTTAGCCCGAGCTTTGTTAAATCGCCCGCAGCTGTTAGTGCTCGATGAGCCTACGCAAGGCGTGGATATTAACGGCCAGCTGGCGCTGTATGATTTAATTGAGAAACTACGTTCGGAGCTGAACTGCGGGGTTCTTATGGTATCTCATGACCTGCATTTAGTGATGGCAAAAACCGATGAAGTGCTTTGCCTTAATCAGCACATATGCTGCTCAGGTGCCCCTGAGGCGGTTTCAGAGCATCCGGAATTTATTGCGATGTTTGGCCAACGCGGAGCTCAAAAGCTGGCCGTTTATCACCATCATCATAACCATCAGCACGACCTTAAAGGCCGTATTATTCTTAAGAATTCAGGCGGCAATAAACATGATTGAACTGTTATTTCCGGGGTGGATGGCGGGTGTTTTACTGGCGTTAGCTGCCGGTCCGTTGGGGTCGTTTGTTGTCTGGCGTCGAATGTCCTATTTTGGCGATACGTTAGCCCACTCCTCACTGTTGGGCGTAGCCTTTGGACTATTGTTAAACATCAATCCTTTTTACGCGGTTATCGTTATTACGCTGCTTTTAGCTATCGGATTGGTATGGCTTGAACGCCGCCCACAGTTTGCCGTAGATACCCTACTCGGTATTCTGGCCCATAGCTCACTCTCGCTGGGCTTGGTCACCATCAGCCTGATGTCTAACGTCAGAGTTGACCTGATGGCTTACCTGTTTGGCGATCTGCTGTCTGTCACCATGACCGACCTGTGGATGATTGCTGCCGGTGTAGTAATCGTATTACTTACGCTTTGGTGGCAATGGCGCCCGTTACTGTCAGTAACCGTTAGCCCTGAGCTTGCTCACGTAGATGGCATAAACCCCGAGCGGGTACGGTTATTACTGATGCTGGTCACGGCGCTCACTATTGGTCTGGCAATGAAATTTGTCGGAGCGCTGATTATTACGTCATTGCTGATCATTCCGGCTGCCACCGCCCGACGCTTTTCCCGCACGCCAGAACAAATGGCTGGTTTTGCAGTGATAATTGGCATAATTGCCGTAACCGGTGGGTTAACCTTCTCATCTTTCTATGACACGCCCGCGGGCCCTTCCGTTGTGCTTTGCTCCTGCTGTTTGTTTATTCTTAGCCTGATAAAGAAACAGACGGATTAACATAATGGAAAATAACAACAAAATTTTTTTACCATTGGCCAATAGAAAACCGAAGATTTTAGTATAAATCGGGCCACAATAGCGTTTAAAATAGCAGCATATAAAAGCCTTGCTTTCGTGATTTGATCATTAACGCAAGGCTCTTTTTATGTGTGGTGATATAACATTGCTTCTTTTCTCAACCAACCGCAGATAACCGTAAAGTTAACATTGTGAATATTGATATTATCGGCCTACTGAACAGTAACTATATCCTCCTGTTATTCGTCGTATTAGCATTAGGCTTATGCTTAGGAAAGATAAAGTTAGGTTCTATTCAGCTAGGTAGTTCCATCGGCGTATTAGTGGTATCCCTACTGCTTGGTCAACAGCATTTCGAGCTCAATACTGAAGCGCTAAGCTTAGGCTTTATGCTATTTATTTTCTGCGTTGGCGTGGAAGCCGGGCCAAACTTTTTTGCTATTTTCTTTCGAGACGGTAAAAACTATTTGATGCTGGCACTGGTGCTAGTTGGTAGCGCAATGTGCATCGCGCTTGGCATCGGTAAATTCCTTAAATGGGATATCGGCCTGACCGCAGGAATGCTAGCCGGCTCGATGACTTCAACGCCAGTATTGGTCGGTGCAGGCGATGCGTTAAGGCACACCACGGACAATGCTCAACAGCTTGCCGCGGCTCAAGATCACCTCAGTCTGGGCTATGCATTAACCTATTTGATTGGTTTGGTCAGTCTGGTTTTTGCCTCCCGCTATTTACCTAAGCTACAGCGCCAGGATCTTCCTACCTGTGCCCAACAAATTGCCAGAGAGCGCGGTTTAGATCATAACAGCCAGCGTAAAGTCTACCTTCCGGTTATCCGAGCCTATCGGGTCGGTTCTGAACTGGTGGCTTGGGCTGCGGGGAAAAACCTGCGTGAGTTAGGTATTTATCGTCAGACCGGCTGCTATATCGAGCGTATCCGCCGTAACGGAATCATTGCCTCGCCCGATGGCGATGCGGTATTGCAAATCAATGATGAAATCGCGCTGGTTGGTTACCCTGATGCGCACGCCCGTTTAGATCCTAGCTTTCGCAACGGCAAAGAGGTTTTTGAGCGTGATTTATTAGATACCCGCATCGTGACCGAAGAGATTGTGGTTAAAAACAATAATGCCGTAGGAAAACGCCTAAGCCAAATCAATCTGACCGATCACGGCTGTTTCCTTAATCGGGTCATTCGCAGTCAGATTGAAATGCCGATTGACGACAATATCGTTTTAAATAAAGGCGATGTTCTGCAAATTAGCGGCGATGCGCATCGGGTAAAAGGCGTGGCCGACCGCATTGGTTTCATCTCCATTCACAGTCAGGTTACCGATCTGCTGGCCTTCTGCGCCTTCTTTATTCTAGGTTTGATGATTGGCCAAATTACCTTCCAGTTCAGTAATTTCTCATTTGGTATCGGTAATGCCGCCGGATTATTATTCTCAGGCATCATGCTGGGCTTTATGCGGGCCAACCACCCGACTTTCGGCTACATCCCTCAGGGTGCGCTAAATATGGTTAAAGAGTTTGGTCTAATGGTATTTATGGCCGGTGTCGGTCTGAGTGCCGGTAGCGGAATTAGCCATAATCTGGGGCTGGTTGGCGGTCAGATTTTGATTGCCGGATTGATCGTCAGCTTAGCGCCGGTAGTGATTTGTTATCTGTTTGGCGCTTATGTACTGCGCATGAACCGTGCATTGCTATTCGGAGCCATTATGGGCGCCCGTACCTGTGCTCCGGCCATGGAGATTATCAGCGATGCCTCGCGCAGTAACATTCCGGCGTTAGGATATGCAGGGACTTATGCCATCGCCAACGTGTTACTGACCCTAGCAGGTTCACTGATCGTTATTATTTGGCCTGAATTTTTATAAAAATTTATTGTTAATTAGCTGGTTATAGATTTTTTTCAAATTTATTATATTTGAGATGAACTATTTATCACCGTCAGCGTCTTAATTAGTGCCACTGCTTTACTTTAGAACTCCCTCATTGAGGTTGGCCCGATAAGCCCTTATTTACGTTTCATGCTTATCGGGCTTTTTATTGTCTTAAATTCCTGCACGTTCATTTTTCCCCATGCATGTGATACAACAATGACATACAATGATTGGATGCATTATTCAGCATAAGCCACCCTAAACCGTCATGATAAGTGGATTCCTATGTCATTAATGAAAAAGATTTTTATCGGCTACATCCTGTGTTTTGCTATCGGCACGGCCATGCTGTGTTTGTACTATTTACCATCAACAGATATTGTCAAAATAACCGGTTCTGAAGTAAAACGCGTTGATAACGACGGCCCTATTTCTGCCGATAATCCGGCCGATGGCCCAACCCGTGACGTTTACTATATTTATACCAGCGACGTGAATAAGAAGATCATGGTATACCGTAACGAAGATACTGGCTGGAGCGTTCCGTGGTACTTCAAATTTAACAGTGCCGATATTCAGGCTCAGGCCCAGTCTGCCAACGATGCAAATCAAATGTCGCGCATTGTCTATTACGGATGGCGCTTCAATATGGTGAATATGTTTAAAAACATCGTATCCATTAAGCCCGTTGAAGGCTTTGGCGCATCAACCTTTTCGTTCTATACCATTTTGAAATTCGCAGGCTGGATTATCTGGCTGGCGCTTATTTTAGTGCAGCTAGCGATTCCAATGATGATTCGCCGCAGAAGAGAACGCAGAGAACTGGCCCGCCCTGACGGCTCAATTGTTGAGTAATCTGAAGTAAATTAACAATGCTTAACGGCAGCCGAATAGAAATCGGTCTGCCGTTATTTTTTACTCTAATCAAAACTGTGTTCCTGCACCCTACCGACCTGAACCTAATACTTCGAAAGAATATCGATTATCTTATTTTACGGTCATACCAACGGAAATAGTCTTCCGTACACTCACGCCCCGATTTAACCAACGCTATCTTATTCTCGTCAGTCAGATGAAAATCTGTCGTTTTGACGTCCAGAGTATCGATATAAATGGTTCTTTGCTTATCATCGCTTAAAGCATGGCTTAATTCCTGAGCATCAAGAACCGTATGAACAAGCGCCTGCGCATAATCAATAATATTATTAATTTTTGCATGCTCATTGATGTTGTTCCTGAAATTAGAAATTTCTTCTTTCGTATCTAGCCTGAAACCCAGCGTCTCCTCATTATATATGCTATTGGAAGTAAATCTCTTGGGTAATCGGCAGGTGGTATATATATATCTCCTGCTATCGAATAGTTTGATGGGATAATTATTCACCACGCCGCCATCAATATATACGTCTCCACGTTGGCTATTGATCGGAACAAAAAATAGTGGAATTGACATTGAGATCCTCATTGCATCGGCAACGATCATTTGTGGCGTATGCTCAGCCGAGAATATTTCTTGAGAGGATGTCGATAAATTAGTGCCAATGAGATAAAGCAATTTGAATCCCTTCTCTTTCTTCATAATATCCATATCATAGAAAGTAGCTTCACTGTTCCCAGTTTTTCGACCAATTAAATCACCAATCCAGCTTCTGAGATATTCTCCCTGATACCAGCCAAATTTACTCAATAGCCTATTGGTATCCCTGACAACACCCCATGTATCATCCATAAATTCGCTGAAATCCAGATCCCATAATATCTTTTCGGCTTCTTCTAACGTATAGCCTAAGCTAATAATCGTCGCCCATAGAGCCCCGGAGGATGTCCCTCCGGTTCTAATGATATTGTTTATTATTCCTCGTTTAGTAAGCACTTCAAATGCGCCTAAATAAGCGACGCTCTTCACGCCACCGCCCTCAAAAACAAGATTGCTAAAATTATAGCTCATAACCCTATTCCCTTTAATAGTATGATCTTAGTTAATATATAACCAGTATCATTAATGAATAATAAGAACGCCCATTTTCATCTATAAAATTACTCTTATAGATTCTCTGCGGATTAATAACCAAGGTTTATATAACTCCCAGAATTAATATTTAACCAACGCAAAATCATTATTCTAAATATAATGATTTGGTTAGCTCCAAGCAAAAAGATAATTATAATTAATAAAATATAATAATTATTAAAGATTTATTGCATCCATTGCGTGTTTAAATGAGATTTTTTATTATGATTGTTAATCCATTAGCGTTATCCTGATAAGTAATAGTTATTTTGATGTACCGTTGTTATTGTCTGCATTGAGTGTAATTCAGAGGAAAATACGATATGCCAGTATCATCAATGTAAATATGGAGGTGTATAATGAATAACAGGATAATAATAGAAGGTGTAGTATTTGATTTTGAGAGTTACTTCCTTCGGAAAGGTGATTTCTCAGTATATCTGTCTGAGATGGAAATGAAACTCTTAAAACTATTAATTGATAATAGAGGGAGAGTAGTAACTAAACAGGAAATATCTGAGGTGATATGGGGGGTTACTGAGGGTAATGATGAGAATGTGGTTCAACTAACCCATAAAATTAGAAGGGTTATGAAAAATTTGTCTATCGAACATTTGATCAAAACCAAAAGAAATATGGGCTACATCTTTAGTGGCGAAGATGACGATATTAATAATGATATGAGATACCAGAGTGACGATAGCATTCATCACCAAGACAATGTTCACATAGGCTCTAAGATTTTAGGAGTGGTGAACAAGAGTAATCTACTGATTGCCGTTGTTACCGTTATTGTTGTTTTTATTTTATCTCTTCTTATTCTTAATATTATTAATACTCTTGGAATACAAACACTGATTGATAGGCTTAATATAAAATAGGCCATCACTATTTCCTGACATTCAAGCCTCATATTGGGAGTTTATAGCTCCCAACATCCCTACATATTTATGATGCATGTTATACGTTGACTTTATAAATAATATTACTGCGATGCTATTTAATAATTAATGATAAATTGCTTTTAATCTTAAAAAGGCATACCTGCTATTATCCCACATAACCAGAAATAGCAAGTTGTGTAATATGGAAAAATGAAATGCCGATCTGTCCCTGAAATTAATTCTACCTAATTATGCTGCCGCCTTATAATCAACCGGAGACAAATAGACCAACGTTGAATGTTTGCGACGGCGACTATAGAACACCGCTATATAATTGAATATTAAATTCATTGCTTCTGCTCAGGTAATAAATATCTTTCCCTGTATCAGCGCTATTTTTAACGTGTGATAAAAACCTTCCATCACCGCATTGTCATAGCAGCAGCCCTTACCACTCATTAAGTTAATTAAACACTACCCCCCCAATCTTTTACTCGCAAATATAATTGCCCACATTAGAAGTGGGCAATTATATTTGCGAGTAAGACTACCTAATCTTCCCTATATAATGAGTATCTTAATTTATCATCGCATTAGCATTACGCGCAGTTACAACCCATAAAGTATCTTTTAAAGCACTCTGCCCCTGGGATGAACACGCTTTAAGCCCCAAGCGAGACCAGCTTTGGCTCAAACTGCTTATATACATACATTTTTGTGTCCTTAGATTTTTTAATTGTACCGCCCCAGTGGATGTGTATACCATATTCCAATGAGTTTCACTTCCACCACAATCACGTTGAACGACCACGTCTCCATACACTTCTTCAAGAACGCCAGAAGCTAAACATTGCATAGAGCTTTTATTTTTGAATATTAATGCTGCCGTTCCGTTATCAAGACCTATATATGACAATGTAAAGTTCTGGGCACTTGAATTTTCTGCCGCCCTATAGTCATAAGCACTATAAGTAAATACACCGCCCTCCGAACCGTTAATAACGGTTATATTTTGACCTGTTTGGATGTTATATATAGAGGCTATCTCATTTTCTGCATCCTCAGCATAAGAGCTATGAGTAAAACCAGTTAATAAAAAGACAATAGTTGCTGTAACGTAATATAAATATTTGTTCATATTATTTTCCTCGATTATAAATATTAATTAATGTTTGTTGTAAAATAAAACAGGTGCGTGATCGGAAGCCATAACGTAACCGGCAAGTTGAGCAAGATAAAGCGTTGCGACAATTGCCGGAGTCCATTGAGCACCAATTTGGCCGACAATAGCATAATCTAAATTACCGCCCCCGGAATGGGTGGCAGAACCCTGACTAATAACGGTTACATTGCTGGCAACAGTAGGACTTAAAGTCGTTAATGCCTGTATGAAGTTAGCCGAAGCCCGGTTGTAGTCACCCATTACGATCCATTGGTAACTTGTTGACTGAGGCAGTCTAGAGTAATAGTTTCGAATGTCTGCTATTACCTGTGGTGCTTCGTTATTTGGATGTGCTCCTGCATGATAAGTGTAATAATCATCGTTACCATATCGAATACCCATAATATCTCTTGCTGTCCGTCCTGTTGACGGATTTCTAAAGAGCAGGATTCTGCTTGGTGCTTGCGTGGTTGCAATAGCAAGATTTACGCGGCTTAGCCCAGTACTCAGGAAATAAATATAAATATTATTGGGCCTAGTTGCTGTCCCCAAATTCCAAATATATTGACTTACCTGCTGAAGACTATTGTTTACATTATCAACGGGCACCGGATTTGGATTAATCACTGCTGATATAGGTGGGGCTCCGACCTCCTGTAAAGCAAGAATATCAACATGCCCCTGACCATTAATTAAACTCCTAACGGCCGTTTGCCATTTATTTTCCGAACTAGCATTAATTCCCTGCATATTCCAGGTTGCTGTGGATTTTTTATTAACGCCAGCCTGCACATTAGCAATTGCACAAAGACTTAATATAAAAATCTGGAATAGCAACCATCTTTTAGATGTGAATTTCATAGTCTCTCCTAGGTATACATTGTTAAAGAATCTATCTTATTCCTCTGTCATTCATATCGAATGTTGTATTATGCAATGAAAATAAATCCAGACGATAATATAACCACCTTGTTCTATATCATGCAAAGTTGATAATATAAACATTCTCCGAAGACACAAGGAATTTTATTATTAAAAATATATTTCTATAATTAATAATAATTGGTAATTATTTAATGATAATATTATATCAATCCATTCTCTTTATTACTCCCTCAGCAAAGTAGAATATTTAGCGATATTTTTCATATTCAGAGGAGTATAAATTTAATGGAGTGGAAATGGCTGAACGATAATGTTGATGTCGTTTGTCACCAGAGCGCCTAACATAGCTATATAAATTTCTCCTCAAGATCGGTAGAATTCGCTCTAATTCCCAACGGTCATCAACACCGAAGAATCCCTCTTCTACCGTATGACGAAATCAATGAGTTTTAAGTAATGTCCAATACTACGTCCCAAGCTCCAACAATCGGCTTTGTTTCGCTCGGCTGCCCAAAAAATCTGGTGGATTCTGAGCGCATTTTGACGGAGCTACGCACCGATGGTTATCAGGTAGTGTCAAGCTACGAAGGCGCAGATCTCGTCATCGTAAATACCTGCGGTTTTATTGAGGGCGCAGTGCAAGAGTCCCTTGAAGCCATTGGTGAAGCGCTAAACGAAAACGGTAAAGTGATTGTGACCGGCTGTTTGGGCGCGAAAGAAAATCAGATTCGGGAAGTACACCCAAAAGTACTGGAGATAACCGGGCCGCACAGCTATGAGCAGGTACTCAAACACGTTCATACCTATGCGCCGAAACCGGAATATAACCCCTTTACCAGCTTGGTTCCTGCTCAGGGTATTAAGCTTACCCCTAAGCACTACGCCTACTTAAAAATCTCTGAAGGCTGCAATCATCGTTGTACTTTCTGCATTATTCCGTCCATGCGTGGCGATCTTGACAGCCGCCCTATTGGCTCAGTGCTTGATGAGGCTAAACGCTTAGCCGAAGCGGGCGTAAAAGAGCTATTGGTTATCTCTCAGGACACTTCAGCCTACGGCGTTGATATTAAACATCGTACCGGCTTTTGGAACGGTCAACCGGTTAAAACGGATATGGTCAGCCTGTGTGAGCAGCTGTCGGCGTTGGGGATTTGGGTTCGTTTGCACTATGTTTACCCTTATCCACACGTTGACGATGTCATTCCGTTAATGGCTGAAGGTAAAATTCTGCCTTATCTGGATATTCCGCTCCAGCACGCCAGTCCGAAAATTCTGAAAGCGATGAAGCGCCCGGGTTCTGTAGAACGCACGCTGGAACGCATTAAGCGCTGGAGAGAAATATGCCCCGAGCTGACGCTGCGCTCAACCTTTATTGTTGGATTTCCGGGCGAAACCGAAGAAGACTTTACCATGCTGCTAGACTTCCTAAGCGAAGCGAAGCTGGATCGCGTTGGCTGCTTCAAATACAGCCCGGTTGAAGGCGCTACGGCCAACGAACTTGACGATCAGGTTCCTGAAGAGGTTAAAGAACAACGATTCCATCGTTTTATGCAGCTTCAGCAGAAAATTTCAGCCCAGCGGCTGCAGGATAAGATTGGCCTGACCTATCAGGTTATTATTGATGAAGTGGATGAAGAAGGCGCAATTGGGCGCAGTATGGCCGATGCGCCTGAAATTGACGGCGTTGTTTACCTTAACGGTGAAACTAAGCTGAAGGTGGGTGATATTGTTCAGGTTAACATTGAGAACGCCGATGAGTACGATTTATGGGGCTGCGTCGCGAAATAAATTGGCTTTATCTTTTGGTGAGTGAAAGGCACTCTTCGGAGTGCTGAAACCGTCGGCAAAGCGGTTTAATTTGGTTTATGCCATTTTCAGTTCAAATGATATCCTGACGGTCCTGATTTTATTGCCGAGCAGAAGGATATTGATCGTGTACCACTTTCTTTATAGCTCCCCCGTTGGCCAGTTAAGGCTTGTCGCCGATGACGTTGGCCTGCGCCAGCTATGGCTGCCGAATGAAGTAGAAAACCGTCAGCCAAACAATAGCTGGTCAGAAAATGCCAACCACCCCACCATTAAACTTGTGATTAAAACCTTAGATGATTACTTTGCGGGTAAACCAGTCAGCTTTAGCGCTATCCCGTGTGCACCGCAAGGGACCGAGTTTCAGAAAAAGGTATGGCGGCAGTTAACCACGATTAATTATGCCAAGGTTATCAGCTATGGCGATATTGCAGCCGCATTAGACAACCCAAAGGCCGTTCGCGCAGTTGGCGGTGCCGTGGGCCGCAATCCTATTGCCATCATTCTGCCCTGTCATCGAGTGCTCGGAAAAGATAATTCGCTGACCGGATACTCCGGTGGCCTGACGGTAAAAAAAGCACTGTTGGCAATTGAAGGCATAGCCTACAAGGCTTAGCGTAGCCAGAATGTCGATGTGATTACTGGCGCTTTAACAGCGTCAGTACTTCGTAATGAGCGGTGTGCGGAAACATATCAAACAGTTGAGTGTTAATAATCTGGTACCCTGCCAGCCGCTGTATGTCTTTGGCCATGGTTTGAGCGTTACAGCTTGAATAAATAATATAGGCTGGCGACATCTCGGCCAGATACCGGCAAAGTTGCTCACCAATACCCCGGCGAGGCGGGTTAACCAAAACCAAATCCGGTACGGCAAGTTTACTTTCAGCAAACCGGGTTGAATCCAGTGCATCAAAGTGAATATCGGTTAGCCCGATAGACTGCGCCGACTTTTGCGCACATTCAATGGCTTCTGCGCTGATTTCAATGCCGGTCAATGAAATAGTCGGAATCTTTGCCGTCGCGCAGTGCAAACCAAACCCGCCAACGCCACAGAACAGATCCCACATGCTGCTAACGTCTAGCGTCGACACCCACTCTCTTGCCGTCTGATAAAGCTTCTCGGCCACTTCAGGATTAGTCTGGAAAAAACTGCGCGGGCGGATAAACAGCGGAATGTGGTTAAAATGCTCTTCTAACGATTCGTCGGGGGTCAGAATAATCTCCCGATCGCCTTCCAGCACCGCCATATGCACCGGTTGAATATTGGCAGAAATAACGCACAGTAAAGGTAACTGAGATTGCAACCACGGTAAGGCGGTTCTGAGTTGGTCCAGTTTGGCCTCTGAACGCAGCACAAAGCGCAGCATTAGTCGACCGTTAATCCGGCTTTCAGTTAACAGAATAAACTTCAGCTCGCCCCTTCGGCGTTCAACGTTATAGGGCGTTAACCCCGCTTTGGCGATAAAGGTTTTCAATATCGGAAACGCTGGCATCATCGATGACGTATAAAGCGGGCAGTCGCACAGGTCAACGACAGTTCCCTCTTTTACCGGTAGCCCCAACGCAGGTCGTTCAACGCTGCCGCTGACCACCATTTTTGCTTTATTACGAAAGGCCGATTCACTACTGCCAACCGGTGCCAACGAATGTTGAGTCGTTTGCCCAGCCATCAGCATGGCTAAATCATTCTGCTTGTCGGTAAGCTGCTGTGGGTAAGGTTTATCAATCCACCGGCACGAATAGCACAGCCCTGCGGCATGAAGATCGCACTGCATCAGCGTTGGCTCCGGGGCTTATGGTTGAAAGAGCATATTGAATCAAAAAAGGACATGAATTAGTGCAGACGATGAGCAACCGGTGCAATAACCTGAATATCTTCTTCACCGTCGTTATCACTGACGGTCAGAAGATCGTTAGCTTTGGCTTCCATAATGATCTGAGTCGTCTGCTCTTCGCCTTCTTGCAGCAATAGGCTGAACTGTTCAAGCGTAATACCCGCGCTAACGCTTATAGACTGACAAATAACCATTTTAGGTAGGTTATCATCCTGAATATCGATAAATACTTTCATCGTGAGCGAAGAGGCATTGATTTGGCTAAGATCGGCAACCAGAGGAATTAACGCAACCGGACGGATTTCCGCTACGGCAGAAAACAGAATCACATTATCCAGCAGGTCCACTTTAGCATCAAAAATTCCGTCAATGCTCTGTAGATGCGGTAAATGCAACGCCTGGCAAGAGTCGCATTCAAAGAAGGACACGCCCAACTGCTCAAGCCAGCTACGAATTAAGGCTAAGTCAGGAACTATCAGCGTTTCCATGGGGTATGCCCTCAGTAGATCAAAAAGGAAGTGCAATAGGATACGGAATATTACCTTATTTAGCACCTATTGAGGTAAGTTATTATGAATTCTTATGTGAAACTGGAGAGAAATGTGGCCTTACAACATTTTCAGAATATGGATCCTCACCTACTGCTTAGCATCGTTAATATGAAACTGAGAGACCAGTACCCATCGTTGAACGATCTGGCCCGCAGCTATGATATTGACGCCAACGCGCTTTGTCGCAAGCTGTCTGAAGCAGGCTATGAATATCAGCCTACCAACAATCAGTTTAAATAGCGCGAAATTACCTAGCGGGTTGCCCAACCCTGCTTATGTAAATAGGCCAAAATAAACGGACGACTCTCTTTACGTACCGTTGCCGATATTTGATCGCTCCAGCTAACCTGCTTCTGGTTATCAGTACGAGTTTGATAATAAGCAACAATATGGGCATCGTACTCGGCCAACAATGCCCGGTTTAGCGGTTGGTAACTATTTTCATGTACAAGAATGCCCGCAGGTAATCTCGGTTTTAGCTCCGGATTTTGAGCCGGATAGCCTAAACATAAACCAAATAAGGGTAAAACGTGGTCGGGCAATTTCAGCAACTCCGTCACCGCACCGATATGATTTCTTAAACCGCCAATATATACACCACCCAACCCTAATGATTCAGCCGCCGTTAATGCATTTTGTGCCATCATCGCGGTATCCACCGCCCCAAGCAGTAGCTGTTCAGCATAGCCGAGCTCTGCATCGGGGCAAATCTCTTTACTGCGGTGAAAGTCTGCGCAAAACACCCAAAATTCAGCAGCCTGAGCCACATACTGCTGCCCTCCGCTGGCTTCCACCAACGCTTGACGTATATTGTGATCGGTCACCCGAATAATCGACGTACACTGCAAAAAGCTAGAACTGGAGGTTGATTGAGCCGCCCGGATAATGGCTTCCCTCTGCGGCTCACTGATAGCCTGTGGAGTAAAAGCGCGAATAGAACGATGCGAACAGAGTAATTCGATAGTTGGTGTCATTGGCAAAACCTCAGGATTCAGACAAATATTTTCAAACGAATTTATTGCGAAATTATATGCGGTTAACACCCGATAGATAATAATTATTAAACTAACAGGTAATTCCTGCTTTTTTTTATTACTGATGGAAGGCATAGTAACGCCAGCGTTATTATGTTATTGGTCAACGGCTAAAGGCCAAAAAGAAATTAAACCGTTAAGGAGTATTCATGTTTGTAGTTATTTTTGGTCGCCCGGGCTGTCCTTACTGCGTTCGCGCTAAAGAATTAGCAGAAAAACTAAGTCAAGAACGTGAAGACTTCAGCTACAACTATATCGATATTCATGCAGAAGGTATTACCAAAGCCGATCTGGAAAAAACCGTCGGTAAACCGGTAGAAACCGTACCTCAAATCTTTATCGATCAGGTTCATATCGGCGGTTGTACTGATTTTGAAGCCTATGCAAAAGAGAATTTAAGCCTGTATCAATAAGCATTAATCTACTCTTATTTAGCAAAAAACCGGACTGTTTAAACGTCCGGTTTTAGAAGCTACACAAAGTATCTCAATGTAGTTTTATCGTAAGTTTCATCTATCTTTACCCATTCGCATCATTAACGCCGGAATATTGGTTTCCCCTAGCGGCCGAAGCGCCATATTTTCAAGTATGAAGCACTTCGCTTACCATCTCGAGTGCCTTTAGCTATCGGGCTGCTCTCTGGAAATCCCAAAGTGCCTATAGGCATGCTGAGTTGCCATTCGCCCTCTCGGCGTACGCTGAATAAACCCCTGTTGAATCAAATAAGGTTCGATTACGTCTTCGATGGTTTCTCGTTCTTCGCCAATGGCCGCCGCCAGGTTATCTAGCCCCACCGGCCCGCCCATAAACTTATCAATAATTGCCAGCAACAGCTTTCGATCCATAAAGTCGAAGCCTTCAGCGTCGACATCAAGCATGTCTAACGCGCGGGTCGCCACATCGCCACAGATAGCGCCGTTGGCCCGGACCTCGGCAAAATCTCGTACCCGACGTAATAAACGGTTTGCGATACGCGGCGTACCTCTGGCCCGACGGGCAATATGGTTGGCCCCTTCATCGCTCATATCCAGACCTAAACACTGGGCGCTGCGGGCAACGATATATTCCAGATCTTTAACCTGATAGAACTCAAGCCGCTGCACGATGCCAAAACGATCGCGTAGAGGCGAAGTCAATGAGCCCGCTCTGGTGGTTGCGCCTATCAGCGTAAAGGGCGGTAAATCTATCTTAATCGAACGGGCCGCTGGCCCTTCACCGATCATAATATCTAGCTGATAGTCTTCCATGGCAGGATAGAGAATCTCTTCAACCACCGGTGAAAGACGATGAATTTCATCGATAAACAGAACGTCATGGGGTTCAAGATTGGTCAGCATCGCCGCCAAATCGCCCGCTTTCTCTAATACAGGACCCGACGTGGTGCGTAAATTCACGCCCATTTCGTTAGCCACAATGTTAGCCAACGTGGTTTTACCTAGGCCTGGAGGCCCGAAGATAAGCAAATGATCGAGCGCATCACCGCGCATTTTTGCCGCCTGAATAAAAATTTCCATTTGCTCACGTACGTGGGGCTGGCCCACGTATTCGCTAAGCAGTTTCGGCCGCATCGCGCGATCGATAGGATCTTCTTCTTCAAACTGTGCTGCAGGTGAAATTAAGCGGTCAGCTTCAATCATGCTATATCTCTTTCAACTTAAAGTGCCGCACGAAGTGCTTCACGAATGAGCGTTTCACAGTCCGTGTCCGGTTTCATCACTTTGCTGACTAATCGGCTGGCTTCCTGAGGCTTATAGCCCAGCGCAACCAGCGCAGAAACGGCTTCGGCTTCGGCGTCATTGTCGGCGCTCTTAGATGGGCTTAGCGGTGGTAAATCTGAATTATTATTGAACAGATCGCCGTTAAGGCCTTTGAAGCGGTCTTTCATTTCAACAACCAAACGCTCGGCAGTTTTCTTACCGACGCCCGGTAATTTAACCAGAATACTAACCTGTTCTTGCTCAACGGCATGAACAAACTGCTGTGCAGACATGCCGGATAAGATCGCCAGAGCTAGCTTAGGGCCAACGCCGTTAACTTTTATCAGTTCGCGAAACAGCGCCCGCTCTTGCTTGTCATTAAAACCATATAATAGCTGAGCGTCTTCACGCACCACAAAATGGGTAAAGATAATCGCTTCTTGCCCCCGATCGGGTAATTCATAAAAACAGCTCATTGGCATAAACACTTCATAGCCCACGCCGTTAATTTCGATTAACACTTCAGGCGGCTGCTTTTCTAGAATAATTCCACGTAAACGACCAATCACGATTCGGACTCCTTATACCCACTCACGGTGATTCTATATCATAGCAATCTTTATACGGGTATTACACAACAAAACTGTATAAATAAACAGTTAAAATTAGTGATAGCCCTAAGATTGGTCTAATATCGTTCAAAGTCACCGCTCTTTATCCGTCAGAAAACGGTTATTTTCTAACGCTATCGACGCGAGCGAAATTTATACTGAAACCAAAACTAAACGCTAATTTGTTAGCTAAAACCTGAATCCCGACTTTCGTCGGGATGACGGAAGTAAGGTGCGGATGCAGAGATACTGTTCCAAAATGACGAAGGTCAGGTACGGGTGCAAACCAAATGATTTTATCTATAAACCCAGTCTAACTCATCCGCCCGCGTGCCAACGTTAACCTACCGTTGCCCATTCTCAATGCATTCTGATTCATATGACAATGCGTAATCGCAATAGCTAAGGCATCCGCAGCATCAGCCTGCGGATTAGCCGCCAGCTTCAACAGCGAACGGACCATGTGCTGAACCTGTGCTTTGTCTGCCGCACCGGTACCAACAACGGTTTGTTTTACCTGACGGGCAGCATATTCAAACACCGGTAAATCGGCATTTACGGCGGCAACGATGGCCGCGCCGCGCGCCTGACCCAGCTTCAGGGCTGAATCCGCATTGCGCGCCATAAATACCTGCTCGATAGCAAAACAGTCTGGCTGGAACTGGGTGATAATTTCGCTGACGCCGGCATATACCAGCTTAAGTCGGGTAGGAAGATCGTCGACAGCGGTACGGATACAGCCGCTGCCGAGATACTCTAACTTGCGCCCCAGCTGGCGAATCACACCGTAACCGGTAATTCGCGAGCCGGGGTCAATACCAAGGATAATGGTCATTAAAGGGTAGCTGCGACCTCATCAGAGATTTCACCGTTATGGTAAACCTCTTGAACGTCGTCTGAATCTTCCAGCATATCAATCAGCCGCAGTAGCTTAGGCGCTGATTCTTCATCCAGATCGGCTTTAGTCGATGGAATAAGCGAGACTTCAGCGCCAATAGACACCAGCCCGGCCGCATCTAATGCGTCTTTAACGTCACCAAATGCTTCTGGCGTAGTGTAAACGTCAATAGCACCGTCGTCATAAGTGACAACGTCATCCGCTCCCGCTTCCAGTGCCACGTCCATAACCGCATCTTCATCGGTACCGTCGGCAAAGGAGATTACGCCTTTTTTGGTGAACAGATAAGAAACAGAACCGTCAGTACCTAAGTTGCCGCCGGTTTTGGTAAACGCATGACGCACTTCAGACACGGTACGGTTGCGGTTATCGCTCAGGCATTCCACCATGACGGCAGTGCCGCCGGGGCCATAGCCTTCGTAAATAATGGTTTCCATGTTGGTGTCTTCATCACCACCAACGCCGCGGGCAACCGCACGGTTTAGCGTATCCCGCGTCATATTGTTTGATAACGCTTTATCGATAGCGGCACGTAAACGCGGATTCGAACCCGGATCGCCACCGCCTAATTTGGCTGCGGTAACCAGCTCACGAATAATTTTAGTAAAAATTTTGCCACGTTTTGAGTCCTGCGCCGCTTTGCGATGCTTGGTATTGGCCCATTTACTATGACCTGCCATAAAAAATCTCCATTAGAAAGCCGCTATGGGCTTAATGACAAATAACAAATTCTTTAATCGCCTGCCGGTTGCTCCATGACTTTGTCAGTTGAGCAGCCTGTTGTACATCCAGCCACTGATAGGCCCGGTGCTCAGTGAGCACGATACTACGCTCTTGCGGTAACGCTAAACAGAACCAGTGTTCTAAATTATACGCGGTATCTGGGGCATAACGGTGGCGAAAATGGGCGAATATTTCAAACTCCACGCTACGTTGGCAGTCCTGCAAGACTAAGCGTTCGGCTAAGATATCAATCCCAGTCTCTTCTTTGACTTCACGCAGCGCCGTTTGTTGCGCTGACTCCCCGTCTTCTAGGCTACCGGTTACCGATTGCCAAAAGTCAGGGTCGTCATTACGCTGTAGCATAAGCACCCGACCGCTACTGACGCTATAAATCACAATCAGCGCAGATTCCGGATGCTTATATTGCTTCATCCTACTTTTCAGACTTAGGCAAATTAACGCAGATCGCTAATTCGTTAAGCGAAGCCTGATTAGCAAAACTCGGCGCATCGGTCATCAGACACGCCGCTGCCGTTGTTTTAGGAAATGCGATAACGTCACGTATATTATCGGTACCGGTTATCAGCATCACTAAGCGGTCAAGGCCGAAAGCGATACCGGCATGCGGCGGAGTACCATACTTCAGAGCATCTAATAAGAAGCCAAACTTCTCGCGCTGCTCCTGTTCGGTAATGCCAAGAATGCCGAATACCGCCTGTTGCATTTCGCTACTATAAATACGAACCGAACCACCGCCAACTTCATAGCCGTTCAACACCATATCATAGGCATTGGCAATCGCGGTTTCAGGATCGGCTAATAGCTGGGCTGGCGTCATATCTTTTGGCGAAGTGAACGGGTGGTGCATCGCCGTTAAACCGCCTTCCCCGTCGTCTTCAAACATCGGGAAGTCAACAACCCACAGCGGAGCCCACGCATTCTCTTTGGTAATCTTGAGGTCGCGGCCCACTTTTAAGCGCAGCGCACCAATGGCGTCGGTAACTACTTTGAAGCTGTCAGCGCCAAACAGTAAAATATCACCGTCCTGCGCTTGGGTGCGATCCAAAATCGCTTCCAGCACTTCAGGGCTAAGGAACTTGGCCACCGGGCTTTGAACCCCTTCCATTCCGGCTTTACGGTCGTTGACCTTAAGCCATGCCAAACCTTTTGCACCATAAATAGAAACAAACTGGGTGTATTCATCAATTTGCTTACGGGTTAACTGAGCGCCGCCCGGCACGCAAATTGCCGCCACCCGGCCTTTAGGATCGTTAGCTGGCCCGGCGAAAACGTTGAAATCAACGTTTTTCAGCAAGTCGGCCACGTCAACCAATTCAATCGGGTTGCGCAGATCGGGCTTGTCGGAACCATAGCGGCGCATGGCTTCAGCAAAGGTCATCACCGGGAAATCGCCCAGCTCAACGCCCTTCACTTCATTCCACAGTTCGCGCACCATTTTTTCCATAATAGCGCGAACCTGATCGGCACTCATAAACGAGGTTTCAACGTCGATTTGGGTAAATTCTGGCTGACGATCGGCCCGTAAGTCTTCATCACGGAAGCATTTTACGATTTGATAATAACGGTCAAAACCGGACATCATCAGTAGCTGCTTAAACAGCTGAGGAGACTGAGGCAAGGCGTAGAATTTACCTTTGTGAACCCGGCTTGGCACTAAATAGTCACGGGCACCTTCCGGCGTAGCCTTGGTTAACATAGGCGTTTCGATATCGAGGAAACCGTTGCTGTCCATATAGCGGCGAACAAAAGCGGTAATGCGCGCACGGGTTTTTAGGCGATCGGCCATTTCCGGGCGGCGCAGGTCCAAGTAGCGGAATTTCAGGCGTTGTTCTTCAGTATTGGTCTGGTTGGAGTCAAGAGGCAACGGCTCAGAGCGGTTGATGATGTTCAACCGGTCGGCAAAAATTTCAACGCCGCCGGTGGCCATATCTTTATTTACCTGACTTTCAGGGCGGGCACGCACGGTGCCGGTAATCTGTACGCAGAACTCATTACGTAGCTCAGAAGCCTGTTCAAAAGCCGCTTTGTGGTCAGGATCAAAAAACACCTGCACGATGCCTTCACGATCGCGCATATCAATAAAAATCAAACCACCGAGATCGCGGCGGCGGTTGACCCAACCGCATAAAGTTACATCTTGCCCAACGTGAGAGGTGTTGATTTGTCCACAATAATGAGTACGCATAACGCTATCCTTTTATTCAGCCGATGCTGCGCCCGGGCAATTTGCCTGACAGGCCGATCCAGCACATGATTTATCTGATGCATTTTTTTTAGAAGTTTTTGGAGCTTCGCTCGCATACCAGCCGGAGCCTTTTAGCTGAAAGCTTCCGGGGGAAATTAATTTCTTTAGCGCCGCCTGACCACACTCGGGGCAATCAACCAAAGGAGCATCAGCAAACTTCTGTAGTTTATCCAAACGATAGTGGCATGCACCACATTGATATTCATAAATTGGCATAATGGTTATTCTGAGTGCTGGTAACGTAATTAATGTTGTTTAATCGGCCGAAAGGCTATCAGCGCCTCGACAGACAAAAAGGGGTCTATTATAAAGGAAATAATGTCCGCCGATAAGTGCGCAAGTTCAAGTCGACCACTGTATTTCACACTAATTGATGCTTAACCGTATAAAAAAGCAGCACTCAAACCCTCTAATTCCAATACTGTCCGGCTATAAAACAATTTTATTTATCTAAATGCCACCGCTATCGTTGATAAAGGAGTACAAATGTTGAACAATATTAATGAATTGTAAATTTTAGCTATTTTTTACTTTATAAATTAGGAAGTAATAGATTTATTACTATTTTATAGTAAAAATTTTTGCTATTACCCGTTATTATTCTGTGGTGAAAATCAAATTTAGCGAGGTAGAGAATGGTTAGCGCACTGTATGCCGTGCTGGGTGCACTACTATTGTTCAAGCTGTCTTTGGATGTCATAAAACAGCGATCGCAGTATCGGGTTCCTTTCGGAGACGGTGGCTTTTACGATCTGCAAATTGCTATCCGCATTCACGGCAATGCGGTGGAATACATCCCTATTGCTCTCATTCTAATGGTTATTATGGAAATGAACGGTGCTAACGCTTGGCTGGTTCATACCAGTGGCATCATGCTGTTCGTTGGTCGTTTGTGCCATTACCATGGTTTAAAGCATCGCGACTGGCGCTGGCGCCGTTCCGGTATGAGCGCCACCTACATTTCGTTAGTGATGATGATTTTTGCAAATATCTATTATTTACCATGGGAACAGGTTTTTATTCTATATTAGCCGCTGTAGATAGGCGCAATTCAGGTAGAACCATGAATTTGTCTGCCAAAAGAGGGGTTTTACAGACTTTTTTTTATTGCTCTGGTAGACTACGCGCCTGTTTCATTTGCCCTATTTATATCTATCGCTATGTCAAATCGCGACACTCTATTTTCTGCCCCAATTAACAAACTTGGCGACTGGACCTTTGATGAACAGGTTGCTGAAGTTTTCCCTGACATGATCCAGCGTTCAGTGCCCGGCTATTCCAACATTATTTCAATGATCGGGATGTTAACCGAACGTTTTGCTCAGCCAAACAGTACGCTCTACGACCTCGGCTGTTCGCTCGGTGCTGCAACCCTCTCTATGCGGCGCAATATTCAGGTTGAGCATTGTCGTATTGTCGCCGTAGATAACTCGCCGGCTATGGTTGAACGCTGTCGCCGCCATATCGACTCCTTCAGGGCGGAAACGCCGGTTCAGGTTATTGAAGCCGATATTCGCGATATTGAAATAGAAAAAGCCTCGGTGGTAGTACTCAATTTTACCCTTCAGTTCCTTGAGCCAGACGACCGCCAGCTGTTACTCAATAAAGTGTGCAAAGGTATGCTACCCGGCGGCATTTTAGTGTTATCGGAAAAGTTTAACTTTGCCGATCGGCCAATCGGCGAGCTGCTGTTTGATATGCACCATGACTTTAAACGGGCTAATGGGTATAGCGAGCTGGAGATAAGCCAAAAGCGCAGCATGCTGGAAAACGTCATGCGTACCGATACGGTTGAAACCCATAAAAACCGGCTGCATAATGCCGGTTTCAACCATGCTGAAATCTGGTTCCAGTGCTTTAACTTCGGCTCTTTAATCGCAATAAAAGACGGAGTAACCCGATGATCGATTTTGGTGATTTTTACCGTCTGATAGCTAAAAGCCCGCTAAGCCACTGGCTAAACACCCTGCCCCCACAGCTTTCTGAATGGCAGAAAAACTCACTGCACGGCAAATTTAAACAATGGTTTAACGCCGTTGAATATATGCCCGACGTGACGCCAGAGAGTGTGGATTTATTACACAGCGTTACGGTTGACAATGCCGCGCTCAGTGAAGGCCAGAGAAAAGGCATTGAAACCCATCTTCGTAATCTAATGCCGTGGCGTAAAGGCCCTTTCAGCCTATACGGCACTAATATCGACACCGAATGGCGTTCCGACTGGAAGTGGGAACGGGTCGTTCCCCACATCAGCAATCTTGAAGGCCGAACCATTCTCGACGTTGGCTGTGGTAGTGGTTATCATCTATGGCGAATGGTTGGCGCCGGGGCGCATTTAGCGGTTGGCATCGACCCTATGCAGCTGTTTCTTTGCCAGTTTGAAGCGGTAAGAAAGCTATTGGGCGGCGATTTGCGGGCCCACGTTTTACCGCTCGGCATTGAGCAACTTCCCGAACTACAGGCTTTTGACACCGTTTTTTCAATGGGCGTGCTTTATCATCGCCGCTCCCCGTTGGATCATCTGTATCAGCTTAAAAACCAACTGGTTTCAGAGGGTGAGCTGGTTCTTGAAACGCTAGTCATCGACGGTGATGCTCAGCAGGTTCTGGTACCCGGTGACCGCTATGCTCAAATGCGAAACGTTTACTTTATTCCGTCTGCGGCTGCGTTAGTTAACTGGCTTGAAAAGTGCGGCTTCGTGGATATTCGCATTGTGGATATTTGCCCGACCACCACCGAAGAACAGCGCAGAACTGACTGGATGACCAGCGAATCATTGGCTGAGTTTTTAGACCCGCAGGATCCGACTAAAACTATAGAAGGCTACCCAGCACCAATGCGCGCCGTCATTGTGGCGAAAAAGCCATAGCATCGAAATAACATACGAGTATAAGGGATTAACCATGAACGGACGGACCTTCCGACTGATAGCGCTGGCGACAGGCATTCTGGTACTGCTGAGTGGTTGTACCATGCAGGTTTCAGGCAATAGCGCTATACAGGAAGGTAGCGACGGTAAAACGGCCCTGCTGCCGGTTGATATCCAGCTCCAGCGTATTCACTCTTACCCCAACGGCGGCAGCCAGCTAATTACCGCGTCGTCTATGAATGCCGGCGACATCATTCTGTCATCGGCCGCTGGCCCCACCTCTATGGGCATTCGCCTGTTCAGTATTTCCGGCGTAAGCCATGCGGCAATTTATCTGGGTGACGATCGGGTTGCCGAAGCCGTTGGCAGCGGTGTACAAATCGTGTCTCTTGAACAAGCAATGCAGCACAGTAGTAAATTGATCGTCTTTCGCTATCCGGGCCTAACGCCGGAACATGCTTTAGCCATTCGGCAGTTTTCACAAGATAAGGTCGGCATACGCTACAACTATAATGGCGTAGCCTTGATGGCGCCGTTTATGCTGACCCGAAAAGTGTGCGACCTTAACCCATTTTCATCGACGTTTCGAAACTATTGCCTGAATACGTTAGCAAAAATTCAACTTGGTACCGACGACGATGCCAAAGGCACCTTCTTCTGCTCTCAATTTGTACTCGAAGCTTATAAATACGCCGGATATCCGATTACCGATTCAGCGCCGGTTTGGGTCAGCCCCGCCGATCTGCTTCATATGCGTGAAGGTGACGTTGCGTCACTAACGCCGATTAAGCCTTTGCTATATGTCGGGCACTTAAAGCAGGGAATGCTGGAAACGACCACCACGTCCGTACAGGATTTTTTCAGCTTTAATTAGCCTAATACACTTTTATACCCTGCTGATTTGATTTTTATCCCTTCACCGACAATCATTAGTCAATATTAAAACAATACGTTTTAGCCTATTCCCATTAATACAGTGATGTATTAGATGCCGGGTTCATGACTACGATTGGAGATCATATGAAGCAACAGCTAATGGAGTTTTCAATATCAGCGACAATATGTAGAAGCATAATTTTAGGGTTATCCGCCTTTTCATCCTTTTCTATCTTAGCCGACCAACAGCCAACAACGCCTACCCGATTCGCCTACGTTGCGACCTATAGTCCCAATGGCGAAGGCGTCTATTTGATGTCCGTCAGTGCCAAAGATGGGAGTTTATTCAAAGACAAAGTGGTCAGCACGGCACCCAATGCAGCCCAGTTGGTTTTGGATACCAACGGCGAATATCTGTATGTTGCCAGCGAAGTGGCTAACTTCGGTGACAGCGGCCACGGCTCGTTAATTGCCTATAGCGTCAATAAGCAAGATGGCTCGCTGACTAAGCTAAATGAAATTGACTCGCAGGGCGCAGGCCCGGTCTATTTATCCATTCATCCGGACGGTAAATACCTGCTGGTCGCGAACTATATTAGTGGCTCGATTGCCAGCTTTCCGATTAATCGTAACGGGGGTTTAGGTAGACCGGCGTCGATCAAACAAAGTACCGGCGAGCCCGGAGCGGCTCAACCCAAGGGTGCCGTTGAAGGCAGCTTTGCTTTCGGCGATCGCAAAGGCCCTCATGCCCATATGATAGCCAGCGATCCAAGTGGAAAATTTGTCTATTCCACCGATCTGGGCCTGAATCGTATCTACCAGTGGAAGTTTAACGAGTCAACCGGCGTTCTGTCAGCGAATAACCCGCCGTTTATTGAAGCGTCATCACCGGGTGCGGGCCCTCGTCACTGGGTATTTCACCCAAGTAACCATCATCTTTACCTGATTAATGAAGAGTCATCGACCCTGACATCTTACCGGATCGATCAGGATAAAGGCTTACTGACTCAGCAACAAACGCTATCATCATTGCCGCTGAATTATAAAGGAACCAGCTTCGCGTCAGGCATTATTCTAAGTGCAGATAACCGTTATCTGTACGTTGCCAACCGGTTGCACAACAGCATTTCGCAGTTCGCTATCGATCAAAGCGGTGATTTAATGCTGATTGATAACGTCTGGGTCCACGGCGACTACACCCGATCTATCGTCATTTCTCCTGACGGCGGTTCTCTTTACGCCATGAATCAACGCAGCGACCATATCGTGCAGTTCTCAATTGATAAAGATTCGGGAAAGCTTACCTTTACTAACCGATTCACGCCGGTGGGCAGCCCTTCCCAAATGGTATTCCTGCCAGAATAACTTTCCCATAAAAAAAACCGGATACTGGGTTAACAGGTATCCGGCTTTTTATTTTCCATTCGTATTGCACATGTGATAAACGCTTGGCGAATAAACGTTTTAGCTCATTCGCTGGTGAAACCTGACCACGCTGGGGGCAAACACTTCTTTGATTGCCGCCACCATGTCGCTGTCAACGCAAAACTGCGAAAACTCATCGGTATCACTATCGGTATTCATGTTCACGCCGGCTTTGCAATAGCGCATCACCGAAGGCGTTGAATGCCCGGCGGAGGTATGAATTTCCTTAACGCCGGCCTCAATAAATTTATGCAGATTAGTTAAGCGAATTCCGCCGCCCGGCATGATAACCGGCCCCCGGCTTTGCTGAATCAGATGTTTAATCAGCGGTAACCCTACTTCTGCGGTTTGCTGCTGGCCGGATGTTAAGATGCGATCAACGCCCATATCGGTCAGCTGTTTCAACGCCAACAGCGGATTTACACACATATCGAAGGCCCGGTGGAAGGTAATGGATAGGCCTTGGGCTTCGTCGCTTACCTGCTGCATTTTATCTAAATCAATATGGCCATCTTCATTTAAAACGCCAATCACAATACCGGGAAAACCAAGCTCTTTGATTTGCGCTATATCGCTTTTGATAATTTCAAACTCGCTTTTGCTATAGCAGAAATCCCCACCCCGTGGGCGAATAATTGGGTGAATAGGAATAGAAACCTGTTTTTTAACCCAGATTAACGTGCCAATGCTGGGCGTTATTCCGCCCTCAGCCTTAGAGGAACACAGCTCAATACGGTCTGCGCCAGACTGTTCAGCGATAAGAGCACAATCAGCGTTATAACAACATATTTCCAGCTTCGGCATTTCCCCTCCTAAATCAAAACAATTCTTGAGCAAGAGAGCCTATCTGACGTAGTCTACACTCCGGTAATTACATCCATCAAAGGCGCATCGAAGGTTTATTATGGCACTTAATTTTGATCCGTATGTGGAGCGACGTCACACAGATAGTGATAAGTGGCACAAATACGAAGGTAAAGAGATTATTCCACTATGGGTTGCGGATAGTGACTTCAAATCTCCTCCGGCTGTAATCGATGCGTTACAAAAGCGGGTTGCTCACGGCGTGTTTGGCTATGGCTTTCCATCACCTGAACTGAAAGACGTTTTTATTCAGCGAATGAAGCAGCGCTATCAGTGGGAAGTAAAACCCGAATGGTTAGTGTTTCTGCCGGGCATGGTGTGCGGATTAAATTTGAGCATTCGGGCATTAACCACCCCAGAGCAGGGTTCAATCGCTCCCCATCCTATTTATCCGCCGTTTATGAAATCTGCCCGTTCGGCCGATCGCCATCAAATCTCAGCGCCGGTTAAGCTACAGAATAAACGTTGGGTACTCGATCTTGACGCTGCTGAACAGCAGCTCTCCGGCACGGAACGGCTATTGATGCTGTGTAATCCGCACAACCCGGGCGGTACCGTTTATCGCCGCAGTGAGCTGTTAACGCAGTTAGATTTCGCCCAGCGCCATAATCTGATTGTTTGTTCTGATGAAATCCATTGCGATCTGATTCTGGAGCAGGGGTTAGAACATATCCCGTTCGCAAGCCTCAGCGAAGACGCCGCGCAACGCTCCATCACCTTAATGGCTCCGTCGAAAACGTTTAACATTGCAGGATTAGGCGCGACCATTGCCGTTATACCTAATGCCGTGCTTCGAAATCGTTTTACCGAGGCGCGCGCGGGTATTATTCCCAGCGTGGACGTTTTAGCCTACGTAGCCGCTACCGCAGCATACCGCGATGGTGAAGCATGGTTACAAGGGCAGCTGAATTACCTGCGCGAAAACCGTGATATCGTAATGGAAAGAATTAATGCTATTGCGGGGCTAAAGTTAATGCCGATTGAAGCAACCTATTTAGCCTGGATTGATGCCAGCGCGTTACAGGTTGCTAATCCTCATGCCTTCTTTGAGCAGGCTGGCGTTGGTTTATCGCCCGGCAGTGATTTCGGAAACGCACAGTTTGTGCGCCTGAACTTTGCCTGTCACCGGGATTTATTAGAAAAGGCGCTAACGCTGATGGCTAAGGCCGTGGCCAATCTTCCCGTCACGGATTAAGCGCTTGTCGGCTGCTTTATTTAATAATTTCTCGAATACTGTACGGGTGAAACTTAATGGTGATCCCGTCTTGCGTAGCGGCCAACGTTGGGTTGGCTAGCTGCTCCCCTTCGCCCTGTGGGTTGCTGAATTTTAGTTTCAGCTGGGGCAGCTGTAAAATCCGATCGGAAAAAAGGGCTAATGCCGTTTGATGGAAGTTTTCCGGCGTTTCCGGTATCACCCACTCCACGTGTTCCCATCCCTCTTGCGGATAAAGCTTATCTCCGGGGTAAGGCAATTCGACGCAGTCAATCAGCCATGGTCCAACCCGTAACGGTTGATTCAGGCTAAATAGGCAGATGGGCCGCCCGTTAATATTCTTTTCTGAAATCAGTTCACCACACTGCAACAGCCCGTCTTTCCAGCGTTTCGCCGTGGATTGTTGGTAACAACGAACTGAAATGTGATCCGCAACCCTTTGTTCCAAAGATAAATCTAACCGCTGTATGAAACCAAGTAACTTAGCTTCAAACTCAGGCAAGCTTTGATGCAAATCATCTAATTCGGCAACGTTCTCAAATGACAACACTCTAATTGACTCCTACTAACAATAAGGCTTTAGTGACATTCATCATGTAACTATTTCTCATTCAGTAAGCTTATCATCACTAGTAATTTATTGAATAAAATCTGCACATGTAAACTAGGGTCCCAAATGAGCACATAAAGTATACCAAAACGCCATTTTTTCGGGTTAACATCATTAAGTAAAAAGTTAAGTAAAGCGATTTGTACTGATATGCCATCAGTACAATTTTCAACCCACTTATTTTAGCTTTACTGCGCAATATCTATACGCATCAATAAATATGTTATCTGTATCGATGTCTAAAATCGTTACGCGAAAAGTGACAAAAATGAGTTATTTTTAGTCAAAAACATGTTGCTGTTCACATTATGACATCGTTAGAAATAAGCCGTAATAATTTATTGAAAAGCGCCATGGAATATTGTGCAATCAGGATTGAGTATTAGTCCTCACTAAGGTAAGGTATGCCGAGGTTATCTATAATGGATGATAGATGAACATGTCTAGCAGTAAGTATGCAACGCTAAAATCGGAAAATACACATGAGTGTAACGATGTGTGCCATTTGACTAAAATGTCACTCAAACATGCGCACAATATGAAGAAGTCGGAAGCTCTTTCTTATCGGCGTCGGTGTATGTTTTTTTTGGCCCTTAGTACTGTATCTACCTTCTTTTTCGGCATTATATTTTTTACTACGCCAACCCTAATTACCTATTTTATTGAAATGGTGATATCCATTATGGGTATTACAATTTCTCATGCCTGGTATCGCACGACCCTCAATAACAACCACTGGCATAAAAGCTGGGAACGGCACATTGAGCAGTTAGAGGGGCAAATGTCGCAGTGTAAAAAAGGCGCAGCCCACATTATTCCGCCGCTTAAACCAAGCAATAGCATGCATAACTCACTGATGCTAAACCAAACGTTTAACCTACTGCTATTTGGTTTTTGGTGCATTTTGCCTATCATCTCGCTGCTAAAATTCTTTTATTATTTCGTTTACGTTAACGGTACGTCCCTTTCGCTGGTGAGTACGCTATTTCTGTGTATTCCATTCTTAATCATGATGTTTTTGTCTATCGCCCTGAACGTGTTTATGTGTATGTTCTCATCGAAAGATGACGCAGAACTAGACAATAAAGAGTTGGACATCTCCCTGCGGTATAATAAAAGCCATCATTCATAAATAGCCGCGTCATGCGCTATCCTTTCCGTGCTTTAACATGATTCTGTCCCTGCTTTTACTCTAAACAACCTTCAAATACCCTCGCGTAACGTTCATAACGCCTTTTTTCGTATCAATATAGCCACCCCATTCATCTACGGCAAAGCTGACGACGCGCCCGATATCGGGTATCATCCTCCCGTTTTGCTGCGCAATATAAAAAATGGGTGAGATAACCCCCAATTGAACGGTATCATAGCCCTACTCGTTATCGAGTTTTATACTAAAGACATTAAATCGTAACTAAGGTAACCCGGTGAATATACAGGCTCTTCTATCAGATAAAATTACTCAGGCACTTATTGCTGCTGGTGCACCTTCAGATTGCGAAGCGCAGGTTCGCCAGTCTGCTAAGTCCCAGTTTGGTGATTATCAGGCTAATGGCATTATGTCCGTGGCTAAAAAGCTCGGTCTTCCTCCCCGCCAGCTGGCCGAGCAGGTATTAACTCACCTAGACCTTTCTCCGATTGCGAATAAAGTAGAAATTGCCGGGCCCGGCTTTATTAATATTTTTCTGGCGGCGGAATGGCTAGCGGAACAAACGAAGCTAGCGCTGGCCGATGATAAACTTGGCGTAACGCCGGCACCGAAACAAACCATCGTCGTTGACTATTCTGCGCCAAACGTTGCTAAAGAAATGCACGTGGGTCATTTACGTTCAACTATCATTGGCGATGCCGTTGTCCGTACGCTTGAGTTTCTGGGCCACCACGTTATTCGTGCAAACCACGTCGGTGACTGGGGAACCCAGTTCGGTATGCTGATTGCCTATCTTGAGAAAATGGAAAACGAGCATGCCGACAATATGTCGCTATCGGATCTTGAAGTCTTCTATCGCTCCGCAAAACAGCATTATGATCAAGACCCCGCCTTTGCAGAACGCGCCCGTAACTACGTAGTAAAACTTCAGGGTGGCGATGAATATTGTCGCGCCATGTGGCGTAAGCTGGTTGATGTCACAATGCATCAAAACATTCTGACCTATAAGCGTTTAAACGTGACCTTAACCGTTAACAACGTTATGGGTGAAAGCCTCTATAACTCAATGCTCCCTGGCATCGTTGCCGATCTGAAAGCTAAAGGGCTGGCAGTTCAAAGCGACGGCGCAACCGTGGTTTATCTTGACGAATTCAAGAATAAAGAAGGTGAACCGATGGGCGTTATCATTCAGAAAAATGATGGCGGTTACCTGTATACCACCACCGATATTGCCTGCGCTAAATATCGTTATGAAACCTTAAAAGCCGATCGGGTACTTTACTATATCGACTCTCGCCAGCATCAACACCTGATGCAGGCATGGGCTATTGTGCATAAAGCGGGTTATGTTCCTGACTCCGTCAGCTTAGAACACCACATGTTCGGCATGATGCTGGGTAAAGACGGTAAGCCGTTCAAAACCCGTTCTGGTGGCACTATCAAGCTGTCTGACCTGTTAGACGAAGCCATTGAAAATGCCGATAGTAAGCTGCACGCGTTGATTATGGATAAAAACCCGGATATGCCGGAAGATGAACTGCGTCGCGTCATCAATGCGGTAGGTATCGGCGCAGTAAAATATGCCGACCTGTCTAAAAACCGCACCACCGACTACATTTTTGACTGGGATAACATGCTCGCGCTGGAAGGCAACACCGCGCCTTATATGCAATATGCCTATACTCGCGTGGCGTCTATTTTCAAACGTGCAGACATTGATGAAAGCCGCTTAAGCGGCGATTTGTATCTGGTTGATGAACGCGAGAAAGCGCTGGCAACCCGCTTACTCCAGTTTGAAGAAACGCTGTATGCCGTAGCCCGTGAAGGCACGCCGCATACCATGTGTTCTTACCTCTATGACGTAGCGGGTTTGTTCTCAGGCTTCTATGAAAATTGCCCGATTCTGAACAATGACGATTGGACAATACGTCATAGCCGTTTACAGCTGGCGGCATTAACCGCCAGAACGCTAAAGCGGGGTTTAGATACCTTAGGTATTGAGACCGTTGAGCGGATGTAATTTTTTGCGCCATGTCTAAAAGTAAAGGCGCCTTATGGCTAATGCCAGTCAGCTAAGGGCTGCCAGTATGCTTGAAATGGTAATCCGCGTGATTATCATCGGCCCCTCCCCGTCGTCACCCCGGTGGAAACCGAGGTCAGGTCGTTAAGCCAAGTACCCGTTTGTTAGCAAAAATCTGGGTCCCGGCGTTCGCCGGGATGACGACGGTAGGGCCACATAGTGTGAAAACGCTTAACTGACAAACATTACGCCTTATGGCGCCTTAAGTTGCTGACAAAGCGGTTTAATTTGATTTCAGCGCAAGTTTCGTCCGCGAAAACAATGTCGAAATATTATCTTTTATCTGGCGGCCGAGGGGCGGTGTTTTTGAGCGTATCGGGCTCCGGGCCTTATCACTAGAATCCCTAAAGGCTCTTCTGCAATTGGCGGGCAAAATCTCTAGGCCGGAACCCCAAAACGCCAAGCGTACCAAAATAGGCAACCACGCCAATAATCACCACGGCCAGCAGGCGCAAAATTCTAAACAGCATACTGCCGGAATCCCACGCGGGCATCACCAGCATCATTCCCACCAGCGCAGCCGTCATAACCAACAGAGCAACCGCCAGTTTAAACAGGAAGATAGCCCACCCGGCTTTCGGCTGGAAATAGTTGCGTTTATGCAGTTGCCAGTAAAGCAGCGCGGCGTTCAGACAGGCCGCAACGCCGATAGACAGCGCCAGACCGGCGTGCTTTAGCGGGCCGATAAAGGCCAAATTCATCATTTGAGTGGCAAACAGCGTGAACAGCGCGATTTTTACCGGCGTTTTAATGTCCTGACGGGAATAGAACCCCGGAGCCAGCACCTTCACTAAAATCAGCCCCATCAGCCCGATTGAATAGGCAATTAACGCTCTCTGGGTCATCAGCGAGTCATACGCAGTAAATTCACCGTACTGGAATAATGATTTAATCAACGGCTCAGACAGCACGCCTAACGCAACGGAACAAGGCAGCGCCAATAAGAAACAAAGGCGAAGCCCCCAATCCATTAAGCTTGAATATTCCTTGGTATCGCCGCTGGAAAAGCTTTTGGCCAATGACGGCAATAAAATAGTTCCTAACGCCACGCCAAGCACGCCAGAAGGCAGCTCCATCAGGCGATCGGCGTAGTACATCCAAGAGACCGAACCCGACTGTAGAAAGGAAGCAAAGATGGTATTAATAATTAACGAAATTTGACTAACGGACACACCGAGAATCGCTGGCCCCATCTGCTTTAGCACTCGCCATACGCCGCTATCGCGCACGTTAACTCTTGGCAACACCAGCATGCCAATCTTTTTCAAATGCGGTAGTTGATATAATAATTGCAGAATACCGCCAACCACCACCGCCCACGCCATCGCGATAATCGGGGGGTTAAAATACGGCGCGGCAAACAGCGCAAAGCCAATCATGCTGACGTTCAGCAGCGTTGGGGCAAATGCAGGAACGGAAAAACGGTTCCAGGTATTAAGAATCGCACCGGCTAATGATGCCAATGAGATAAGCAGAATATACGGAAAGGTAATACGCAGTAGGTCGGTGGTCAGGAGGAACTTATCGGGCTCATCGGTAAATCCGGGAGCGGTTATCATAATGACCCAAGGCGCGGCAATAATGCCCAGCAGCGTAACCAGCGCTAATATCAACGTCAGCAAACCGGACACATAAGCGACAAAAATCTTGGTCGCCTCTTCGCCCTGCTTGGTTTTATACTCCGCCAGAATCGGCACAAATGCTTGAGAAAACGCGCCCTCGGCAAATATCCGGCGCAGCAAATTGGGCAGCTTAAAAGCAACAAAGAAGGCATCGGTTGCCATACCTGCGCCGAATGCACGGGCAACGATCGCATCGCGGGCAAAGCCTAAAATGCGGGAAACCATCGTCATGGAGCTGACGGCAGCCAGCGCTCTTAATAAATTCATATAATTACGTTGTTCTTATTTTAAATGGCATCGAGCGATCGCTCGATGGCTGACTGATGCGTAGTTTACGGATAAGCAAAATAATCACCAGTTTAAACCAGTATAAAAATGTTTTTTATCATAATATTCTGGCCTGACGGAACGTCAAAGCCTGAAGCTATGCTCAAAACCTTGTCAGGCCTGTATGAAAGCAGAACCAAATGTGACATTGTCACTCAAGGATTTAACTCATCAGGAAATCGACTTTCTCAGTTAATTCAGCAACCTGCTGTTGTAGAATCTCAATTTCGCCTTCCAGATACTTCACCTGTTCAGCCAGTTCGCTATTTTGTCGTAGCGTTACCTCAGCGTCGGCCAACTCGCCAACCATGTTGATATCTACCGGACCACTTAACAAATGAGCAAAACGGCTTTCTCTACGCCCCGCTTCCCGCGCAAGCTTAACCACAAAAGGCCCATCTTCCCGCATGGATAGTTCGGCTAACGTCTGCTCAACCTCATTGATATCAGAAAACTCATGCAAACGGTTAGAACGCGTTCTTAACTCACCCGCAGTCTGAGGGCCGCGTAATAATAACAGACAAATAATCGCCAGCTCGGCCGACGACAGTTTAAGATCGCCAAACTCGGTATTACAGAAACGATGAACGTATTTTACTACCCGACCGCCGGTACCCGATGCGTGGCGAACCAGATGCTTTTTCTGCAGGCCATCTAACGTTTGCTGGATCTCACTCTCATTCAGCTCCATTACCGGTTCACGGCTGGTTTTTTGGTTACAGGCAATCATCAGCCCATTGAGCGACAGCGGATACTGATCCGGCGTTGTCACCTCTTTTTCCAGCATACAGCCGATAACCCGCGCTTCTTTATCGGTTAACTGATATTTCATAGTGAGTTCCTTAAATAGCTGGTTTCCAGTCAGAATTGGTTAACGCCATTAATACGTGATCCTGCCAATGGCCATCAATTCTCAGGTAGTCTTTAGCATAGCCTTCACGTTCAAAGCCTAAACGCACCAGCAAATTGCCACTGCGCAGATTGTGCGGCATATAGTTAGCCATAATCCGGTGCATCCGCTGTTGGTTAAGCATATAGCGCAGTGCGGGCCTGAGCGCTTCATACATCAGCCCTTGCCCCTGCCATTTTTGCCCCAACGAGTAGCCTAAAAAGCAGGCGTGAAAGTCGCCCCGCAAAACGTTACTAAAATTGACCACGCCGATTACCTCGTTATCTTCAAGATCCAATAACAAAAAGTAGTATGCGAGGCCCTGTTTATGTAGCTCACCGATCGTGTTCAAACGCACTTGCCAGCCGGACGGGTAACAATAGCTTTGATCCCTGACCGGTTCCCAAGGCTTAAGAAAATCCCGATTTTCGGTGTAATAATCGGCCAGACGGTAGGCATCCCGTTCATTCGCAAGGCGAATAGTAAGGCGTTCCGTTGTTAATGATACCTTAGGCACATTAGAGCGATAACCAAACATCCGGAATTCCTTATTAGCATTCGAAGATAAAGATAGTTTACTAAAATAGTATCGTTATTCAGCAATTAAGTTCAAAATAACAGGCCAGTTCCCTCTGTTATTTATCCTTTCGCTTACGGTGAAACTATGCCTCGGGTATCGCGGGTCAGAAACTTAGGTAAGTATTTTCTATTATTAGATAACCTGCTAGTTGTTCTTGGCTTTTTTATCGTTTTCCCGCTGATTTCTATCCGCTTTGTTGACCAGCTTGGTTGGGCGGCGCTAGTAGTCGGTTTAGCGCTAGGCCTGCGCCAGTTTCTTCAACAGGGGCTAGGCATTTTTGGCGGCGCACTGGCTGACCGTTTTGGCGCTAAGCCGCTGATCGTCACCGGCATGCTATTACGCGCCGCTGGCTTTGCCTGCATGGCGATGGCCGATGAGCCTTGGATTCTAATGCTCTCCTGCGCCCTTTCTGCCTTTGGAGGAACGCTGTTTGATCCACCGCGCGTGGCGTTAGTGATTAAGCTTACCCGCCCCCATGAGCGCAGCCGATTTTATTCTATTTTGATGATGCAAGACAGTGCCGGCGTGGTGATTGGTGCAATGCTTGGAAGCTGGTTGCTTCAGTACGATTTTCACTGGGTTTGCTGGTCAGGTTCGGTTTTTTTTATCTTAGCCGCAGCGCTGAATGCGTTTGTACTGCCTGCCTATCGCGTATCCGCCTGCGTACGAACCCCGATTATGAGCGGAATTAAAGCCGCCATTCAGGATAATCATTTCCGCCGCTATGTTCTTATGCTGACCGGCTACTATATTTTGTCGATACAGGTGATGCTCATGCTTCCCCTGCTGGTTAATGAAGTTTCCGGTACGCCAACCACCATCCGCTGGATGTACTTAATTCAGGCGGTATTATCTCTTGCGCTGCTCTACCCGATTGCCCGCTGGAGCGAGAAGCACTTCCGCCTCGATCAACGCCTGATTGTGGGGCTATTACTGATGACGCTCAGCCTGATGCCGTTGGGCTTTATTACCTCACTCCCGGCGGTACTGGCGCTGATTTTCTTTTTCTATCTGGGGCTGATTATTGCTGAACCCGCACGGGAAACGCTGAGTGCGTCGTTGGCTAACCCTTACGCCCGCGCCAGCTATATGGGGTTCAGTAAGCTAGGCTTGGCCTTTGGCGGTGCCATTGGCTATACCGGCGGCGGTTGGCTGTATGATATCGGCCACCAGCTTAACGTACCTCAGGTGCCCTGGATCCTGCTCGGCGTGATTGGTCTGGCGACGGCAATGGCTTTACACCGCCAGTTTTCACCTCGAGAGATTCCTCCAAAAGCGCTGCCTTCCTGATTTTCAATAGAATTTGCGTCGCCAACGTATAGATTGTTACTCTATATGCCTTGGCTTTATTACTTAACCCTTTGAGGTTTTCATGCTCAATCTGATTTGCCGTATTTTTGCCGTCGCTTTTATTGGTCTGATGTTTGGCTGTAACCAAATGACCCAGTATTCGTTGACTGAACAATCAATTAATAATTATTTAGACACCCATGCTCAAAACGTTTCGCGCAGCTTTAACTTAAGCGGTCTGGTAAACGCAGATTTAAAATTAAATAACCTGAGCGCTAAAATTGGCCAGGACCAGCCAAACAAAATTACCCTGACCGGCAACGCCATTTTTGCCATTTCGTCTCTACTGGGTAACCAAGATGCCAATCTACAGCTGACCATTAACGCTCGCCCGGACTTTGATCCGGTTAAAGGGGCGATTTATCTACGGGATTTAGAGCTGGGCGATTACGATCTGACTACCAGTCAGGGTAATGTAAAAAACGTAAAAACCTTTATTCCGTTGCTGAATAAAGCGCTACAGGTTTATTTTAACGATCAGCCGGTTTATGTATTAAACCCAGCGAACGGCACGTTAGAAGCTACGGCTCAAAAGCTGGCTAAAGACATTGAAGTTCAGAAAGGAAAGCTGGTGTTTTCGTTTATTAAATAGCGGTGAACAACCCGAAATCTGAATGTAAAAAAGGCGCAAATTAATGCGCCTTTTACTTTACAGCATGACTACGATCAGAATCTCACGTTGACGTTCATATTCAGACCCTTATCGCTGGCGCTGTCTTCCCGCCAGTTGTAAGCGTCCAGACCCATCGTGGTGTTGCCCTGATTATAATGCACGCCTATCTGTGCCAGTCCGTTTACGCCGCCGCCTT